>NZ_JBVING010000011.1:63381-300661 GCF_055579465.1 Streptomyces sp. NPDC032745 | reverse complement strand
CACGCTGTTGAGTTCTCAAGGAACGGACGCTTCCTTTGTACTCACCCTCAGTAACACTTACTGGGGCTTTCCTCCGGGCTTCGTTCTTCGTTTCCAACTCTACCAGATCATTTCCGTTGTCGTTTCCGAACTTGGATTTGAATTCCGGTGGCCGTTGGGGGCCTTTGCCTTTCGGCGTTCCACCACTTTAGCGCTTATCCCTTGCGACTCATAATCGAGCCAACGGATTCGAATTCGGGCATGCCGAAATCGACCCCGTCAGGGGTACGTCGTAGGTAGTGGGTTGGCCGCTCCGGGGGTCTGCTGATAGCAGTGCCCCGTTCAAGCGGCTCGGGCTACGTTAGGCGTCCGCCAAGGGCGAGTCAAGTTGAGCGGCGGCGTGGCGCGTGGGCGCGATACGGGCTCACCGTCGGGTCGTGGGTGATCCAATAGCGGTAGGGGTGGCCCGCGCCGGCGCCGCCGACCCCCGTGCGGGGACCGTTGCTCACCAGGTCGGGTGAGGTGGCAGTGCCCGTCAGGAGTGCCAGGGGGGATTCCGGACCGGCACAGAGGTCGGCGCCGTCCAGGGAGCGGTCCACCGCCAGGGCCGTGGCCAGCCGAGCCGGGCCTTTGGCCAGTTCCTTGTCGCTTCTGGCTGAAAGTCGACGTTTGCGGGCCAGGTCTGCACCCACGGTGATCTCACCCGCGCGCAGCAGGACCCCGCTCGCGTGGTCCCGTGGGCCGCACACCAGGTTGAGGCTGAACCACATCCCGTAGATGAAGTAGACGTACGCGTGTCCGGGCGGACCGAACATCGATGCGTTGCGCCGGGTGCGGCCCCGGTAGGCGTGGGAGCCCGGGTCGGCTTCGCCCTCGTACGCCTCCACCTCCGTGATGCGGAGCTCGAGGGGGCCTTCGGGTGTACGCCGGACCAGTACACGGCCGAGGAGATCCGGGGCCACCGTGAGGACCGGCCGGTCGAAGAAGGACCGGGCCAGGGGCGTACGGTCGGGGCGCGCGCTCATCCGCTCGAGCGTAGTGGAACGCGCACACCTGCAACCGGGGCCTAAGGTTCCGCGTTTGTCAGTGTGTACTCGTAAGCGGTAGTCGCACGAGCCTTCAAGGGGAGTCAGAGCATGGGGTTCAAGAAGCTGTTCGCGGCGCTGGGTGCCGGCGGTGCTTCGGTGGACACGATCATCACCGAGCCGAACGTGGTGCCGGGCGGGATCGTCCAGGGCGAGGTCCGCATCCAGGGCGGGTCCGTCGAGCAGCAGATCGAGGGCCTGTCCGTCGGCCTGCAGGCGCGGGTCGAGGTGGAGGGCGGCGACCAGGAGTACAAGCAGGACATCGTCTTCACCAAGCAGCGCCTCGGCGGTGCCTTCCAGGTGCAGGCGGGCGCCCTGCACGTGGTGCCGTTCGGGCTGGAGATCCCGTGGGAGACGCCGATCACCCACTTCGGGGGTCAGCACCTGCACGGGATGAACATCGGGGTCAGCACCGAGCTGGAGATCGCGCGTGCGGTGGACGCCGGCGACCTCGACCCGATCAACGTGCACCCGGTGCCGGCGCAGCAGGCGATCCTCGACGCCTTCCGTCAGCTCGGCTTCGGCTTCCGCAGTGCGGACATGGAGCGCGGGCACATCCGCGGGACGCGCCAGACGCTGCCGTTCTACCAGGAGATCGAGTTCCTGCCGCCGTCGCAGTACCGCGGGCTGAACCAGGTCGAGCTGACCTTCGTCTCGGACGGCCGCGAGATGGACGTCGTGCTGGAGATGGACAAGAAGTCCGGGCTGTTCTCCGAGGGCAGTGACACGTACCGCTGCTTCCAGGTGGGTCTGCAGTCGTACCAGGAGACCGACTGGGCTGCTTACCTCAACCAGTGGATCGCGTCCGTGGGTTCGCAGCGCAACTGGTTCTAGGCTCGGGCCCGGTACTGGTTCGGTACCGGTTCGCGATCAGGAGGTTCAGCAGTGGCCGAGCAGAACAGGGCACCCCTTCCGCACGACTTCCACCCTCAGGTGCACGCGTTCTCCGTGGAGAGCGTGGACCTCGAGCCCGGTGCGGACCTTGGCGATGCCCAGGTCCTGAAGGGCGGGAACCTCTCGCCGCATCTGCGGTGGGAGGGGTTCCCGGAGGGGACGAAGAGTTTCGCGGTGACGTGCTTCGACCCGGACGCCCCGACGGGCAGCGGGTTCTGGCACTGGGTGCTCTTCGATCTGCCTGCGTCGGTCACCGAGCTGCCGGCCGGGGCGGGGAGCGGGAAGTTCGAGGGGCTGCCCGCCGGGGCCGTGCACGTACGGAACGACTACGGCACGAGGGACTTCGGCGGGGCTGCTCCGCCGGCCGGGGAACGGCACCGGTACGTGTTCACCGTGTATGCGGTGGACCAGGAGAAGCTGGGCCCCGGGGCTGACGCCACTCCGGCGGCCGTCGGATTCAATCTGCGTTTCCACTCGTTGGGGCGGGCGCAGTTGATCGGTGAGTACGAGGCCCCCGCGAGCTGATCGTTCGCCGTGCGTTTGCCCGGTCCTGGTCTAAAGACGACCAGGACCGGGCATTTTTATTGCGTTGTCCCGCGTGGCGCGCGCGGCCAGAGTGGTTGCGGGCCCTGCCGCCAGGGTGGTTGCGGGCCTGCACACGGGAGGTGGGCGAGATGCGGGACACGCTGGTGCTGAATGCGAGCTTCGAGCCGCTGTCGACGGTGACGCTGAACCGGGCTGTGGTCCTGGTGCTCCAGGACAAGGCCGTCGTCGAGCAGTCGCATCCGGAACTGCGTGTGCGCGGTGCCTCCATGGATCTTCCGCTGCCCCGGGTGATCAGGTTGTGCCGGTACGTACGGGTGCCGTTCCGAAGACATGCCCCCTGGTCACGGAGGGGGGTGCTGGTCCGGGACCAGCACCGGTGCGCGTACTGCGGGAAGCGCGCGACGACCGTGGACCACGTACTGCCCCGCGCCCAGGGCGGTGGGGACACGTGGCTGAACACGGTGGCGTCCTGCGCCGAGGACAATCACCGCAAGGCGGCCCGGACTCCGGAGGAGGCGGGAATGCCGCTCCTCCGGAAGCCCTTCGTACCGTCTCCGGCGGACGCCATGCTGCTGGCCCTGGGGGTGGGGGGCCGCGATGCGCTCCCTGACTGGCTGGAGCGTTCCGCCTAGTCAGGCCGGTCCGGCTGGTCCCGCCGCATGATCGCCGGTGCGCTGGGCGACGTAATTCCGCTACGTCGCTCAGCGCAGCAGCAGCTGGACGATCGCGATGACGCCGACCGTCACGATGACCGCGCGGAGCACGGTCGGCGACAGGCGGCGGCCGACCTTGGCGCCGATCTGGCCGCCGAGGGTGGAACCGACGGCGATCAGCAGCACGGCCGTCCAGTCGAAGTCGGCGACGAAGAGGAAGAAGACGGCCGCGATGCCGTTCACCAGGGCGGCGATGACGTTCTTGACGGCGTTGATGCGCTGCAGGTCCTCGTGGAGCAGCAGGCCCATCAGGCCGATGTAGAGCACGCCTTGCGCGGCGCCGAAGTAGCCCCCGTACATGCTGGAGAGCAGCATTCCGGTGAGCAGGGCGGGGCCGCCGTCGGGGTGTCCGGTGTCTCCTCCGGCGGCTTCCTGGCGCCTGCGCAGGGCCGCGGCGAGCCGGGGCTGGAGGATGACGAGCACGAGGGCGAGTCCGATGAGGACGGGCACGATCGTGTCGAAGGAGTCCGACGGCAGGGTGAGGAGCAGGACGGCGCCCGCGAGTCCCCCGACGAGGGAGACGGCGCCGAGCCGGATGATGCGGCGGCGCTGGCCCTGGAGCTCCTTGCGGTAGCCGATGGCTCCGCTGATGGAACCGGGCACCAGGCCGAGGGTGTTGGACACGTTGGCGGTGACGGGCGGGAGTCCGGTGGCGAGCAGCACCGGGAAGGTGATGAGCGTGCCGGAGCCGACGATGGTGTTGATGGTGCCGGCGCCGATGCCTGCCGCGAACACCGCCACTGATTCCCAGATGGACATGGACATGGACTGGGCCATCCCCTTTGCATGAGTGAGTCGCCTCCCCGCCATGAAGGTCGAGGGGCCTCACTGATCATGCAGGAGGGGATGCCGGTCCGGGGCGGGCGGGGGTCAGTCGATCGGGGGCTGCTCGCGCCGGTCCGTGCCGTTCGCACCGTTGCCGGCACCGTTCCCGTCGACTCCGGCGGACTTGCCGGAGTTCTGCGGGTTGAAGCCGGAACCGCCGCCCATGGGGCCGAAGTTGCCCATGGCTCCCGAGAGGCCCTTGAGCGCGTCTCCGATCTCGCTGGGCACGATCCAGAGCTTGTTGGCGTCGCCTTCGGCGATCTTCGGGAGCATCTGGAGGTACTGGTAGGCGAGGAGCTTCTGGTCGGCGTCGCCGGCGTGGATGGACTCGAAGACCGTACGGATGGCCTGCGCCTCGCCCTCGGCGCGCAGGGCCGCGGCCTTGGCCTCACCCTCGGCGCGCAGGATGGAGGACTGCTTCTCACCCTCGGCGCGCAGGATCTCGGACTGCCGGACGCCTTCGGCCTGGAGGATCGCGGCGCGCTTGTCCCGGTCGGCGCGCATCTGCTTCTCCATCGAGTCCTGGATGGAGGTCGGCGGCTCGATCGCCTTGAGCTCGACGCGGTTGACGCGGATGCCCCACTTGCCGGTGGCCTCGTCGAGGACTCCGCGCAGGGCCGCGTTGATCTCCTCGCGGGAGGTCAGGGTCCGCTCGAGGTCCATGCCGCCGATGATGTTGCGCAGGGTGGTGACGGTGAGCTGCTCGATGGCCTGGATGTAGCTGGCGACCTCGTACGTCGCGGCGCGGGCGTCGGTCACCTGGTAGTAGATGACCGTGTCGATGTTGACGACCAGGTTGTCCTGGGTGATGACCGGCTGCGGCGGGAACGGCACGACCTGCTCGCGCAGGTCGATGCGGTTGCGGATCGAGTCGATGAACGGGACGACGATGTTGAGGCCCGCGTTGAGGGTGCGCGTGTAGCGGCCGAAGCGTTCGACGATGGCGGCGCTGGCCTGCGGGATCACCTGGATCGTCTTGACCAGTGCGATGAAGACCAGAACCACCAGAATGATCAGGACGATGATGATCGGTTGCATGCGGTTCCCCGTGCCCTTCCGGCTGTCTGTGCTGCCCCGTTGGGCGAGTCTCGCAGACCTCGCCGCCGCGGGTCGGCTCCTTGGCTCACAAGCTCACATCACGACCGCGGTGGCTCCGTCGATCTCCACGACGTCCACCTGCTGGCCCGGTTCGAAGCTGCTGTCCGCGTCGAGGGTGCGGGCGGACCAGATCTCGCCGGCGAGTTTGATCCGGCCTCCGCTGCCGTCGACGCGTTCGAGGACGAGCGCGCTTCTGCCCTTCAATGCGTCGATTCCGGTGCGGTGTTGGGGCCGCTGCTCGCGGTGGTGGTTGGCGATCGAGCGGACGACGGCGATGAGTGCCACCGACACGACGACGAAGACCAGGACTTGGGCGACGACTCCCCCGCCGAACGCCGCCGTGACGGCGGCCGCGACCGCGCCGACGGCGAACATGCCGAACTCCGGCATCGCCGTCAGGACGAGCGGGATGCCCAGTCCGACCGCGCCGATGAGCCACCACAGCCACGCGTCGATGTTCACATGGTCATGGTAGGTCGGGCGGGCGCGGTCGGGACAGGGTGCGACGGCGCCCGTACCGGCGGTGCCCGCCGCTACTAGCGCAGCGGAAGGCCCTGGGCGGTCCAGCGGTCGTGGTCGTTGCGCTCGACGACGAGCGGGAGGCCGAAGCAGAGCGAGAGGTTGCGGGAGGTCAGCTCGAGGTCGATCGGGCCCGCGGTGACGACCTTGCCCTGGCGGATCATCAGGACGTGGGTGAAGCCGGGGGCGATCTCCTCGACGTGGTGCGTGACCATCGCCATGGACGGCGCGAGCGGGTCGCGGGCGAGGCGGCCCAGGCGGCGTACGAGGTCCTCGCGGCCGCCGAGGTCCAGGCCGGCGGCGGGCTCGTCGAGGAGGAGCAGCTCGGGGTCGGTCATCAGGGCGCGGGCGATCAGGGTGCGCTTGCGCTCGCCCTCGGAGAGGGTGCCGAACTTCCGGTCGAGGTACTCGGTCATGCCGAGGCGGTCGAGGAAGGCGCGGGCGCGCTGCTCGTCGATCTCCTCGTACTCTTCCTGCCAGGTCGCCGTCATGCCGTAGGCAGCGGTGAGGACGGTCTCCAGGACGGTCTGGCGCTTGGGGAGCTTGTCGGCGAGCGCGATGCCGGCGACGCCGATGCGCGGGCGCAGCTCGAAGACGTCGCTGCCGGGCTTGCCGAGGGTGCTGCCGAGGATGGTGGCGGAGCCCTTGGTGGGGAAGAGGTAGCTGGAGGCGAGGTTCAGCAGCGTGGTCTTGCCGGCGCCGTTGGGGCCGAGGATCACCCAGCGCTCGCCCTCCTTCACCGACCAGGAGACCTGGTCCACCAGAGCCCGGCCCTCGCGGACCACGGATACGTCCACCAGCTCCAGAACATCGCTCATGAGCGTGTTGTCTCCCCTTGCAGTCTCGGTTTCGTCTGTGCACCGGTAGGCGCAGCCCCAGGGGAAAACCTACGCCACTCGGCGAGGGGTCCGGGCGCCAGGTGGGCCGCGGGCCCGGATCCGGGGTGATCCGTAAAGTGGGGGAATGCTTTTCGAACCACGTTCAGGGCGGTTGGCCGCCTGGGGGAACGCACTGCTGGCCGGACTGGTCTCGCCCGACGAGGCCGTGTTGTCGATCGTGGGCGAGGACGCCGTGCACCGGGTGGAGGGGCTGCCCGGCGAGTCGGGTCCGGTGGGCCTCACGCTGGCGCTCGGGCGGATGCGAGCGCTGGGGGTGACCGGGCTGCGGGTGGCGCTGCCGGCGCCGGGGCATCCGCTGGGGCTGAGCGGGCCTGCGGAGTTCAATGCGCGGGCGCTGGATGCCGAGGAGGCGGTGGTCGCGGTGGGCACGGCGCTGGGTCTGGTGCCGGAGGTGGCCGAGGCCGGGCCGGAGGGGGACGTGCACGTCTCGGTGACCTGGCACTGCCTGCCGGTACGGGAGGCCCCGCCGGCGGACGTGCCGTCGCTCGGTGAGGCGGAGCGGGAGCTGGCGGAGGCGCTGCGCGAGGCGACGGTGGTGCTGACCCGGCTGGACGTGGCGGGGTCGGGGCCGGTGGCGGAGGCCGCGCTGTCGGCGTACCGGGCGCGGGCGGAGGCCGGGCGGGAGGTGCTGGCGCCGGGGTATCCGGCGCGGGCGGTGCGGGTGCTGTCGCTGGCGCAGCGGGTGGATCTGCTGGTGTCGCTGGCGTACGAGCACGGGCCGGGCGGTGCGGTGGCCGCCTCGGAGATGGCGGCGAGGGCGGAGGCGCTGCGTCCGGTGGAGCGGGTGGCCCGGCGGGCGCTGGTCGCGGCGTACAACTCGGCGGTGGAGGAGCGCGAGCGGGGCTGAACGCACCGCGGCCCCGCTTCCCGGGGAGAGGTGGGGGAAGCGGGGCCGGTGGAGGGGGCGTCAGGCGTTCACGCCGGTGTTGCCGAAGGCGCCGTTCAGCAGGCCGATCACCGTGACGGTGTTGCCGACCACGTTCACCGGGACGTTGACGGGGGCCTGGATGAGGTTTCCGGAGACGACGCCGGGCGATCCCGCGGCCTCGCCCTCCGCCGACGCACCGCCGTGCGCCGAGGAGACGCCGGCGGCCGCGGCAAGGAGGCCGCCCGCGATCATGGTGACGGCAGTGGCCTTCTTGATGTTCTTCACGTTCTTCGTCCTCCGTTACGTCTGCCGCGGCCAGCCGCCGCGGCACGTCATGAAGAACGGTCATCCGATGAACGGGATACGCCATGTGGGCGACATACACCCGACCGTATGAATCCGGGATCGGAGCTGGACGGTCCGTTTCTGGCCCGCTCCGGCCGGGTTCAGTCGGTGATCCCGTGCCTGACCGCCCACAACGCCGCCTGGGTGCGGTCCGCGAGGTCCAGCTTCATCAGGATGTTCGAGACGTGCGTCTTGACCGTCTTCTCGGACAGCACCAGCGCGCGGGCGATCTCCCGGTTGGAGCGGCCGTCCGCGATCAGGGACAGGACCTCCCGCTCCCGCTCGGTCAGGGAGCCGCCCCGGCTCGACGACGGCTGTCCGTCCTGGGAGAGCAGGGCCTGCGCCACCTCCGGCTGGAGCAGCACGTGCCCGGCGTGGACGGAGCGGATCGCTCCGGCCAGGGCGTCGGGGTCGATGTCCTTGTAGACGTATCCCGCGGCGCCGCCGCGCAGGGCCGGCACGACCGTCCGCTGCTCGGTGAAGCTGGTGACGATCAGCACCCGCGCCGGGTTGGCCAGCGCACGCAGCCTGCGCAGGGCCTCGATGCCGTCGGTGCCCGGCATCTTGACGTCCATGAGGATCACGTCGGGCCGCAGCTCCTCGGCGCGGGCCACGCCCTCCTCGCCGTCGGCGGCCTCCCCGACCACCTCGATGTCGTCCTGGACCTCCAGGAACGTGCGCAGGCCGCGGCGGACCACCTGGTGGTCGTCCACGAGCAGAACGCGGATGGGTGTGTCAGCCACCGGGGACCTCCATCTCGATCGTGGTGCCCGTACCGGGCTCCGAGTGCACGGTGAGGCGGCCGCCGACACCGCTCGCCCGGTCCCGCATGGAGACCAGGCCGAGGTGGCGCCCGGCCGCGCGGATCGAGGAGGGGGAGAAGCCGCTTCCGTTGTCCGTGACGGTCAGGACGGCTCCGGCGTCCCGGCGGGCGAGGGTGACCTCGACGCGGTCGCCGCCCGAGTGCCGCAGGGCGTTGTGGAGGGCCTCCTGGGCGACGCGGAGCAGTGCCTCCTCCTGGGTCGCCGGGAGGGCCCGTACTCCGTCACAGGTGAAGGTGACGTGCGCGGTGTGGGCGCGGTCGAGTACGTGCGCCTGGTCCCGGAGGGTGGCGACGAGGCCGTCCTCGTCGAGGGCGGCCGGGCGCAGCTCGGTCACGGCGGCGCGCAGCTCGTCGGCGGCCTCCGCGGCGAGGACGGCGACCTGCTGGAGCTCGCCCTTGGCACGGGCCGGGTCGCGGTCCACGAGGGCGGCGGCGGCCTGGGCGGTCAGGCGGAGCGAGAAGAGCTTCTGGGCCACGGCGTCGTGCAGCTCGTGGGCGAGGCGTGAGCGCTCCTCGGCGATGGTGAGCTCGCGGCTGCGCTCGTAGAGCCGGGCGTTGGTGAGGGCGATCGCCGCGTGCTGGGCGAGGAGGGCGAGGAGCTCCTCGTCCTCCTCGGTGAAGCCGCCGGGTCTGCGTTTGTTGGCGAGGAAGAGGGCGGCGAGGGTCTCCTCGCCGTCGCGGACGGGCTGTCCGAGGAAGTCGGACATCTCGGGGTGGGCGGCGGGCCAGCCCTCGAAGCGGGGGTCCTTGCGTACGTCGGCCAGCCGCTCGGGGCCGTCCTGGTGGAGCATCGCGGCGAGGATGCCGTGCTGGCGGGGCAGCGGGCCGATCCGGCGCCACTGCTCCTCGGTGATGCCGTCGACGACGAACTGGGCGAAGCCGCCGTGGTCGTCCGGGACGCCCAGGGCCGCGTACTCGGCGTCGAGCAGCTCGCGGGCCGAGACGACGATCGTGCGCAGCACGTCGCGGACCTCCAGCCGGCGGCTCATGGCGAGCAGCGCGGTACTCACGGCGGCGAGGCCGCCGCGGGGTCCGCCGAACACGGGACTACCGGTCATGGGCTCACCGTACTAGTGGCTCTGACCTGCAGGATCGGGCTCGAGCCCTAGGGCCGGGGGCGGTGTCTCCTCCTCCTTCGGGAGGGGGTCGCGGGGGTCTTGTCTGCCTTGGGGATGAGGGCCGGCGGGGGTTTGTGGTCCTCAGGTCGGAGAATTCCGTTACAGAATGCATTGCTCTAGCAACGCATGGTGAGACCGTTACGTGGCCGATGTGAGCCCGCGCATAGGACCCACGTCACTTACGAAGGTGCCTAGTGGACGCGTAAAGACGGTGTCAGCACTGCTGCGCCTAGCGCATAGCCCGAAATTTCGGGCCAGTCGGCGCCCCCTGATCCACTAAGCGGGATCGTACGTCACACCTTTGCCACAAGATTTTGCCGCCGCTAAGAATTGCTCCCGTCGCACAGCACCACCGGATCCCGGATCCGAACGGTGCTTTCCTGCGGCTCCCGCTATTCGAAGAGGTTGCTACGCATGTCCAAGACCAGCACCCCCGGCCAGATTCGTCGTCTGACGAAGGCGCACAAGATGTCCTTCGCCGCCGTTGCCACCATCGGCGCCGCCGCCGTGGCCGCCACCCTCGTCCCCGCCGGCACCGCCGACGCCGGTACGACCGTGGCCGCCGCCCCCGTGGCGTGGACCCAGGCTGTCGAGGGTGTCCAGGCCAAGACCGTGCAGCACCTCTCCGCGCAGTCCAAGCTGGCCACGGACGCCGCGAAGCTCGAGGCCGCGGTGAAGGCCAAGGCCGCCGCCGCGAAGGCGAAGGCCGACGCCGACGCCGCAGCCAAGGCGAAGAAGGACCGCGAGGCGAAGGCGGCCGCCAGCCGCTCCACCGTCCGCAAGCCGGTCTACGCGAACAACCTTGACGGCTGGATCAAGGAGTCGCTGGCGATCATGAAGGCGCACAAGATTCCGGGCACGTACAACGGCCTGTACAAGAACATCATGCGCGAGTCGAGCGGCAACCCGCGGGCGATCAACAACTGGGACATCAACGCCCAGAACGGTATCCCCTCGAAGGGTCTGCTCCAGGTCATCAAGCCGACCTTCCTCGCGTACCACGTCCCCGGCACCCCGCTGGACCAGTACCACCCGGTCGCCAACATCGTCGCCGCGGCCAACTACGCCGCCGACCGTTACGGCTCGATCGACAACGTCAACAGCGCCTACTGAGGGCCACTGGCGTAGCAACCCCCATGCGCCTCAGGGCGGCACCCGGTATCCGGGTGCCGCCCTGAGGCGTTTGTGGCGGGGCCTGCGCGCAGCGGTGCCGGCTAGTTGCGCATGACCTCGGGCTCGTGGCGGCGCAGCAGCTTCTGCACGGCGAATCCGCAGGCGACGCCGATGAGCAGCAGGATCGTGATGTTCACGCCCCACTGGGCGACCGAGTGCTCCCACAGCGGGTCGGTGTTGGTCGGGTTCTGCTGGTCCCACGGCGGCATGAGCTTGCCGAGGTCGAGCGTGGTGCCCGCGGCGGCGACCGCCCAGCGCGACGGCATCAGCCAGGCGAACTGCTCCAGGCCCGGCGAGTCGTACACCTGGAAGAGGATGCCGGTGAAGACGACCTGGACGATCGCGAACATGACCAGCAGCGGCATGGTCTTCTCGGCGGTCTTCACCAGCGAGGAGATCACGAGGCCGAACATCATCGACGTGAAGCCGAGCGCGGTGACCGACAGGCAGAGCTCGACGGCCGGCGGCATGAGCAGGCCCTCGGTGGGCAGGTCGCGCGGGGCGAAGCCGATGGCGCAGATGACCGCGCCCTGGATGGCCGTGATGAAGCCGAGGACGATCACCTTCGACATGAGGTACGCCGACCGGGACAGGCCGGTGGCGCGCTCGCGCTCGTAGATGACCCGTTCCTTGATCAGCTCACGGACCGAGTTCGCGGCGCCCGAGAAGCACATGCCGACGCAGAGGATCAGCATGATCGTGCCGGCGTCGCCGTTGAACCGGGACGGCGGCTTCGGCGGCGCGAGGCCGAAGGTCGCGGGGATGACCGTCGAGACCACGCCGAGGACCGCGGGCAGGATCAGCATGAGGGCCATGAAGCCCTTGTCGGACGCGATCACCGAGACGTAGCGGCGGATCAGGGTCCACAGCTGGTCGCCCCAGCCCTGCGCCTTCGGCGGCATCATCTGCTGCATCGGCGGCATCGCGACCTGCTGCGGGGCGACCGAGTCGAGGTCGGCGGCGTACAGCTGGTAGTGCTGCGAGCCCTTCCAGCGGCCGGCCCAGTCGTAGTCGCGGTAGTTCTCGAAGGCCGAGAAGACGTCCGCCCACGTGGTGTAGCCGAAGAAGTTCAGCGCCTCGTCCGGCGGGCCGAAGTACGCGACCGAACCGCCCGGGGCCATGACCAGCAGCTTGTCGCACAGCGACAGCTCGGCCACGGAGTGGGTGACGACCAGGACCGTGCGGCCGTCGTCGGCGAGGCCGCGCAGCAGCTGCATGACGTCGCGGTCCATGCCCGGGTCGAGGCCGGAGGTGGGCTCGTCCAGGAAGATCAGCGAGGGCTTGGTGAGCAGCTCGAGCGCCACGGACACGCGCTTGCGCTGACCGCCCGAGAGCGCGGTGATCTTCTTGTCCTTGTGGATGTCGAGCTTGAGCTCGCGCAGGACCTCGTTGATGCGCGCGGCGCGCTCGGACTCGGCGGTGTCGCCGGGGAAACGGAGCTTGGCCGCGTACTTGAGGGCCGTGCTGACCTTCAGCTCCTTGTGCAGGATGTCGTCCTGCGGGACCAGGCCGATGCGCTGGCGGAGCTCCGCGAACTGCTTGTACAGGTTGCGGTTGTCGTAGAGGACGTCGCCCTCGTTGGCGGGCCGGTAGCCGGTCAGCGCCTTGAGCAGCGTCGACTTTCCGGAGCCGGAGGGCCCGATGACGCCGATGAGCGACTTCTCCGGGACGCCGAAGGTGACGTCCTTGAGGATCTGCTTGCCGCCGTCGACCGTCACCGTCAGGTGGCGGGCCGAGAAGGAGACGTCACCGGTGTCGACGAACTCCTCGAGCCGGTCGCCGACGATCCGGAACGTCGAGTGGCCGACGCCGACGATGTCGTTCGGACCGAGCAGCGCGGTGCCGGACTTGGGCAGCGGCTGGCCGTTGACGTAGGTGCCGTTGTGGCTGCCGAGGTCGTGGATCTCGAAGCGGCCGTTCGCCGAGCGGAACTCGGCGTGGTGGCGCGAGACCTGGAGGTCCGAGACGACCAGCTCGTTCTCCAGCGCACGGCCGATCCGCATGACGCGGCCGACGGCGATCTGGTGGAACGTCGTCGGGCTGCGGTCACCGCCGTACGCGGGAGCGGCGCCCTGTGCCGGCACACCGGCGCCGCCGCCCTGCTGCTGCGGGAAGTGCGGCTGCTGCGGCTGCTGGTGGGCGGCGGCTTGCTGCGGCTGCTGCTGCCAGGCCTGCTGCTGCGGCTGAGCCTGGGCAGGGGCCTGGTACGCCGGGGCGGCCTGCTGGGCCGGGGCCTGGTAGGCGGGCGCCGGGGCCTGGTAGGCCGGGGCCGCCTGCTGCGGTACGGCCTGCTGCGGCGCGGCGGCGGCGCTCAGATTCAGCCGCGGGCCGTCGGTCGCGTTGCCCAGGTGGACCGGCGTGCCGGGCACGAGCTCGGTCTGCTGGACCCGCGCGCCGCGCACGTAGGTGCCGTTGGTGCTGCCGTGGTCCTCGATGCCCCAACCCCGGCCGTTCCAGGCGATGGTGGCGTGCCGCCACGACACCCGGGCGTCGTCGATCACCACGTCTCCCTGGGGGTCGCGCCCCAGCGAGTACGACCTGGACGGATCGAGCGTCCAGGTCCTTCCATTCAATTCCAGTACGAGTTCCGGCACTCCAGCCCCACTTAGGTCCCCCGAGAATCCCCCTGGCGTCAGGGAGTCCGACGGCAGGGAGTCTAGGGATGGCGAACATCCGGGGGAACTATTTCAGGCCTGGGGCCACATGTGGAATCGGGGCCTTCCCGGGGCGTCTACGCCTGCCCGTTGACGGGGTCGAAAGTCACCCGGAGAGTGAGATACGGGACTTCTCGCCCTGGCCGGACCCGTCCTGCTCGGCACGCACACCCGCCACACCCGCCACACCCACCGCACACGCTCGGCACGCATCGGGGGCACGCATGCGCCGCATTCGCTGGGGAGACGTGGTCCTGTCGGGCATCGCCGCCACCGGCTGGGCCCTCGTCGTGATGGCCGGGGCCGCCGCGCTGGGGCTCCACCTGCTGGGCGCCGACGCCGCGGGAGGATCGCTCGGGGCGATGACGGCCGCCGTGGTGGTCCTCGCGATCGGCGGCACGGTGACCGCGTCGGGGGACGTGTCGGTCCTCGGAGTCACCGCGCCGGGTGCGCAGACCTCACTGGACGTCATGCCGCTCGGGGTGGGGCTGGCCGGGGCGCTGGTCCTGGCCGGGATCTTCCTGCGCTCGGTGCGGACCGGGGCGGGGCCGGGGGAACTCGCCGCCCGGGCGGCCTCGGTGGCGGTGCTGCTCGTGGCCGCGGCGGGCGGGCTGGCCCGGGCCGGGCACGACCTGGTCACCCTGGACGGGCCGCGACTTCCGAGGACCCCGCAGAAGGTGGTGGTCCCCGGGATCGGGGACATCGGCGGCTTGCTCCCGGACCGCATCGGCGACCTGATCGACACCGAGGCCCGGGTGGGGTTCTCGGTGGAGTTCGGGCCGACGCTGCTGGGCGCGGCGGTGTGGGCGCTGGCCGTACTGGCGGTGGCGCTGCTGGCTTCGCGGCGCGGCCCGGCGGCGCTCGCGCGGCTGCGGCCCGCGGTGTCGGCGCTGGTGGTGGCGCTGCTGGTGGCGGTGGCGGCCGGGCTGGCGGCGGCGGTGTGGGCGGCGCTGGGGGACGACCATCCGCGGCGGGTGCTGGGCGCCGCCCTGCTGGGGGCGCCGAACGGGGCCTGGACGGGGATGCTGCTGGGGTTGTCCGTACCGTTCGAGGGGCGGGCCACGGGCACGCTGGGCCGGCTGCTGCCGGATCCGCTGGACGATCTGCTGGGGGTGTCGGCGCGCGTGCCGGTGACGGTGGCCCGGCTCGCGGAGTACGACGGGCGGGTCTGGCTGCTGGTCGCGGGGGTGGGGTTGCTGCTGCTCTGCGCCGGAGTGCTGGCCGCCGTACGGACCCCGGGGCGCGGGATCCTGGGGTGCGCGGTGCGGCTGTCGGCCGTGACCGGGGTGGTGCTGGCGGGGCTGGTGTGGCTGACGGGGGTGTCGGTTGGGGTTCCCCCCGGCGGAGCTGGGGGAGCCTCGCTATCGGTGCTCGGCATCGACGCGGTGGACGCCGGGGTGGAGCTGCGGGGCGACGTGCCGTACGCGCTGCTGCTCGGGGCGGTCTGGGGTGCGGCGGCGGGCGGGGCGGGGGCGCTGCTGGCCCGGCGCCGCCGCCCGCCGCGGCCGGTCCCGGCGGCGCCGGGGGCTGCGCCCGATGCGCCGACGGCCCCGTACCGGCCCCCGCCGGGGCGCCCGTACCCGTACCCGAACCCCGGGCCGAACCCGAACCCCGGGCCGAACCCGTACCCCGACCCGTACCCCGACCCGTACGCCGAGCCCGACGGCTCCTGGGACGTCACGATCACGCGGCTGCCCCGGAGGCCCTCCGGGCGCCCGGCTCCGCCCCACCGCCCTCCGTTCACCCCGCCCCCGCCGCCTCCCCCACCGCCGCCGCTCGGGCCGCCGGGCTGAACCGCCGGGCTGAACCGTCGGGAAGGGGGCAAGGGGTATCAAATCGAACACGGACGGCCACCCGTCCGCCCCGAGGGCCCCTGACACCTCCCCGTCGGCCCCCGTTCACCCCGTCGCCGTCCCCCGGGCGCCTGCATCGGGCAGCGGCGGGGGGCGCTCCGCCGGAGAATGGTTCCGGCAGGTGGGACGGGGGTCCAAGCACGAAGGGCGGGAAGATACGGTGAGGGCACCATGAGCGCTTCGCAGACCTCCGACGTCCCCACCCTCCTCGTCAAGATCTTCGGCAAGGACCGTCCCGGGATCACCGCCGGGCTGTTCGACACCCTCGCCGCCTACTCCGTCGACGTCGTCGACATCGAGCAGGTCGTCACCCGTGGCCGCATCGTGCTGTGCGCCCTCGTCACCCAGCCCGTCGGCGGCACCGAGGGCGAGCTGCGGGCCACCGTCCACAGCTGGGCCGAGTCGCTCAAGATGCAGGCCGAGATCCTCTCCGGTACCGGTGACAACCGGCCGCGCGGCAGCGGCCGTTCCCACGTCACCGTGCTCGGGCACCCGCTGACCGCCGAGTCCACCGCCGCCATCGCCTCCCGGATCACCGCGACCGGCGGCAACATCGACCGTATCTTCCGGCTCGCCAAGTACCCCGTGACGGCCGTCGAGTTCGCCGTGTCCGGTTGCGAGACCGAGCCGCTGCGCACGGCCCTGGCCACCGCCGCCGCGCACATCGGCGTCGACGTGGCCGTGGTCTCGGCCGGCCTGCACCGCCGGGCCCAGCGCCTGGTCGTCATGGACGTGGACTCGACCCTGATCCAGGACGAGGTCATCGAGCTGTTCGCCGCGCACGCCGGCTGCGAGGCCGAGGTCGCCGAGGTGACCGAGCGGGCCATGCGCGGTGAGCTGGACTTCGAGCAGTCGCTGCACGCCCGCGTGAAGCTGCTGGCCGGGCTGGACGCCTCCGTCGTGGACAAGGTCCGCTCCGAGGTGCGGCTCACGCCGGGCGCCCGGACCCTGATCCGCACCCTCAAGCAGCTCGGCTACCAGGTCGGCGTGGTCTCGGGCGGGTTCACCCAGGTGACGGACGATCTGCAGGAGCGGCTGGGGCTGGACTTCGCCTCGGCCAACACCCTCGAGATCGTCGACGGGAAGCTGACCGGCCGGGTCACCGGCGAGATCGTGGACCGGGCGGGCAAGGCCCGGCTGCTGCGCCGCTTCGCCGCGGAGGCCGGCGTACCGCTGGCCCAGACGGTGGCCATCGGCGACGGCGCCAACGACCTGGACATGCTGAACGCGGCCGGGCTGGGCGTGGCCTTCAACGCCAAGCCGGTGGTCCGCGAGGCCGCGCACACGGCGGTGAACGTGCCGTTCCTGGACGCGGTGCTGTACCTGCTCGGGGTCACCCGTGAAGAGGTCGAGGCCGCCGGCCTGACCTGAGCCACTCGCGTACGAGGACGGGCCCCGTAGCGGATCGATCCGCGCCGGGGCCCGTCCTCGTAGCCGTGCTCAGTGGTCCTTGGGGGTCCAGTAGTCCAGCAGCGTGCCCACCCCGTGCTCCACTGACTTCCAGGAGCCGGTGAAGGAGACGACGGCGAACGCAGCGGTCGGGAACCCGGTACGGGTCATCCGGGCCAGGGTGTCGCCCTCCGCGCGCCCGGCGAGGGCGTCGGCGAGGGCGTGCATGCCGGGGTTGTGGCCGATGACGAGGAGGTCCTTGACCTCGTCGGACGTCTCGTTCAGCAGGGCGATGAGCTCGCCCAGCGAGGCGTCGTACAGCCGTTCCTCGTACGAGGTCCGCGGCCGGTGCGGCATTTCCTGGACGGCGAGCTTCCAGGTCTCACGGGTGCGGGCGGCGGTGGAGCAGAGGGCCAGGTCGAAGGCGATGCCGGTCTCGGCCAGCTTCAGCCCTGCGGCCGGTGCGTCCTTGCGGCCTCGCTCCGCCAGCGGGCGCTCGTGGTCGGACACCTGAGGCCAGTCGGCCTTGGCATGCCGGAGGAGGACGATCCTGCGGGGTGTGTCGGCGCTCATGGCTCCCAGCTTCGCATGGATCGGGCCATGGGGCGCAGGGTGTTGAGGGGCTGCGCCGCGGGCGCGGGTGGCTCCCGGCGCACGCCGGCGCGGGCGCCCGGCGGGCGGTCGGGGCGTACCCGCTCAGCCGACGGCGCGCAGGAGCTGTTCGGTGAGGTGGAGGAGCGCAGAGACCTCGCCGGATGCGGCATGGGCCTCGGCGGAGCCGGCGAGGAGCAGCAGCAGGAGGCCGAAGGCGAGCGCGGGCAGGGCCAGCGCCCACCAGTGCAGCCGGGTGCTCGCGCCGTGGACTCGGGGACCGGGGCCGGGGAGGTGCGGGGGAATCGTGGGGGCCGACATGGGCCGCCTCCGTGGGTGCGCGGGGTGGGACTGGCTCGCTCTCTTCGAATCTATGGATCCGAAGGCGCGGGGCCCATCCGGGGCACACCCCACTCGACCCTGAACCTGTCCCCCTAAGGGTTGGTGGGGTTAACCCCACCAACGGCCCCCGTCAGGGGGAGACCACGGACGCGATGACGGAGATGATCACGGTCACGACGAGCATGGCGCCGAGCACCATGCCGAGCTTCTTGTGGCTGTTCTGCGGGTTCGGTTCGAGTACGGGCGACATGCCGCTCAGTCTCGCATGCCGCATTCGTCCTCGATCGTGCGGTCCCGGCCGGCCAGGACGCCCAGCGCGACCTGCGGGATCAGCAGGCCCGCCATGAGGGTGAGGGGCAGGTCCCAGCCGCCGCTGTGCTGGTAGAGGGCGCCGATGAGGAGCGGTCCGGGGATGGAGATGAGGTAGCCGACGCTCTGGGCGAAGGCGGACAGCTTGACGACGCCGGCCGGGGACTTGGCGCGCAGCCCGATGAGGGTGATGACGAGCGGGAAGGCGCAGTTGGAGACGCCGAGCAGCAGCGCCCAGGCCCAGGCGCCGGCGGCGGGGGCGAAGTGGAGGCCGCTGTATCCGACGAGGCCGAAGACGCCGAGGACGGCGGCGATGGCCCCCTGGTTCTTCATCCGGCCGGCCAGGTTGGGGATGACGAACGCGAGCGGGACGCCCATGACCATGGTGACGGCGAGCAGGACGCCGGCGGTGGAGGCGGAGACCCCGGCGTCGCGGAAGATCTGCGGGAGCCAGCCCATGGTGATGTACGCGCCGGTGGCCTGGAGCCCGAAGTAGCAGGCCAGGGCCCAGGCGGTGCGGCTGCGGACGATCTTCGGGCCCGCGTCCGCCCGTACGTGCCCGGCCGGCTCCGAGGCGGCGGCCCGCTTCTCCCGCCGGGCGGCCGCCGCGACGGGCAGCCAGGGCACCACCGCGACCACCGCGAGCACGGCCCAGACCAGCAGGCCCGTACGCCAGCTGCCGCCGAGGGCGGCGGTCATCGGGACGGTCGCGGCGGCGGCGAGCGAGGTGCCGAGGGCCAGGGCCATGGAGTACAGGCCGGTCATGGTGCCGACGCGGTCCGGGAACCAGCGCTTGACGATGACGGGGAGCAGCACGTTGGTCAGGGCTATGCCCGCCAGGGACAGGGCGCTGGCGGCGAGGAAGCCGGCGGCGTTGTGGGTGAAGGGGCGGATCAGCAGGCCGGCCGCGACGGCGGCCATGCCGGCGCAGACGACTGCGGCCGGGCCGAAGCGGCGGGAGAGCCGGGGCGCGGTGACGCCGAAGACGGCGAAGCAGAGGGCAGGGACGGAGGTGATCAGTCCGGCGACGGTGCCGCTCATGCCGAGGCCCGTGCGGACCTCCTCGAAGAGGGCTCCGAGGCTGGTGATGGCGGGCCGCAGGTTGAGGGCGGCCAGCACGATGCCGACGATGAGGACCGGGCCGAGCCAGGTGGGCTGAGGGCTCGCGGGAATGGCGGGACGGGCCTGTGCGGGTACCGTGCGCGCGGCCTGGGGCCGGTCGATGGTCTGGGTTTCTTCGTCGGGCATTACACCATCATAGAATCATGGGATGATTGGTTGTCACCCCCCGGACCGGACCCCCGAGAGGACCCCGCCCGCATGCCGCTGACCTCGCCCCGGCGATCTGCGCTGGTCGACCAGGTGATCGCCCAGCTCAGGAACCAGATCACGTCCGGCGAATGGCCCGTCGGATCCCGCATCCCCACCGAGCCGGAGCTGGTGGAGCTGCTGGGCGTCGCCCGCAACACCGTCCGGGAGGCCGTCCGGGCCCTCGCGCACAACGGGCTGCTGGACATCCGGCAGGGCTCGGGTACGTACGTCATCGCCACCAGCGAGCTCGCCGGAGTGATGCACCGCCGCTTCGCGGGCGCCGACCCGCGGCACATCGCGGAGCTGCGCTCGACCCTGGAGTCCTCCGCGGCCCGGCTGGCGGCGGAGCGGCGGACCGAGCGGGACCTCGTACAGCTGGACGCGCTGCTGGCGCGGCGCGAGGCGGCCTGGGCGAGCGGGGAGGCGGAGCGGTTCGTGGCGGCGGACGTGGCGCTGCACATGGCGGTGGTGGCGGCCTCGCACAACGAGGTGCTCATCGAGCTGTACGCGGACCTCGGCGACCTGGTGGCGGACTGGCTGCGCACGGACGTCGGCACGGAGCTGGATCCCGCGTCGCACCTGGACCACGCCCGGCTGATCGAGGCGATCCGGCTCGGCGACGGGGACGCGGCGGCGTCGGAGGCGGCGGGCTACCCGTTCGTGTGCCTCGGCCGGAAGTAGCCCCGCCCGGGGTCACGACCGCTGGTGGGTGACCCAGGCCGAGCGGACTTCCTTCCAGCAGCGGCTGGCGAGCTCGACCCGGCCGGCCGGTCCGACGGCCACGGCGGCGCTGTCCGCGTCCAGGTCCCACCAGCGGTCGCATTCCACGTGCAGGCGGACGAGGTCGGTCTCCGGATAGCCGTTGTGGCAGCTCGCCCTCACCTGCGAGCCCTCGATCAGGGTGTCGCAGTCGGCGCCGAACAGCTCCGGGGCGGCGGGCGGCTCGGGCCGTACGGGGGGCTCTGCGGGGATCTCGTCGAGGTTCACGACGGCGGGGGCCGCCGCCTCGGGCCCGAGGGCCGGTTCTCCCCCGTCGGGCTGCGCGAAGGCTCCCGGGACCAGGAGTCCCGTCAGGACCACCGAGGTGACCAGCAGCGATACCGCTCGGCTCCGCCTCCCGCGCACGGCCCTGCCTCCTCCCCGCCGGAGCCGAGAAGATCCCGGCCAGGTCAGTTTGCAGGCATCTGTCCCGGTTTTCGACTCGGGAAGATCCGGCCGGAGGGCGAAAATCTGATCGAGCGCCCGGCCGTCCCCGCCCTCACCGGCACGTACGGCGACGGCCGCGCCTCCCGGAAGGGAGACGCGGCCGCCGCCGTACGGACGTACGAGTGCCTGGCTCAGGCACCCATCGCGTGCAGGCCGCCGTCCACGTGGACGATCTCGCCGGTGGTCTTCGGGAACCAGTCCGACAGCAGGGCGACGATGGCCTTGCCCGTCGGCTCCGGGTCGCTCATGTCCCACTCCAGCATCGAGCGGGAGTTCCAGACGTCCGCCAGGTCCGAGAAGCCCGGGATGGACTTCGCGGCCATCGAGCCGAGCGGACCGGCCGAGACCAGGTTGCAGCGGATGTTCTCCTTGCCCAGGTCGCGGGCGAGGTAGCGGCTGGTGGCCTCCAGCGCGGCCTTGGCCGGGCCCATCCAGTCGTACTGCGGCCAGGCGAACTGCGCGTCGAAGGTGAGGCCGACGACGGCCGCGCCCTCCGCCGGGAACAGCGGCTTGCACGCCATGGTCAGCGACTTCAGCGAGAACGCCGAGACGTGCATGGCGGTCGCGACCGACTCGAACGGGGTGTTGAGGAAGTTGCCGCCGAGGGCGTCCTGCGGGGCGAAGCCGATGGAGTGCAGGACACCGTCGAGGCCGCCGAGCTCGTCGCGGACGAGGCCCTCCAGGCGGGCCAGGTGCTCGTCGTTGGTGACGTCGAGCTCGATCACCTTGACCGGCTTGGGCAGCTTCTTGGCGATGCGCTCGGTCAGCGTCGGGCGCGGCCACGCGGTGAGGATGACCTCGGCGCCCTGCTCCTGGGCCAGCCTGGCGGCGTGGAAGGCGATGGACGACTCCATCAGCACCCCGGTGATGAGGATGCGCTTGCCGTCGAGAATTCCGCTCATGGTGATCAGTGACCCATGCCCAATCCGCCGTCAACGGGAATGACGGCTCCTGTGATGTACGCGGCGTCGTCGGACGCCAGGAAGCTCACGGCTGCCGCGATCTCCTCGGGCTGCGCGTAGCGGCCCAGGGGCACCTGGCCCACGATGCCCGCGCGCTGCTCGTCGGTGAGCACCTTCGTCATGTCGGTGTCCACGAAACCGGGGGCCACGACGTTGAAGGTGATGTTGCGGGAGCCGAGCTCACGGGCGAGCGAGCGGGCGAACCCGACCAGCGCGGCCTTGGAGGCGGCGTAGTTGGCCTGTCCGGCCGAGCCCAGCAGCCCGACGACCGAGGAGATCAGGACGACGCGGCCCTTCTTGGCACGCAGCATGCCACGGTTCGCGCGCTTGACCACCCGGAAGGTGCCGGTGAGGTTGGTGTCGACGACGGAGGCGAAGTCCTCCTCGGACATGCGCATCAGCAGCGTGTCCTTGGTGATGCCCGCGTTGGCCACCAGCACCTCGACCGCGCCGTGCGCGTCCTCGATCTGCTTGTAGGCCTGCTCCACCTGCTCGGAGTCGGTGATGTCGCAACGGACCGCCAGGACGCCGAGCGAGGTGAGCTCCTGCGGCGGCTCACCCGACCGGTACGTGATCGCGACCTTGTCGCCGGCCTGCGCGAAGGCTCGGGCGATGGCGAGGCCGATGCCCCGGTTTCCTCCGGTGACGAGAACCGAGCGGCTCAACGGATCACCCTTTCGACTAGCGGTCTGATTACCAAAAACCTATAGGCCCGGCCCCCCATGCGGAGAATCGATCTCCCACAGGGCCTCGCTACGGGCTCTGTCGAGTCCCTACAGAAAGATGTAGGCACAAGCGCCCCGAGCGCGACATGATCGAGGCGACCGGCCCCGACTCCGGGAGGACTTCCGTGCCCCATTCCATCGACGCGGCCTTCACCGCGCTGCCCCTGCGGGCGCTCGCCGACGCGGCGCTCGCCCGGGCCCGCGCGCTGGGCTGCGACCATGCCGACTTCCGGCTCGAGCGGATCCGCAGCGCCTCCTGGCGGCTGCGGGACGCAAAGCCCTCCGGCGGCTCCGACACCACCGACCTCGGGTACGCGGTCCGCGTGGTGCACGGCGGCAGCTGGGGGTTCGCCTCCGGTGTGGACCTGACCATGGACGGCGCCGCCAAGGTGGCCTCGCAGGCCGTGGCCATGGCGAAGCTGTCCGCCCAGGTCATCAAGGCCGCCGGCTCCGAGGAGCGGGTCGAGCTCGCCGACGAGCCGGTGCACGCCGACAAGACGTGGATCTCCGCGTACGACGTGAACCCGTTCGAGGTGCCGGACTCCGAGAAGGCGGCCCTGCTCGCCGACTGGAGCTCCCGGCTGCTGGCCGCCGACGGGGTGGCACACGTAGACGCCTCGCTGCTCGCCGTGCACGAGAACAAGTTCTACGCCGACACCGCCGGCACCATGACCACGCAGCAGCGCGTGCGGATCCACCCGCAGCTCACCGCGGTCGCCGTGGACGCCGGCACCGGCGAGTTCGACTCGATGCGCACCATCGCCCCGCCGGCCGGGCGCGGCTGGGAGTACCTGACCGGCACCGGCTGGGACTGGGACGCCGAGCTGGAGCAGATCCCCGTACTGCTCGCCGAGAAGATGCGGGCGCCGAGCGTCGAGGCCGGGCGCTACGACCTGGTCGTGGACCCGTCCAACCTGTGGCTCACCATCCACGAGTCCATCGGCCACGCCACCGAGCTCGACCGGGCGCTGGGCTACGAGGCGGCGTACGCGGGGACCTCCTTCGCCACCTTCGACCAGCTGGGCAAGCTCAAGTACGGCTCCTCCATCATGAACGTGACCGGTGACCGCACCGCCGAGCACGGCCTCGCCACCGTCGGTTTCGACGACGAGGGCGTCCAGGCCCAGAGCTGGGACCTGGTCAAGGACGGCACCCTGGTCGGCTACCAGCTGGACCGGCGGATCGCGAAGCTCACCGACCTGGGCCGCTCCAACGGCTGCGCCTTCGCCGACTCCCCCGGGCACGTGCCCGTCCAGCGCATGGCGAACGTCTCGCTCCGGCCGGATCCGGGCGGGCTGTCCACCGAGGACCTGATCGGCGGGGTGGAGCGCGGCATCTACGTCGTCGGCGACCGCTCCTGGTCGATCGACATGCAGCGCTACAACTTCCAGTTCACCGGGCAGCGGTTCTTCCGGATCGAGAACGGCAAGCTGGCCGGGCAGCTGCGCGACGTCGCCTACCAGGCCACGACCACCGAATTCTGGGGCTCGATGGAGAAGGTCGGCGGGCCGCAGACGTACGTGCTGGGCGGCGCCTTCAACTGCGGCAAGGCCCAGCCGGGCCAGGTCGCGGCGGTCTCGCACGGCTGCCCGTCCGCGCTGTTCCGCGACGTGAACATCTTGAACACCACGCAGGAGGCGGGCCGATGAGCCGTACGAGTCCCCACGAGATCGTCGAGCGCGCGCTGGAGCTGTCCACCGCCGACGGCTGTGTCGTCATCGCCGACGAGGAGTCGACGGCCAACCTGCGCTGGGCGGGCAACGCGCTCACCACCAACGGCGTCACCCGCGGCCGGACCCTGACGGTCATCGCCACGGTCGACGGCAAGGAGGGCACGGCCTCGGGGGTCGTCTCGCGCTCCGCCGTGACCACCGCGGACCTGGAGCCGCTGGTCCGGGCCGCCGAGGCCGCCGCACGGGGCGCGAGCCCGGCGGAGGACGCCCAGCCGCTGGTCACCGGCACCCCGTCCTCGCCGGACTTCACCGACGCCCCGGCCGAGACCTCCTCGGCGGTGTTCGCGGACTTCGCCCCGGCCCTCGGCGAGGCCTTCGCCCGGGCCCGCGCGGGCGGCCGGGAGCTGTACGGCTTCGCCAACCACGAGCTGGTCTCCACGTACGTCGGCACCTCGACCGGGCTGCGGCTGCGCCACGACCAGCCGAACGGCACCCTGGAGCTCAACGCGAAGTCCCCCGACCGGCAGCGCTCGGCCTGGGCCGGCCGCTCCACCCGGGACTTCAAGGACGTGGACCCGACCGTGCTGGACGCGGAGCTGGCCGTACGCCTGGGCTGGGCCGAGCGGAAGATCGACCTGCCCGCCGGCCGGTACGAGACCCTGCTGCCGCCGACGGCCGTGGCCGACCTGCTGATCTACCAGATGTGGTCCGCGGCGGCCCGGGACGCGGTGGAGGGCCGGACGGTCTTCTCCAAGCCCGGCGGCGGCACCCGGCTCGGCGAGAAGCTGTCCGAGCTGCCGCTGACCCTGCGCAGCGACCCGAACGCGCCGGGCCTGGAGTCCGCGCCGTTCGTGATCGCGCACAGCTCGGGCGACGACGCCTCGGTCTTCGACAACGGGCTGCCGGTCCCGGCGACCGAGTGGATCCGGGACGGCCGGCTGGCCCGGCTGACCACGACCCGGCACAGCGCGGCGATGACCGGGATGCCGGTCTCGCCCGGCTTCGGGAACCTGATCCTGGACGGCGGCGGCGACAAGTCGCTGGAGGAGATGGTGGCCGCCACCGAGCGGGGCCTGCTGCTGACCTGCCTCTGGTACATCCGCGAGGTCGACCCGGCGACGCTGCTGCTCACGGGCCTGACCCGGGACGGCGTCTACCTGGTGGAGAACGGCCAGGTCGTCGGCGAGGTGAACAACTTCCGGTTCAACGAATCGCCGGTGGACCTGCTGTCGCGGGCCTCGGAGGCGGGCCGGACCGAGAAGACCCTGCCGCGCGAGTGGAGCGACTGGTTCACCCGGGCCGCGATGCCCGCGCTGCGGATCCCGGATTTCAACATGAGCTCGGTCAGCAAGGGCGTCTGATCCACCTAGACTGAATCCTTGGGCGTGACGCAATTCCATTCGAAGGAGTCGAGAAACCGTGACGGACATCGTCGACGAGTTGAAGTGGCGCGGGCTCTTCGCCCAGTCCACCGACGAAGAAGCGCTCCGCAAGGCGTTCGCGGACGGTCCGGTCACCTTCTATTGCGGCTTCGACCCGACGGCGGCCTCCCTGCACGTGGGGCATCTCGTGCAGGTGCTGACCGTACGCCGGCTCCAGCAGGCCGGGCACCGGCCGCTGGCGCTGGTCGGCGGGGCCACCGGGCAGATCGGTGACCCGCGGCCGACCGCCGAGCGGACCCTGAACGACCCGGAGACCATCGCGAACTGGGTGACCCGGCTGCGCACCCAGATCGAGCCGTTCCTGTCCTTCGAGGGCGAGAACGCGGCGCTCATGGTGAACAACCTGGACTGGACGGCGGGCATGTCCGCCATCGAGTTCCTGCGGGACATCGGCAAGCACTTCCGGGTCAACAAGATGCTGACGAAGGACTCGGTCGCCAAGCGGCTCGACTCCGACCAGGGCATCAGCTACACCGAGTTCAGCTACCAGCTGCTCCAGGGCATGGACTTCCTGGAGCTGTACCGGCGCTACGGCTGCGTGCTCCAGCAGGGCGGCTCCGACCAGTGGGGCAACCTGACGGCCGGGCTCGACCTGATCCACCGGGTGGAGCCGGGCGCGGTCGTGCACGCGCTGGCGACCCCGCTGATGGTCAAGGCGGACGGCACCAAGTTCGGCAAGTCCGAGAGCGGGGCCGTGTGGCTCGACCCGGAGATGACCACGCCGTACGCGTTCTACCAGTTCTGGCTGAACGTGGACGACCGGGACATCTCCACCTACATGCGGATCCTGTCGTTCAAGTCCCTCGAGGAGCTCGAGGAGCTGGAGGCGCAGACCGCCGAGCGGCCGCAGGCGCGCGCCGCCCAGCGGGCGCTGGCGGAGGAGCTGACCACGCTGGTGCACGGCGCCGACCAGTGCGCGGCCGTGATCGCCGCGTCGAAGGCGCTGTTCGGCCAGGGCGAGCTGGCGGACCTGGACGAGGCCACGCTGGCCGCGGCCCTGTCCGAGCTGCCGCACGCCCGGGTCGCCGAGCTCGGCCTGGTGGTGGACCTGCTCGCGGAGACCGGGCTGGTGGCGAGCAAGTCGGCCGGCCGCCGGACCGTGAAGGAGGGCGGCGCCTACGTGAACAACGCGAAGGTCACCGCCGAGGACGCGGTCCCCGTCAAGGAGGACCTGCTGCACGGGCGCTGGCTGGTGCTGCGGCGCGGCAAGAAGAACCTGGCGGCGGTCGAGGTCACGGGCTGACACCCGGGGCCTGACGCCTGAGCGCGGCGGAGGGGCCGGTCCGGACACCACGTCCGGCCGGCCCCTCCGTCATGCCGCCCTCAGGTCATCTGCTTGCTGCCGCCCCTGAGCGACTTGTAGACCATCTCGCCGAGAGCCACGATGAGCACCGCTCCGGCAAGTTGCAGCAGGTGCCGGGTCCAGTCGATGCCCTTGGTCTCCCCGACGCCGATCCACCCCGCGACGGCGTTGCCGAGGATGGCGCCGACGATGCCGAACAGGGTGGTCAGCCAGAGGGGCTGATGCTGCTTGCCCGGCAGGACCGCCCGGGCTATGAGGCCCAGCACGAAACCGACGATGATCGCCCACAACCATGACATGTCGAGCCTCCTCGTGGCGCGTTGTGCGCATGTGGGCCCAGTTTCAACCCGTCCGGCGTACTGCGCATTTCGGACAGCCCCATTCGGGGGACACCCCCTCTCCTCGCCGCGGGATCGGCGGCGTACGGTGGGAGGATCCGGACCGGGGAGTGTCCGGCGGGCGGATCGGGCGGTGGAGCGTGGAGCGGAAGAAGCGGAACGGGGCCGAGGTCTTCCGGATCACCGGGGCCCGGATGGGCCTCGACGAAGACGTGCGGGGACGGCAGCGCCGGTACGTCATCTCGATGTCGATCAGGACGCTGTCGGTCCTGGCGACGGTAATCCTGTGGAACGTGGAACGTCATGTGGCGATCGTGACGCTCATCGCGGGCGCGCTGCTGCCGTACGTGGCCGTGGTCATCGCCAACGCGGGGCGTGAGTCGACCCCCTCACTGCCCTCGCACTTCATCCCGTCACCTGTGCGTCCCGCACTGAACACGGGAAACCTCAATAAAAGCTCAGATCAATCATGAAGTTCCGGTGCACTGCACCGGGTCCTGCGTGACATACTGCCTACGCGCTCCGCATCCCCCGTCGGAGCGACGGACCGACGCCGGGCAGCTCCCCCCGTGGCTGCTCGGCGTCGCCTTTCCGTGACAGCGGTTTGTAGGGTTGAGGCGTGAACTCCCCTGACTCCCCCGAATCCGCTCGTTCCACTGATCCCGTGGACGCGCCCACCTGCTCGGCCAAGGGCTGCCGCGATGCGGCCGTCTGGGTCCTGGCGTGGAACAACCCGAAGCTGCACACCCCGGAGCGCCGCAAGACCTGGCTGGCGTGCGGGGAACACCGCGAACACCTCTCCCAGTTCCTGGGGGTCCGCGGTTTCCTCAAGGACGTCGTGAAGCTCGACGAGTGGGTCCAGCCGGAGGGCTCGGAACGCCTCTAGCCGTCCGGGCCGGGGCCCTCAGCCGCCGATCGCGGACATCGGGCGGTCGGGCTGCAGGAAGGACGGGTCGTCGAGACCGGACCCGGCCTTCTTGCCCCACATCGCCACCTTCCACAGGCGGGCGATCTCCTCGTCCGGGGCGCCGGAGCGCAGAGCACCGCGCAGGTCCGACTCCTCGGTGGCGAACAGGCACGTACGGACCTGGCCGTCGGCGGTGAGCCGGGTGCGGTCGCAGGCGCTGCAGAAGGGCCTGGTCACCGAGGCGATCACGCCGACGGTGGCCGGGCCGCCGTCGACCACCCAGCGCTCGGCCGGAGCGGATCCGCGCTCCGCGGCGCCTTCCTCGGTGAGCGTGAAGCGGGTGCGCAGCGACGCGAGGATGTCCCCGGCGGTGATCATGCCGTCGCGCTTCCAGCCGTGCTGGGCGTCGAGCGGCATCTGCTCGATGAAGCGGAGCTCGTACTCGTTCTCCACGGCCCAGGCGAGCAGGTCCGGGGCCTCGTCGTCGTTCAGGCCCGGCATCAGGACGGCGTTGACCTTGACGGGGGTCAGGCCCACCTCGCGGGCGGCGGCCATGCCGTCGATGACGTCGCGGTGCCGGTCACGCCGGGTGAGGGTCTTGAAGACCTCGGGCCGCAGGGTGTCCAGCGAAACGTTTACGCGGTCCAGGCCGGCGGCCTTGAGCGCCTGTGCGGTGCGCTTGAGGCCGATGCCGTTGGTGGTCAGGGACATCTTGGGGCGGGGCTCCAGCGCCGCACACTGCTCGACGATCCCGACCAGGCCGGGGCGGAGCAGCGGCTCGCCGCCCGTGAAACGGACCTCGGTGATCCCGAGCTGCGTGACGGCTATCCGGATCAGCCGGACGATCTCCTCGTCACTCAGCAGATCCGTTTTCCCGAGCCACTGCAGACCCTCCTCGGGCATGCAGTACGTACAGCGCAGGTTGCACCGGTCGGTGAGTGAGACGCGCAGGTCAGTGGCCACGCGGCCATAAGTGTCGAGAAGCATTTCAGGCCCCCTCCCCTGTCCGGTCCATAGAGGTTCGCGCCACCTCGGATAAACGCCTGGCGCCGTAATCGAGCCTACGCGACGCGCGTGAGGCGTAGGGATGCCCGAATGAACGAGACGCGACGTGGCCGCGTCGTAGAGAAATACGACGCGGCCACGCTGTGTGTTCGGCCCATGTCACATGAGTACGGTCTCAGTGTGCGCCGGTTCCGGTAAGGGAGCGCACCTCGAGTTCCGCGAACTTCTGGGGGTCGGCCTTCTCCTTCGACAGCACGGTTCCCAGCCAGCCCAGCAGGAAGCCGAGCGGGATCGAGACGATGCCCGGGTTCTCCAGGGGGAACCAGTAGAAGTCGGCGTTCTTGAACATCGAGGTCTCCTTGCCGGAGACGACCGGGGAGAAGAGGACGAGGACGACCGCGGAGACGAGGCCGCCGTAGATCGACCACAGCGCGCCCTGGGTGCTGAACCGCTTCCAGAAGAGGCTGTAGAGGATGGTCGGCAGATTGGCGGAAGCGGCGACCGCGAAGGCGAGGGCGACGAGGCCGGCGACGTTGAGGTCGCGGGCCAGGGCCCCCAGGCCGATGGCGGCGGCGCCGATGACGACGGTGGACCAGCGGGCCGCCCGGACCTCCTCCTGCTCGGTGGCGTTGCCCTTGCGGATCACGTTCACGTACAGGTCGTGGGCGAAGGACGAGGAGGAGGCGAGGGTGAGCCCGGCCACCACGGCGAGGATGGTGGCGAACGCGACCGCGGAGATCACGGCGAGCAGGACCGCGCCGCCGGTGGAGCCCGCGCCGCCGCCGAGTTCCTGGGCGACGAGCGGGGCCGCGGTGTTGCCGGCCTTGTTCGAGGCGATGATGTCGGTGCGCTTGAGCAGGGCCGCGGCGCCGAATCCGAGGGCGATGGTCATCAGGTAGAAGGCGCCGATGATGCCGATGGCCCAGTTCACGGACTTGCGGGCGGCCTTGGCCGTGGGAACCGTGTAGAAGCGGATCAGGATGTGCGGCAGGCCGGCGGTGCCGAGGACCAGGGCGATGCCGAGCGAGATGAAGTCCAGCTTCGTCGTCGCGTCCTTGCCGTACTTGAGACCGGGCTCCAGGAACTTGGTGCCCCGGCCGCTGTTCTCGGCGGCCTTGCCCAGCAGGTCGGAGATGTTGAAGTTGAACTTCAGCAGCACCAGGAAGGTGATGAGCAGGGCGCCCGCGATGAGCAGGACGGCCTTGATCATCTGGACCCAGGTGGTGCCCTTCATACCGCCGATGGTGACGTAGAGGATCATCAGCACGCCGACCAGCGCGACGACCGCGACCTTGCCGCCGTCGCTGGTGATGCCGAGGAGCAGCGAGACGAGCACGCCGGCGCCGGCCATCTGGGCGAGCAGGTAGAAGATCGAGACGACGATGGTCGAGGTGCCGGCGGCGGTGCGGACGGGCCGCTGGCGCATCCGGAACGCGAGGACGTCGCCCATCGTGTAGCGGCCGGAGTTGCGCAGCGGCTCGGCGACGAGCAGCAGGGCGACCAGCCAGGCCACGAGGAAGCCGATGGAGTAGAGGAAGCCGTCGTAGCCGAAGAGCGCGATGGCGCCGGCGATGCCGAGGAAGGACGCGGCGGACATGTAGTCGCCGGAGATGGCGAGGCCGTTCTGGAAGCCGGTGAACTGGCGGCCGCCCGCGTAGAAGTCGGCGGCGTCCTTGGTCTGGCGGCCGGCCCAGATCGTGATGATGAGGGTGGCGACGACGAACAGCCCGAACAGGGTGATGATCAGCGGCCGGTGCTCGGTGGCCCCGGCGGCGGTGTTCGCCGCGAGGTGGAGGGGGAGGGTGCCGCTCATTCGCCGGCCTCCATCCGCGCCTTGATCGCCGCGGCCTTGGGGTCGAGCTTCTCGGCGGCGTGGCGGGAGTACAGCCAGGCGATGAGGAAGGTCGTCGCGAACTGGGCGAGGCCGAACACGAGGGCGACGTTGATGTTCCCGAAGAGCTTGGTCCCCATGAAGCCGCCGGCGTAGTTGGACAGCAGGACGTAGAGCAGGTACCAGGCGATGAAGGCCACGGTGAGCGGGAAGGCGAAGGAGCGGTAGGAACTGCGCAGTTCGGCGAATTCGGCGCCCTGCTGGACAGCTGTGAACTCTTCGGCCGTGGGGCTCGCCGTGGATGTTCCCGCGCTGCCGTGCGGCGGCGCTGCTTCGGTGGTCACGGGGGGTTCTCCTTGTGACGCGGGTGCGGTGGGGACGACGGACAAAACAACCTCCGTGTGGGGGGACGGTGGCGCTGAGCCCCCCTGCCCAACGGCACGGCCGGCGCGGCGGGACGGTTCAACACCCGTTGGTTCTTCGAAAACTGATTTCTCGAACTGATGGCGGAAAGACGAACCCCGGCACTAGGTTCACGTGTCATGAACTCGTCGTCCTGCGCGACCACGCGCGGACGGCTTCTTTCACGGATGATGTGGAGAACCCATGGCTCATCTGGGACCCGGCCGCCGGCGTATCGCCGTACCGGTCGGCCTGGCGCTCACCGCCTCGCTCGCCTTCCTGCCCTCGGTCGCGGCCTCCGCCGCCCCGCTGGGCAACACGGCGGGTACGGCGGCCGCGGCGAAGCCCGACACCACCGGCCCCAAGCTCTCGTACGTCGCGAACCTGAACTCGTACGCCACGGTGAAGGCCGCGAACAAGGCCATCGAGCGGGCCGGCGGAACGGTGGTGACGTCCTATGAGCAGATCGGGGTCGTCGTCGCACACTCCCAGAACCCGGACTTCGCCAAGCAGCTGCGTGCGCAGCGCGGCCTGTTCGTGTCGGTCGGCGCCACCCGGACGGCCCCCCTCCAGCCGGTGCAGACCACCGAGGAGGGCACGACGCAGAAGCTGAGCGCGGCGGACGCCGCCAAGGCGGCATCGGCCGCCGCGGACGGTCAGGAGCCGCTGGAGCCCAACCAGTGGGACCTGCGGGCGATCAAGGCCGATCAGGCGCACAAGATCAACGATGGCAGCCGGGACGTCACGGTGGGCGTCATCGACACGGGTGTCGACGACACCCACCCGGATCTCGCGGCGAACTTCTCCAAGGGCCAGTCGGCCAACTGCGTCGGCGGCGTCGCGGACACCACCGAGGGCGCGTGGCGCCCGTACGCCGACGGCAGCGACCACGGCACGCACGTGGCCGGCACCATCGCGGCCGCCCGCAACGGAATCGGCATCTCGGGCGTCGCGCCGGGCGTGCAGGTCGCCGCGATCAAGGTGAGCGAGCCGGGCACCAGCCTGTTCTTCACCGAGGCGGTCGTCTGCGGCTTCATGTTCGCCGCCGAGAAGGGGATCGAGGTGACCAACAACAGCTACTACGTCGACCCCTGGCTCTACAACTGCAAGGCGGACGACGACCAGAAGGCGCTGGTGGAGGCCCTCGGCCGGGCGACCAAGTACGCCGAGCGCAAGGGCGTGCTCAGCGTGGCCTCGGCCGGCAACTCGAACCACGACCTGGCGTCGAACGCGATCGTCGACGACACCAGCCCGGACGACGGCACCCCGGTCCCGCGCACGATCGACCCGCACGTCTGCCTGGACCTGCCCACCCAGCTGCCGGGTGTGGTCACGGTGAGCGCGACCGGCGACCAGGGCTTCAAGTCGTACTACTCCAGCTTCGGCCTGGGCGTCGTCGACGTCGCCGCCCCCGGCGGCGACAAGTGGCAGGTCCCGGCCACGCCGGACGCCAACGGCCGCGTGCTGTCGACCCTGCCGGGCGGCGGCTACGGCTACAAGCAGGGCACCTCGATGGCCGGACCGCACGTCGCGGGCGTGGCCGCGCTGCTCAAGAGCGCGCACCCGTCGGCCACGCCGTCGCAGCTCCAGGCCATGCTGAAGGCCCAGGCCACCAAGGCGGCCTGCCCGGAGAAGGTCTACGACGCGACCGGTGCGCTGGTCGACGCCACCACCTGCCAGAGCAAGTGGGGCCAGACCGGGTACTACGGCTACGGCGTGGTGGACGCGCTGAAGGCCGTGAAGTAGCCGCTTGAACACCTGAGCGCCCGAACAGGCGAAGGGGCCGGGCTTCGGGGGGATTCCCCCGAAGCCCGGCCCCTCCTGCCGTCACTCGGGCCGTCAGGGCTTGATGAGCACCTTCAGCGCGCTGCGGTCGTCCATCGCGCGGTAGCCGTCCGGGACCTCGTCCAGGGAAACGGCCCGGTCGAAGACGGGCGCCGGGTCGATCGCGCCGCTCAGCACGTCCTCCAGCAGCTCCGGTATGTACGCGCGCACCGGGGCGACGCCGCCGCGCAGGGTGATGTTGCGGTCGAACATCACGCCGAGGTCGAGGCCGGTGCCGCTGCCGTGCGGGACGCCGACGTAGCCGATGGCCCCGCCGTCGCGGGTGATGTTCACCGCGGTACGCATGGACTGCTCGGTGCCGACCGCCTCGATGACCGCGTGCGCGCCCTGGCCGCGGGTGAGTTCGCGGACGGCCGCCTCGGCGGCCTCGCCGCGCTCGGCGACGACGTCGGTGGCCCCGAAGAGCTTGGCGATGTCCGTACGGACGGTGTGGCGGCCCAGCGCGATGATCCGCTCGGCGCCCAGTCGCTTGGCGGCGAGGACCCCGCACAGGCCGACCGCGCCGTCACCGACGACGGCCACGGTGGAGCCCTTGCGCACGCCCGCGCCCAGCGCGGCGTGGTGCCCGGTGCCCATGACGTCGGACAGCGCGAGCAGGCCGGTCAGCAGCTGGTCGTCGGAGACGGCCGCGGCGGGCAGCTTCACGAGGGTGCCGTCGGCGTGCGAGACGCGGACCGCCTCGCCCTGGCCGCCGTCGTGGCCGACCGAGCCCCAGAAGCCGCCGCTCGTGCAGGAGGTGTACAGGCCCTCGGAGCAGTAGTGGCAGGTTCCGTCCGACCACATGAAGGGGGCGACGACGAGGTCGCCGGCCTTCAGTGTGGACACGGCCGAGCCGGTCTCCTCGATGACGCCGAGGAACTCGTGGCCGATGCGCTGGCCGGGCTGGCGCTCGGCCTCTCCGCGGTAGGCCCACAGGTCGCTGCCGCAGATACAGGCACGCAGGACGCGGACGACGGCGTCCTCGGGGCGCTGGATCGCAGCGTCGGGCACCTCCTCCACGCGGATGTCGTGCGGGGCGTGGATGACGGTGGCGCGCATGGGTGTGCAGCCCTCCGGATCAGTTGGTTGAGTCTTGTATGACCGTCCTACGGTACGCCTGCGTCGGAGTGAGCGCGCCGGTGGCCAGCAGGTACTGGGCGGCGACGTAGGTGGCCATGATCCAGAAGTCGGGGCGCGGCAGCTGCGGCCAGTCGGCGACCCCGGTGGCGATCAGCGTGTCGGAGAGCAGGAACAGGGCCCCGCCGAGGCCCGCGCGCAGGCCGAGGGCGCTGGAGCGGTAGGCCATGGCGGTGAGCAGCAGGCTGTACCCGGCCACCGGGATCCGCAGGTCGGCCGGCAGGTCGCCCCAGAGCAGGCCGACGGTCCCGAGGAGGGCGACGGCGTACGCGCCCCCGAGCGCGGGATGCGTCCTGCCCCGGCCGAAGAGCACGAGGTAGCAGACGTGCCCGGCGGCGAAGGAGCCCATGCCGACGAGGAAGGCGGGCTCGGCGTCGAAGAGCAGCGCCAGGTCCCCGCCCCACCCGAACAGCAGGGCCGCGATCAGCAGGCGGGGCGCCCTGCGGCTGATGACGTACGCGACGAGCAGCGGCATCAGCAGCGGCTTGGCGAGGACGTGCCCGAGGTGCCAGCCGGCCAGCAGCGAGCCGAGGTCGACGGCGGTGGCGGCGGCGAAGGCGCCGAGCAGGATCCGGCCGCGCGCACCGTCGGCGGCGGCCGCTGCGGGGCGGGCCCAGGAAGGCGTACGGGACTCGGTGGCGTTCACGCGGCGTGCTCCGAGGCCTTCGCGGGGGCGGCGGGCTCGACGGCGGACCCGGCGGCGGGCTCGACGGTGGGCTCGGCGGCGGGCTCGGCGGCGGCGCTCTCGGCCGCCACCGGGGCGGCGGGCTGCCAGCCGGGGCCGCGGAAGACGCGTCCGGCGCGCTCGCGCCAGCTGCCGGCGGCGCGGACGTCGCGGGCGATGGCGGCGTACTCGTGGGTGGCGACCCGCAGCGGGTTGTAGGTGCTGATGTTCTTGGTGAGCCCGTAGACGGGCTTGTCGGTCTCGCCCACCCAGGAGCCGAACATCCGGTCCCAGATGATCAGGATCCCGCCGAAGTTGCGGTCCAGGTAGCCGCCCTGGGAGGCGTGGTGCACACGGTGGTGGGAGGGGGTGTTGAAGACGTACTCGTAGGCCCGCGGCAGCTTGCCGATGCGCTCGGTGTGGACCCAGAACTGGTAGAGGAGGTTGATGCCGTAACAGAACGGGATCGCGGCCGGGTGCACGCCGAGGGCGACCATCGGCAGGTAGAACCACCACGTGGTCGCGCTGGTCCAGGGCTGGCGCAGGGCGGTGGTGAGGTTGAAGTTCCGGCTGCTGTGGTGGACGACGTGGCAGGCCCACAGGATCCGGATGACGTGGTGGCCGCGGTGCTGCCAGTAGTAGAGGAAGTCCTGGGCGAGCAGCATCAGCAGGGCGGTCCACCACAGGAACGGCACGCGCAGCGGGGTCAGTTCGTAGACCGCGGTGAAGACGGCGACGACCGGGAGCTTCCACAGCAGGTCGAAGCCGATGCTGCCGAGCCCCATGGCGACGCTCGTCGCCGCGTCCTTGGTGTCGTAGCCGGCGGCGTCCTCGTCGGGATGCAGCCGGTAGCTCACCACCTCGATGACGGTGAGCAGCACAAAGGCGGGTATGGACCACAGCACGACATCGGGCAGGTTCGGCATGCCCGCACCATAGAGCGGGTTCGGGGGCTCCGCTAGGGGTTGTTACCGATCGGTATCCGACTGGGTTACCGCAGGTACCCCTGATACTGGACGGCCAGGGTGGGGAGGCCGTGTGACGGGGTTCGAGACAGTTCTCTTACGGGTGGCGGGTACCGCGGCGGGAGCGGTGGTGAAGTCGCTCGTGGCACGGGCCCCGGGGGCGGGACTGACCCCCGACGCAGCCGCCCCCGCGCCGCGCTGGCGGCGGCCGGCGGAACTGGGCGACGCGGAGATCCGGAAACTGACCGGGACTCTGGTGGAACGGCTGGGCCCGGCGTGTGCGCTCCTGCCGGACCACGAGCGCCTCGCGGCCCTGAACGCGGTGGGCGACGCCTTCGGGGCGCTCGGGACGCTGGACGCGGAAGCCCTCTTCGCGGTGGACCTCGACCCGGGGGCCCTGGCGGCGGCGCTGCCACCGCCGCCGCCGGGCCTCGGCGCGCGGGCCGAGGCCCTCTACCGGCGACTGGCCGGCCTGTGCTGCGTCCACGTGGTCGAGTACGTGACGACGCTGCCCGGGTTCGGGGCGCGGGCGGATCTGGAACTGGTCCGCCGCACCGGCGGGCTGGAACGCCGCATGGACCGCATGGCGGCGCGGCTCGCGCCCGTCCCGGAGGCGGAGGCCGGCCGGTTCGAGGAGCGCTACGCCCGGTACATGGCCGAGGCTCACGGCCGGCTCCAGCTCTACGGCCTGACGCTCAGCCAGGCCCGCCAGGAATGGCCGCTCGACCTGGCCTACATCAGTCTGGCGGTGACCGGCGACCCGCTGCTGGAGGAGCCCGGCTCGCACCGGAGCGCCGTCAAGGTGGAACAGGCGATCGGCGGCTCCGCCCGGGTGCTGCTGCGCGGCCCGGCCGGATCCGGCAAGTCGACCCTCGTCCAGTGGATGGCGCTGAACGCGGCCCGGCGCAGCTTCGGGCGGCAGTTGGCGCACTGGAACACGCTCGTCCCCTTCGTCCTGCGCCTGCGCTCCTTCCACGCCTCCGAGGCCCTGCCCGTCCCCGAGGACTGGCTCCGGGCGTCCGGCGTACCGCTGCAGGCGCCGTCCGGCTGGACGGAGGGCCTCCTGTCGAGCGGGCGGGCGCTGGTGCTGGTCGACGGGGTGGACGAGGTGCCGCAGCGGCTGCGCAACCGGACCGAGGCGTGGCTGCGCTCACTGATCGCGGCCTTCCCGAGGGCGCGCTACATCGTGACCAGCCGCCCGTCCGCGGTGCCGGAGGACTGGCTCAAGGGGCAGGGCTTCGCCCCGCTGTCGCTGGTGTCGATGGAGCGGGACGACGTACGGGCGTTCATCACGCACTGGCACGACTCGGCGCGCGAGGAGTGCGGGTCCCGAGAGGAGCGGACGCAGCTCGACACCTTCGAGCGGACGCTGATCCAGTCGGTGGGCTCCCGGCGCGATCTCGGCCGGCTGGCGACGAACCCCCTGATGTGCGCGCTGCTGTGCGCCCTGAACCGGGACCGCCGGATGCAGCTGCCGCGGGCGCGCAAGGAGCTGTACGACGCGGCGCTGGACATGCTGTTGGTCCGCCGCGACGCCGAACGGGACATAGCCGGGGTCGAAGGGGTCTACCTCAGCCGGGACGAACAGACCGTGCTGCTCCAGCGGCTCGCCTACTGGCTCATCCGCAACGGGCAGGTGGAGGCGGCCCGTGAAGACGTCGTGCTGATGCTGGACGAGTGGCTGGACGCGATGCCCCAGGTGCGGGCGCAGGGCAGTACCGAGCGGGTGTTCAAGCACCTGCTGATCCGCAGCGGGCTGCTGCGCGAACCCGTGCCCGACTCCGTGCACTTCGTGCACCGCACCTTCCGGGACTACCTGGGTGCCAAGGCGGCCGTGGAGTCCCGCGACTTCGGGGTGCTGATCCGCAACGCCCACGAGGACGCCTGGGACGACGTGTTCCGGATGGCCGTCGGGCACGCCCGGCCCGACGAACGCGCCCGGATGCTGACCCAGCTGCTGCGACGCGCCGACAAGGTCAAGCGTGACCGCAGCCGGCTGGTGCTGCTGGCCGCGGCCTGTCTGGAGCACGCGCCCGAGCTGGATCCGCGGGTGCGGGCCGACGTGCAGGCGCGCACGGCGCAGCTGCTGCCGCCGCGCGGCCCGGGCCAGGCCGAGGAACTGGCCAAGGCGGGCGAGCTGGTGCTGGAGCTGCTGCCGGAACCGGTGGACCTCGGCGAGGAGGAGGCGGCGGCGACCGTACGCACGGCGGCGCTGATCGGCGGGGACCGGGCGCTCCAGGTGATCGCCGGCTTCCGGCGCGACGACCGCTACGAGGTGGGCCACGAGCTGTCCGAGTCCTGGGGCCGCTTCCCCACCGGGGACTACGCGGACGCGGTCCTTGCGGGCGCCACGATGAGCGCCGCCCACCTGCACATCCGCACGCCCGAGCAGCTGAGGTCGTTCCGCGGACTGCCGCACATCCGCCGGGTGCACCTCACCTGGGACGGGCCGCTGCCCCCCGAGATCACCGGGCGCCGGGACCTGCAGTGGCTGGTCCTGCAGCGCAACGCGGAGCTACTGGACCTCACGGCGCTGGAGGGGCATCACGCGCTGGAGCACTTCGGGATCTTCGACTGTCCGCAGCTGACCGGCATCGACCCGATCGGGGAACTGACCCCGGACAGCCTGGCCTTCGGATACGTGCCGGACGGGCTCTCGCTGGCCCCGCTCGCCGGTGTGCCCACCCTCCGGTCACTGGTGATCGGCTTCGAGCCGAAGGAGCGGCACATCGGGGACGTCCCCGCGTCACAGGGGCTGGTCAAGCTGACCCTGTGGCAGGGCGCGCGCGGCCTCTCCCTCGACGGGCTGGAGCGCTGGCCCGCAGTGCGCGATCTCACCATCGCCGGGGAGAGTCAGTACGGGCAGCTCGTGCGGCGGGAGCCGCTGACCGGGCTGACCTCGCTCCAGATCCGGCACACCGTGGCGGTGGACCTCGGGGTGCTGGCCCCGTACGAGCGGCTGACCGAGCTGATGCTGCTGCGCTGCGGATTCCCCGGCGGACTGGGGCCCCTCGGGCACCTGCCCGCGCTGGGCCGGCTCCGGCTCGTCGAGTGCGCCGGGGTCGTGGACCTGTCCCCGCTGGCCGAGCTGCACACGCTGCGGATCGAGCTGGACCGCCGGTCCGCCTTCACCGGCGCCGAGCTGATCCCGCCGGAGCGGCTTTCGTACATCCACTGAGCCGCTCCGGCGGCGGCGCCGGTGTCACCAGACCCGGACCGAGCCTCCCCTGGCGAAGGCCGGGCTCGTGGCCCCGGGGGGGATCTCGGTCAGCGGCTCGGCGATCTCCGAGACCAGGGGGCCGTGCTTCGCGGCCACCGCGTCCAGCAGGGGCAGGTCGAAGCCGTACACGCGGGCCGCGTTGCCGCCGGCCATCGCGGCGACCTCCTCCCTCGGGAGGCCTGCGTACGCGATGCGCAGGCCCTCGCGGGAGAACGGGGTGGTGCCCTCGTCGTGGGGGTAGTCGCTGCCCCACATGATCTTGTCGAGGCCGATCCGCTCCCGCAGCGGGACCTCGTGGGGGCGCATGAAGCTCGCCCCCACGAAGCAGTTGTCCCGCCAGACCTCGCCCGGGCCCTTGCCCATGGACTCCGCCAGGCCCGCCCCGAACTTGGCCTCCGCCGTGGCCGACGCCGCGACCAGGCGGCCGTGGTAGTAGTCCAGCATCTCCACGACCCCCGGGATCCAGCCGGAGCCCTGCTCCGTCAGGACCAGCTTCAGGCCGGGGTGGCGGCGGAAGGCCCCGCCGAAGATGAGGTGCCACAGCGCGCGGTGCGAGAACCAGGTCGTCTCCACCATGAACACGGCCCGGGCGGCCGGTTCGTCGCCGAGCGGCGGGGACGCCGAGCCGCCGTGGTGGTTGACCGGGACGTCGAGCTCGTCGCACACCGCCCAGATCGGGTCGTACACGGCCGAGTACAGCTCGGGGACCGACGAGCCGGGCGGGACACCGGGCAGCAGGATGCCACCCGTCAGGCCTGCCTCCCTCGTGCGGCGGATCTCCTGCACCGCCGCGTCCACGTCGTTCAGCAGGATCTGGACCACGCCCGCCCGCCGGCCCGGTGCGTCCGCGCAGAAGTCCGCCAGCCAGCGGTTGTGGGCCTGGAGCCCCGCCCAGCGCATCGTGTACTCCGCGGCCGTCGGAGGCTGGGCCATCAGCGAGGCCTTGGGAAAGAACGGCGGGATGGTGTTGGGGAAGAGGACCTCGGCCACGATGCCGTCCGCCTCGAGCTCGGACAGACGGCGGGCGGAGTTCCAGTTGCGGTCCGCGGTGTCCGCGAGGAGGTCCTCGTACGGGTTCACGTACGTGGCGGCCCAGGCGTCGAACTCATCGTGGTACCGCTTCTCCAGGTACGGCTTGTAGTCCAGCAGGTCCGCGCCCGCATGGCAGTCCGCCGAGATGACCGTGTAGCGGTCCGCCATCAGGACACCCCCAGGACGGGGAAGTCGTGGCCCGTCAGCCAGTGGCGGCCCGTCTCCCGCGAGCGGGCCCACGAGGACTCCACGGAAGTCTGGTCGGCCGGCTGGCCCAGCTCCGCCGGGGTGGGGCCGATCCGGCGGGCGACCGGAGCCAGCTTGTCCGTGTCGAAGCCGAAGACCTCCGCCGCCGCCAGGCCCAGCATCCGGCGGGTCTCGCCGACCGGGATGTCGTGGAAGGTGTTCCTCAGCCAGGTCCGGGTGTTCGGCCAGGTCCCTTCGGGGTGCGGGAAGTCCGAGCCCCACAGGATGTTGTCCACGCCGATCTCGTAGCGCTGCGCGAGTTCGCGCCGCTTGGTGTTCGTCGCGCAGATGAACACCTGGCGGTCCAGGTACTCGCTCGGCGGGCGCTTGAGCTCCTCGAAGGGCGACAGCTTCTTGCCGCCGTGCGCACCGAGGTACAGCCGGTCCATGAACCACAGCTGGTTCGGCAGCCACCAGCAGCCCGATTCGGCGACGCCGAACCTCAGGCCCGGGTGCCGCTCGAAGACCCCGGACCAGAGCAGGAACCACAGCGGGCGGGCCGGCCACCAGGTGACCTCGGAGACGAAGATGCCCAGGTGGTCGCCGTATTCGTGGCGGGGCGAGGACCCGGAGTGGGTGACGATCGGCATCTGCGTCTCGGCTGCGGCCGCCCAGACCGGGTCGTAGCGGCGGTCGTGGTACGGGGCCTTGTCCACCCACATCGCGGGGATCATCAGCGCGCCGAGCCCGGACTCCTTGGCCCGGTGGATCTCGGCGACGACCTTCGACGGTTCGCCCGTGATGGGCAGCAGGGCGACCCCGCAGTGCCGTTCGGGGGTCTGGGAGACGAACTCCGCGAGCCAGCGGTTGTGCGCCTGCGCGCCCGCCATGCCGAGCTCTGGGTCCTGGTCTCCGGAGAGCCCGAGGCCCACCCCGAAGGGCGCGGCGGTCTGGCTGTCCACGGCGTCGGCGTCGGGGAAGACGACCTCGGCGGCCACCCCGTCGCCGTCGAGTTCCTTCAAGCGCTGCGCCGTGTCCCAGCCGCCCTTGAGGCCTTCCTCGTGGTCGTGGAACCACTTCTCGGCGAAGGCCTCGTTGCGGACGCCGAGCTTCGTGGCCACGGCGCGGCGGGCGCCCTGCTGGCCGAGGAACTCGTCGAACTGCGGGTGGAAGCGGGAGTCGAGGTACGGGCGGTACTGCTCGGTCGGCAGGCCCGCGTGGCAGTCGGAGGAGATGATCAGGTACGGGTCTTCGTACGTGCTGTCGCTCACGGTCTCACTCACTGCAAACGCTCCTCAGTCGAGGATGAAGCTCTCCAGGTAGGCGGGGTCGGCGCGGTCGAGCATCGACTGCGACCGGGCGCGGATCTGCCGGTCGCTGTGCTCGCTCGCCGGGAGCATCCAGAAGCGGTCGGCGCGGATGCCGTCGACGACGTGCTCGGCGACCTCCTCGACCGGGGTGAATTCCACCTCGTGGCCGGCCTTCTTCATCGCGGCCTCGTACTGGTCGAGGCTGCGGTACGGGGTCTTGCGCGGCCGCTGCTTCGCGTACCGCCGGGGCCGGTTGCGGTGCGACTCCCACAGTCCGGTGCGCAGCATGTGCGGGCCGGGGAAGAGGACGGAGGCGCCGACGGCCGCGCCCTCCGCCTTGAGGTGGGCGTACAGGGACTCGGTCATGGTGACCACGGCCGCCTTGGTGACGGCGTAGACGGAGGCGGTGGGCAGCGGGGCGATGCCGCCGTCGCCGGAGGAGGTGTTGACGACGTGGCCGGGGCCGCCGGCCGCGATCATGCGGGGGACGAATGCCTGGATGCCGTGGAAGACGCCCCAGACGTTGACGGAGAAGGCCCACTTCCAGTCGTTGGGCTCGTGCTCCCACATCCGGCCCTCGGCGCCGGAGCCGACGCCCGCGTTGTTGCAGAGCACGTGCACGGCGCCGAAGGTGTCGTACGCGGCGTCGGCCAGCGCGATCACGGAGTCGCGGTCGCTGACGTCGACGAGCCGGGCGAGCACCTGGGCGCCGTCGGCGGTCAGCTCGTCGGCGGCCTTGTGCAGGGCGCCCTCCTCCACGTCGGCGAGGACGACCTTCAGCCCCTCGGCGGCGAAGCGGCGGGCCATGGCGAGGCCGATGCCGCCTGCGGCGCCGGTGACGACGGCCACCTGTCCCGGTTCGAGCCGCATCAGACGCTCCCCTCGGGCGGGCCGTCGAGAATCTGCATCGGGTCGTCGTAGCGCTGGTGGATGTACGGGAGGAGGGCCTGGGCGCTGACCCGCTCGACGACGCGGCCCTTCTGGTCGGTGGTCTTCTCGCCGATGGTGATCTCCACGATCCGGCGTACGGGGAGGTCGGCGACGGGGTCGAACATCGACTCGCGCAGGACCACGTCACCGGTGATGTGCTCCAGCTTGCGGACCTTCTCGTTGCGGGTGACGTGGACGAGCACCGGGTCGGCATCGAAGCCCGAACCGTCCACTGCCGGAAGGAACTTGAAGTAGAAGTCGGTCTTGGCGGCGGGCTCGGGCAGCGGCAGTTCGCGGTCCACCGCCCCGCGCACCTCCACGAAGGCGATCCCGTGCCGGGCCAGGGAGGCCCGCACGACGAGGCCCTCGCGCTCGACGTCGACCTCGCCCAGCTTCTTCGGCTCGCCGAAGACCTCGCGGCCGCCGACCAGGGCCCGCTCGTGGGTCATCGGCATGACCAGCGGGTACCAGCCCTCGACCCCGCCGTGCTGCGCGGCGACGGCCACCGAGCCGGCGCCGAGGGGGTAACCGGGCAGGTCGACCTTGCTGATGTTGGCCCGTACGAGGGGCCGCTCGGCGGGCTTGAGCGGCGGCGGCAGGACCGCCGCCACCACATCCGGGTCGCTCTCCCAGACCGCCACCACACCGGTGGACCAGATGTCGGGGAGCCGGGAACTCTTCTCGCGCAACGCCTTGATCTCGGCCTCGGTGCGCGCTCCGTACCGTACGCGTGCCATCTCTCGCACCATCCCTCGTCTCGGGGGGAGTCGGTTCTGTAACACAGTTACACCGCCACCGATGAAGGGTAAAGACCCCTGCACCGACCAGAACTGACGATCCGACAGATTGGCGGACTGCCGTGGCCAGAACCACGCTCACCCGTGACGAGGTACTGGCGGCGGCCGTCTGCCTGGTCAAGCAGCACGGCCCGGCCGCCCTCACCATGCGCAAACTCGCCGCCGAGCTGGGCACGGCGGTGACCTCCATCTACTGGCACGTCGGCAACCGCGAATCGCTGCTCGACGCCCTCGTGGAGCGGACCGTCCAGGAGATGGGCGTGATCCGGCCGGCCGGCCGCACCCCCACCGAGCGGATCCTGTCCGTGGCCCGGATCCTGCGCCGCGAACTGCGCGAGCGGCCGCACCTGATCGCGATGGTCCACGAACGCGGGCTCACCGAGCGGATGTTCCTGCCCGCCCAGCAGGCCCTGGTCCACGAGGTGCACGCGGCCGGGCTGCGCGGGGCCCGGGCGGCCGACGCGGTGCGCGCGGTCCAGTTCCAGATCGTCGGCTTCCTGCTCGTGGAGCGCAACCGCGAGCGATCCCCCGCCCAGTCCCCTGCCGAGAGCGACCTCTGGGACCCTCCCCCCGGCTCCGCCGAGGGGACCCCCACCGCCGTCCCCGACGACCCGGAACTCGGCCGCGCCCTGGCCCGCCCGGCGGATCCGGAAAGGCTGTTCCAGCTGTCCGTACGGGCCCTCGTACGCTCCCTGCTGGCCTCGGCGAACCCGCCCCTGCGATAAATCGGTTTGCGGCCGCCCGGGCCCGTGGTTGTATCTGCGGCGCGGGGGCGGCTCCGCGACGTGCTTCCTTCTCATCCTTCTGACGACACCCGTAGCGCGTCCCCTCTCCGCCCCGCCTCAATCCCTTTCCGGTTCCGGAGGAATCCCCCTTTTGCCCGAGCTGTCGACCGTCCTGTTGCGCCGTCTGCACACCGTTTACGTCGACCAGGCCGGGCCGCGCCCGGGCGACCCGTCGACAGCCGAGGGCCTGACGGCCCTGGAGGCCGAACTCCTCGACCGGGGCTACGCCCTGACCGGCCCCCTGCGCTCGGCGCTCGCGTGGCTCGGGCCCGCCGGACTCGCCGCCGCCGGAACCCAGTTGGTCCGGGACATCGACATCCTGCTGGGCGCCGACCGCACCCACATGCCGCTGTTCCGCTCCTTCCCCGCCTCGGTGCCCGACGACACGCACGCCCTCTGGATCGACCGCGTCCTCACCCTGCTCCTGCAATGGCCGGACCAGCCCTGCGTGCTGTGCGCGACCGTGGGCACCGTCCACCCGGTCGCACCCTGCGCCCACCTCGTCTGCCGCGGCTGCTGGGACGGCGCCGACTACGCGGGCTGCCCGGTCTGCCACCGGCGGACCGACCCCGCCGACCCGTTCCTGCGGCCGTCACCGCAGCCCGGCGCCGCTCCCCCCGGAGGCGGCCCGCTGCGGCTGCTGAACTTCGCCGCCGACCGCGCCGCCGACTGCGTCACCGCCCTCGGCAAGCTGCTCGCCCGCCGCACCCCGCTGTCCTCGCAGGACACCGAGGACGCCCGGGTCCTGCTCGCGCACGCCCCGGCCGCGCTCGACTGGCTGCCCGACGCCATGCCCGTACGGGAGACCAAGGCCCTGGTCCTCGGCACCCTGCTGCGCGACCACCGCACCCAGGAGGCCGTACGGGCCCTGCTGCCCGAGCGGCTCACCACGGCAACCGACGTCCTGCGGCTGCTCGCCGTCCGGTCCGGCGGCGAGGCGGACCTGCTGGCCCCGCCGCGCCTGCGCTCCCTGCCGCGGCCGCTGCGGCGCGAGCTGCTCGCCGTACTGGACGCGCTGGATCCGGCGCTGCTCGTCGAGGACGTACTGCGCCACGGCGACCTCTGGAAGCGCGCGGCCGAGATCCTGCACCCCTTCGAGCGGTACGAGCGCCACCCGCGCGCCGCGCTCGCCTTCGCCGTCCTGCGCGGGACCGACACCTCCGGGCCCGGGCTGGGCGCCGCGCTGCTGGCGACCGCCGCCGCGTATCCGCAGGCGGTACGGGTCGACGGCGCCCGGCTGCGCGCAGCCACCTGGACCGGCCGCGCCGAGGAGGCGCTGCGCGGCGGGGACCCGGACCGGGCCCTGGCCGTACTCGCCGAGCGGCCGGGCGAACTCGTACGGCGGCTCGACCACCTGCTGCGGCTGTACGCGGCCGAGACCCTGCCCGGGCGGGTGGCGGAGGTACTGGCCGAGCGGCTGCCGAAGGCGGGCCCCGGGCCGGTGCTTTCCGCGCTCGGCCGGCTTCGGATCCGCCATCTGCCCGGCACCCGGCGGGTGTTCTTCCCGCGCGGCCAGGTCGCGCACTCGTACACCCGGGACGAGGACCGGGCCCCGCTGGCCGAGGCGGTGACCCGCTCGGTGTGCGGGCTGTTCGAACGCGAGCTGCTGCGCCGGCTGGCCGCGGCCCGGCCGTACGACGTGGCGGTCCTCGACTCCCGCCTCGGCCACCTCCATGTGCCCTCCGCCGAACGGGCCGCCGCCAAGGCGCTGGTCACCGTACCCAAGGGCAGTTTCCAGGCGCTGCCCGGCGGCGAGGTGCTGCGGATGTTCCTGCACTGGATGGAGCCGCCGAAGAAGCGGGTGGACCTGGACCTGTCGGTGGTGCTGTTCGACGCCGACTGGAACTACGCGGGCCTGTGCGACTTCACGAACCTGGTCTACGGCGAGCGGGCCGTCGTCCACTCCGGGGACCTGACCTCCGCCCCCGCGCCCGACGGGGCGAGCGAGTACGTGGACATCGACCTGGACCGGCTCGCCGACACCGGGGTGCGCTTCGCCATGCCCGTGGTCTTCAGCTACAACAACATCCCGTTCGAGCTGCTGCCCGACGCCTTCGCCGGTTTCATGGCCCTGCCCGGCCGCTCCGGGCGCACCTCCCGCTACGACCCGCGGACCGTGCGGCAGCGCTACGACCTGGTCGGGAGCTCGCGGATCCACGTGCCGCTCCTCGTCGACCTGGAACGGCGCGGGTTCCTGTGGACCGACGTGCACCTGCCGGACGACGAGGGCTACCACAGCGTGTGGGCGCACCGGGAGGACCTCGCCCGCATCGGGCGCGACCTGTTCCAGTACTTCTCGACGGGCCGCACCACCCTGTGGGAGCTGGCGGCCTGGCACGCGGCCGCGCGCTGCCCCGAGGTGGTCGTGCTGCGCCGCACCCCGCGGCCGGGCGACCCCGACGAGCTGTGGACCTACCGGCGCGGGGCGGACGAGGACACCGCGGCCTTCGCCGCCCGGCTGGTCGGGCTGCGCGACCCGGACGGCCTGCGGCCCTCGGCGGACGTCGACGCCCTCGCGGGCGCCGCGGCCTCGGGGAGGTCGGCGTTCCTCGCACTGGTGGAGGGCGACGTCGCGCCGGCCGGGGCGAGCGGGTCCGTATACCGGCTGCTGCCGGGGCCTGTTGACGGCTGCGGGCTCGAACAGCTCGCCGCGGGCGACCTCGTCGCGGCGCTGGGGTGAGGGGCGGACGGCGACCGCTGACAGCCCATCGGGCTCCGGGTGTCAGTCCGTGCCGATATCCTCTGTGACCATGCTCGACGACCGTACGACCGCAGAGACGACGTGGCCGACCGCGTACCCCGAGGGGTACGCGGTCGTCGACGTGGAGACGACCGGACTCGCTCGCGACGACCGGATAATCTCCGCCGCCGTCTACCGGCTCGACGCGCAGGGCAATGTGGAGGACCACTGGTACACCCTGGTCAACCCGCAGCGGGACCCGGGCCCGGTCTGGATCCACGGGCTCACCAGCGACATGCTCCAGGACGCGCCGCTCTTCAAGGACATCGCCGAGGAGTTCGCGGGCCGGCTCGCGGACCGGGTGCTGGTCGCGCACAACGCCATCTTCGACTGGCAGATGATCGCCCGCGAGTACGCGCGGGCGGCCGAGACCGCGCCGGTCCGTCAGCGGCTGTGCACCATCGCCCTGTCGAAGGAGCTGAACCTCCCGCTGCCCAACCACAAGCTGGAGTCGCTCGCCGCGCACTTCGGCGTGGTCCAGCAGCGCGCCCACCACGCGCTCGACGACGCCCGCGTGCTCGCGGAGGCGTTCCGCCCGTCGCTGCACGCCGCCGCGCGGGACGGCGTACGGCTGCCCCTGCTGGAATGCCGGCCGCTGACGGAGTGGTCCGACTCCCCCGTCACCCCGCGGATCGGCCGGCAGGCCTCGTACGGGAGCGGCAGCTGGCGGCCCTCGCGCAAGCGGCCGCCGTGCCCGCACCCGAACCCGGGGCGCTTCGAGGACGGCAAGCCGCTGAAGCAGGGCATGCGGATCGCCTTCTCGGGTGACACATCGGTGGACCGGGAGCTGCTGGAGGACCGGGCGGTCGAGGCGGGCCTGCACGTAGCGACGAGTGTGTCGCGGCTCACGAGCCTGCTCGTGACGAACGACCCCGACTCGGCCACCTCCAAGACGGTCAAGGCGAAGTCCTTCGGTACGCCGGTGGTCGACGAGGCGGCCTTCACCCAACTGCTGCGGGACGTGGCTGCGGCAGACGGGTGAGCGTCGGGCGACTCGCCCGGCACCCGCTTCCGCGTTCCGCCCGTCCGGTCCCACCCTGTGGCGCATGGCACGTTGTGAGGTCTGCGGAAACGATTACGGCATGTCCTTCGAAGTGCACGCGCAGGGCAGCGTGCACGTCTTCGACTGCTTCTCCTGCGCCATCCACCGCATGGCGCCCATCTGCGAGCACTGCCGTGTGCAGATCATCGGGCAGGGCGTCGAGGTCGAGGGCCAGTGGTACTGCGGGGCGCACTGCGCCCGGGCGGAGGGGAAGGTGGGCATCGTCGACCGCGTGTGACCCTCCGCCCCTCCGACCCTGCGTGTGACGCTCCCCCGGTTCCCCTCCCCCGTCCCCCACCCCGTTCCCCTTCCCGACCCCGGACGGCCACCCGGCCACCGGGGTCTTCCCGGCTGGGGGTACCGTCGTGGGCGTGTACCGCTTTGTGCTGACCCGGCAATGGGTGTGCCTCACCCTCGTCGCCCTCGCCCTCATCCCCGCGATGATCAAGCTGGGGTTCTGGCAGTACCACCGCCATGAGCACCGGGTCGCCCAGAACGAGCTGATCGCGTCGAACCTGTCCGCGAAGCCGGTTCCGATGACCGAGGTGACCTCCCCCGGCCACACGGTCCCGCGGGCCGACTACTGGCGTGCCGTCACCGCCACCGGGACCTACGACACCGCGCACGAGGTCGTCGTACGGATGCGCACCGACAACGACGACAAGGTCGGCTTCCACGTCCTGACCCCGCTGGTGCTGGCCGACGGCCGGGTGGTCCTGGTCAACCGCGGCTGGGTGGCGGGCGGCGACGACCCGCGCGCCTACCCGCCGGTGCCGGCCGCGCCCGCGGGCGAGGTGACGGTCACCGGGCGGCTGAAGGCCGACGAGACGAGCGGCGGCAGCGGCATCAAGGACCGCAAGGGCCTGCCGGACCGCCAGGTGATGCTGATCAACAGCGCCCGGCAGGCGGAGTACCTCGGCAAGCCCGTCCTCGGCGGCTACCTGGAGCTCACCGCTCCGGCCCCGGCGGGCGGCAGCCCCGAGCCGGTCGCCGACCCCGACCACGACTCGATCGGCCCGCACATGGCGTACGCCGTGCAGTGGTGGCTGTTCGCCGCGTCGGTGCCGGTGGGCTGGCTGGTCCTCGTACGGCGCGAGAAGCGCGACCGCGCGGCGGTCGCTGCGGCCGGCGCCGACCCCGAGCGGGAGCCGGCGCCGACGGCGTAGCGTGTCGGGCATGGATCTTGGACTGAAAGACCGTGTCTACGTCGTCACCGGAGCCACCCGCGGCCTGGGCTTCGCCTCGGCGCGCGAACTGGCGGCGGACGGCGCGAAGGTGATCGTGACGGGCCGCGACGCGGCGCGCGCCGCCGAAGCGGCGGCCTCGCTGGGTCCGAACGCCGTGGGGATCGCCGCGGACAACTCCGACCCGGAGGCGGCGGCCACCCTCGTCGCCACTGCGAAGGAACGGTTCGGCCGCTTGGACGGCATCCTCATCAGCGTCGGCGGCCCCGCCCCGGGTACGGCGGCGAGCAACACCGACGAACAGTGGGCCACGGCGTTCGAAGCGGTCTTCATGGGCGCCGTACGCCTGGCCCGCGCGGCGGCTGCCGAGCTGGGCGAGGGCGGGGTCATCGGCTTCGTCCTGTCGGGCTCGGTCCACGAGCCGATCCCGGGACTGACGATCTCCAACGGCCTGCGGCCGGGGCTGGCGGGCTTCGCCAAGTCCCTGTCGGTGGAGCTCGGACCGCGCGGCATCCGGGTGGTCGGGCTGCTGCCGGCCCGGATCGACACCGACCGCGTCCGCGCGCTCGACGCGCTGTCGGGCGACGCCCAGGCGGCCCGTGCGGCCAACGAATCCGGCATTCCGCTGCGGCGCTACGGCACCCCGGAGGAGTTCGGCCGCTCGGCGGCGTTCCTGCTGTCGCCCGCGGCCTCGTACCTGACGGGCATCATGCTCCCGGTCGACGGCGGTTTCCGGCGCGGCTTCTGAGCCCCTGGGCCCGCCGTCAGGTGACGCGGCGGGCCCGGTGGGAGGTGATCCGGAAGCGGGCCTCCGCGGGAAGTGCGGGGAGGCCCGCCGACCGGCGGGCGTGGTTCAGCACCGGCCCGGCCAGCGCGGCCAGCGCATCGGCCGGGACGGCATGCGGCTCCAGCTCCAGCGCCACCTGCAGCTTGGGCGCACCGCGCTGGCCGCGCCTGCCCTGCCGCCCGCGCAGCACGACGCTGCACCGGGCGACCCCGTCCAGCGCCCCGGCCTCTGCGGCCACCGCCTCCTCCAGCGCCCGCCCCCGCAGCACCGCGAACGCCCCGTCCCCGGTGTCCACCACCAGCGCGGGCAGCCGCGGACGCCGCAGCTGGGCCAGCAGCCACCACAGCGCGAGCACCACGCACACCCCGAGCCCGGCGAGCACCGCCCACCACCACCAGCCCTCGGCATGCCAGTACCGCTGCCGGGTCGCCTCCGTCAGCAGCGGCTCGTGGCGGCCGCCGAGCGGCCGGAACGCCGTCAGCAGCGCCACCCCGGCCGCCAGCAGGACGAGGCCGATGACCCCGAGCAGGATCCGGTTCACCGTCCCGAGCATCCCCTCACCCCTTCCCGACGGCGGCCCGGGTGACCCGTACCCGCGGCTGCGGCGCGTGTGCGAGGCCCAGTTCCCCGATGCCGACCGCGAGTACCGCCTCCAGGTCGGCCCGTACGTCGTCCAGCTCGCGGAAGTGCGACGCGGCCCGGACCGCGACGTGGGACCGGCTCACCGCGACCCGCGCCGACTGCACCCCGGACACCTCCATGGCCCGGTCCCGCAGCACCTGCGCGGCGGCCTTCCGCCCGAGCCCGGCCCGTACCCCGGCGTCGGGGTCCGCCGTCCGCATCGGCAGGATCCTGCGGAGCCCGGGGGCCAGCGCGAGGAACAGGAGCACCGCCCCGGCCGAGGCGAGGGCCCCGGCGCCCACGAGCACCCAAGGGTCCGCGGGGGTGTGCCGCTCCAGCTGGTGGGCGAGTTCGCGGCGCCACTCCATCCCGGGGCGGCCGGTCCGTACGGCGGCCAGGTCGTAGAGGAACAGGCCCGCCACCCCGAGCACGACGAGGGCGGTCAGCGCGGCCGGGACCCGCCGGGCCGACCGGAACCGGGCGACGCGGACCGGGGGCTCCGGGGCCGGGTCCGGGGCCGGGGCACGGCCGGGGGCGGGCGCCGTCACCGCAGCTTCCGGTCCCGTGCGGCGGATCCGGGGGTGTGCGCGGTGTGCAGGTGCTCGATGTCGATGTCCACCTCGGGTACGGACATGGCGGCGCACTCCTCGATGCGCAGGACGACCTGGCGGCGTACGGCGGCGCACTGGGCGGCGAGGTCGGAGGGGTAGTCGAGCTCGAGGCTCACCCGCACCCGGGCGATGTCATGGTGCACGGTGACGGTGGCGTGCGGGGCGGCCGGCCCGGCGCCGCCGGACCCGGTGGACACGGCGAGTCCGGCGGCGCGCACCGTGCCCGTGGCCGGCTGCGGCCCGCCCGGCGGCGCGGTGAGCGCCTCCCGGGCGGCCTGGGCCGCGATCTTGGCGACGACCCGGTCGGCGATCCGGGTTGCCCCCCGGTCGGCCGGCGGAACCCGCGGCTGGGTCGCCCGTGGCGTGCTCATCGGGGCCTCACCTGTCGCGGTCGCGGGGGCGGAAGAAGTCGCCGAGTTCAAGGTCCCCCTCCAGGAACCGGCCCACGACGAAGCCGATGGCACCGAGCGCCGCCACCAGCAGGAAGGCCCCGAAACCGCCGAAGTATCCGGCGAAGGCCAGCGCCATGCCGGCGAAGAGGCCGACGACCGCCATCCTCATGCGGGCTCCCTCACTGGAGTCGGGACTCCGGCTCTTCGTCGGGCTCGTCGGGGAGCTTGACGTCGCTGACCGCGATGTTGACCTCGACGACCTCCAGGCTCGTCATCCGCTCGACCGCCGAGATGACGTTCTCCCGGACGGCCCGGGCCACGTCGCGGATCGATACGCCGTAGTCCACGACGATCTCCAGGTCGAGGGCCGTCTGCACCTCTCCGACCTCGGCCTTGACCCCGCGGGTGGCGGACGACTTCGCCCCGCCGGGGACGCGGTCGCGGACCGCACCGAAGGTACGGGAGAGGCCGCTGCCGCTGCCCATGGCATGGACACCGACCACCTCGCGGGCCGCGAGCCCGGCGATCTTCTCGACGACCCCGTCCGAAATGGTGGTACGGCCGCGGTCGGCCGGCTGGCGGGAGGCGCCCCCGGATGTGGATTCGGTCATCGCGTGTCCCTTCGCGTGGATGGACTCACTCCGCACCACGGTAAGCGCCCGGCCGCGGCGGCGCTCCGGGACTACGCCGGTCGGCCGGGACCGGATTCCCTCCGCTGCTTGACCTCAACTGCGGTCGAGGTCCGAGAGTGGGGTGAGTGATCAAGGCCGAAAGGCCATGGCGCGTTCCGAATGCCGAATGCGGAACGGCGAACGAGGGGATGTCATGCGGGCGATACGGGTGGACGGATACGGCGGTCCCGAGGTCCTGGTGCCGGTCGAGCTGGCGGACCCGGTCCCGGGGGCGGGAGAGGTGGTGGTCCGGGCCGAGGCCGTGGACACGATCTACGTGGAGACCCAGATCCGCGGGGGCTGGGGCGAGTCCTTCGGCATCCACCCGCCCTACGTGCCGGGCGGCGCGGCCGCGGGGACGGTCGTCGCGGTGGGTGAGGGGGTGGACCCGGCCTGGCGGGGCCGCCGGGTGGTGGCCGCACCGGGTACGAGGGGGACGTACGCGGAACTGGTCCGGGTCCCGGTGGAACTGCTGGTCCCGGTCCCGGAAGGGCTGGAATCGGCGGAGGCGGCGGCGCTGGCGCACGACGGGGTGACCGGCTCGGGCATCGCCCTGGGCGTCGGGATCAGGCAGGGCGACCGGGTGCTGATCCTGGGCGCGGCGGGCGGGATGGGGACGCTGCTGGTGCAGATGGCGGTGGCTGCGGGGGCGTACGTGGTGGGGGCGGCACGGGGCGAGCAGAAGCTGGCGCTGGTCCGGGAGCTGGGCGCGGACCGGGCGGTGGACTACACGGAACCGGGCTGGACCGAGGCGGTCGGCGGTCCGGTGGACGTCCTGCTGGACGGGGTCGGCGGTGAGCTGGGCCTGGCCGGCTTCGGACTGGTCCGGGACGGCGGGAGGGTCTCGGCGCACGGCGCCCCCAGCGGCGGCTTCACGGAGCTGGACCCGGCGGAGGTGGAGCGGCGCGGGATCGCTCTGCGGGGGATCGCGGAGGTCCAGTTCCCGCCGGCGGAGATCACCCGCCTGGCGGGCCATGCCCTGGCCGAAGCGGCGGCGGGGCGGCTCCGCCCGGTGATCGCGCGGAGGTTCCCGCTCGCGGAGGCCGCGGAGGCGCACCGCGCCATCGAAGCCCGGACGGTTGTGGGCAAGGCCCTCCTGATCCCCTGAGGGCCGGGCCGCTGCGCGGGGCTGTCCGCCACCCGCCCTTCCGCCGTCCCCCGGAGTTCGACCGACCGGACCCGCACCTCGAACGCCGGCGGGGCTGAAAACAGCCTGCCGGCGTTGGAGGCGGCGGGGGTCAGTCCGAGAGGCCGGCCAGGTCGCGGAGGCGGCGGGCCTGGGCGGCGCGTTCCGCCGAGCGCTGGTCGTCGTACGGGCGGGACACCGCCTCGCGGAGCAGCGCCTTCGTCTCGATCACGGCATCCCGCGGCGGAGCCAGCAGCGCCGTCGTGAGGTCCTGCACCGCCGCGTCCAGCTCATCGGCCGGTACGACCAGGTTGGCCAGCCCGACCCGCTCCGCCTCCTCGGCATGCACGAAGCGGCCCGTCGCGCAGATCTCCAGCGCGCGGGCGTAGCCCACCAGGGAAGTCAGCGGCTGCGTGCCCGCCAGGTCCGGCACGAGGCCCAGGCTGGTCTCGCGCATGGCGAACTGCACGTCGTCCGCGACCACCCGCAGGTCACACGCCAGCGCGAGCTGGAAGCCGGCGCCGATCGCATGCCCCTGCACGGCGGCGATGGAGACGATGTCGTTGCGCCGCCACCAGGTGAAAGCCTCCTGGTACTCGGCGATGGTCGATTCGAGCAGTTCATCCGAACCGCGCGCCAGATCGAGGAAGGACGGCTCACCCTCGAAACCCTCGGGGGTGAACGCCTGCCGGTCGAGTCCGGCGGAGAAGGACTTGCCCTCACCGCGCAGCACCACGACCCGGACGGTGCCCGGCAACGACCTTCCGGCCTCCGTCAACGCCCGCCAGAGCGCGGGGGACTGAGCGTTTCGCTTGGCCGGATTGGTCAGTGTCACCGTGGCGACCGAGTCGTCCACGGTGAGCCGTACGCCGTCCTTGTCGAGCAGAGCCATCTGGTGCCTCCGGTGTGCAGTCGGCCGCAATCCCGGCCTAAGTGACTGCACAGTAACCACCCGATCGGCCACAGGGCCGACCGGGGGTCACCGAAGGAACCGCGGTGTGGGCAGGCAAGCGTCTTCCACCCCGGCCCCGGGCCTCACGGCCAGGGTTCGGGTCAGGCCGAAGCCGCCTTCTTGCCACGCGTCGCGCCACCGCGACCACGCAGCACGACTCCGGACTCGCTGAGCATCCGGTGGACGAATCCGTAGGACCGGCCGGTTTCCTCGGCCAGCGCCCGGATACTCGCACCGGAGTCGTACTTCTTCTTCAGGTCTGCCGCGAGCTTGTCGCGCGCGGCGCCGGTTACCCGGCTGCCCTTCTTCAGAGTCTCGGCCACCCGTGCCTCCTCATGGGAAGTGCGCTCTGGACTTCTCATGATCACCCCTCCCCGGCTTCCTGGCCACCCATTCAGCAAGGTCGGTACGACGGCATTTCTCGACCAGTGGACACATCAGCAGAACGGAATCTTCTCTTCCGCTGCATGACGTGCGTCACACTTCTCCGACCTCGGCGGGAATCGCCAGGTCAGGGGCCAGACGCCGAAAAACGACGGCCCCGGCCGCATGCCCGGGCGGGCACGGCCGGGGCCGTCGTACAGAGCGCAGAGGTACGAGACCGTCTCACTCAGATGATGGATCACGCCTGAGCCGAATGATCCATAAGGAACTGGATCAACCCGCCGGGCAGCCGCCGGGCATCCCGGCGAACCTCAGGCGAGGGTGACGAGGTCCCGGTAGTCCGGGCCCCACAGGTCCTCGACGCCGTCGGGCAGCAGGATGATCCGCTCCGGTTCCAGCGCCTCGACCGCGCCCTCGTCGTGCGTGACGAGGATGACCGCGCCCTTGTACGTGCGCAGCGCGCCCAGGATCTCCTCGCGGCTGGCCGGGTCGAGGTTGTTGGTGGGCTCGTCGAGCAGCAGCACGTTCGCCGAGGAGACGACCAGCGTGGCAAGGGCCAGCCGGGTCTTCTCGCCGCCGGAGAGGACCCCGGCCGGCTTGTCCACGTCGTCGCCGGAGAAGAGGAACGAGCCGAGGGTCTTGCGTACGGCGACCAGGTCCAGGTCGGGCGCGGCGGAGCGCATGTTCTCGAGGACCGTGCGGTCGGGGTCGAGCGTCTCGTGCTCCTGGGCGTAGTAGCCGAGCTTGAGGCCGTGGCCCGGGGTGACCTCGCCGGTGTCCGGCTTCTCGGTGCCCGAGAGCAGGCGCAGCAGGGTGGTCTTGCCGGCGCCGTTGAGGCCGAGGATGACGACGCGGGAGCCCTTGTCGATGGCCAGGTCGACGTCGGTGAAGATCTCCAGCGAGCCGTACGACTTCGACAGGCCCTCGGCGGTCAGCGGGGTCTTGCCGCAGGGCGCCGGGTCCGGGAAGCGGAGCTTGGCGACCTTGTCGGAGGCGCGGACGGCCTCCAGGCCTGCGAGCAGCCGGTCGGCGCGCTTGGCCATGTTCTGCGCGGCGACGGTCTTGGTCGCCTTGGCACGCATCTTGTCGGCCTGCGAGTTCAGGGCCGCGGCCTTCTTCTCGGCGTTCTGGCGCTCGCGCTTGCGGCGCTTCTCGTCGGCCTCGCGCTGCTGCTGGTACAGCTTCCAGCCCATGTTGTAGACGTCGATCTGGGAGCGGTTGGCATCCAGGTAGAAGACCTTGTTGACGACGGTCTCGACCAGGTCGACGTCGTGGGAGATCACGACGAAGCCGCCGCGGTAGTTCTTCAGGTAGTCGCGCAGCCAGACGATCGAGTCGGCGTCGAGGTGGTTGGTGGGCTCGTCGAGGAGCAGGGTGTCGGCGTCCGAGAAGAGGATCCGGGCGAGCTCGACGCGGCGGCGCTGACCACCCGAGAGGGTGTGCAGCGGCTGGCCGAGGACCCGGTCGGGGAGGCTGAGGGCGGCCGAGATGGTCGCGGCCTCGGACTCGGCGGCGTACCCGCCCTTGGTCAGGAACTCGGTCTCCTGGCGCTCGTACTGCCTGAGCGCCTTCTCGCGGGTGGCGCCGGCGCCGGTGGCGATGCGCTCCTCGTTCATCCGCATCTTCTTGATGAGGACGTCGAGGCCGCGGGCGGACAGGATCCGGTCACGGGCGAGCACGTCCAGGTCGCCGGTGCGCGGGTCCTGCGGGAGGTAGCCGACCTCGCCCGAGCGGGTGATGGAGCCGGCGGCGGGCTGACCCTCGCCGGCGAGGCACTTGGTGAGGGTGGTCTTGCCCGCTCCGTTGCGGCCGACCAGGCCGATGCGGTCGCCCTTGGCGATACGGAACGAGGCGGACTCGATGAGGACGCGGGCGCCGGCGCGCAGCTCGACGCCGGTGGCGGTGATCACGGAAATACTCCAGGGCGGGGGGACGGCGGAAGGGGGGCAGGACGCGATGCTTCGACGCCGCTAATCCGCGAGGAGATTTGCCATGGGATTCATTCTACCGGGGGTGTGCAACTGGTTATGGGGGCGTCCGGCCCTTCACGCACGCCCCGCCCGTCCCCCGTCCGTCCCCCTTCCGGCCCCGTTCCCGGTCCCCCGTTCGGCCCACGGACCGCCCCGGTGGGCCGGGGCACGTATCAGGATGGACCGGGTGATATTCGCCGCAGGGCGGCCACGTGGAATCGAGGGCGGTGCGGGATGCAGTTCGACGACGACGCCGATCTGGACACTTCCGAGGTCGAGGACGTACGTGGCAGCCGCATCCCGGGCGGGCGGGCGACGATCGGCGGCGGTATCGCGGGCCTCATCGCACTGGTCCTCGGGCTGCTCTTCGGCGTGGGCCCGGACGAACTGGGGCTGTCCTCGGGGAACCCGGAGCCGGCGGCGACCTCGTCGTCCGTCAGTCAGGTGGAGCAGTCCTGCAAGAAGGGGCGGGACGCGAACGCCCGGGAGGACTGCCGGCTGGTCGCGGTCGTCAACAGCACCCAGGACTTCTGGAGGGAAGAGTTCACCCGGCGCGGCGGCCGGTACACCCCTGCGTCGACGGTCTTCTTCACCGGCCGCGTGAACACCGCCTGCGGGACCGCCACCTCGGCGGTCGGCCCCTTCTACTGCCCCGCCGACCGGCGGGTCTACCTGGACCTCGGCTTCTTCGACGACCTGAGGACGAAGTTCGGCGCGAGCGGCGGCCCGTTCGCCCAGGCCTACGTCGTCGCCCACGAGTACGGGCACCACATCCAGAACCTGACCGGAACCCTGCAGAAGGCCCAGGGCGGACAGCCGGGCGCGAACAGCAACGCGGTCAAGGTCGAACTGCAGGCCGACTGCTACGCCGGGGTGTGGGCGCACAACGCGACGAGGACCCCGGACGAGTCCACGGGCCGCCCGCTGATCACGCGCCTCACCGACCAGGACATCAGGGACGGCCTGGACGCGGCGGCCGCGGTCGGCGACGACCGGATCCAGGAGAAGTTCCAGGGCCGGGTGACCCCGGAGTCCTGGACGCACGGCTCCGCCCAGCAGCGCCAGCAGTGGTTCTACCAGGGCTACCGCACGGGCGACATGGCCCAGTGCAACACCTTCCGCTGACCGTCGGCGGCGCCTGCCATGCTGTGACACAGGTCACCGTCACGAGAGGGAGTGGTCGTCATGGCAGGCGTTCCGTCCATCTGTCCCACGCTGCGTTTCCGCGACGCGAAGGCGGCCATCAAGCTGCTGACCGAGGCCTTCGGCTTCAGCCAGGTCGCGGTGTACGAGGGCGAGGACGGCTCGGTGATGCACGCGGAACTGGCGTACGGCAACGGCCTGGTGATGCTGGGCAGCAAGGGCACCGGCAGCGTCTTCGACAAGGCCATGGAGGGCGGCGGTCCCGTGGGGGTCTACGTGGTGGTCGACGACGTGGACGCCCACCACCGGCGGGCCGAGGAGCACGGCGTGGAGATCCTGATGGAGCCCACCGACCAGGACTACGGGTCCCGCGACTACATGGCCAGGGACGCCGAGGGCAACATCTGGAGCTTCGGGACGTACGCGCCGCAGGTCTGAGACCCGCGGCGCGTTCCTGCGTACGTACCCCTACGGGAGCCGAGCGGCCTCGGGGAAGTGGGCGCACCCCCCTTCCCCGAGGCCGCTCAGGCGCCGCCGGTGTGGACCTGGAACGCGGCCCGGCGGACCGCTTTGGCCAGGGCCGGGTCCGGGTGGGCGGCGGCCAGGGCGACCAGGACCTGGACGGTGCGTGGATGGCCGACCGCGCGGACCTCGTCCAGCAGCCGCGGGACGGTGGTGCGGACGGCCGAGTCGAGGTGGCGCGCCAGCAGGTCGGCCTCCCCGTGGTCGGCGATGGCGGCCGCGGTGTCCACCCAGAGCCAGGTCGACTCCTCGGCGGTGAGCACGTCCTGGGCCTCGTCGGGATCCACCCCGTCGTGCTCGGCGAGCCAGAGCAGGGCGTAGGGCCGCAGGGCGGCGTCGCGGACGGCGGCGCGCACCTCGGGTTCGGCCGGGGCGCCGACCACGCGCAGGGCCTCGAAGGCCAGGCCGCGCAGCAGGGCGTCCTCGCCGCGGGCGGCGTGCAGCAGCTCGCTGACGGCATGGCCGACGGGCCGGGCGGCGAGCCAGGCCTGGTACTCGGCGCGGGCCGGTCCCGGGGTGAGCCGGGCGCAGCCGTGCAGCATCGCGGCGGCGGACTGCTCGATGTTCCCTGCGGGGCTCTGCGCGGCGACGCAGATCTGCTCGAGCTTGACCCAGACGGCCCAGCTGCCGAGCGGGGTGAGCGCGGCCTGGGCGGGGCCGAGGGTGACGGCGTCGACGGCGGCGAGTCCGCCGAGCGCCCAGCGCAGCAGCCGGGCGAGCGGGACGGGCGCCGTGTGAGCGGTGGCGGCCTCCGCGACCGCTGCCGCCGCCCCGGGGCCGGTCGCCTCGGAGCCGGACGCCTCGGGGCCGGACGCCTCGGCGTCGGCGGCGGCTGCCGTCCCGTCAGGGGGCGAAGTCTCGCGCGGCGGGGCGTCGTAGGGGACCTCGCACCGCTCGTCGCGCAGTTCGGTGACCCGCTGGCCGAGCAGGTCCAGCAGATCCGGCACGGTCACGGGACCGGCGGACAGCTGGAGCAGGGACAGCAGTTGGGGCATCGCCTCGACCACCTCGGCGACGACCGCGGGCGCGATGTCGGCGGGGGCCGGGTGGACCAGTGACCAGGCGTCGAACAGGGCGACCCAGCCGCGCAGTACGGCGGTGTCGTCGCGGTCCCAGGCGCGCAGCCGCCAGCCGGGCCGGGCGTGGCCGCCGTGCACTTCCACGAGACCGGCGAGCCGGGCGCGGTCCCAGCCGACCCGGATCTGCCCGTGTGTCAGGTTCAGTTCAGCGGCGGCCCGTTCCACGTCGGGGGCGGGCAGCGCTCCCGCCGGGGCGGGCCGGCCTCCGTCACCGGCGCCGAGGTTGAGCTCGGCCCAGCGGGCGAGCCGTACGGCGTCGGCGAGCGAGGCCCGGGCCCGGTTCGCGAGTTCGGCCGTGGCCGGGGTACCCGCCGGGGGCCGGGAGGCGGTACGGGCGCGCCGGTCGGTCACCGCCTTGCGGGCCGCGGCGACGGAACGCGGGGAGACGAGTCGGAGTCTGGAGTCGCGAGCCAACTGCTCATCAGGCTTTCGGGACGTCACGGAAGCAGTCTCGCCCGTCACCGGCCGAAAGCCCAAACGGAACCAGCCATTATCGCCGGTCGCCAGGGGGACATACGGGGAGAATGCACCCTCCCTGTCCCGTCCGGCACACGGCCTTCACATAAGAGGGGTGAGAAAGCGCCTCAGGGCTTCCTCGTATCCGGCCGGGTCGGCGTTCCACATCGCCCCGTGCGGGGCTTCGCGGACGGTCTTCAGGGTGACGAGGTCGGGGCGGGCGGCGGCGAGCCGGCGGGAGGGCTCCCAGGGGGCGAGCGTGTCGTCCGGGCCGTGGAAGACCAGGACGGGGACGCGCAGCGCCGCGGGGTCCGCCCCGGGCCCCGGGCGGTCGGCGCGCAGCCCGGCGCTCCCCTCGGCGGCCCGCACCGCGAGCGGCACCAGCGGGGCCGGGGTGCGGCGGGCGGCGACGAGCGCGCGCAGGGTGGCGTGCCAGTCGAGCACCGGCGAGTCCAGCACGAGCCCGGAGATCCGGTCGGCGAGGGCCGAGCGCTCCGCGGCGTACACGGCCATGGCGGCGCCGGTGGACCAGCCGTGCAGGACGACCCGGCGGGCGCCGTAGCGCAGGGCGTAGCGGATGGCGGCGTCCACGTCCCGCCATTCCGACTCGCCGAGGTGGCCGAGACCGTCCGGTGAGGCGGGGGCGCCGAGGTCGCCGCGGTAGGCGAGGTCGAGGACGGGCATCCGCTGGCGGTACAGGAAGGGCATGACCACCATCGGGTGCTCGCGGCCGGTGCCGAGCCCGTGGACGGTGATCACCCAGGTGTCGCGGGCGGCGGGCACGAACCAGGCGGGCAGCCCGCCGAGCTCACCGGGGATGTCCACGTCGGCGTGCTCGAGGCCGAGGGCGGTGCGGGGGTTGCCCGCGTGGACCTGGGGGGTGAGGGCGACCCGGGTGCCGGGCTCGAGGCTGCCGTGGGTGACGGCGAGGAGCCGGCGTACGACCGTGTCCGGGCCGGGAGCGGCCCCCTCGAGGACGGGCCCGACCACGGCGTGCACCCCGGGGGCGGTGAGTCCGTACGTACCGGGGCGCAGCGAGGCCAGCGAGCGGGTCAGCACGATCCGCCCGGAGCCGGCGGAGTGGACGCTGAGCCGCGGCTCGCCGGGCAGGGGGCGGCCGGGCTCGTGCCGCAGGGCGGCGTCGGCGGCGTACCGGCCGGCCGCGACCGCGGCTGCGCCGGCACCGACGAGGGAGGTGGCGACGACCGCGGCCGTCGCTGTGGCGGTACGCACGGCTCCAGTGTCGGCGCGCGAGCCCGGGCGGGCCACCTGAGCGGAACGCTCCGCATACCGCCGGGCGGGGCCGGGAAGGGATCGTTCAGCGGCGCGGCGGGCCGGCCGGAGGAGTGATCTAGGTCTCTTCCAGGACCCCTCGAGGGCGGGTCCAGGGGCCTCTGATCGTCCGCGGATCCTTTCGTTCACCCCGCTTTGACGTGCATTAATCGCGGTATCAGCGGCAAAATCAGGACGAAGGTCCCGATGGCACGACGGGCCAGTACACCGCTCCGCCCGCGTCAGTTCATCTTCCGTTCACTCAGGTTGCCTACGGTCGCCGAGCCACTGACGTCAAACAGAAGCCTGGGTAAATGGAGCACATAACGCTTCTCCTCGGGATCGTGATCATCACCGCTCTCGTGTTCGACTTCACGAACGGTTTCCACGACACGGCCAACGCGATGGCCACCACCATCTCGACCGGCGCCCTCAAGCCCAAGACGGCGGTGGCCATGTCCGCCGTGCTCAACCTCGTCGGCGCTTTCATGTCCGTGGAGGTCGCCAAGACGATCTCCAAGGGCCTGGTCAACGAGGAGGGCATCCAGCCAGAAGTGATCTTCGCCGCCCTGGTCGGCGCGATCCTCTGGAATCTCGTCACCTGGCTGGTCGGACTCCCCTCCAGCTCCTCCCACGCACTGATGGGCGGCCTGGTCGGCGCGGCCGTCGCCTCCGCCGGCCTCGGCGCCGTCAACGGCGGCACGCTCGTCAGCAAGGTGCTGCTCCCCGCGGTCGCCGCGCCGATCGTGGCCGGTGTGGCCTCGATGCTGGCCGCCAAGGTCACGTACAAGCTCGGCGGCAAGGTCGGCGGCAAGACCGCCACCAAGGGCTACCGCGCCGGGCAGATCGCCTCGGCCGGTCTCGTCTCCCTCGCGCACGGCACCAACGACGCGCAGAAGACGATGGGCATCATCACCCTGGCGCTCATCGCCGGCGGCGCCCTGGACTCCGGCGCCAACCCGCCGGTCTGGGTCATCGTCTCCGCCGGCATGGCCATCGCCCTGGGCACCTCCCTGGGCGGCTGGCGCATCATCCGCACCATGGGCAGCGGCCTGACCGACCTCCAGCCGCAGCAGGGCTTCGCCGCCCAGACCTCGGCCGCGAGCGTCATCCTGGCCTCCTCCACCCTCGGCTTCTCCCTCTCCACCACCCACGCGTGCTCCGGCGCCGTCATGGGTGCGGGTCTGGGCCGCAAGGGCGGCGTGGTCCGCTGGTCCACCGCCACCCGCATGTTCATCGCGTGGGGCCTGACCCTGCCGGCCGCGGCCGTCGTCGCCTCCGGTGCCGAGCTGGTCATGCGCACCGGTGACGTCGGCGTCGCCGCCGTCGCGCTCTTCCTGGTCGCCTCCTGCGTCGCCATCTGGGTCATCTCCCGCCGCCAGGTCGTCGACCACAGCAACGTCAACGACGCACAGCCGGCCGCGGCCGAGGAGCCGGGTGTCGTGACCACGGCCATGGCCGCCGTCGCCGTCCCGCCGACCGTGGCCGCCGAGGCCGCCGCCGGTACGACCGCCGCGGTCACGGACGACGCGCTGAAGGCCACCATCCCGGCGGCCGCCCCGACCACGCCGGCGGCCCCCGCCGCCGCGGTCTGACCCCGAGAACGACAGAGGAATCCGCAGTATGAAGATCGACTGGGCAGCACTCGGCTCCGTCTTCGGGGTCAGCCTCTCCGCCACCGTCGCGCTCGTGGCCCTGTTCACCCTGGGCCTGGTGGGCCTCTCCAAGCACGAGACCGCCACCGAGCAGGGCGGCACCGCCACCCTGGCCCGCAGCGGCGCGTACGCCTGCTTCGCGCTCGTCGCGGCGGCCGTGGCGTACGGCATCTACCTGATCGTCAGCTGACCGATTCGGGCACGGCGCACGAAAGCTCCCTCCGGGCTTCCCGGGGGGAGCTTTCCCGTACCTGCGGCCCGGGGTGGTGACCCGCCCCGCCGCAGGTCAACGGCGAGTTGACGGGCCTTCGCGGTGCGTGGTGGACTGCCCGAGCCAATACGGCGGCATGGAGAGGAAGTCCGGTGCGAATCCGGCGCGGTCCCGCCACTGTCACCGGGGAGCACGCGGCACGTGCGCCCCGGGAGCCAGGAACTCCCACCGCCGGACACGTCGAACCAGGGCGCGGACCCTGAGTGAGGACATACCTGCCACCATGCGTGCCGATCGCGTCTTCGCGTACGGCGCCACGGCGGGCCTGATCGGCGACCGGATCCTCGGTGATCCGCGCCGAGGGCACCCCGTGGCCGCCTTCGGACGAGCAGCCGCCGCCGTCGAAGGCGCCCTGTGGCGCGACGACCGCGCCCGGGGCCTCCTCCACACCCTCGTGTGCGCCGGGGGCGCGGCCGCCGTCGGCGCGCTGAGCGCCCGCGCCGTGCGCTCCCGGCCCGCGGCCGTCCGTATCGCCCTGACCGCAGCGGCCACCTGGGCCGTCGTCGGCGGAACCTCCCTGGGCCGTGAGGCCCGCGCCATCGGCGGCGCGCTCGCCGCCGGGGACGCCGAGGTGGCCCGGGAGCGGCTGCCGCACCTGTGCGGGCGCGACCCGCAGGCCCTGGACGAGCAGCAGATGGCCCGCGCCGTCGTGGAGTCGGTCGCCGAGAACACCTCCGACGCGGTGGTCGGGGCCCTGGTGTGGGGCGCCGCCGCCGGTGTCCCAGGGCTGCTGGCCTTCCGCGCCGTGAACACCCTGGACGCGATGGTGGGGCACAAGTCGCCGCGCTACCTGCGCTACGGCTGGGCCTCGGCCCGGCTCGACGACCTCGCGGGCTGGCCGGGCGCCCGGCTGACCGCCCTGGCCGCCGTACTGGCCGGACCCGACCGGCGGGGAGCCGTACGGGCCTGGCGTGCGGACGCCGCCAAGCACCCGAGCCCGAACGCCGGCCCGGTGGAGGCCTCGTTCGCCGGGGCGCTCGGCGTACGGCTGGGGGGCACCCTGGCGTACGCGGGGCGGGTCGAGCACCGGGCCGTGCTGAACGGCGGGGCGGGGCGGCCGGTGCAGGTCGCGGACATCGAACGGGCGGTGCGGCTGTCACGCCAGGTGACGTGGCTGGCGCTGGGGACGTGTGTGGCACTGCGCTGTGCGGTGTCACGTGTTGCTGGGAGGGGACGCCCGTGAGCGGCGGAAAGCTGGGCGGGGGACTCCTCGTCGCCGGTACGACATCGGACGCGGGCAAGAGCGTGGTCACGGCGGGCATCTGCCGCTGGCTGGCCCGGCAGGGCGTGAAGGTGGCGCCGTTCAAGGCGCAGAACATGTCGCTGAACTCGTTCGTGACGCGCGAGGGCGCCGAAATCGGGCGGGCGCAGGCGATGCAGGCGCAGGCGGCGTGCGTGGAGCCGACGGCGCTGATGAACCCGGTGCTGCTCAAGCCCGGCAGCGACCGCAGCAGCCAGGTGGTGCTGCTGGGCAAGCCGGTGGGCGAGATGAGCGCCCGGGGCTACCACGGGGGCAGGCAGGAGCAGCTTCTCGGGGTCGTCACGGACTGCCTGGAGCAGCTGCGGGGCACGTATGACGCCGTGATCTGCGAGGGGGCGGGCAGTCCGGCCGAGATCAACCTGCGCCGGACCGACATCGTGAACATGGGCATCGCGCGGGCCGCGCGGTTCCCGGTGGTCGTGGTCGGGGACATCGACCGGGGCGGGGTCTTCGCCTCGTTCTTCGGGACGACGGCGCTGCTGTCGCCGCAGGACCAGTCGCTGATCGCCGGATACATGGTGAACAAGTTCCGCGGCGACGTGTCGCTGCTGGAGCCGGGCATGGAGATGCTGCGTTCCCTGACCGGCCGGGCCACGTACGGGGTGCTGCCGTTCCAGCACGGTCTCGGCATCGACGAGGAGGACGGCCTGCGGGTCTCCCTGCGCGGGGCGGTCCGCGAGTCCGTGGTCGCGCCGCCGGTGGGCGAGGACGTGCTGCGGGTCGCGGTGTGCGCGGTGCCGCTGATGTCGAACTTCACGGACGTCGACGCGCTCGCGGCGGAGCCGGGGGTCGTGGTTCGGTTCGTGGACCGGGCCGAGGAACTGGCCGACGCGGACCTGGTGGTCGTACCCGGCACCCGGGGCACGGTGAAGGCCCTGGAGTGGCTGCGGGAACGCGGGCTCGCGGACGCGCTGCTGCGGCGGGCCGCCGAGGGGCGGCCGGTGCTGGGCATCTGCGGCGGCTTCCAGGTGCTCGGCGAGCACATCGAGGACGAGGTCGAGTCCAGGGCGGGCTCGGTGGACGGGCTCGGCCTGCTGCCCGTACGGATCCGCTTCGAGCGGGAGAAGACCCTGGCGCGGCCGCAGGGTGTAGCGCTGGGCGAGCCGGTGACGGGCTACGAGATCCACCACGGGGTGGCCGAGGTGCTCGGCGGCGAGGCCTTCCTGGACGGCTGCCGGGTCGGGTCGGTGTGGGGCACCCACTGGCACGGCTCGCTGGAGTCGGACGGCTTCCGCAGGGCGTTTCTCCGTGAGGTGGCCACGGCTTCGGGCCGCCGCTTCGTCCCGGCGCCGGACACGTCCTTCTCCTCCCTGCGGGAGGAGCAGCTGGACCTGCTGGGCGATCTGATCGCCGAGCACGCGGACACGGATGCCCTGCTGCGCCTGATCGAGGGCGGCGCCCCGCCGGGCCTCCCGTTCCTCCCCCCGGGCGCGCCGTGACGGCCCGCGCAGCGGCGACTCGCAGCCGGGCCGTGGACCATGCCCTGCACGCCCCTTGCCGGCCCGCCGCCGACGCACCACGCGCCCGCACCAGCCCGCGCACGCAGACCCGTACCCGCACAAAGAGAGGCACCGCATGAGCACGCCCTACCCGTTCACCGCAGTGGTCGGCCAGACCGACCTGCGGCTGGCGCTCCTGCTCAACGCCGTGAGCCCAGCGGTCGGCGGCGTGCTGGTCCGCGGCGAGAAGGGGACCGCCAAGTCCACCGCCGTCCGCGCGCTGTCCGCGCTGCTGCCGCAGGTGGACGTCGTTCCCGGCTGCCGGTTCTCCTGCGCTCCCGCCGCCCCCGACCCGGCCTGCCCCGACGGCCCGCACGGGCCCGGCCCGGGCCAGGACCGGCCCGCCCGCATGGTCGAGCTGCCCGTCGGCGCCTCCGAGGACCGCCTCGTCGGCGCCCTCGACATCGAGCGGGCCCTCGCCGAAGGCGTGAAGGCCTTCGAGCCCGGCCTGCTGGCCGACGCACACCGCGGCATCCTGTACGTCGACGAGGTCAACCTCCTCCACGACCACCTGATCGACCTGCTCCTCGACGCGGCCGCGATGGGCGCCTCGTACGTCGAGCGCGAGGGCGTCTCCGTACGCCACGCCGCCCGCTTCCTGCTCGTCGGCACCATGAACCCCGAGGAGGGCGAGCTCCGCCCGCAGCTCCTCGACCGGTTCGGGCTGACCGTTCAGGTGGCGGCCTCCCGCGAGCCCGCGCAGCGCGTCGAGGTGGTGCGCCGCCGGCTCGCGTACGAGGACGACCCGGCCGCCTTCGCGTCCCGCTGGTCCGGTGACGAGCAGGACATCCGCGCCCGCGTCGTGGCCGCCCGGGCCCTGCTCCCGAAGGTCCGCCTCGGCGACGCCTCACTGCTGCAGATCGCCGCGACCTGCGCCGGCTTCGAGGTCGACGGCATGCGCGCCGACATCGTGATGGCCCGTACGGCGACCGCGCTGGCCGCCTGGGCCGGGCGGACCGACGTACGCAAGGAGGACGTACGGCAGGCCGCGCTGCTGGCGCTCCCCCACCGCCGGCGCCGCAACCCCTTCGACGCACCCGGCCTCGACGAGGACAAGCTCGACGAGATCCTGGACCGGTTCCCCGACGAGGAGCCGGACGACGAGCCCGACCCGGAACCGGAGCCCGAGCCCGGGGGTCCGGACGACGGCGGTCCGCAGGACGGCGGCCCCGACGGCGGAGGCGGCGGGGTCCCCCCGCAGGGCGGACCGGACGCACCCGAGCCCGAGGCTCCCGAGACCTCCGAGGCTCAGGACGACCCGGCCCCGCCGGCCCCGGACGCCCCGGAGTCCCCGGAGCCGCAGCCCGCCTCCCGGGACGGCGCCGCACCGGAGCAGGCGGCCGTACGGGCCGCCGAGCCGTTCCGGACCAAGATGCTCAGCGTGCCGGGCCTCGGCGAGGGCGCGTCCGGGCGGCGTTCGCGCGCCCGCACCGCGCACGGCCGGACCACCGGCGCCCAGCGCCCCCGCGGCCACCTGACCAAGCTGCACCTCGCGGCGACCATCCAGGCCGCCGCCCCGCACCAGAAGGCGCGCGGGCGCAGCGGACGCGGGCTCGTCGTCCGCAAGGACGATCTGCGCCAGGCCACCCGGGAGGGCCGCGAGGGCAACCTGGTCCTCTTCGTCGTCGACGCCTCCGGCTCGATGGCCGCCCGGCAGCGCATGGGTGCGGTCAAGGGGGCGGTGCTCTCGCTGCTGCTGGACGCCTACCAGCGCCGGGACAAGGTCGGCCTGATCACCTTCCGCGGCGCCGCCGCCGAGCTGGCGCTGCCGCCCACCTCCTCGGTGGACGCGGCCGCGGCCCGGCTCGAGCAGCTGCCGACCGGCGGGCGCACCCCGCTCGCCGCGGGCCTGCTCAAGGCCCACGAGGTGCTGCGCATCGAACGGTTGCGGGACCCGAGCCGCCGTCCGCTGCTCGTGGTCGTCACAGACGGGCGGGCCACCTCGGCCGGTTCCGTCGGCGGGGACCCGCGCGAGCTCTCGGGCCGCAGCGCGCGGCTGCTCCAGGCCGAGGGCGTCGCCTCGGTGGTCGTGGACTGCGAGTCGGGGCCGGTCCGGCTGGGGCTGGCCGGTGTACTGGCCGCCGACCTCGGCGGGCCCGCCGTCACGCTCGACGGGCTGCGGGCCGACTCGCTGGCAGGGCTCGTGAAGAACGTACGTACCGCAGTGACTTCCCCGTCTCACCACACCACCAGGAGGGCCGCGTAATGCCGCAGGGACAGCCGACCGTCGTTCCGGACGACGGACTCACGACGCGCCAGCGCCGCAACCGCCCGCTCGTCTTCGTCCACACCGGCCCGGGCAAGGGCAAGTCGACGGCGGCCTTCGGGCTGGCGCTGCGCGCCTGGAACCAGGGCTGGTCGATCGGGGTGTTCCAGTTCGTCAAGTCGGCGAAGTGGAAGGTCGGCGAGGAGAACGCGCTCAAGGTGCTCGGCGCCTCCGGCGAGGGCGGCCCGGTCGTCTGGCACAAGATGGGCGAGGGCTGGTCCTGGGTCCAGCGGGACGCGCAGCTCGACAACGAGCAGGCGGCCAAGGAGGGCTGGGAGCAGGTCAAGCGCGACCTGGCCGCCGAGACGCACAAGCTGTACGTGCTGGACGAGTTCGCGTACCCGATGCACTGGGGCTGGATCGACGTCGACGAGGTCATCGAGGTGCTGCGCAACCGGCCCGGTACGCAGCACGTGGTGATCACGGGGCGCAACGCACCCGAGAAGCTGCTGGAGTTCGCGGACCTGGTCACGGAGATGACCAAGGTCAAGCACCCGATGGACGCCGGCCAGAAGGGCCAGAAGGGCATCGAGTGGTGACATCTCTGCACGTTCCGCGCCTGGTCGTTGCCGCGCCGTCGTCCGGCAGCGGCAAGACCACGGTCGCGACGGGCCTGATGGCGGCCTTCTCGGAGCGCGGCCTCGCCGTGTCCCCGCACAAGGCCGGGCCCGACTACATCGACCCCGGCTACCACGCGCTGGCCACGGGCCGGCCGGGGCGCAACCTCGACGCGTTCATGTGCGGGCCGGAGCTGGTCGCTCCGCTGTTCGCGCACGGGGCTGCGGGGTGCGATCTCGCCATCGTCGAGGGCGTGATGGGGCTGTACGACGGGGCCGCGGGGCGGGGTGAGCTGGCGTCGACGGCGCAGGTCGCGAAGCTGCTGCAGGCGCCGGTGGTACTGGTCGTCGACGCGTCGTCGCAGTCGCGCTCGGTGGCTGCGCTGGTGCACGGCTTCGCATCGTTCGACCCGCAGGTGCGGCTGGGGGGCGTGATCCTGAACAAGGTCGGGTCCGACCGGCACGAGGTGATGCTGCGGGAGGCACTGGAGGAGGCCGGGATGCCGGTCCTCGGCGTGCTGCGGCGGGCTCCGCAGGTGGCTGCGCCGTCGCGGCACCTGGGTCTGGTGCCGGTCGCCGAACGGCGCGCCGACGCGCTGTCCTCGGTCACGGCCCTGGCGGACCAGGTCCGGGCGGGCTGCGACCTGGAGGCCCTCATGGCCCTGGCCCGCACGGCCCCGCCGCTGGCCTGTGCAGCCTGGTCACCGGAACAGGCCTTGTTCCCCCGCCCCGCCCCTTCCCGAAACCGTGCTCTGCCCGGACCCGGTCCTCGAACGCCGGAGAATTCAGCCCCGCCGGCGTTCGAGGCGCGGGGGTTCGGGGGCAGCGCCCCCGACAGCGGCGCCGCACCCGTCATCGCCGTTGCGGGCGGGCCGGCGTTCACGTTTTCCTACGCCGAGCACACGGAGTTGCTCACCGCCGCTGGGGCGGAAGTGGTCACCTTCGACCCCTTGCGGGACGAGACGCTCCCGCCCGGAACCGCCGGCCTGGTGATCGGCGGCGGGTTCCCCGAGGTGTACGCCCCCGAGCTCGCCGCGAACGAGCCGCTGCGCAAGGCCGTGGCGGCCTTCGCCGCGGACGGCGGGCCCGTCGCCGCCGAGTGCGCCGGGCTGCTGTACCTGGCCCGCTCCCTGGACGGCAAGTCCATGTGCGGGGTCCTCGACGCCGATGCGCGGATGTCGGAGCGCCTGACCCTCGGCTACCGCGAGGCCGTCGCGGTGTCGGACAGCGCGCTCGCCGCCACCGGCACCCGGCTCCGCGGCCACGAGTTCCACCGCACCGTGATCGAGCCCGGCGCCGGCGCCGCCCCCGCCTGGGGGTTCACGCACCCCGAACGCCGGGTCGAGGGCTTCGTACAGGGGGGTGTGCACGCCAGCTATCTGCACACGCACTGGGCGGCGGAGCCCTCCGTGGCCCTTCGGTTCACGGAAGCCGCGGCGCGGGCCAGGTGAGTTCAGTCCGCGAGGCCCACCACCAGCCAGATCCCGGCCACCCCGCCCACCGTGCACATCAGCGTGGACAGGGCGGGGTGCTTGTGGTGCGCCTCCGGCAGGATCTCGGCGGCCGCGAGGTACAGCAGGGCTCCGCCGAAGAAGCCGAGGTACGCCCCGAGCGGTTCCTCCGGAAGGGTGAACAGCAAAGTGGACGCCGCGCCCAGAACCGGGGCCACCGCGTCCGCGAAGAGCATCAGCACGGCCTTGCGGCGGGCGTTGCCGTACAGCCGGGTGAGCGTGTACGTGTTGAACCCGTCGGCGAAGTCGTGCGTGACGACGGCCAGCGACACGGCCACGCCCATCCCGCCGCCGACCTGGAAGGCCGCGCCCAGGGCCACTCCGTCGGCGAAGCTGTGGCCGACCATCGCCGCGGCGGCCGTCAGCCCGACCTCGGGGACGCGGCCCCCGTTCTCGGCTCCGTGCGCGGCCTGCCGTACCGCCAGCAGGCGTTCCACGACGTGCGCGATCAGGAACCCGGCCACGAAGAGCAGCAGCGCGAGCGGGACGCCGAACACCTCGCGGCCCGCCGCGCGCAGCGATTCCGGCAGCAGGTCGAGTCCCACGACGCCGAGCATCAGCCCGCCGGCCAGGCCCAGCACGAGGTGGCGGCGGTCGGTGACGCGCTGCGCCGTCCATCCGCCCGCCAGGGTCATCAGGAACGCGCCCAACGCCACGATCACGGCCATGTGCCCCTGAATACCGACTCCTCGCCCCGTGCGCACGTGTGCGCGCGGGCGGCGGGCCACGAACCATTGACGACTACGGAGGGGGCATGATCCCGGTGGGCGAGTACGCGACGCAGCTGGTGGTCGGGGTCGGCGGACGGGCGGGGGTGTCCGTGGCGGAGGTCTGCGCCCTGGTCGAGGAGACGCTGCGGGGGGCCGGGCTGACCGCCGGGGCGGTGAAGGCGCTGGCCACGGTGGAGTCGAAGGCCGGCGAGGCCGGGATCACGGGCGCGGCGGAACGTTTCGGCGTACCACTGCTCAGCTATCCCGCCGAGGAGCTGGCGGGCATCTGCGTACCGCACCCCTCCGACACGGTGCGCGACGCCGCCGGGACTTCCTCGGTGGCGGAGGCCGCGGCGCTCGCGGGCGGCGGGGAGCTGCTCGTACCGAAGCGGCGCTCGGTCGCGGCGACCTGCGCCGTGGCCACCGCGCAGGCCCATGACCTGCGCCATCACGGGGACGCGGAGGTACGCGGCGACGGCGGCGCGCTGGTGGACCTCGCAGTGAACGTACGGGCGCACACCCCGCCGGAGTGGCTCAAGCAGCGCATCGCGGCTTCGCTCGACGTTCTCTCCGCATACCCCGACGGGCGGTCGGCCCGCGCGGCGGTGGCGGCTCGGCACGGGCTGCCGGCCGATCGGGTGCTGTTGACGGCGGGGGCCGCGGAGGCGTTCGTGCTGATCGCGCGGGCCCTGGGCGCGCAGCGACCGGTCGTCGTGCACCCGCAGTTCACGGAGCCGGAGGCGGCCCTGCGCGACGCGGGGCACACGGTGGAGCGGGTGGTGCTGCGGGCGGCGGACGGGTTCCGGCTGGACCCGGCGGCGGTGCCCGAGGACGCGGACCTGGTGGTGGTGGGCAACCCGACCAACCCGACGTCGGTCCTGCACCCGGCGGCGGTGCTGGCCGCGCTGGCCCGGCCGGGCCGGATCCTGGTCGTGGACGAGGCGTTCATGGACGCGGTCCCGGGTGAGCGGGAGGCGCTGGCCGGGCGGACGGACGTGCCGGGCCTGGTGGTGCTGCGGAGCCTGACCAAGACGTGGGGGCTGGCGGGGCTGCGGATCGGCTACGTGCTGGCCGAGCCGGACGTGATCGCGAAGCTGGCGGCGGCGCAGCCGCTGTGGCCGGTGTCTTCGCCGGCGCTGGTGGCGGCAGAGGCCTGTATGGCCGCGGCGGCGCTGTCGGAGGCGGAGGCCGCGGCCCGGCAGATCGCGGTGGACCGGGCGCATCTGCTGGCGGGCCTTGCGGAGTTCGAGGAGATCACGGTGTCGGGGGTCGCGGAGGGGCCGTTCGTCCTGATCCAGGTGGCGGGGGCCATGGAGATCCGCACCCGGCTGCGCGCCCTCGGCTTCGCGGTCCGCCGCGGGGACACCTTCCCGGGCCTGGACCACTCCTGGCTGCGGCTGGCGGTCCGGGACCGCGCCACGACGGGCCGCCTCCTCCAGGCCTTCGACCACGCCCTGGCGCTGACCGCCCGCTGACCTGCGCCTCCCGGACGCAGGGCCGGTCACCCGAGCGGGCCGTGCCGCGCAGCCGACACCTCTGACCTGCGACGCCTCGGATATCCGGACGATCCGGCTCCGTTGGCGGGGCGAGCGGAGGTAGGCGATGATCTCGGCATCAGCAGGGAACCCCGGGGGGCCGGAATGAACACGAAGACGAAAACAGGCTTGGCACTGACCGCGGTGGCGGCCGTGGCCGGCGGGATCCTCGCCCTGCCGAGCCTGCTCGACCACCTCGACGCCGACGGGGGACGGGGCAACGGCGAGCAGCGGCTCGGGGCCGAGCCCGGCCAGGGCAAGGCGGGCCAGGGCAAGGCGAGTCCCAAGACGCCCGCCGGCGCCAAGCCGTTCACGCTGGTCGCGACGGGCGACATCATCCCGTACCCGTCGATCGTCCAGCGGGCCGCGGACGACGCGCAGGGCAGCGGCCAGAGCCACGACTTCCGGAAGATACTCGCGGGGGTCAAGCCCCTGGTGGCCGCCGCGGACCTGGCGATATGCCACCACGAGATACCGTACGGCCGGCCCGGCGGCCCCTACACCGGATATCCCGCGTTCAAGGCCCCGCACCAGCTGGCCGACGCCCTGAAGGACGCCGGGTACGACAGCTGCTCGACCGGCTCGAACCACACCCTGGACGACGGCTACGACGGCCTCGTCCGCACCCTGGAGCACCTGGACCGGGTCGGCATCAAGCACGTCGGCTCGGCCCGCAGCGCCGACGAGGCCAAGGCCCCGGCGGTCCTCTCCGCCGGCGGTGCCAAGGTCGCCCAGCTGGACTACACGTACGGGACGAACGGCATCCCGGTCCCGGCCGGCAAGCCCTGGTCCGTCAACCTGCTCGACCAGAACCGGATCGTCGCCGACGCCCGCGCCGCCCGGGCGGCCGGCGCGAACGTCGTCGTCCTCAGCGTCCACTGGGGCACCGAGTGGCAGACGGCACCCGACCAGCAGCAGCGCGATCTGGCGCAGGCGCTGACCGCCTCGCGCGGCCCGGACGGGCTGCCCGACATCGATCTGATCATCGGCACGCACAACCACGTGCCGCAGCCGTACGAGAAGATCAACGGCACCTGGGTCGTCTTCGGCATGGGCGACCAGATCGCCAGCTTCTACGAGGCGGACAAGGCGCGCGGCAACATGTCCTCGATCCCGCGCTTCACCTTCGCCCCGGCGGCCGCCCACCCCGGCCGCTGGGAGGTGACCAAGGCCGAGTACCTCACGCAGTACTCGGACATGAACCCGCCGTTCCGCGTCGTCTGCACCTCCTGCGCCCCCTCCGACTCCGGGCTCGGCGCGGCCAGGCAGTCCGCGTACGCCGCCGTCGACAAGCAGGTCAGCGAGGCCGTGCTGTCGCGCGGAGCCGACAAGCAGGGCCTGGTGCACGCCACCCGCTGAGCTGCGGACCCCGTTACGAGGTCACGCGATCACGAGGTCACGAGCTGCGGCCGCGCCGGGTCACGACCAGCGCGGTCACGCCGATGCCGAGCAGGGCCAGTGCACCGCCCGCGACGTAGGGGGTCACCGAACCGCCGCCGGTCTCGGCCAGGTTGGCGTCGGTGGTGAGGGCGGCCCCGGTCCCGGAGGCAGCCGTCTGCGCCTTGACGTCGGGCTTCGCGGACGGCTCCGGGGCCGGCCCGGCCGGGGTTTCGCAGTGCGCCTCGGCGAGCACGACCTCGCCCTCGACCTGCGCCACGTTGAGGTCCAGCGGGTTCACCGACACCTTCAGCCGGAGCGCGGCCGCGGCGGCCGTGGTGGAGGTGGTCTCGGTACCGGAGAGCTCCAGGCTGACCATGCCCACCTTGGGGACCTCGAGCTTGGTCGGGCCGCCCGCCGAGAGGGTGACCTTCTTGCCGAGCGCGGTCACCGTGCCCAGCACGTTCGAGCTGGCCACGGGCTTCTTGCCGGCCTCGCACAGGGCCTTGGAGGTGACCTTCTCCACCTGGATCAGGGAGAGCAGCGGCAGCCCGGGCACGTGCACCTCGGCGTTGGCCAGGTTGGCTTCCGCCTCGGCGCGGTCCTTGTCCGCGGTCGCCTTGGACGTGGCGACGTCGGCACGCAGCACGCTCACCGGCTGCCCTCCCTCGACCCCGTCCAGAGTCACGGAGAGGGCGGTCTTCTGGGCCGTCGCGGGGGCGCTGACCTCGTTGAGGGTGGTCTTCAGCGGCACGTGGACGGTCTTGTTGAGCAGGCCCACGTCCAGTCCGGCGCGCAGGACGACCGCGCCGGCCTTGCCCTCGCCGCCGCCCGTGGAGCCGCCGCCTCCGGTGGCGGCGGCCGGCGGGGCGGTGAGCAGGGCGACCGCTCCGGTGGCGAGCAGGACGGCTGCGGGCATGCGGAAGGTGTTGCTGTTCAAGGTGGTGGAACCCCCGGGGAGATGGGAGCCGTCGCGCCGCCAATGGGGGACATCGCGCGCCGACGGCCTCTAACCCTCGGAATCTTTACGCACGGAGAGTGAACGGGCGGCAACCCGAGGTGAGTTCACCCCAAAGGGTGGTTTCCATGCACGTATTCGATTAGCTGCGCATCACAAGGAACGGGAGTTCTTTTCCGCCACAGGGCGGAGGGGAATGCGCCGACGCCGGCGCCCCGGACGGCCGTTCACAACGACCGCCGGGGCACCGGCGTCACGCGCGCGTCAACTCCTCGCTCAGGCCCGGACCTTGCCGTTCACGATCACGCGCCGCGGCTGCGCCAGCGCCCGCACGTCGGCCCGCGGGTCGGCGTCGTAGACGACGAGGTCCGCCGGCGCCCCCTCGGTCAGGCCTGGTCTGCCGAGCCACTCGCGCGCCGCCCAGGTCGTCGCCGAGAGGGCTTCCAGGGCCGGGATCCCGGCCCGCACCAGCTCCGAGACCTCCGCCGCGACCAGGCCGTGCGGCAGGGAACCCCCCGCGTCGGTGCCGACGTACACGCCGATGCCCGCGTCGTAGGCGGCCCGCACGGTGTCGTACCGGCGCTCGTGCAACCGCCTCATGTGTGCCGACCAGCGCGGGAACTTGGCCTCGCCGCCCGCCGCCATCTTCGGGAACGTCGCGATGTTCACGAGCGTCGGGACGATCGCCACCCCGCGCTCCGCAAACAGCGGAATGGTGTCCTCCGTGAGCCCGGTGGCGTGCTCGATGCAGTCGATGCCCGCCTCGACCAGGTCGCGCAGCGAGTCCTCCGCGAAGCAGTGCGCGGTGACGCGGGCGCCCAGCCGGTGCGCCTCGGCGATGGCCGCCTCGACCTCGGCCCGCGGCCAGCAGGGCGCCAGGTCCCCGACCTCGCGGTCGATCCAGTCCCCCACCAGCTTCACCCAGCCGTCGCCGCGCTGCGCCTCGCGGCCCACGTACGCGACGAGGTCGGCCGGCTCGATCTCGTGGGCGAAGTTGCGGATGTAGCGCCGCGGGCGGGCGATGTGCCGACCGGCCCGAATGATCTTCGGCAGGTCCTCGCGGTCGTCGATCCAGCGGGTGTCGGAGGGGGATCCGGCGTCGCGGATGAGCAGGGTGCCGGCGTCGCGGTCGGTCAGGGCCTGCCGTTCGGCGGTCTCCGCGTCGACCGGGCCGTGGGCGTCCAGCCCCACGTGGCAGTGCGCGTCGACCAGGCCGGGCAGGGCCCAGCCGGACACGGTGGTGATCTCGCGGGCCCCGTGCGGGCGTTCGTACGAGATCCGGCCGCCGACCACCCAGAGCTCGTCGCGCGCGTCGTCGGGCCCGACGAGCACACGCCCCTTCACATGCAGCACGTCATCGGTCATGTCCCGCACTGTACGTGCGTGCTGGGTAGGCTCATGCGGTCACCCCGAACGCCCCGGACGAGACGCCCCGGACGAAGAGAGCACCGCCGTGAACCACCCCCTCCTGCACCTTCCGCCGCTCACCGCGGAGCGCTTCGCGCAGATCGAGCAGGGGGTCGCGGACCTGCTCGGCACCCGCGAGGACGTGGTGATCACCCAGGGCGAGGCGCTGCTGCCGCTGGAGGGGTGCATCCGCTCGGGGGCGCGGCCCGGTTCGACGGCGCTGAACGTCGTGACCGGCCCGTACGGGACCACCTTCGGCAACTGGCTGCGCGACTGCGGGGCGAACGTGGTGGACCTGGCGGTCCCCTTCGACACGGCGGTGACGGCGGACCAGGTGGCGCACGCCCTGGCCGCCCACCCGGAGATCGACTTCGTGTCCCTGGTCCACGCGGAGGCGGCGACCGGCAACACGAACCCGGTCGCGGAGATCGGTGAGGCCGTACGGGCCCACGGCGCGCTGTTCATGCTGGACGCGGTGGCGTCGGTGGGCGCGGAGGCGCTGCTGCCGGACGCGTGGGGCGTGGACCTGTGCGTGATCGGCGCGCAGAAGGCGATGCGCGGCCCGGCGGGTGTCTCGGCGGTGTCGGTCTCGGAGCGGGCCTGGGCCCGCTTCGCGGACAACCCGGCCGCTCCGAGGCGCTCGTACCTCTCGCTGCTGGACTGGAAGGAGCGCTGGATCGACGCGGGCCGCACCGCGCTGCCGCATGCTCCGGCGCAGCTGGAGATGCTGGCGCTGGAGGCCTGCCTGGACCGGATCGCGGCCGAGGGCCTGCCGACGGTGACGGCCCGCCATGCGGCGGCCGCGGCGGCGACCCGGGCGGGCGCGGTGGCGCTGGGCCTCGCCCCGTACGTCGGCCGGTCCTCGGAGGCGGCTCCGGTGGCCACCACGCTGCGGGTGCCGGAGGCCTCGCTGGTGGTGGCCAAGGCCCTCGCAGCCGACCCGGCTGCCCCGCTCGCGGCGGGCGGCGGCGCGCTGGCCCGGGAGATGGTCCGGGTGAACCACTACGGCCAGGCCGCGTCGCTGCCGGCGGTCCTGACCTCCCTGACGGCCCTGTCCACCGCGCTCTCGGCGGACCCGTCCGAGGCCATGGCCGCCGCGGAAGCCGCCTGGGCCGAAACCCTGCACTGAGCCGTCCGGCCAGCCGGCAATCCGGAAACGGGCCGCACCCCCAGGCCACCAGACCCCGGGCTGCGCCCCAGCAACACCCGCCCGACACCACCCGATGGCCCGGAGCCCCAGCCCCACCAGCCCGGAGCCCGGGGGCGCAGCACCGTTGGCCGGGGGGCCGGGGGCGCAGCACCCGGGAAACGGTGGAAGGGCGGGGCGGGGAGACGGCTCCGCGCAGCGGCACGTGCTCGCCCGCGCTCCTCCGGCCGCCGACCAGGTCCGGCTCCAGCCACCGGGGCCAGACCGTGGCAGGCCGAGTCGGCCGACGGCCGGCACACGGGCACGGCCGCGTCAGGCCGAGGCCGGGTCCGAACCGGGCAGAGCCCAGGCCACGCACAGCCCGACCGGGGGTCAAGCCCTGTGCAGGGCCAGGCCCGACCGGGGGTCAAGCCCTGGGCAGGTCAGGCCCCGGGCCGGGCAGGCCCACCGGGGTCAGGCCCGGGGCCGGGGCAGGCCCCACCGGGGGTCAGGCCGTGGGGCGGGTCAGGCCTGCGGGACGGCGCAGCCGTCTTCGGGGTCGCAGGCGTCGGCCGTGGCCGCCGGCCCGGTGAGCTCGCGGCCCGCCCACGCCTGCTCCAGCGCCTGCGTGAACACCTCCGCGGGCTGCCCGCCGGAGATCCCGTAGCGGCGGTCGAGGACGAAGAACGGCACGGCGTTGGCGCCGAGTTCCGCCGCCTCGCGCTCGTCCGCCCGCACCTCCGCCGCGTACGCGGAGTCGTCCGCGAGGACGGCGCGGGCCTCCGCCTCGTCCAGCCCCGCCTCGACCGCCAGGGCGACGAGCACCTCGGAGTCGAAGACCGACCGCTCCTCGGCGAAGTTCGCTCGGTAGGCGAGGTCGAGCAGCTCCTCCTGGTGGCCGCGGGCGGCAGCCAGGTGCAGCAGGCGGTGGATGTCGAACGTGTTGCCGTGGTCACGGCCGTCGGTACGGTACGTCAGCCCCTCCGCGCGGGCGCTGGCGGCGACGTGCTCCTCCATGCCGCGCGCCTCGTCGAGGGTGCGGCCGTACTTCTTGGCGAGCATCTCCAGGACCGGCGCCGTGCTGCCCTTCGGGCTGTTCGGGTCGAGCTCGAAGGACCGGAAGACGACCTCCACCTCGTCGCGGTGCGCGAACTCGGCCAGCCCCTTGGTGAAACGGGCCTTGCCGATGTAGCACCAGGGGCAGGCGATGTCGCTCCAGATCTCGACGCGCATGATCCTTCTTCTCTCCGGGTTCATTGGGACGCCGCGGCTGTGCGCCGCGACGGTTTCCCGTTCAACCACCTGGCGGAGCGTCTCATTCCCCGGACGCGGCCTGCAGGCCGACGCTGAGCCACAGCGTGAGGTGGGAACCGGACCGCGCGGCCCCGGCCGGATCCGGGCGCCAGCCGTGGCGGGCGTAGAAGGCCTGGGCCCGGAGGTTGTGCTCGTAGACCTCCAGCCGGGCACGCTCGACACCGGCCAGCCGCCAGGCGTCGAGGCAGGCGGCGTGCAGGGCGGCCCCGGTACCCCGGCGCCAGTGGACCGGGTCGACGTGCAGCTGGGTGAGGGTGGTCTCGCCCTCCGCGGTGCGGAAGGCGGCAACCCCGGTGAGCTCGCCGTCCTCCTCCGCGCAGAGCACCCCGCCGTCGGCGGCGGCCCGCGCGACCGCCTGGGACCAGCCTTCTCGGGTCCGCGCGAGTTCGGCTGCGCCTGCGTAGGCCTGCTCGGGGACGCGGCCGCGGTAGTAAGTGGCCCGGGCCCGGCTGTGGAGGGCGGCTATGGCGTCGAGGTCTGCGGGTTGCGCGGTCCTGATCATGGGAAAGGAAACGCGCCGGGAACCCTGTCGGTTCCCGGCGCGCCCTGCGGCGACCGGCGCGGCTACTTCTTCAGCCACGCCTCCATCATCTTCTGGGCGATGGGGGCGGCGAGCTTGCCGCCGCCGATCTCGGAGCGGTCGGTGTCCGAGTTCTCGATCACCACGGCAACCGCGATCTGCTTGCCGCCCTGCTTTCCGTACGAGGTGAACCAGGCCAGCGGCGGCAGGCTGTTGTTCACGCCGCGCTGCGCGGTGCCGGTCTTGCCGCCCACCTCGGCGCCCGCCACCTGGGCGGGCTTGCCGCCGCCCTCGGTCGCGACCGTCCGCATGGCGTCCTGGAGCATCGATGCGGTCTTGGCCTTCATGACCTGCTCGGACTTCGGGTTCTTGAAGCTCTCCAGCACGTTGCCGTTCGCATCGGTGACCTCGGAGACCGAGTGCGGGGCGACGAGCTTGCCGCCGTTCTCGATCGCGGCGGTCACCATCGCCATCTGGAGCGGGGTGGCCTGCACGTCGAACTGGCCGATACCCGTCTGCGCGACCTGGTCGACGGACATCTTGTTCGTCGGGTACTTGCTCGCCGGCCGGGCGGTGACGGGCGTCGCGGTCTCCGTGTTGAAACCGAGCTTCTCGGCCATCGCCCGCATCTTGTCCTGACCGAGCTTGTGCGCCAGCTCCGCGAACACGTTGTTGCAGGACAGCCGCAGCGCGGTGCGCGCGGAGACGTTGTTGCAGGCCGCCGATCCCGCCTCGCTGGGCAGCAGCGTCCGGGTCCCGGGGATCGTGTACGGATCCGGGGTGCCGGTCGGCGTGTCCAGGTTGGTGACCAGCCCGTTCTCGATGGCCGCCGCCAGGGTGACCAGCTTGAAGGTGGAGCCGGGCGCCTGCGGCTTGCGCAGGGCCACGTTCTCCATCGCCTTGCCCTTGTCCTCGATCAGCTTCTCCCAGGCCGCCTTGTCGTTGGCGCCCGTGATGCTGCCCGGATCGAAGGAGGGGTTGTTGACGATGGCGAGGATCTCGCCGGTCGCCGGGTCGATGGCGACGGCGGCGCCCTGCTTGCCCTGGAGCGCGTCGTACGCGGCCTTCTGCACGGCCTTGTCGATGGTGGTCAGCACGTTGCCCGGCGCGGCCCGCTTGTTGGTGAGCATGTCCATCACGGTCTTGAGCCGGTCGTCGGACCCGTTCAGGATCTTCTTGTAGACGCCTTCCAGCATGCTCGTGCCGAAGGCCTGGGAGCTGTAGCCGGTGAGCGGCGCGTAGAGCGGACCGTCGACGTACGTGCGCTTGTACCCGAAGTCCTTTCCGTCCGTCTTCACCGAGCCGGTGATCGCCTCCCCGCCCACGATGATGTTGCCCAGCGGGTTCTCGTACTGCCCGATGAGGTTCCGCCGGTTGTTCTCGTTGTCTGCGAGGGCCTGGCCTTGGTAGGCCTGCACCCAGGTGACCCGCACCAAAAGGGCCAGCACCAGGAGCAGACAGAAGACCGACGCACGCCTGATCGTCTTGTTCATCCCCCAGAAGGACGTGCCGAGGCCCCCGGTCGTTCCGCTCTGCCCCGATTGTGGCCGGGTTCTCAGCCTTTCTTCATGAAGCCGCCCTCGTAGGCCGCGATGACCGCCTGGGTGCGGTCGCGGGAGCCGGTTTTGGAGAGGACCGCGGCGACGTGGGTCTTGACCGTCTGGGGACCGACGCCGAGGCGTTCGCTCATCTCGTGGTTGGACAGTCCGGTGGCCATCAGGCGCAGTACGTCGGCCTCCCGCTCGGTGAGCCGGGCCACCCAGGGGGCGGCGGGACCCGGGGCCCCGGGGGCGTGGGAGGCGGCGAGCGAGCGGACGGCCGCCGGGAAGAGCAAGCAGTCGCCGCGGGCGACGAGGCGGACCGCGCCGACCAGCTCGTCGGGGTCGGCCCGCTTGAGGAGGAACCCCGAGGCACCCGCGCGCAGCGCGTCGTAGACGTACGCGTCGTTCTCGAAGGTGGTGACGACCACGATCCGGGGCGGTTCGGCCATGCCGGCGATGATCTGCTCGGTGGCCCGGATGCCGTCGATCTCGGGCATCCGGACGTCCATCAGCACCACGTCGGGGACCAGGGAACGGACCAGCGGGACGGCTTCGGCGCCGGAGGCCGCCTCGCCGACCACCTCCAGGTCCGGCTCGGCCTCGAGGATCACCCGCAGGGCGGTGCGGACCATGCGCTCGTCGTCGGCGAGCACGATGCGCAGCGGCGGCCGCCGCGCCGCGGGCCCCGCGCTCATCGGGACCCCCCGTCGAGCGGGAGGACGGCCCGCAGCCGCCACAGCCCCTGGTGCGGGCCCGCTTCGACGCGGCCGCCCAGCAGGCCGGCCCGCTCGGCGGCGCCGCGCAGCCCGCGGCCCCCGGTGGTGCGGGGCTGCTGCCCGTCGGGGGTACCCGGCGGATTGGTCATGGTGATCTCCAGTTCACGGTTGGTGCTGCCGATGCCGTCCGCCCTGCCCTGTACGGCGATCCGCAGCTCGACGGGGCCCGCGCCGTGGCGCAGGGCGTTGCTCAGGCCCTCCTGGACGATCCGGTACGCCTCGCGGGAGGCGATCGCCGGGAGCTGCGCCCAGTTCCCGGCCGGTCCGGGGTCCTGCAGGGCGGTGACGGTGGTGCCGGCGGCCCGGGTGCGGGCCAGCAGCCCGTCGAGGTCGGCGGAGAGGGTCGGTGCGGGTGCGGCGTCGGGCCGGGCCGGGTCGCCGTCCCGCAGCAGGCCCAGCACGGCGTCCAGCTCGCCCACCGTCCGCCGGGTGGTGTCCTCGATCGCGGCCAGGGCCTCCCGTACGAACCCGGGGTCGCTGTCGAGCACCCGCCGGGCGGCGACCGCCTGGAGGGTGACGGCGCTCAGGGCGTGCCCGACCGCGTCGTGCAGCTCCCGGGCCAGCCGGTTGCGCACGGCCAGGTCGGCGGCCCGCTCCTCGGCCGCGGCCAGCCGGTCCGCCGCCGTCGGCCCGAGCAGTACGGGTGCCAGCCGGGCCAGCAGCGCCCCGGCCCCGGCGGCGCACAGGACGAGCCCGCACAGCAGCCCGATCCCGAGCAGCGGGGCGGCGTACGAGGCGGTGTCGGTGCTGAACCAGCCCATCCCCATGGGGGTCTCCCGCAGCGCGCTCACGAAGGGCACCGCGATCAGCACCACCGCCATGGGCGGCACCGCGAGGCTCATGCCGCTGATCGCCGCGCCGACCCCCACGTGCAGCGTCCACCAGGCCGAGGTCCGCCCCCGGGCCGCCCAGGAGCGGGCCGGACCCTCCGCCAGCCGCTCGCCCGGCACCCCGCACAGGGCCCGTACGGCGCCCACCGACATCGGCCGGACGAGCCCGAAGACGGCGGTCACCGCGGCCATCGGCAGGGAGAGCCCGTAGGAGGCGAAGGTCAGCGGGGTGGAGCCGAAGATGTTGCCCCCGCCCGTCACGACACTGACCACCACCTGGGACAGGAGGAAGTACGGCATCAGCAGGGCCCCGCCCAGGATCAGGTGCACCCAGCGCAGCCGGGCCCGCGCCCCCAGCACCCGCCCCACACCGGCCCGCGTCCCCGCCCACATCCCACTGCCCCCCGGCATCCCGCTGACCCAGCCCTGCCTGCCCCAGCCCCAGCCCCTGCCCCAGCCCCTGCCCCAGCCCCTGCCCCTGCCCCTGCCGGTCCCCCTGCCGCTCGCGCCCCTCCGCGTCACGCTGTGCTGCGGCGTGAGGCGAGGAACCGGGCCAGGACGGCCGCGGCGAGCAGACCGGTGATCATCTGGCCAGCGTAGGTCAGGACCATCGCGGTGGTGACCGCCTTCGCGGGATCGGCGGTGCCCGCGCAGGAGATCAGGAGCCACAGCCCCCAACTCGCCGCGGCCGCCGCCCCGATCCATGCGACGGCCAGCGCCCGCCGGGCCTGCCGGGCCCCGCCCCGGGCCAGGTTCACGGCTCCCGCCCCCGCGACCAGCGTGCACATCCCGTAGGTGGCGAACACCACGCCCGTTTCGGGGTTGAACTGCGCGATCTGTGACGCGCTGAGCCCGGCCGTACCTCCGAAGGCCCAGGTGAACTCCACTGCTGCCACGGCCACGGCCAGCGCCGCCGCGGCTCCCGCCACCACCCCCGTGGGTGACGGGAGCCGCTCCCCCTGAACGCCCTGCCACACGCTGCCCCAGCGCTCTCGCGCATAAGGGACGAACAATGCGGCCAGGGCTACGGCCTGCACGATGAAGCCGCCGTAGACGACGTTGAACACCCATGGGTCGAGGAAGGGCTCCCTGGCCGCCTGCGCGGCCGCGTCCGGCCCCAGCCCCACTGCCCTCACGAGGAGTTGGCCGGGGAAGGCCACGACGATCGGCACGAGCAGTCCGGTGGCGACGAACACCGGGAGGGTCAGCAGCCATGACGGCACCCGTCTGCCCCAGGGCCGGGTGAACACCAGCACGAGCACGATGACGGCCGCGTCCATGACCAGCGTGACGGCGTTCGCCACCTTGAAGAACATCCCGGGTCCCAGCAGCACGCTGCCGTCCGGTATCCCGATGCGGCTCCCCGCCACCCAGGCGCCCTTGAGGCACAGGTACGGCACGGTGGCGGCCAGGGCCACCGCTCCAAGGACCCTGCGCCGGGCAGCCGGGCCGGCGCGCGTCGACTGCGCCGCGTCCGTGCCCACCGTCTCGTTCGTGTTCACCGCTGGTGTGGTCATGACTCAACAGTCGCGTCCGCGCCGCCCCGCCACCTCCCCCATGAAGGTGAACCGCCTCCCCCACCCGGGGGAGGCGGTTCGCACGCGGCGGGCCCGCGTCCGCCGCCTCACATACGGCGGGTCGCCACCGACAGCCGGTCCCGCGCCTCGAACAGCGCCGCCTTGATCCTCTGCTCGTGGCCCGCCGTCAGCCGGGCCACGGGCACCGAGCAGCTCACCGCGTCCCGGGCCGGCGTCCGGTACGGCACCGCCACCCCGAAACAGCGCAGCCCGAGGGTGTTCTCCTCGCGGTCCACCGCGTAGCCCTGCTCCCGTACCAGCGCCAACTCGTCGACGAGCCGCTCCCGGTCGGTGATCGTGTGCTCGGTGACCGCCTCCAGCCGCCGCGGCAGGAGCGCCCGCACCTCCTCGTCGGAGTGGCTCGCCAGCAGGGCCTTGCCCAGCGCCGTCGAGTGCACGGGCAGCCGCCGCCCGACGCGGGTGAACGGTCGCAGGTAGTGCTGGGACTGGCGGGTGGCCAGGTAGACGACGCTCGTGCCGTCCATCCGGGCCAGGTGGATGGTCTCGGTGGTGTCGTCGGAGAGCCGGTCCAGGGTGGGCCGGGCCGCGGCGACGACCTCGTCCCCGTCGATGTACGAGCTGCCGACGAGCAGGGCCCGTACGCCGATGCCGTACCGCGTGCCCGTCGCGTCCGTCTCCACCCACCCCAGGTTCACCAGCGTGCGCAGCAGCATGTAGAGGCTCGACTTGGGCAGCGAGAGGTCGTGCTGGATGTCGGCCAGGCTGTGCAGCCCGGGCCGCGCCGCGAAGTGCTCCAGCAACAGGACCGTGCGGACGGCCGATTTGACGGCCGCCGATGCCCCCGGGCCCCCCGGGCCCCCCGGCCCCTCCGGTTCCGCGGCGGACCGGTCCGGCTCAGTTGTGGTCATTCGCCTTCTTGCCCCTCTTGTCTCTTGTCAACGCGGAAGACCCGGAAATAGAGTCCGGAGCGGATGTGATCATTCATCCATCGGAACGGCGTTCAGAATACTGAACGCCACCGCGCGGGTCAGCGTAGATCCAGGAGGCAGTGCGCCATGGCAGCAACACCAGTCTGGAGTGTGGACCCCCGCACCGGGAAGCAGCGCGAACAGGTTGCGGTGGAAGCCACATCCGGTGAGGTGGACGAGGCCGTACGCGCCGCCCACGCGGCCCGCGGCGCGCTCGCCGACCGCACCACCCGCGCGGCCTTCCTGCGCACCGCCGCCGAGCTGCTCGACGAGGCCGCGGACCACGTGATCGAGGCCGCCGACGCCGAGACCGCCCTCGGGCCGGGCCGGCTGACCGGCGAGCTCGCCCGCACCACCGGCCAGCTGCGGGCCTTCGCCGACGCCGTGGACGAGGGCTCCTACCTCGACATCCGCATCGACCGCGCGGACGCCGCCGCCGTCCCGCCGCGCCCCGAACTGCGCCGCTACAAGGTGCCGCTGGGCGTGGTCGCGGTCTACGCCGCCTCCAACTTCCCGCTCGCGTTCTCCGTGCCCGGCGGGGACACCGCGAGCGCGCTGGCCGCCGGCTGCCCGGTGGTCGTCAAGGCCCACCCCGACCACCCGGCCACCTCCGAGCTGTGCGCCTCGCTGCTGCGCCGCGCAGCCGTGGCGGCCGGGCTGCCGGCCGACGTGGTCCGCGTCGTCCACGGGTTCGGCGCGGGCCTCGAGCTGATCCGCCACCCCCTGGTCTCCGCCGCCGGATTCACCGGTTCCATCCGGGGCGGGCGGGCGCTGTTCGACGCGGCCGCCGCCCGTCCCGTCCCCATCCCCTTCCACGGCGAACTCGGCTCCCTCAACCCCGTCGTGGTCACCCCCGCGGCCGCCGCCGAGCGCGCCGAGGAGATCGCCGCCGGGCTCGCGGGCTCGGTCACCCTCGGCGTCGGCCAGTTCTGCGTCAAGCCGGGCCTGGTCCTGGTCCCCCAGGGCGCGGACGGCGACCGGTTCACCGGCGCGCTGACGAAGGCCCTCGGCGAGACCGAGCCCGGCGTCCTGCTCGACCACCGGATGCGGGAGAACTTCGTCTCCGGCGTGCGCGAGCGGGCCGCGCTGCCCGGCGTCACCGCGCCTGTCACCCCGGGTTCCGGCGGCGAGCACACGGTCGGCGCGGGCTACCTGACCGTGCCGGCGGGGACGCTCCTCGAGGGCGGCGCGTACGAGGTTCTGCTCGAGGAGTGCTTCGGACCGGTGACCGTGGTCGTACGGTACGCCGACCAGCGCGAGGCCGGGTCGGTGCTCGGCCTGCTCCCCGGGAACCTGAGCGCCACGCTCCAGCTGTCCGCGGCCGAGGCCGACGGCGGTCCGGGCCCGGCGGCGGAACTGATCGCGCAGGTCACGGCGCTGGCCGGGCGGATCGTGGTCAACGGCTGGCCGACCGGTGTCGCGGTGGCCCCGGCCCAGCACCACGGCGGCCCGTACCCGGCGGCGACCTCGCACTCCACCTCGGTCGGCGGGACCGCCATCGAGCGCTGGCTGCGGCCGGTGGCCTACCAGTCGGTGCCGGACCCGCTGCTTCCGGCGGAACTGCGCGAGGCGAACCCGCTGGGGCTGCCGCGCCGCGTCACCGGCGACTGAGGCCGGCCGCGGGTCAGGCCCCGCCCCGGCGGGCCGGACCCGCCCACGGCCCGCTCCGCCCGCCGGGCCGTAAACCCGTTGCCCGCCCCGCCCCCGCGGGGGCAGGCTGCCGGTCATGCCGAGACCTCACGGATTCACGTACGAACAGCGCAGCGACAGCAGCGTGGTCATCACGCACCAGGGGCGGGCCGCGAGCACCCTGCGGGGCGGGCGGGCCGAGAAGTTCCTCGCCGAGGTCGAGTCGGGCGACGCGCAGCTCGTGATGGCCCGCTGGACCGGCGCGTACAAGTTCGGCAACGAGCGGACGGCGAAGAACCACCCCCGCAACCGGCGCTGAAATCCGCGGCGAGGGTAAGGGAACGGCAAAGGGCCTCCGGTCGTTCTCCCGGCATGACCGCTATGACCCCAGGTTCCAACCTGCCGCTCAATACCGTCCGTGTGACGGTGGACGTGGCTGCCCCGGTGCGGCTCGACGTGTCGGGACTCCTTCTCGCGGCGGACGGCAAGGTGCGTTCCGACGCCGACTTCATCTTCTACAACCAGCCGTCCGGGCCCGGTGTCAGCCACCGGTCGGGCGGCGGGGCGGCGCCGGACTCGATCACGGTGGACACGGGCGCGCTGCCGCCGGGCATCGAGCGGATCGTGGTCACGGCCAGTCCCGACGCCGCAGGTCAGACCTTCCAGGGCATCGAGCCCACGGCCACCGTGCGCAATGCGGACAGCGGCGCCGTGATCGCCACCTTCACCCCTCCGCAGCTGGGCACCGAGACCGCGCTCGTGGTCGTCGAGGTCTACCAGCGCGGCGGCGTGTGGAAGGTGCGTGCGGTCGGCCAGGGGTACGCCAACGGCCTCGCCGGGATCGCGACCGACTTCGGGGTCTCCGTGGACGAGGAACCCACTCCGCCGCCCGCGGCCGCCCCGCAGGCCCCTGCGGCCCCGGTCACCCCTTCGGCCCCTGTCTGGGGTCAGACCCCCTCGGCGCCCTCCGCCCCGTCCGCCTCCTCCTGGCCGAGCGCCCCCGCGGCCCCCGCTGCCCCCGCCGCCCCGCCCGCGCCGCCCACTGCGGCCCCGGCCGCCACCGGCACCGGGAAGATCAACCTCGACAAGGGCCGGGTCAGCCTCCAGAAGAACCAGACCGTCTCCCTGGTCAAGAACGGCCGCCCCCTGCTCTCCCAGGTGAAGATGGGCCTGGGCTGGGAGCCGGCGTTCCGCGGCCGGGACATCGACCTCGACGCCTCCGTCATCGCGTACGGCCCGCAGCGCAACCACATCGACAGCTGCTATTTCGGCAAGCTGTCCATCCTGGGCGGCGCCATCAAGCACTCGGGCGACAACCTCACCGGTGAGGGAGCCGGGGACGACGAGGTGATCGTGGTGGACCTCGGGCGGCTGCCCGCCGAGGCCACGGGCCTGGTCTTCACCGTCAACTCCTTCTCCGGCCAGAAGTTCACCGAGGTCGCCAAGGCCTACTGCCGCCTGATCGACGCGGCGAGCGGGGAGGAGCTGGTGCGCTTCGACCTCACCGGCGCCCAGCCGCAGACCGGGGTCATGATGGCCAAGCTGGTCCGCCAGTTCTCGGGCGAATGGGAGATGACGGCGATCGGAGACTTTGTGAAGTCGCGCACAGTACGCGGCATGGTCCAGCCCGCCTCACAGGCACTCTGAGCAGGTGGGCGGGCACACGGAGCTACCGTGACCGATCGGCCCGGGGGCCGAGGTGATGGATTCCACCCTTAATCCGGAGGTGACTGTCAGTGCCCGCCCGTAGCCTTGGAAGCATGTACAGCACACTCCGGCCCGCGGGTCCCGCCCGTCCGTCCGCCGCTGAGGCGAACGAGGCGATACGGCACCTCGTCGAGACCCGGGTGGACGAGGAGTGGCCCTCCGAGGCGTACGAGTTCCTGCTCGAGGAATGGGCCGCAGCCAGCCGCGCCGAGGTCGCCGCCGCTCAGTGAACGATCGAAGGCTGCGCCGCCGCCCGGTGAACGGGTGGCGGCGCAGCCTTCGATCGCGAATACCGGCCCGCCCCCGGAATACCGGCCCCCGGATCATCGGCCTCCGGTCCGCCGGCCGCCGACGCGTCAGTGCGCGCGCCGCCACGGACCGGTGATGGCCAGCATGATGCCGGGGTCCTGGATGTTGGCGTACAGCGTGCGCCCGTCCGGGGAGAAGCAGACCCCCGTGAACTCGGAGTACTCCGGCTTCTCCGCCGTCCCGATGTTCAGCTCGTTGCGCGCCAGCGGGTAGGTGCGTCCCGACTCGGTTGCGCCGAACAGGTGCTGCAGGCCGCTGCCGTCCTCCGCGATGACGAGGCCGCCGTACGGGGAGACCGTGATGTTGTCGGGGCCGTCGAGGGAGCCGTCCTTGGCCGGGTCGGCGTTCACCCCGAGCACCACCATCAGCCGGACCGTACGCCGCTTCGGGTCGTAGAACCACACCTGGCCGTCGTGCGCCGTGCCCGGGCTCTCCTCACGGGCGTACGAGGAGACGAAGTAGGTGCCGCCGTCGGCCCACCACATGCCCTCCAGCTTGCGGGCGCGGGTCACCGCGCCGTCCGCGAACTGCTTGCGCACCGGCACCGTCCGCGCGTCGCGGTCCGCCACGTCCACCCAGTCGACCCCGTAGACGGTGCCGGTCTTCGTCGCGCGCGAGAGGTCGTCGACGAACCGGCCGGCACTGTCGAAGCACTTGGCGGCGGCCAGCACGCCGGCGTCGGCGGCGAGGGTACGGAGCTTGCCGCGCCCGTGGCGGAAGCCGCTCGGCGGGGTCCAGCGGTAGAGCAGCCCGTTGGGGCCGGAGGCGTCCTCGGTCAGGTAGGCGTGGCCCTGGCGCGGGTCGATGACCACGGCCTCGTGGGCGTACCGGCCGAAGGCCTTGATCGGCTTGGGGTCGCGGTTGGCGCGGCGGTCGTGCGGGTCGACCTCGAACGCGTACCCGTGGTCCTTGGTCATCCCGTTCTTGCCGGCGAGGTCCTCGGTCTCCTCGCAGGTCAGCCAGGTGCCCCAGGGGGTGGCACCGCCCGCGCAGTTGGTCGACGTACCGGCGACGCCCACCCATTCGGCGACCTCGCCGCCGCGCCGGACCTCGACGACCGTGCAGCCGCCGGCCGCGGCCGGGTCGTAGACGAGGCCCTCGGTGAGGGGGACGGGGTGGGCCCAGTTCGCCCGCTTGCCCTTGAGCTCGTGGTTGTTGACGAGGAGGGTGACCCCGCGGTGGCCCTCGAAGGCGGCCGTTCCGTCGTGGTTGGACGGCGTGGACTCGCCGGACTCGAGCGTGGTGACGCCGCTGTGGGTGATCACGCGGTAGCCGAATCCGGCGGGGAGGGCGAGCAGTCCTGCCGGGTCCGGGAGGAGCGGACCGTAGCCGGGCTCGCAGGGCCGGCCGTGCTCGTCGCGCCGGGTGCCGTCCTCGGCCGCCAGCGCTCCCGGGGCGGTGGCGAGTGCGCCGACCGTTCCGGTGAGCGCGACTCCCGCGCCGGCGATGACGGTGCGGGCGGTGAAGTCTCTACGGCTGAGCGGCATCGGGTCTCCAGGGGTGGGGAGGTGGTGCGCCTGTCGTGCGGTCGTCGGCGCACACGCTCCCGCCCGCACGTGAACGGCGGCTGAACTACCCACGAAGGGAAACCGGCCCCTTCCCGGCGGCCGGAATGGCCAACTCCGGCTCAGGAACGGCGCGTTCCCCCCTCGTTCCCCCTCGTTCCCCCTCGTTCCCACCCTCGTTCCCACGCTCGTTCCAGCGCGTCAGGACTGCCGCGAGCGCGCCTTGAAGGCAGCCTTGCGGGCCTCCTTGGCGGCCTTCTTGTCCGGGTGCAGCCGGCCCATAGCCTCCAGCACGTACGCCGTCGCCGGGTGCTCCACCCGCCAGACCTGGTCGAAGAACCCTGCGTGGTGCGCGGTCAGCGACTCCATCAGCAGCGGCAGTTCCGCGGCCTCCCCGTCCGCCGCGAGCTGCGCCGCGATCGTGTCGACGGTCAGCCAGAACACCATCGCCCCGTCCGGCGCCGGTACGTCGGCCACCCCGCGCTCGGACAGCCAGACGCGGGCGAGCCCGCCGAGCTCCGGATCGTCCAGCACCGCACGGACCGCCGGCTCGGCCTCCGGGCCGGCCGGTGCGAGGGCCTGCTGGCAGCGCAGCCGGCGCAGCGGGCCGCCCTCGTCGGCGCCGCGGGCGGCGGCCAGCAGTTCGGCGACCGCGGCGGGCAGTTCGCGGCCGGTGAGCCACTGCTCGATCTCGGCCTGGGCCGCGCCCTCGGGGTAGCCGGAAACGGCGTCGAGCAGGGCGTCCGCGCCCTTGTCGGCCAGCTCTCCGACGGCGGGGGCGACGACCCCGGCCTCCAGCATGCGGGCGCGGATCCCGTACAGGCCGAGCGGGGTCAGCCGCACCATCCCGTACCGGGAGACGTCCTCGTCGTCGGCTGCGCCACCCGCCACCGAACCGGCGGCGAACTCCTCGTCGTCCGCCTCCGCCATCAGCGCCTCGTCGACGGGCTGGAACTCCACGAGCCCGATCGGCTCCAGCTGCCGGAACTGGTCGTCGAGGCGCATCATCGCGTCCGAAACCTGCTCCAGCACGGCGTCGGTCGGCTCGCTCATGTCCTCCGGGATGACCATCGAAGCGGCGAGCACGGGCAGCGGAACCGGGCCGTCCGAGGCGCCGTGCCCGGCGACGGTGAGCAGGTAGAGGTTGGCGAGGACCCCGTCGAGGAAGTCCGCCTCGCGGCGCGGGTTCCAGTCCAGCTGGTCGAAGTCGATCTCACCGCCCGCGTCCAACGCGTCGACGAGGCCGTCCAGATCGGGCACGGCCGCGTCCGCGAGCACGGTGTCCAGGGCGGCCAGCCACAGGGCGAGCACCTCGCCCGGCGCGCCGCCGCTCACCAGGGCCAGGTCCTCGCCGGGCACGGCGGTGCCGGACTCCTCGTCGCCGTCGTCCTCGGGCTCGGTCACGTCGACCAGGCCGGTGTCCACGGCCACGCGCCATGCCCGGCTCGCGAGCACCGGGGCTTCCTCGTCGGCGGCCTCGAAGCCGAGCGCGGCGGCGGCCTCGGGCAGCTGTGCGGCGACCAGTTCGCCGCCGATGTCGACGCGGGTGTCCGGTCCGGCCCAGCGGGCCAGCCGTACGGCGCGGGCGAACAGCGGGGCGACGAGGGCGTCGCGGGCCAGTTCCGCATCGGAGGGCAGCCGTACGGGCGGCAGCGTGGCGTGCGGCTCTGCGGACATGGGGCGGTCTCCTCGCGGACGCGGTGGGGCGGTGGTCCGGCCGCCGCGGGCGGCCGTCCGGCGCACAAGCGTAGACGCATATCGGGCGCGCCCGAGGGGCCATCTCCTTTGGTTCATCCCACAGTCAGCTTCCGTATCCCCTGGAGGCCTTGACAACTTCCCTGGTCACACAGGAAATTGACGCGCGTAGATCTATGGGGAACCACTGGGATTCCTGCGGATCTCCTGCGGCCCGGCCGCGGACCCACCGCACATATCCCGCCAAAACCACGCATCACCCCCTCGCTCGTCTCTTCCACACACCGGAGTTCCTGACCATGCGCTCCTCGCATCCCCGTTCCGCCGCCGTCTCGGCACTCGTCGCCACCGCCCTGGCCACCGGCCTGCTGGCGGGCACCGCCGACGCCGCCGAAGGCGCCGCGTCCGCCGATCCGATACGCATCCACGACATCCAGGGCACCACCCGGATATCGCCGCTGAACGGCAAGCAGGTCGCCGATGTCGCGGGCATCGTGACCGGCGTGCGCACGTACGGCTCGCGCGGTTTCTGGATGCAGGACCCGGACGCCGACGACAACGACGCGACCAGTGAGGGCGTCTTCGTCTTCACCAGCTCCGTCCCGACCGTCGCCGTCGGCGACGCGGTCAAGGTCTCCGGCCTGGTCGGCGAATACATCCCCGGCGGCGTCTCCTCCGGCAACCAGTCGGTCACCCAGATCTCCAAGCCGGCCGTGACCGTCGTCTCCTCGGGCAACGCGCTGCCCGAGGCCACCGCGATCAACGAGTACAACGTGCCCGCCGAGTACGCCCCGGCGGGCGACCCGGCCGCCGCCGGCAGCATCAACGGCCTGGCCCTGGAGCCCTCGCGCTACGCCCTGGACTTCTACGAGTCCCTCGAGGGCATGAACGTGAAGATCGGCACCTCGCGCGTGGTCGGCGCCACCGACCCGCACGCGGAGCTGTGGGTCACGGTGAAGGGCTGGGAGAACACCGCCAAGCGCGGCGGCACGATCTACGGCTCGTACGAGTCCCAGAACACCGGCCGGCTCCAGGTCCAGCAGCTCGCGCCGCTGGCGCAGCAGCCCTTCCCGGTGGCCAACGTCGGCGACAAGCTGACCGGCACCACCGAAGGCCCGCTGGACTTCAACCAGTTCGGCGGCTACACCCTCGTGGCCCGCACCCTCGGCACGGTCAAGGCGGGCACGCTCGCCCCCGAGAAGACGAAGGCGCAGGCCGCGAACGAGCTCGCGGTGGCCACGTACAACGTGGAGAACCTCGACCCGAGCGACCCGCAGGAGAAGTTCGACAACCTGGCGAAGGCCGTCGTCGCGAACCTCGCCTCGCCCGACATCCTGGCGCTGGAGGAGATCCAGGACGACAACGGCGCCAAGAACGACGGCACGGTGTCGGCGGAGCAGACGCTGACGAAGTTCACGGCGGCGATCGCCGCGGCCGGCGGCCCGGCGTACCAGTGGCGCACCATCAGCCCGGAGAACAACAAGGACGGCGGCGAGCCCGGCGGCAACATCCGCCAGGTGTTCCTGTTCAACCCGGCCCGCGTCTCCTTCACCGACCGCGCGGCGGGCGACGCGGTGACCGCGACCGGTGTCGTCAAGGAGCAGGGCAAGGCCGCCCTGACCCACTCCCCCGGCCGGATCGACCCGGCGAACCCGGCGTGGGCCGACAGCCGCAAGCCGCTCGCGGGCGAGTTCGTCTTCAAGGGCAAGACGGTCTTCGTGATCGCCAACCACTTCGGCTCCAAGGGCGGCGACGAGGGCCTGACCTCGTCCCACCAGCCGCCGGTCCGCTCCTCGGAGGCCAAGCGGCTGCTGCAGGCGCAGGCCGTGAACGGCTTCGTCAAGGAGCTCCTGGCGGCGGACAAGAACGCGAACGTCCTCGCCGTCGGCGACATCAACGACTTCGAGTTCTCGGGTACCACGCAGGCGCTGGAGGACGGCGGGGCGCTGTACTCGGCGATCAAGTCGCTGCCGAAGGCGGAGCGCTACTCGTACGTCTACCAGGGCAACGCCCAGGTACTGGACCAGATCCTGACCAGCCCGGGGATCAAGTCGTTCACCTACGACAGCGTGCACATCAACGCGGAGTTCTCGGCGCAGAACAGCGACCACGACCCGCAGGTGCTCCGCTTCCGCCCGTAACCGCGGTGCGGACCTGAGCCGCAGGGGGCCCGGACGCCGTCACGTCCGGGCCCCCTGCCACACTTCCGGTCATGATCTTCCGTACTGCCACCCGTGAGGACCTGCCCGCCGTACTGGCCCTGCTGGCGGTCGCCGGCGAGGAGGAGCGGGCCGAGGTCACCGAGGCGCACGAGCAGGCGTTCGCCGCGATCGAGGCGGACGCCCGCAACGAGATGCTGGTCCTCTGCGAGGGCGGGACGGGGACGGTGCTCGGCTGCCTCCAGCTGACGTACGTCCCGGGCCTCGGCCAGGGCGGGCGGGAGCGGGCGCTGGTCGAGGCGGTGCGGATCCGCGAGGACCGCCGGGGCGGCGGGCTGGGCGCGGAGCTGATGCGGCGGGCGGTGGCGCGGGCGCGCGAGCGCGGCTGCGGCCTGGTCCAGCTGACCAGCAACAAGCAGCGGGCGGACGCCCACCGCTTCTACGAGCGGCTGGGCTTCACGCGCAGCCACGAGGGCTTCAAACTGCGCCTGGCGGACTGACCGGGGAGGCCGCCGGGCCGGTTCTGCGGACAAGTGGGGACTTTCGCCCCTGGCGTGACGCTCGCCACATCACCACCCATTCGCCCCGGGTTGTGGTGTTGAGTGTCCCCACGCTCGACAGTGTCCCCACGCTCGGCCATGTCGGCCCGTATCCCCGGAGGACCGCGTGTTCCCCTCCATCTCCCCCGCCCAGGAAATCGGCCTTGCCGTCCTGCTCGTGGCCGCCCTCGTCTGGGTGCTCGGCTTCGGCCACATGCTGTGGGACGCCCGCTTCCACCACCCGGAGCCCGGCGCGTTCGAGGGCATCGCGGTGATCCCGGCGCAGCGCACTGCTGCCGCGCACCCGATGGAGTCGGTCGAGCTGACCGAGGCGGAGGAAGAGGCCTTCGCAGGCCTCATCCGCACCCTCCCCCACTCCTGACCGGCCCGTCCTCCCGCGCTCGGGGCGGGAGGACGTCACGCCGGTCCCCGCCACCGGCGGTTTCATCGCACCGGAAGCCGAAATGCCCTCCCGGGCCGTTGCGGGGCCGTGGGAGGGCACTCGTGGTGGCCGGCGTGAGGACCGGCGACGGCTCGCCGCAGGTGCGGCGGGGCGTCAGTTGTGGCTGTGGAGGACCTCGTTGAGGCCGCCCCAGACCGCGTTGTTCGGGCGGGCCTCGACCGTGCCGGTGACCGAGTTGCGGCGGAAGAGGATGTTGCTGGCGCCCGAGAGCTCCAGGGCCTTGACGATCTGGCCGTCCGGGAGGGTGACGCGGGTGCCCGCGGTCACGTACAGGCCGGCCTCGACGATGCACTCGTCGCCCAGCGCGATGCCGACGCCTGCCTCGGCGCCGATCAGGCAGCGCTCGCCGATCGAGATGATCTGCTTGCCGCCGCCCGAGAGGGTGCCCATCGTGGACGCGCCGCCGCCGATGTCGGAGCCGTCGCCGACCACGACGCCCGCCGAGATGCGGCCCTCGACCATGGAGGTGCCGAGGGTGCCGGCGTTGAAGTTGACGAAGCCCTCGTGCATGACGGTGGTGCCCTCGGCGAGGTGCGCGCCGAGGCGGACCCGGTCCGCGTCGGCGATGCGCACGCCCTTGGGGGCGACGTAGTCCGTCATCCGCGGGAACTTGTCGATCGAGGTGACCTGGAGGTAAAGGCCCTCGGCGCGCGCGTTCAGCCGTACGGTCTCCACCTGGTCCACGGCGACCGGGCCCAGCGAGGTCCAGGCGACGTTGGCCAGCAGTCCGAAGACGCCGTCCAGGCTCTGGCCGTGCGGCTTGACCAGGCGGTGGCTGAGCAGGTGCAGGCGCAGGTACGCGTCGTGCGCGTCCAGCGGCTTGTCCTCGAGGGAGGAGATCACGGTGCGGACGGCTACGACCTCGACGTCGCGGACCGCGTCCAGGCGGATCGCCTTGGCCGCGGCGGCGCCCAGCAGCTCCACGGCCTGGTCGGCGGTGAGGCGCTCGGTGCCGGCCGGGCCGGGCTCGGCGACCAGCTCGGGGGCGGGGAACCAGGTGTCGAGGACGGTGCCGTCGGAGGCGATGGTGGCAAGTCCGGCGGCGACGGCGCCGGTGGTACGCGTAGCAGTCATGTCCGAAACCTAACCGGCGACGGCCTGCGGTTGCGAACCGGTCTCATGTGCCGGTCGGCCCGCGTGTCGCCGCTGCCGCACCGAAACCCACAGCACCGCCCCGCCCGCGCCCGCCGCCAGCGCCGCGCACAGCGGCCACAGCAGCCCGGGCGCGGCCGCGTACAGCGCTCCGCCCAGCGGTGGCCCGAGGACGACACCGCTGACCGAGACCCCCGCGTACAGGCTCTGGAACCGCCCGATGGCGTGCTCGGGCGCCTGGTCGGCCACGTACGCGGTGGCGGTGGTCTTGTACAGGATCTCGCCGAGGCTCAGCAGCACCATCATCACCACGGCACTCGTCACCCCCACGCCTGGCAGCAGCGCCGCGTACCCGGCCCCGACCAGCACCAGCCCGGTCCCGATGACCGGGAGCGGCGGCCGGGCGCGCAGCGCGACGGCGGCCGGGAGCTCGAGCAGCAGGATGACCGCGCCGTTGAGGGCGATCACGAGGCCGAAGGCCCGGGTGCCCTGTCCGTGGTCGGCGAGGAAGACGGGGAAGGTGCCGTACTGCTGGCGGTAGACGAGGTCGGTCACCAGGATCGCGCCGAGGAGGACGAGTACGGCGGGCCGGGCGCGCAGCTCCGCCCACAGACCGCGGCCCCGACCCCCGTCCGGGGCCGCGGCGGCATTGCGGGAGGCACCGCGGGCGGGGACGACCCGCGCGGTCCAGAGGGCGAAGAACAGGGTCCCGAGGCCGTCGCAGACGAAGAGCCAGTCGTACGAGAGCCCGGTCGCGATCAGGGCTCCGAGGGGCGGGCCGAGGGTGAAGCCGCCGTTGGAGACGCAGCGGACGACGGCGAAGGCCTGCCGGCGGGCCCCCTCGGGGACGGTGACGGCGACCAGCGCGGAGTTCGCGGCCCGGACCACGCCGGAGGCGTACTGGGCCAGCGGCAGGGCCGCGTAGAGCCCGGCGGTGGGCAGGAGCGGGAAGGACATCAGGGCGAGGCCGCCGGCGGTGGAGGCGGCGAGCAGCACCCGGCGGTGGCCGAAGCGGTCCCCGTACCAGCCGCCGGTGAAGTTCCCGGCGACGAGGCCGACGCCGCCGATGCCGGTGACCAGGCCCGCCTGGGCGGCGCCGAGGCCGCGCGGGCCGGTCAGGTACAGGAAGACGAAGACGAAGGTGAAGCTGACGACGGCGTTGACGAACACTCCCGCCGCCAGCAGCCACACCGCTCTCGGCACGTCCTTGAAGCCTTGCACCGCGCCCCCCGCACCCTTGGTCAGTTCCTTTTGGGAACGGACTATGTCAGCATGACAGCCTTGGGTCAACGGACAAAGGAGTGCCCATGGCCCAGCGCACACACCTCGACGATGCGGACTGCGCCATCGCCCAGGCCCTCGACGTGGTGGGTGACTGGTGGACGCTGCTGATCGTGCGCGACGCCGCGCGCGGCGTGCACCGCTTCGACGCGTTCCAGCGCGAGCTGGGGATGTCCCGCAAGGTGCTGGCCGAGCGGCTGAAGCTGCTGGTCGAAGCCGGGGTGCTGACGCGCGAGCCGTACCAGGAACGTCCGGTGCGGCACGAGTACCGGCTGACCCCGCGCGGGCGGGGGCTGCTGCCGGTCCTGGTGGCCCTCCAGGACTGGGGAGACACCTGGGTCCTGGGAGAGGGAGACATGACGGCCACGACGGAGGAGTCCTCGCGGGAGGCGGAACGGGTGCACGCGCTGCGCGGCACCCAGCTGCCGGAGCTGGCACTGCCGGACCGGTTCGGGGAGGTCCGGGATCCGGTGGCGGACACGCCGTTCACGGTCCTGTACTGCTTCCCCGGCGCGTACGCCCGGGCCGATTCCTACCCGCCGGGGTGGGCGGGGATCCCGGGGGCGAAGGGCTGCACGTTCGAGTCGTGCACGTACCGGGACCAGCTGGCGGAGTTCACGACGGCAGGGGCGACGGTGCACGGGGTGTCCACCCAGCGGCCCGATGAGCAGCGGGAGTTCGCGGAGGCGGAGGGGCTGCGGTTTCCGCTGCTCTCCGATGCGGACCTTTCGCTGACGGCGGCGTTGCGGTTGCCGACGTTCCGGGCGGCGGGGGTCAGCCGGCTGAAGCGGTTGACGCTGGTGGTGGACCGGGAGCGGGTGGTGCGTGAGGCGATCTACCCGATCCGGGACATCGAGGGCAGTGTCGCTGCGGCGTTGGCCGCGGTCCGGGCCGCCGGCCAGGGAGTGTCGTCGAAGTAGCCCCGGGCCCCCGGGCTCCCGGACCCCCGCGCCTCACGTGCCGCCGGGGCCGGAGTTCAGGATGCGGGCCAGGATCTCGCGGGTGCAGGGCTCGTCGTACTCCCCCGCCGTCAGCAGGACCTGGAGGCCGATGCCGTCCATCACCGCCACCAGGGCCCGGGCCGTCTGCGGGTCCACTCGGCGGGCCAGGGCCGCCGAGACCGACTCCGTCCACTCCGCCGCCACCGGGCGCAGCGCCGGGCGGCGCAGTGCCTCCAGGTACAGCTCGTACTCCAGCTCCGCCCGCGCCCGGTCCGCCGTCAGGAACTCCCCCAGCAGCCGCGCCAGCGCCCCGGCCAGATCCGGGTCGTCGACGTCCGGCACCGGGACGAAGCCTGCGTTCGCCTGTCGCAGCGCCGCGACCAGCAGGTCGTCCAGCGTCTTGAAGTGGTACGTGGTCGAGCCCAGCGGAACATCCGCCTCCGCCGCCACGCTGCGGTGGCTCAGCCCTGCGATGCCCTTGGCGCCCACCACCCGGATCGCCGCGTCGATGATCCGCTGCCGCCGGTCCGGGTCGTACCTGCGCCCGCCGGTGCCCGCGGGGGCCATCAGTGCGCCCCGCCCAGGTTCAGCAGCACCACGCCGCCGATGATCAGTGCGATCCCGGCGATCTTCGCGGCGGTGGCCGCCTCCCCCATGAACGCCATCCCGATCGCGGCGATGGCGGCCGTGCCGACCCCGGCCCAGATCGCGTACGCCGTGCCCACCGACATCGACTTCAGCGTCTGCGCGAGCAGCGTGAACGCGACGGCATAGCCGGCCAGCGTGCCCAGCGACGGCCACAGCTTCGTGAAGCCGTCGCTGAACTTCATGGCGGTGGTCCCGGCCACCTCGGCGGTGATGGCCGCGGCAAGCAGTACGTAGGGCATGTGTACGAGAGTACACATGCCCTGCGCGGCCACCTCTGCCTCAGTTCAGCGTGAACCAGGCCGCCCGGGCCTTCTTCCACTCCGGGTGCGTCAGGTCCTTGGCCTCGACGCCGTCCCCGTACAGGTCCGCGGACCCGCTGTCCGTGATCAGCTGTACGCGCGCCCCCTGCACCGACAGGTCGGGCACGTCCACGACGGCCTCCCAGCCGCCCGGGTCGGTCGTCGGCAGGTCGGCCCGCTTGACCGGGGCGTGGCCCGCGACGCCGTCCCACTGGTAGAGCGCGTACGGGTCCGAGTTGTCGTCCGCGGCCCAGGAGCCGGCCAGGATCAGGTACTGGTTCGCCGCGTTCTTGCGGATGTCGCGGATCGACAGCCCGCCGAGGTCGAGCTCGATGCCCGCCCCGAACGTGGCCTTGGTCCCGCTGGAGAGCACCTTGTCGAAGTTGGTCACCGGCACGATCAGCGCCTTGCCGCCCGGCACCGCCGGGGCCAGCGGGGCGCGGAAGCCCAGGTACGCGGTCGTGGTCGAGCCCGGCGCGAACTCCAGCCCCTCCACGTTGAAGCCGTCGATCTGCTTGGGCGCCTCGCCGGCCGCCGTGCCGGCCGCGAAGCCGTAGCGGTTGCCGTTCGCCTTGTCCCAGGCCACCAGGTCGTCGCGGAGGTTCTTGTACGAGCGCCCGTACGCGAGCTGCGTACCCGGCCCGGAGCCGGTCACCGTGGTGGTGAACACCGTGTTCCGGGGCGCCTTGTACTCGCCGTCCTTGTTGTTGCCGAGCGAACCCGTCCAGTACACGGTGTTGCCGATCAGGGTCGCCCCCTCGATGTCCACCTCCTTGGTGACTCCGAGCTGCGAGCTGAAGTCCCAGGTCCGGACCGGGGCGGCCGAGCGGGAACGGTCGTACAGGCGCAGCACGTTGCTCTCGTCGTCGGCGACCACGGTGTAGCCGCCGCCGACGTCCACGGCGGCCGAGGAGTCCGAGGCGCCGGTGAAGTACCGGGCGTCGGCAGGGTTCTGCACGGCGGCCGAGGCGGCGTAGGACAGGGTCTTGGTGGCGCTCTTGCCGCCCAGCCCCGACACCTTGACGGTGAGGCTGGTGTAGCCGCGGCCGCGCGCGGTGACGGCCAGCTGCCGCACCGCCCCGGCCCCGGTGACGGTCACGTCGCCCGTGCCGGCGACCGAGGCCCTGCTCGACGCGGAGGCGCTGACCGTCAGCGCGGACACGTCGGCGCCGCTCTGCCCCACGGTCACGTCGACCACGGGGTCCCCGACCGCGCCGACGGCGCCGGACAGGTACGCCGCGGACAGGCTGATGGTCGGCGTCCCGTACGTCACCGCCTGCGCGGGCACGACCGTGACCGTCCCGGCGACGACCAGCGCCGCGATCCCTGCGATACCAAGCTGCTTCTTCATCGGTGTCCCCACGAGTCGAGCCGAGCGCGAACCACGTCACGCCGTGACGGCCGTCGAGCAGGTTCGGCCACCGTGGCCAACTCCCGGTGCACTTCAATCGTCCGCCGGACGAACACGCAGGGCCTCCCGGGAGCTTTCGGGAGCTCCCGGAAAACGCGAAGGGCCCCTGGCACAGAGTGCCGGGGGCCCTTCGCGGAGCGGGGTGGCTCAGACGTTGAAGCCGAGCGCGCGCAGCTGCTCGCGGCCGTCGTCCGTGATCTTGTCCGGGCCCCACGGGGGCATCCAGACCCAGTTGATGCGGAGCTCGTTGACGATGCCGTCCGTCGCCGACTTCGCCTGGTCCTCGATGACGTCCGTCAGCGGGCACGCCGCCGAGGTCAGCGTCATGTCGAGGGTCGCGATGTTCGCGTCGTCGATGTGGATGCCGTAGATCAGGCCCAGGTTGACGACGTCGATGCCCAGCTCGGGGTCGACCACGTCGTAGAGGGCCTCGCGGACCTCCTCCTCGGTGGCGGGCTTGATCGACGCCTCGGCGGGCGTCGCGTTCTCGGTCATGCCGTCTTCCTCTCCGCGCCGTCGCCCAGTGCCTGGGCGGTCGCGTCCTTCCAGGCCATCCAGCTCAGCAGAGCACACTTCACGCGAGCCGGGTACTTGGAGACGCCGACGAACGCGACCGCGTCCTCCAGCACCTCCTCCATGGCCTCGTCGGGCTCGATCTTGCCCTTCGACTGCATCATCTCCAGGAACACGCCCTGGATCTTCTGCGCCTCGGCCAGCTCCTTGCCGACGAGCAGCTCGTTCAGCACGGACGCGCTGGCCTGGCTGATGGAGCAGCCCTGGCCCTCGTACGAGACGTCGGTGAGCGTCTCGCCGTCGTACTTCACGCGCAGCGTGATCTCGTCGCCGCACGTCGGGTTGACGTGGTGCACCTCGGCGTCGCCGTCGCGCAGGCCACGCCCGTGCGGGTGCTTGTAGTGGTCCAGGATCAGTTCCTGGTACATCGAATCCAGCTTCACTGCGTCGTCCTCGTCGCCCTCGTCAGCCGAAGAAGTTCCGTACGTGCTCCAGCCCGTCGATCAGTGCATCGACGTCGGCCGGAGAGGAGTACAGGTAGAAAGACGCTCGCGTGGTCGCGGGAATTCCGTAGCGCAGGCAGACCGGGCGCGCGCAGTGGTGTCCCACGCGCACCGCGATGCCCTGCTCGTCCAGGACCTGGCCGACATCGTGGGGGTGGATGTCACCGAGCGTGAAGGAGATCGCGGCGCCGCGGTCCTCGGCCGTGGTGGGGCCGATGATCCGCAGGTCGGGGACCTCCAGGAGGCGCTTCACCGCGTACTCGGTGATCGCGTGCTCGTGCGCGGCGATCTTGTCCATGCCGATCGCGGTCAGGTAGTCCACGGCCGCGCCGAGGCCGACGGCCTGGGCGATCGGGGGCGTACCCGCCTCGAACTTGTGGGGCGCCGGGGCGTACGTCGAGGCGTGCATCGACACGGTCTCGATCATCTCGCCGCCGCCGAGGAACGGAGGCAGGTCCTCCAGGAGCTCCTGGCGGCCCCAGAGGACGCCGATGCCGGTCGGGCCGCACATCTTGTGGCCGGTGAAGGCCACGAAGTCGGCGCCGAGCGCCTGGACGTCCAGCGGCATGTGCGGAGCGGCCTGCGAAGCGTCGATCAGCACCAGCGCGCCGACCTCCTGGGCGCGGCGGACGATCGCCTCGACCGGGTTGATCGTGCCCATGATGTTGGAGACCAGCGTGAAGGAGACGATCTTCGTCTTCTCCGTGATGACCTCTTCGATGTTGGACAGGTCGAGCCGGCCGTCGTCGGTCAGGCCGAACCACTTCAGCTTCGCGCCGGTGCGCTGCGAGAGCAGCTGCCACGGGACGATGTTGGAGTGGTGCTCCATCTCCGTGATGGCGATCTCGGTCTCGCGGTCGACCCGGTAGGGCTCGTCCGCCCAGCCGAGCATGTTCGCGACCAGGTTGAGCGACTCCGAGGCGTTCTTGGTGAAGATCACCTCGTCGCGGCTCGGCGCGTTGATGAAGGCGGCGACCTTGTCGCGGGCGCCCTCGTACAGCGCCGTGGCCTCCTCGGCGAGCACGTGCACGCCACGGTGGACGTTGGCGTTGTGCTGCTCGTAGTACTCGTTCAGCGCGTCGAGCACCTGGCGCGGCTTCTGCGAGGTCGCCGCGTTGTCCAGGTAAACGATCTTCTTCCCGTCGTGGACCACGCGATCCAGAAGGGGGAAGTCCTTGCGGATCGCCTCGATGTCGAGGAGGCCAGGCATCTGTGTCACGCGGTTGCGCCACCCTTCACGTACTTGTCGTAGCCCTCGGCCTCCAGCTGGTCCGCCAGCTCGGCGCCACCGGACTCGGCGATGCGGCCGTTCGCGAACACGTGCACGAAATCGGGCTTGATGTAGCGCAGGATGCGCGTGTAGTGGGTGATCAGCAGCGTGCCGACCTCACCGGTCTCGCGGACGCGGTTGACACCCTCGGAGACGATGCGCAGGGCGTCGACGTCGAGGCCGGAGTCGGTCTCGTCGAGGATCGCGATCTTCGGCTTGAGGAGCTCCAGCTGGAGGATCTCGTGGCGCTTCTTCTCACCGCCGGAGAAGCCCTCGTTGACGTTGCGCTCGGCGAAGGCCGGGTCCATCTGGAGCTGCTCCATCGCGGACTTGACCTCCTTCACCCAGGTACGCAGCTTCGGCGCCTCGCCGCGGATGGCGGTGGCCGAGGTGCGCAGGAAGTTGGAGACCGAGACGCCAGGGACCTCGACCGGGTACTGCATGGCGAGGAAGACGCCGGCGCGGGCGCGCTCGTCGACGGACATCTCCAGGACGTCTTCGCCGTCGAGGGTCACGGTGCCACCGGTGATGGTGTACTTCGGGTGACCGGCGAGCGAGTACGCCAGGGTGGACTTGCCGGAGCCGTTGGGGCCCATGATGGCGTGCGTCTCACCCTGCTTGACGGTGAGGTCGACACCCTTGAGGATCTCCCGGGCGCCGTTCTCGGCCTCGACGGAGACGTGCAGGTCGTGGATTTCAAGCGTTGCCATGGGTGCCTCAGGACTCCTGGGTGAGGGAGACGAGCACGTCGTCCCCTTCGATCTTTACGGGGTAAACGGGTACGGGGCGGGTCGCCGGCAGACCGGAGGGCTTGCCGGTGCGCAGGTCGAAGGAGGACCCGTGCAGCCAGCACTCGATCATGCAGTCCTCGACCTCGCCCTCCGAGAGCGAGACGTTCGCGTGCGAGCAGATGTCGTTGATCGCGAACACCTCCCCCTCGGTGGAGACGATGGACACCGGCGTGCCGTCGAGTTCCACCCGCTTCGGGGTGTTCTCCTCGAGCTCGCTCAGCGCACAAGCCTTGACGTAGGTCATCAGACGGACGCCTCGAGCTCGGTCTCGATCTTGGCGAGGAGTCGCTCCTCGATGTCCGGGACACCGATCTGCTGGACGAGCTCGGCGAAGAAGCCGCGCACGACCAGGCGGCGGGCCTCGTCGGCCGGGATGCCGCGGGCCTGCAGGTAGAAGAGCTGCTCGTCGTCGAAGCGGCCGGTCGCGGAGGCGTGGCCGGCGCCGACGATCTCGCCGGTCTCGATCTCCAGGTTCGGCACCGAGTCGACCCGCGCGCCGTCCGTGAGGACGAGGTTGCGGTTCATCTCGTAGGTGTCGGTGCCCTCGGCGCTCTTCTCGATGAGGACGTCACCGATCCAGACGGCGTGGGCGCCTTCGCCCTGCAGCGCACCCTTGTAGACCACGTGGGACTTGCAGTGCGGGGCGTCGTGCGTGACCAGGAGGCGGTGCTCCTGGTGCTGGTCGGCGTCCGTGAAGTACAGGCCGAGGAGCTCGGCCTCGCCGCCGGGGCCCGCGTAGCTGACCCGCGGGTGGAGGCGTACGACGTCGCCGCCGAAGGTGACCACGATCGACTTGAAGGTCGCGTCGCGGCCGACCAGCGCGTTGTGCTGGGAGCAGTGGACGGCGGTGTCCTCCCAGTCCTGCACGGAGACGACGGTGAGCTTGGCGCCGTCGCCGACGAGGAAGTCGACGTTGCCGGCGCGCACGCCGTCACCGGTGTGGTCGATGACGACGACGGCCTCGGCGAAGGCCTGTACGTCGAAGACGGTGTGCCCGAAGGTCGTGCCGCCCTCGCCGTGCAGCGAGACGCGCACCGGCTCGGTCAGGACGGCCTCCTTGGGCACGGTGACGACCGTGGCCTTGGCGAAGGACGAGAACGCCTGGGCGGCGATCCGGTCCACCGGGGTGCCGGCCTTGCCGATGCGCGCGTCGTCGCGCTCCACCGACTCGACGGTGACGCCCTCGGGCGCGTCGATCTGGGCCTTCATGGTGCCGTCGGCGACCGCGGTTCCGTCGTGCAGACCACGCAGGCGCGCCAGCGGGGTGAACCGCCACTCCTCCTCGCGGCCGTGGGGGACGGGGAAGTCCGCCACGTCGAAGGACGGGGGTGCGCTCATCCGGGTGGCGACGGTGGACTCGGCGGCCACCGCGATCGCGCCGGCGGTGGTCGAACCCGCCGGAATGTTCTGAGCCTCAGCCATGGCTGTCGTCTTGCTCGCTCTCGTGTCTACGTCAAAGAATGTGCTGCGGTACGGGCGGCCGGCCGGGATTAACCGACCGAACCCTCCATCTGCAGCTCGATCAGCCGGTTGAGCTCCAGCGCGTACTCCATGGGCAGCTCGCGCGCGATGGGCTCGACGAAGCCGCGCACGATCATGGCCATGGCCTCGAACTCCGTCAGACCGCGGCTCATCAGGTAGAAGAGCTGGTCGTCGGAGACCTTGGAGACCGTGGCCTCGTGGCCCATGGAGACGTCGTCCTCGCGGACGTCCACGTACGGGTACGTGTCCGAGCGGGAGATGGTGTCGACCAGGAGCGCGTCGCAGAGCACGTTCGACTTGGAGCCGTGGGCACCCTCGCCGATCTCGACCAGGCCGCGGTACGAGGTGCGGCCGCCGCCTCGCGCCACCGACTTGGAGACGATGTTGGAGGAGGTGTTCGGCGCCATGTGGACCATCTTGGAGCCGGCGTCCTGGTGCTGGCCCTCGCCCGCGAAGGCGATGGACAGGGTCTCGCCCTTGGCGTGCTCGCCCATCAGGTAGACGGCCGGGTACTTCATGGTGACCTTGGAACCGATGTTGCCGTCGATCCACTCCATGGTCGCGCCCTCGTACGCCACGGCGCGCTTGGTGACCAGGTTGTAGACGTTGTTCGACCAGTTCTGGATGGTCGTGTAGCGGCAGCGGCCGCCCTTCTTCACGATGATCTCGACCACGGCGCTGTGCAGCGAGTCCGAGGAGTAGATCGGGGCGGTGCAGCCCTCGACGTAGTGGACGTACGCGTCCTCGTCGACGATGATCAGCGTCCGCTCGAACTGGCCCATGTTCTCCGTGTTGATACGGAAGTAGGCCTGGAGCGGGATGTCGACCTTGACGCCCTTGGGCACGTAGATGAACGAGCCGCCCGACCACACGGCGGTGTTCAGCGACGCGAACTTGTTGTCGCCGACCGGGATGACCGTGCCGAAGTACTCCTGGAAGAGCTCCGGGTGCTCCTTGAGCGCGGTGTCCGTGTCGAGGAAGATGACGCCCTGCTCCTCCAGGTCCTCGCGGATCTGGTGGTAGACGACCTCGGACTCGTACTGGGCCGCGACACCGGCGACGAGGCGCTGCTTCTCCGCCTCCGGGATGCCGAGCTTGTCGTACGTGTTCTTGATGTCCTCCGGCAGGTCCTCCCACGAAGCAGCCTGCTTCTCGGTCGAACGCACGAAGTACTTGATGTTGTCGAAGTCGATGCCGGAGAGGTCGGAGCCCCAGGTCGGCATGGGCTTCTTGCCGAAGAGCTTGAGGCCCTTGAGGCGGAGCTTCAGCATCCACTCCGGCTCGTTCTTCTTGGCCGAGATGTCGCGCACGACGTCCTCGGACAGACCCCGCTTGGCAGCGGCGCCGGCCGCGTCGGAGTCGGCCCAGCCATATTCGTAGGTGCCCAGGCCATCGAGCTCAGGGTGAGCAGTCTCCGTGGTCATGCGGGGTTCCTCCCGGCCGTACTTGCAGATGCTGATGTGTCGGTCTGTGCGGTGCCCGCGCCTCGTGGGATGAACGTGGTGCACACCCCGTCGCCGTGGGCGATCGTGGCGAGGCGCTGCACATGCGTCCCGAGCAGGCGGGAGAAGACCTCGGTCTCCGCCTCGCAGAGCTGCGGGAACTGCTCGGCGACATGGGCGACCGGGCAGTGGTGCTGGCAGAGCTGTTCACCGCTGTGCGGACCGGGAGCGCTCTTCGCCGTAGCAGCGTACCCGTCCGCGGTCAACGCCTTGGCAAGGGCCTCGGTGCGCTCCGCGGGGGCGGCGGCGTCCAGGCTCTCCCGGTAGGTCTCGGCCTGTGCGTCCATCCGCGCCCTGGCGAAGGCGGCGACGGCCGCCTCCCCCTGCTCGCCTCCGCCGGCGGCCTGCGCGATCCAGCGCATTGCGTCCGCGGCGAGCGAGTCGTAGGACTGGTCGAACGCGTCGCGGCCGCAGTCGGTCAGCGCGAAGACCTTGGCGGGCCGGCCCCGGGTGCGCGTGCCGTAGACGCGCTGCTCACGGGGCTCGACCACGTCGTCGGCGACGAGCGTGTCGAGGTGGCGGCGGACGGCGGCCTGGGTGAGGCCGAGACGTGCGGCGAGGTCGGCGACGGTGGACGGACCGTGGTCCAGGATGGAGCGCGCGACCCGGTTGCGGGTTGACCGCTCCCCGGTAGCGAGTTCCCCCTGGGGGGTCTCGATCATCCGTTCGCCGTATTTCACAACGCCATTGTTGCGTAATTAGTCGAGCCCCGACAAGCCGTGACGGAGGCCACCCCTGGTGGCCTCTATCACTAAGGGTTACCTAATTTGTCTACGCAGAGTTAAGCGGATGGCATTGCTCCGCGTCCGTTCCGAGCCCCTGAGGTGCGCCGGGAAACGGCTCCCACCAGCAATCCCCCGCCCACGGCGTTCCGCGGCACGGCGCGCGTCGAATTGCAGAAAAGATCACCGAAACCGACTGGTCCATCCAGGCTGCGCACCCGAAAAAGTCATCGGTACACACGTCCGCACCCCCTCGACCCCGGGACCCGGGACCCCTTCTACGGCTCCGTAGACTCACCCGCATGAGCAATGACCCCGCCGTGGAGATCCGCGGACTGGTGAAGCGGTACGGACCCAAAACCGCGGTGGACGGCCTGGACCTCACCGTCCGCAAGGCGTCGGTCACCGCCGTCCTCGGTCCCAACGGCGCGGGCAAGACGACCACCGTGGAGACCTGCGAGGGCTACCACCGCCCCGACGCGGGCACCGTCCGCGTCCTCGGCCTCGACCCGGTCGCCCAAGCCGAGGCACTGCGCCCGCGGATCGGCGTGATGCTCCAGTCCGGCGGGGTCTACTCCGGCGCCCGCGCCGTCGAGATGCTGCGCCACATGGCCAGGCTGTACGCCGACCCGCTCGACGTGGACGTCCTGGTGGAACGGCTCGGGCTGGGCGGCTGCGGCCGCACCGCCTACCGCCGCCTCTCCGGCGGCCAGCAGCAGCGCCTGGCCCTCGCCATGGCCGTGGTGGGCCGGCCCGAGCTGGTCTTCCTGGACGAGCCGACCGCCGGGCTCGACCCGCAGGCCCGCCGGGCGACCTGGGACCTCGTACGGGAACTGCGCGCCGACGGGGTCTCCGTCGTCCTCACCACCCACCACATGGACGAGGCCGAGCAGCTCGCGGACGAGGTCGCCATCGTCGACGCGGGCCGGGTCATCGCCCACGGCAGCCCCGAGCAGCTGTGCCGCGGCGGCGCCGAGAACACCCTGCGCTTCACCGGCCGGCCCGCCCTCGACCTCGGCTCGCTGCTGAAGGCTCTGCCCGACGGCACCGAGGCCGCCGAGCTCAGCGCCGGCGTGTACCGGGTCGTCGGCGCCGTGGACCCGCAGCTGCTGGCCACCGTCGCCTCCTGGTGCGCGCAGCACGGGGTGATGCCGAGCAGCCTCTCGGTGGAGCGGCACACCCTCGAAGACGTGTTTCTGGAGCTGACCGGTAAGGAGCTGCGCGCATGAGCGCCGGTACGTTCGCCCCCAACCCGGGGGCCGCGCCCGTGTCCCGCATGATCCTGGCGCAGACCGCGCTGGAGACGCGGATGCTGCTGCGCAACGGGGAGCAGCTGCTGCTGACCGTGATCATCCCGGCTCTGCTGCTGGTGCTGTTCTCCGCCGTCGACATCGTCACCGTGCCCGTCCAAGAGGGGGGCGCCGAGAAGTCCGTGGACTTCCTCGCGCCCGGCATCCTGGCGCTGGCCGTGATGTCCACCGCCTTCACCGGCCAGGCCATCGCCACCGGCTTCGACCGCCGCTACGGGGTGCTCAAGCGGCTCGGCGCCTCGCCGCTGCCGCGGTGGGCGCTGATGGCCGCGAAGACCCTGTCCGTGCTGGTCACCGAGGTGCTGCAGATCGCGCTGCTGACCGTGATCGCCTTCGCCCTGGGCTGGTCCCCGCACGGCAACCCGCTCGCGGTCGCCGCACTGGTCCTGCTGGGCACGGCCGCCTTCTCCGGGCTCGGGCTGCTGATGGCGGGCACCCTGAAGGCCGAGGCCACGCTGGCCGCCGCCAACCTGGTGTTCCTGCTGTTGCTGGTCGGCGGCGGGGTGATCGTGCCGATGGAGAAGTTCCCCGGCGCCGTGCAGTCCGTACTCGGCCTGCTGCCGATCTCGGCGCTGTCCGACGGGCTGCGCGAGGTGCTCCAGCACGGGGCCGCGCTGCCCTGGGGGGACGCGGCCGTGCTCGCCGCGTGGGCCGTGCTCGGGCTCGGCGCCGCCGCGAAGCTGTTCCGCTGGGAGTGAATCGCCGCCCCCGGACGTTGGCCTGGCAGGAGGATGGGCGCCGCCCCGCGGGGGCGGTGCACACCAGAACGCCGGGGGGCGGGCATGGCGCAGCGGGAAGACGTTCTACGGCTGGACGCTCAATGGGCACGGATCCGGTCGGGGGCCGCACGGGCGGCGCCCGCCGAGGCCGAGGCGCTGCTGACGGAGCTGATCGGCGCACTGCGCGAACCGGCGCGGAGCGATCCGGAGTGCGCGGCGCGGCTCGGCCTTCGCCTCGGTGACCTGGCGGCCCGCCGGTTCGCCGGCGGCGACCGGGCCGGGGCCCTGGCGGCCGTCGAGGAGGGGCTGCGGTCCGCGCAGCAGGCGGCCGGGCACGCCCCGGAGTACGCCCGCTGGTACGCCCGGGGCCTGATCAACCAGGGGGTCTGGCTGTCCTGGCCGCTGAGCGACGGGGAGCGGCTGCCCCGCTATCCGCTCGGCCCCGCGGCGGAGACCGGCCCGAGTGCCATGGAGCGGGCGGCGGGCGAGCGCGCGCGGGACCTGACCCGGGCGGCGGTCGAGGTCTGGGCGGGCCTGGACCAGCACGATCCGGTCAACCGGCGCGGCCTCGCGCAGGCCAAGGTGTTCCTCGGGGACCGCCTCGCCGAGCTGGGCTCCGCCGAGGAGGCGGTGGCGTGGGCGGTGGACGCGGAGGGCGGTTTCCGCCAACTGCTGCTCGCGGCCCCCGCTTCGGAGGAGGCCCAGGAGGCGGAGGAGGCCCTCGACCACATCGGCCGCCAGCTGGAACTGCGTCTGCGCTTCCTGTCCTTCGGCTCCCTGGTGAACCTGCGCGCGCAGGGGCTGCTGCCTGAACCCCTGCTGCCGCGGGCCGTGGTGGCGGCCAGGATCCAAGGGGTGGCCGAGCCCGAGATCGCGGCCCGGCTGCACCTCGGCGCCGAACAGGTGCGCACGATGCTGGAGGTCACGCCTTGGCGCGCGGTATGGCGCTTCGAGGTGCGCGGTCCTGACGGCCTGTGGAACGTACTGGAACATCCATGGCACAGCGGGGCAGATGTAAGAAACAGGACAGCCGAGGACGTAGGCGCCGAATTGGTGCACGGGTTCACCGGTTCCGCGGACTACCCGGGCGACGGCGCCCATTGGCGCGTGCGGGTCTGGTGGCACGAGGAAGGCGACCCCGCCGGGGCCCGGTTCCGGCTGGCCGTCGGGCCCGATGCAGCCACGGGCAGCCCGCCGGGGACCCCCTCGTGAAAGTTTGCACAAGGCTCCGCGTACGATAAGGGCCGTGTTGACCCCTCTCGCTTACATCGCAGGCCGCTGGACTCCGTCACCCCGGATCGTCCGGCAGGCCGCGTTCGCCGCGCTCGTCATGAGCGTGCTCATCGTCGTCACCGGCGGTGCGGTGCGGCTGACCGGATCCGGTCTCGGCTGCGACACCTGGCCCAAGTGCACGGACGACAGCCTGATCGTGACCCAGGCGCAGGGCTTCCACGGGGCCATCGAGTTCGGCAACCGCATGCTGACGTACGTGCTCAGCGCGGCCGTCGGCTGGTGCATCATCGCGGCCCGCTCGGCCAAGCCGTGGCGCCGTTCGCTGACGAAGCTCGGCTGGGTCCAGTTCTTCGTCGTGATGGGCAACGCGGTCCTCGGCGGCATCACCGTCCTGACGGGGCTCAACCCGTACAGCGTGGCCGGGCACTTCCTGCTCGCCACCGCACTGATCACCGTCACGACCGTCACCTGGCAGCGCGCCCGCGAGGGCGACGGCGCTCCCCGGCCGCGCGTGCCCGCTCCCGTGCGCAAGCTCTCGTGGGCGCTGATCGCGACCACGCTGGTGCTGATCGCCGCGGGCACGGTGGTCACCGGTTCCGGTCCGCACGCCGGCGACCGCAGCGAGATCAAGCGGATGCCGTTCGACTGGGCGGCCACCGCCCACGTCCACGCGATCTCCGCCTGGGTGGTGTGCGCGCTCGCCTTGGCCATGTGGCTGGTGCTGCGCGTGGTCGACGCGCCGGCCGACACCCGGGCGCGCGCCCGCGACCTGCTGATCGTGCTGCTCGCCCAGGGCGGCATCGGCTACGTCCAGTACTTCACCCACGTGCCCGAGGCCCTGGTCGCCGCCCACATGCTCGGCTCCTGCCTGGTGTGGATCGCCGTGGTCCGCGTGGCGCTGAGCCTGCGGGAGCGGCCCGTGGCGCAGGCGGAGATCCCGGCGCAGAGCGACCCGCAGCTCTCCTCCGTCTGAGCCGCGGGGGCCGCCCGGGCGCCGGCCCGGGCGAGCTCACGGGCTCACGGGCTCACGCGCTCTCGGATTCACGGGCTCGCGCTTCACCCGCGCTCGTCCAGCCGGTAGACGCGCCGGGCGTTGCCCGCCGCGATCATGGCCGCCACCCGTTCGGCGTCCCGCCAGGACCAGGCTCCCTCGCCGACCCAGCCGCCCAGCACCCGGCCCAGCGCCTCCCGGAACACCAGGGCGCCCACCGCGTGCAGTTCGGGCAGCCGGCCCCCGCCGCTGGAGAACAGCAGCTTGCCGAAGGGGGCGAGCTCGAGCACCTCGGCCAGCACCCCCGCCGCCCGCGGTCCGCTCTGGCCGAGCGCCGCGCCGAGATCGGCGTGGACGTGCGGGAAGGCCGCCGCCAGCTGGGCGGCGTGCCGTTGGTACGGGTATCCGCCGAGCAGCACCAACCGGGTCCCCAGCCCCGCGGTGGCCCGTACGAACCCGGTCAGCAGCGCCGGATCGGCCTGCTCCGGCCGCTGCCCCGGCTCCCCCGCGCCCGCCCCGGTGTGCAGCTGGAGCGGCAGCCCGGTCGCCACCGCGCTCCACAGCAGGTGCCGCAGGAGTACGGGGTCCCGGACGGCCCCGCCCTTGGAGCGCCGGGCCAGCCACCGCCCGGCGGCCCCGTGCACCTCGCCCGGACCGGGCGGCTCGGGGGCGCGCCCGAGGGCGGCGGGATATCCCGCCTCCGCACCGCAGGTGAAGGCCACGGCAGCCGCGGCGGCGTGGTGGACGGCCTCGGCGAGGTTGGCGAGGAAGGCGGGGACCGTGCCGGAGGTGTCGGCGACCTGCTCGGCCAGCAGCTCCAGCCGTACGACCTCGAAGGCGTCGGCGTCCCCCGCGAGCGCCAGTTCCTTGGGGCCGGTGAGGTCCCCCGGCACTCCGGTGTCCACCAGATAGGCGGCGACGCCCGAGCCGCGCAGCAGCCTGCGCCCGGACTCGACCACGCCGAGCTCGCGCCGCCGCGCCAGGTACCGGGCGGGGGCGCAGTGCGGCTCCAGCCCGAGCAGCGGCGGGCACCAGCGGCGCACCGCGAAACCGGTCTGGGTGTCGAAGAAGGTGGTCCCGGCGGCGGGCGGGCCGGCCGAGCGGATCAGCTGGGCCTCGAAGGTGCCGAGGCCCAGCTCCGTACGGAGCACTCCGTGGCAGTACTGGTCCACCAGGGGCGGCGTTTCGATCATCCGGGCATCCCGTTGCGGACGTGAGGGAGGAAGGGGCTTCCACACGTCCTAACGGGTGAGCGGGGTGTGAGGTGTTGCTCGCGCTGTTGACCGAGCGGCCACCGAAGGGGCGAAGCCCCGTCGGAGCACGGCACCCTCGGGCGTCAGGCCGCCGGGTTCGCCGCCCCGCCGAGCTGGATGCCGGCCATGCGCGACCACTCGTACGGGCCGGTCTTCACACGCGCGGCGAACTCGCCGTCGAACTCCTCGTGGAGGGTCAGGCCGGCCTTCTCGGCGGCCAGCTGGGCCACCGCGTAGGTCGGGGCCACCAGGTCGCCCCAGCCGCCGTCCGTGCCGACGAGGACGATCCGGGTACCGGCCTGGCCGATGTGCGCGATCTGGCCCTCGGCGCCGCCGTGCTCCTTGGCGAACGCGCCGATCTGCTTGGCCAGCTTCGCGGCCTTCCGGTCCTGCTTCTTGTCTGCGGTGTCCGCGGTGGTGTCTGCCATGGACAGCATGCTACCGGCGGGTAATGAACGGAGGAAGCGTCAGCGGAGGAAGGGATCCACGGCCACGGCGACGAAGAGCAGCGACACGTACGTGATCGACCAGTGGAACAGGCGCATCTCCTTGAGCTTCGCGCCCGTCAGGCCGGCCTTGGCCCGTGCGTGCAGCGCGTGCGCCTCCCACAGCCACCAGCCGCCCGACGCCAGCGCGACCGCGGTGTAGAACCAGCCGGTGTACCCCAGCGGGGTCAGCAGCAGCGAGACGGCCACCATCACCCAGCTGTAGAGGACGATCTGGCGCGCCACGGCCTTGTTGCCGGCCACGACCGGCAGCATCGGCACGCCGACGCGCGCGTAGTCGTCCTTCACCTTCATGGACAGCGGCCAGTAGTGCGGCGGCGTCCAGAAGAAGATGACGAGGAAGAGGATCACGGCGGCCCAGGAGACCTCGTTCTTGACGGCGGACCAGCCGATGAGCACCGGCATGCAGCCCGCGATGCCGCCCCAGACGATGTTCTGCGCGGTGCGCCGCTTCAGCAGCATCGTGTAGACGACGACGTAGAAGAGGAGCGCGCCGAGCGCGAGCGCAGCCGACAGCCAGTTGACGAGCAGCCCGAAGAACAGGGTGGAGACCACGCCGAGGGTGATGCCGAAGGCAAGGCACTCACGCGGGCTGACCATGCCGGTCACCAGCGGCCGCTGCGAGGTCCGGTCCATCAGCGCGTCGATGTCGCGGTCGATGTACATGTTCAGCGCGTTGGCGCCGCCCGCGGACAAGTAGCCGCCGAAGCAGGTCGCGAGGACCAGCCACAGCGACGGCACGCCCTGCTCCGCGAGGAACATCACCGGCACTGTGGTGATCAGCAGAAGTTCGATGATCCGCGGCTTGGTCAAAGCCACGAAAGCCATGACCCGGGCCCCGAACGGCCGGTGACCGGGGCTCGTCCCGAGCACCCCCGCTGGACGGGATTCGACGGCCGTCACGCACACCCCTGACAGAGAAACCAGCAAGCTCCGGACATAAAGGTCCGCTGAAGGCTCGCACGTACCACGCCACTCTAGACGTTGCACTTACGTCGCCCTGCGCGGGGGTCGGCTCGTGTTGGTCCGATCGGACCGCCGACGTTGTGACGGACTGCGGGCACTCGAATAGCTGCACGCCGTCACGGGGGTAGGCTCGGAATCGCGCCGGTGCACCGTTCGTCACCGGGTAACAGACATGTGGAGAGGAGCCCTGACCCACGGTGAGCACCAAGCCGACGACCACAGAGCTCGACTGGACCGATCTCGACCAGCGGGCCGTCGACACCGCCCGCATCCTGGCCGCCGACGCGGTCCAGAAGGTCGGTAACGGCCACCCCGGTACGGCGATGAGCCTGGCCCCCGCCGCGTACACCCTCTTCCAGAAGGTGATGCGGCACGACCCGGCCGATCCCGAGTGGGTCGGCCGCGACCGTTTCGTGCTTTCCGCGGGGCACTCGTCCCTCACTCTCTACACCCAGCTCTACCTGGGCGGCTTCGGCCTGGAGCTGGCCGACCTCGAGGCGTTCCGCACCTGGGGTTCCAAGACCCCCGGCCACCCGGAGTACGGCCACACGGCCGCCGTCGAGACCACCACCGGCCCGCTGGGCCAGGGCATCGCCAACGCGGTGGGCATGGCCATGGCCGCCCGCTACGAGCGCGGCCTGTTCGACCCGGAGGCCCCCCAGGGCACCTCTCCGTTCGACCACATGGTCTACGCGATCGCGGGCGACGGCTGCCTCCAGGAGGGCATCTCCCACGAGGCGTCCGCCCTGGCCGGCCACCAGAAGCTCGGCAACCTGGTGCTGCTGTGGGACGACAACCACATCTCCATCGAGGGTGACACGGAGACGGCCGTCTCCGAGGACACCCTGAAGCGCTACGAGGCGTACGGCTGGCACGTCCAGCGCGTCGCGCAGCAGCCGAACGGCGACCTCGACCCCAAGGCGCTGTTCGAGGCCCTGGCCGCGGCCAAGGCCGAGACCGGGCGCCCCTCCTTCATCGCGATGCGCTCGATCATCGCCTGGCCGGCCCCGCACGCACAGGGCACCGAGGCCTCGCACGGCTCGGCCCTCGGCGACGACGAGGTGGCCGCCACCAAGCGCGTCCTCGGCTTCGACCCGGAGAAGTCCTTCGACGTCTCCGACGAGGTCCTCGCGCACACCCGCAAGGCGCTGGACCGCGGCCGCGAGGCCAAGGCCGCCTGGGAGAAGGACTTCTCCGCCTGGCGCACCGCCAACGCGGAACGCGCCGCCGAGTTCGACCGCATCAACGCCAACGAGCTGCCCGCGGGCTGGGAGGACAAGCTCCCCGTCTTCGAGACCGGCAAGGGGCTCGCCACCCGCGCGGCCTCCGGCAAGGTGCTCGAGGCGCTCGGCGCGGTCATCCCGGAGCTGTGGGGCGGCTCGGCCGACCTGGCCGGCTCCAACAACACCACGATCGACAAGCACTCGTCCTTCCTCCCGAAGGGCAACCCGCTGCCGGAGGCCGACCCGTACGGCCGCACCGTCCACTTCGGCATCCGCGAGCACGCCATGGCCGCGACCATGAACGGCATCGCGCTGCACGGCCACACCCGTATCTACGGCGGCACCTTCCTGGTGTTCTCCGACTACATGCGCAACGCCGTGCGCCTGTCCGCGCTGATGCACGTGCCGGTCACGTACGTGTGGACGCACGACTCCATCGGCCTGGGCGAGGACGGCCCGACCCACCAGCCGGTCGAGCACCTCGCCTCGCTGCGCGCCATCCCGGGCCTGAACCTGGTCCGCCCGGCCGACGCGAACGAGACCGTCATCGCCTGGCGCGAGATCCTGCGCCGCCACACCAAGGTGTTCGGCAAGGGCGCCCCGCACGGTCTGGCGCTGACCCGTCAGGGCGTGCCGACGTACGAGCGCAACGAGGACGCCGCCAAGGGCGGGTACGTGCTCTTCGAGGCCGAAGGCGGCCAGGCGCAGGTCGTCCTCGTCGGCACCGGCTCCGAGGTCCAGCTCGCCGTCGCCGCGCGCGAGGCGCTGCAGGCCGAGGGCATCCCGGCCCGCGTGGTCTCGATGCCGTCCGTCGAGTGGTTCGAGGAGCAGGACCAGGCGTACAAGGACAGCGTCCTGCCGCCGTCCGTCAAGGCGCGCGTCGCGGTCGAGGCCGGGATCGGCCTGACCTGGCACCGCTACGTCGGCGACGCCGGCCGGATCGTCTCGCTGGAGCACTTCGGTGCCTCCGCCGACGCCAAGGTGCTGTTCCGCGAGTTCGGCTTCACCGCCGAGGCCGTGACCGCCGCCGCCAAGGACTCCATCGCCGCCGCCGCGCGCTGACGCCCGTACAAAACCAGTAGGAGATGCAATTCCCATGACAGACGCACTCAAGCGCCTCTCCGACGAGGGCGTGGCGATCTGGCTGGACGACCTGTCCCGCAAGCGCATCACGTCCGGCAACCTGGCCGAGCTCATCGACCAGTCGCACGTGGTCGGTGTCACCACCAACCCGTCGATCTTCCAGAAGGCGATCAGCAGCGGCGACGGCTACGAGCAGCAGCTCGCCGACCTCGCCGCCCGCAAGGTCACCGTCGACGAGGCCATCCGCATGATCACGACGGCGGACGTCCGCGACGCCGCCGACATCCTGCGCCCGGTCTACGACCGCACCGACGGCCAGGACGGCCGGGTCTCCATCGAGGTCGACCCGCGCCTGGCCCACAACACCACGGCGACCATCGCCGAGGCCAAGCAGCTCGCCTGGCTGGTGGACCGCCCGAACACGCTGATCAAGATCCCGGCGACCAAGGCCGGCCTGCCGGCGATCACCGAGGTCATCGGCAAGGGCATCAGCGTCAACGTGACGCTGATCTTCTCGCTGGAGCGTTACCGCGAGGTCATGGACGCGTACCTGGCGGGTCTGGAGAAGGCCAAGGCCGCGGGCCTGGACCTCTCCCTGATCCACTCGGTCGCCTCCTTCTTCGTGTCCCGCGTGGACAGCGAGATCGACAAGCGCCTGGACGCCGTCGGCTCCGACGAGGCGAAGGCCCTCAAGGGCAAGGCGGCGCTCGCCAACGCCCGTCTGGCCTACGAGGCGTACGAGGAGGTCTTCTCCTCCGACCGGTGGAACGCCCTGGAGCGTGTCGGCGCCAACAAGCAGCGTGCGCTGTGGGCCTCGACGGGCGTCAAGGACCCGGCGTACAAGGACACCCTGTACGTGGACGACCTGGTCGCCCCGAACACGGTGAACACCATGCCGGAGGCCACCCTGGAGGCCACCGCCGACCACGGTCAGATCACGGGTGACACCGTGCGCGCCACGTACGACCAGTCCCGCGCCGAGCTCGATGCGGTCGCGAAGCTGGGCATCTCGTACGACGATGTGGTGCAGCTGCTCGAGGACGAGGGCGTCGAGAAGTTCGAGGCGTCCTGGAACGACCTGCTGAAGTCCACCGAGGCGGAGCTCGAGCGCCTCGCCCCCACGGAGGCCTGAACACTTTGACTGTGAACGGAGCGAACCCGCTTCGTGACGCACAGGACCGGCGGCTCCCGCGCATCGCGGGGCCGTCCGGCCTGGTCATTTTCGGCGTTACGGGTGACCTGTCGCGCAAGAAGCTGATGCCGGCCATCTACGACCTGGCGAACCGGGGGCTGCTGCCGCCGGGCTTCTCGCTGATCGGTTTCGCCCGGCGTGAATGGGAGCACGAGGACTTCGCCCAGGAGGTGTACGAGGCCGTCAAGCAGCACTCGCGCACCCCCTTCCGGGAGGAGGTCTGGCAGCAGCTGGTGCAGGGCTGCCGGTTCGTGCAGGGCGACTTCGACGACGACGCGGCGTTCGAGACGCTGAAGTCGACGATCGACGAGCTGGACAAGGCGCAGGGTACGGGCGGCAACTTCGCCTTCTACCTGTCCGTGCCGCCGAAGTTCTTCCCGAAGGTCGTCCAGCAGCTCAAGAACCACGGGCTGGCGCAGAAGGAAGGCTCCTGGCGGCGTGCCGTCATCGAGAAGCCCTTCGGGCACGACCTGAAGAGCGCCGAGGAGCTCAACAAGGTCGTCCACGAGGTCTTCCCGCGGGACGAGGTCTTCCGGATCGACCACTACCTCGGCAAGGAGACCGTCCAGAACATCCTGGCGCTCCGCTTCGCCAACACGATGTTCGAGCCGATCTGGAACCGGTCGTACGTCGACCACGTGCAGATCACCATGGCCGAGGACATCGGCATCGGCGGCCGGGCCGGCTACTACGACGGCATCGGCGCGGCCCGCGACGTCATCCAGAACCACCTGCTCCAGCTGCTCGCGCTGACCGCGATGGAGGAGCCCGGCTCCTTCCACCCCAAGGCGCTGGTGGCGGAGAAGCTCAAGGTCCTCACGGCCGTCGAGCTCCCCGAGGACCTGGGCAAGCACACCGTGCGCGGCCAGTACTCGGCGGCGTGGCAGGGTGGCGAGAAGGTCGTCGGGTACCTCGAAGAGGACGGCATCGACCCCAAGTCGAAGACCGACACCTACGCGGCCATCCGCCTGGAGATCAACAACCGCCGCTGGGCGGGCGTCCCGTTCTACCTGCGGACCGGCAAGCGCCTGGGCCGCCGGGTGACCGAGATCGCGGTGGTCTTCAAGCGGGCTCCCTACCTGCCGTTCGAGTCGGGCGCGACCGAGGAGCTGGGGCAGAACGCCCTGGTCATCCGGGTCCAGCCGGACGAGGGCGTGACGGTGCGCTTCGGCTCCAAGGTTCCGGGCACCTCCATGGAGGTCCGGGACGTCACGATGGACTTCGCCTACGGCGAGTCCTTCACGGAGTCGAGCCCCGAGGCGTACGAGCGGCTGATCCTCGATGTCCTGCTGGGTGACGCGAACCTCTTCCCGCGCCACCAGGAGGTCGAGCTGTCCTGGAACATCCTCGACCCGATCGAGGAGTACTGGGACAAGCACGGCAAGCCCGCGCAGTACCCGGCGGGAACCTGGGGGCCGGTCGAGGCGGACGAGATGCTCGCACGAGACGGACGGAGCTGGCGCCGGCCATGAAGATCGACCTCACGGAGACCACCTCCAGCAAGATCAACGCCGCTTTGGTGCAGGCGCGCCGGGACATCGGCACGCCGGCCATCGGCATGGTCCTCACGCTGGTGATCGTGACCGACGAAGAGAACGCGTACGACGCGCTCAAGTCGGCGAACGACGCGTCCCACGAACACCCTTCGCGGATCGTCGTCGTCATCAAGCGGGTCAGCCGCTCGCCGCGCAGCCGCCGCGACGCCCGTCTCGACGCGGAAATCCGCGTCGGGGCGGACGCAGGCACCGGCGAGACGGTGGTGCTCCGCCTTCACGGTGAACTGGTCCACCACGCCCAGTCGGTGGTTCTCCCGCTCCTGCTGCCGGACGCGCCCGTCGTGGTCTGGTGGCCGGACGGTGCCCCGTCGGACCTGGCGGGCGACCCGCTGGGTGCGCTCGGGCAGCGCCGGATCACGGACACGTACGCCTGCGAGAACCCGCTGCAGGGGCTCGGGGAGCGGGCTGCGGCCTACGCCCCGGGTGACACGGACCTGTCCTGGACCCGGGTCACGCCGTGGCGGTCGATGCTGGCCGCCGCGCTGGACCAGCAGGCTCTGAAGGTCACCTCGGCGGCCGTCGAGGGCGAGGACGAGAACCCGAGCTGCGAGCTGCTGGCCATGTGGCTGGCGGACCGCCTCCAGGTGCCCGTCAAGCGGACCCGTTCGGAGGGCCCCGGCCTGACCTCGGTCCGGCTGGAGACCAAGGACGGCGACATCGTCCTGGACCGGGCCGACGGCTCGCTGGCCACCCTGTGCATGCCGGGGCAGCCCGACCGTGCGGTGGCGCTCAAGCGCCGTGACACGGCCGAGCTGCTGGCGGAGGAGCTGCGCCGGCTCGACCCGGACAACACGTACGAGGCCTCGCTGAAGTTCGGCGTGGCCAAACTGGCCGCCGCGGCCCCGGCCCCGGCGGGGGCTCCGGCTCCGGCCAAGGCCTCGGCCTCGGACTCCCCCGAGACCGTGACCGGCCCCAAGGCCGACGCCGAGCCGGCGAAGCCCGCGGCCAAACCGTCGAAGAAGGCCCCGGCCAAGTAGGACCGCTGCGCGGGGCCCTCTCCCCGCCCCTTCCCGAACCGGGGCTCCGCCCCCGGACCCCGCGCCTCAAACGCCGGCGGGGCTGGTTCTCCCAGCCCGTCCGGCGTTTGAGGACCGGGGGTCCGGGGGCGGAGCCCCCGGTTTCGGGAAGGGGCGGGGCGGGGGAAGAAGCCCCGCGCAGCGGAACCCGCACCCCCGCACACCCGCACTACGACAAGGCGGCAGCAGACATGGGTATGACGACTCCCCAGGTCGTCGTCCACCGGGACAAGGAGCTGATGGCCCAGGCCGCAGCGGCCCGGCTCATCACGAAGATCGTCGACGCGCAGGCGGCCCGCGGCAGCGCCTCCGTCGTCCTCACCGGCGGCCGCAACGGCAACGGCCTGCTCGCCGCACTGGCGGCCGCCCCGGCCCGCGACGCCGTCGACTGGGCCCGGCTGGACCTGTGGTGGGGCGACGAGCGGTACGTCCCCGCCGACGACCCCGAGCGCAACCACGTACAGGCCCGTGCGGCGCTCCTGGACGCCGTCCCGGTGGACCCGGCACGCGTGCACGTCATGCCGGCCTCGGACGGCCCGTACGGGGACGACGTCGATGCGGCGGCGGACGCGTACGCGGAGGAGCTGCGGCAGGCCGCGGGTCCGGAGGACCACGGTCCGGTGCCGCGTTTCGACGTGCTGATGCTGGGCGTGGGCCCGGACACGCACGTGGCCTCACTGTTCCCGGAGCACCCGGCGGCGCGCGAGACCGAGCGCACGGTGGTCGGCGTCCACGGCGCGCCGAAGCCCCCGCCGACGCGGGTCTCGCTGACCCTCCCGGCGATCCGGGCGGCCCGCGAGGTCTGGCTGCTGGCGGCCGGCGAGGACAAGGCGGGCGCGGTGGCGATCGCGCTCGGCGGCGCCGGGGGGATCCAGGCCCCGGCGGCGGCCGCGTACGGGCGCTCCCGCACGCTGTGGCTCCTGGACCGCGCGGCGGCCGCGAAGCTCCCGTCGTCGATGTACCCCCCGGCCTCGGCCTGACCCGTACACCGTTCGACCGAAGGGCCCGCCCCCTGACGGGGAGCGGGCCCTTCGTACGTCGCGAGGCCTACCGGATCAGGCTCGGCCGCGCAGCCCGCGGTACGCGGCCACGAGGGCCTTCGTCGAGGCGTCCAGCCCCGGTACGTCCGCGCCCTCGCTCAGCGCCGGCTCGACCCGCTTCGCCAGGACCTTGCCGAGCTCCACGCCCCACTGGTCGAAGGAGTCGATGTTCCACACCGCGCCCTGTACGAACACCTTGTGCTCGTAAAGGGCGATCAGCTGGCCCAGGACCGCCGGGGTGAGGTCCTGCGCAAGGATCGTCGTGGTCGGGTGGTTCCCCTTGAAGGTCTTGTGCGGGACCAGGGGCTCCGGTACGCCCTCCGCGCGGACCTCGTCCGCGGTCTTGCCGAAGGCCAGCGCCTGCGTCTGCGCGAAGAAGTTCGCCATCAGCAGGTCGTGCTGGGCCGCGAGCTTGGGCGGCAGTTCGCCGACCGGCCGGGCGAAGCCGATGAAGTCCGCCGGGATCACCTTCGTGCCCTGGTGGATCAACTGGTAGTACGCGTGCTGCCCGTTGGTGCCGGGCGTGCCCCAGACGACCGGACCGGTCTGCCAGTCCACCGGCTTGCCGTCCCGGTCCACCGACTTGCCGTTGGACTCCATGTCCAACTGCTGCAGGTACGCCGTGAAGCGGGAGAGGTAGTGGCTGTACGGCAGGACCGCGTGCGACTGGGCGTCGAAGAACGCGCCGTACCAGATCCCCAACAGGCCCATCAGCAGCGGTGCGTTCTGCTCCGGGGGCGCCGTGCGGAAGTGCTCGTCCACCGTCCGGAAGCCGCCCAGCATCTCCCGGAAGGAGTCCGGCCCGATCGCGATCATCAGCGAGAGCCCGATCGCGGAGTCGAAGGAGTAGCGCCCGCCGACCCAGTCCCAGAAACCGAACATGTTGGCCGGATCGATGCCGAACGCGGTGACCTTCTCCGCGTTGGTCGACAGCGCCACGAAGTGCCGCGCCACGGCTGCGGTGTCACCCCCGAGACCTGTCAGCAGCCACTCCCGCGCCGACTCGGCGTTGGTGATGGTCTCGATGGTCGTGAAGGTCTTGGAGGCGATGATGAACAGCGTCTCGGCCGGGTCCAGGTCCCGTACGGCCTCGTGCAGGTCGGCGCCGTCCACGTTGGACACGAACCGTACGGTCAGGGCGCGGTCGGTGAACGCGCGCAGCGCCTCGTACGCCATCGCCGGGCCCAGGTCGGAGCCGCCGATGCCGATGTTGACCACGTTCTTGATGCGCTTGCCGGTGAAGCCGGTCCACTCCCCCGACCGGACCTGGCCGGCGAAGGCCGCCATCTTGTCGAGGACGGCGTGCACCGCGGGGACGACGTTCTCGCCGTCCACCTCGACCACCGCGTCCTTCGGCGCGCGCAGGGCGGTGTGCAGGACCGCCCGGTCCTCGGTCGTGTTGATCTTCTCGCCGCGGAACATCGCCTCGCGCAGCCCGGCCACGCCCGTCGCCGCCGCGAGTTCCCGCAGCAACTCCAGCGTCTCGTCGGTCACCAGGTGCTTCGAGTAGTCGATGTACAGGTCCCCGACCCGCAGCGTGTAGCCCGTGCCCCGGTTCGGATCCGCCGCGAACAGCTCTCGCAGATGCGTCTGCCCCAGCTCTTCTCGGTGCTTGCCGAGTGCCAGCCACTCGGGCGTCCGGTTGAGCCTCATCCGGCTGTCTGCGTTCATCTCGGACATCAACCCGTTTCTTCCGTCCTGTCGTGCCCCGCCGATCACCAACCTAAGGGATCGGAAGGGACGCACCGTACGCAAAGGGGCCCGGCCCGCTGGAGAACAACTCCTGCGGGCCGGGCCCGATGTCACACCGTCACTCTTGCGTTTTCAGATCTCGCCGCGGAGCTTGGCGAGCGCCTCGGCGAGGATCGCCTCGCCGTCGGCGTCCGTGCGGCGCTCCCGTACGTACGCCAGGTGCGTCTTGTAGGGCTCGGTGCGCGGCGGCGCCGGCGGGTTGTCCCGGTCCTGGCCGGCCGGGAACCCGCAGCGCGGGCAGTCCCAGGTGTCCGGCACCTGCGCGTCGCTGGCGAAGCTCGGCTGCGTCTCGTGCCCGTTCGAGCACCAGAAGGAGATGCGCAGGCGGGGCGCGGACTCGCCGCGCTCGGCCTCACCCATCGGCCCCGCTCCGACCCGACTACCACGGATCGCGTTGCCACTTGCCACGGTCGTAACTCCCTGCGTGATGGTGCCGCGAAGCGTGAGTGGATTCCGCCGCGGGCGCCCCAGTCTACGTAAGGCCCAACGCACGTCCAGCAAATGGAGTTACTCACTCCAGGCCGCGGACGCCGTCCTCATGATAGGCGGGGCGGAGCCGACCGGACCGGCTGAATGGCCAGAACCGTCGGCTTCCTACTTCAGCAGAATGCCGAGCGCCATGATGCAGGCGAACCAGAGCAGACCCACCACGACGGTGATGCGGTCCAGGTTGCGCTCCGCGACCGAGGAGCCGCCGACCGACGACTGCATGCCGCCGCCGAACATGTCGGAAAGGCCGCCGCCCTTGCCCTTGTGCATCAGCACGAGGAGCATCAGCAGGCCGCTGAAGACGATCAGGGCGATCGAGAACCCCATAATCACGGCTGATTCCTACTTTCTGGCTTTTCTGGCTTTCCGGCTCTGCTGGATGTGCGCGGGGGCCAGTGGCTGGTGGTTCAGCCTCCTGGCCCCCGCAAGGGTACGACGGATCCGCCCTACCGCCTACTCGCTGCGACGATCACGCAGCTCACTGGTCGCGGAACCGGACGATCTTCACGAACTCGTCCGCGTCCAGTGCAGCGCCGCCGATCAGGGCGCCGTCGACGTCGGGCTGGGCCATGATCGCCGCGATGTTGCCGGACTTCACCGAGCCGCCGTACTGGATGCGGACCTTGTCGGCCAGCTCCTGGGAGTACAGCTCGGCGAGGCGGCCGCGGATCGCCCCGCAGACCTCCTGCGCGTCGTCGGGGGTGGCGACCTCGCCGGTCCCGATCGCCCAGACGGGCTCGTACGCGATCACGATGGACTCGACCTGCTCGGCCGGGACGTCCTTGAGGCCGCCGTCGACCTGGGCCAGCGTGTACGGGACCTGCTGTCCGGCCTTGCGGATGTCCAGGCCCTCGCCGACGCACAGGATCGGGGTGAGCCCGTGCTGGTAGGCGGCCTTGACCTTGGCGTTGCAGAGCTCGTCGCTCTCGCCGTGGTACTGGCGGCGCTCGCTGTGGCCGACGGCCACGTACGTGCACTTCAGCTTCGCGAGCATCGAGCCGGAGATCTCGCCGGTGTAGGCACCGGACTCGTGCGCCGAGATGTCCTGGGCGCCGTACTTGATCTTCAGCTTGTCGCCGTCGACCAGGGTCTGGACCGAGCGCAGGTCGACGAAGGGCGGCAGGACCGCGACCTCGACGGCGTCGTAGTCCTTGTCGGCGAGCGCGAAGGCGAGCTTCTGGACGTGCGCGATGGCCTCGAGGTGGTTGAGGTTCATCTTCCAGTTGCCCGCCATGAGCGGGGTACGCGTGGTCATTGAGGGTCAGACCTCCAGTGCGGCGAGGCCGGGGAGCGTCTTGCCCTCGAGGTATTCGAGGGAGGCGCCGCCACCGGTAGAGATGTGGCCGAAAGCGTTCTCGTCGAAGCCGAGCGTACGCACGGCGGCGGCGGAGTCCCCGCCGCCGACCACGGTGAACGCGCTGCTGTCGACGAGGGCCTGCGCGATGGCGCGGGTGCCTCCGGCGTAGTCGGGGTGCTCGAAGACACCGACCGGGCCGTTCCAGAAGACGGTCTCGGCGTCGGCGATCTTCGAGGCGTACAGCTCACGGGTCTTGGGACCGATGTCCAGACCCTCCTTGTCGGCGGGGATCTTGTCCGCGTCGACGGTGGTGAACTCGGCCGGGGTCTTGCCCTTGAGGTCGGGGAAGTCCGCCGAGGCCAGGATGTCGACCGGGAGGACCAGCTCGACGCCCAGCTTCTCGGCGCGCGCCATGTACTCGAGGACGACGGGGATCTGATCCTCCTGCAGGAGGGAGATGCCGATCTCGTGCCCCTGGGCCTTCAGGAAGGTGTAGGCCATGCCGCCGCCGATGAGGATGCGGTCGGCCTTGCCGAGCAGCTGGTCGATGACGGCCAGCTTGTCGGAGACCTTGGCGCCGCCGAGGACGACCACGTACGGGCGCTTGACGTCGGCGGTCAGCTTCTTCAGAACGCCGACCTCGGTGGCGATCAGGTAGCCGGCCGCGTGCGGGAGGCGCGCGGGCAGGTCGAAGACCGAGGCGTGCTTGCGGTGGACGGCGCCGAAGCCGTCGCCGACGTAGATGTCGGCGAGCTCGGCGAGCTGGTCCGCGAAGGCGCCGCGCTCGGCGTCGTCCTTCGAGGTCTCACCCGCGTTGAAGCGCAGGTTCTCGATGACGGCGACCTGGCCGTCGGCGAGGGCCGCGACGGTCTCCTTGGCGGAATCACCGACGGTGTCGGTGGCGAACGCGACGTCCGCACCGAGCAGTTCACCGAGCCGCTTGGCGGCCGGGGCGAGGGAGAAGGCCGGGTCCGGGGCGCCCTTGGGGCGGCCCAGGTGCGAGGCGACGACCACGCGGGCGCCGGCTTCGGCGAGCTTCGCGATGGTCGGCTGCACGGCGCGGATGCGGCCGTCGTCGGTGATCTTGTCGCCGTCGAGCGGCACGTTGAGATCGGCGCGGACGAAGACCCGCTTGCCGGAAACGCCGTCGGCGAGCAGTTCGTCGATCGTCTTCATGTGTTTCTACTCCTTATCCCCATACACGGGTTCTGCCGGTGCGGGGCCGATCGGTCGAGGCAGACGACAGGGCCCGTGCAGCGCTCCATCGCGCTGACCGGACCCTGTGCCCACATCTTGGTGCCTAGCCCTGCTACCTGAGACTTAGAGCTGACCGCCGACGAAGACGGTCAGGTCGACGAGGCGGTTGGAGTAGCCCCACTCGTTGTCGTACCAGCCGACGACCTTGACCTGCGTACCGTCCTGAACCATGGTCAGGGAGGAGTCGAAGGTGCAGGAAGCCGGCCAGTTCACGATGTCGGAGGAGACGATCGCGTCCTCGGTGTAGTCGAGGATGCCCTTGAGCTGACCCTCGGCGGCCTTCTGGAAGGCGGCGTTGATCTCTTCCTTGGTGGTCTCGCGGGAGAGCTCCAGGACGAGGTCGGTGACCGAGCCGGTCGGGACCGGGACGCGCATCGCGATGCCGTCCAGCTTGCCCTTGAGCTGCGGGAGGACCAGCGCGGTGGCCTTGGCGGCACCCGTCGAGGTCGGGATGATGTTCTCGGCGGCGGCACGGGCGCGGCGCAGGTCCGAGTGCGGGAAGTCCAGGATGCGCTGGTCGTTCGTGTACGCATGGACCGTGGTCATCATGCCCTTGACGATGCCGAAGTTCTCGTCGAGAACCTTGGCCATCGGCGCCACGCAGTTGGTGGTGCAGGAGGCGTTGGAGATGACGTGGTGGTTGGCCGCGTCGTACTTGTCCTGGTTGACGCCCATCACGATGGTGATGTCCTCGTCCTTGGCCGGAGCCGAGATGAGGACCTTCTTCGCGCCCGCGGCGATGTGCTTGGCGGCGTCGGCCTTCTTGGTGAAGATGCCGGTCGACTCGATGACGATGTCCGCACCGAGCTCGCCCCAGGGCAGGTTCGCGGGGTCGCGCTCGGCGAACGTCTTGAAGGTCTTGCCGTCGACCGTGATGGTGTCGTCGGTGTGGGAGACCTCGGCCTTGAGGCGGCCCAGGATGGTGTCGTACTTGAGCAGGTGCACCAGGGTCGCGTTGTCAGTCAGGTCGTTGACACCGACGATCTCGATGTCCGCTCCCTGCTCAAGGAGCGCCCGGAAGTAGTTGCGGCCAATGCGGCCAAAACCGTTGATGCCTACGCGGATCGTCACGAACCGATCTCCTCGTTGGTGCGCCGGCCTGTCCCGCCGGCGAGCTGTATGGGATGTCCCCGACCGCTTACGACCCTACCTCTCCGTGAGCTTTTGAGTGACATCGGCCGGGACCTGACACTCCCCCCGCCACATGGGGGGACCGCGGCCGGGGCCCCGTACCGTGCGCTCGGTGCGGGACCCCGGACCTTCGACCTCCGTCACTCAGGGTGAGCGACGGGGGCTCTTATGATCAGCGGTGCAGTGACCTGAGCGCCTTACCGACGAGTACGGCTCGGTCCGCCGCCGCCGGCAGGTGTTCGAGGCCGAACCCGAGGAGCACCGTGTTACGCGTAGTGACCGACGCGTACGACTTGAACAGCTCCCCGGACCGGGACCAATCGCCCGCGACCACGGGGCTTCCGGCAGGTGCGCCCTGGGCGGTCCAAGTCCCCAGCGAGGTCTCGAATCCCTCCACGGCCTGGTCGGCTCCGCCGACCGAGACGCGCGCCTCGTCCGCGAACACACCCCGGCCGCCGGCGCCGCCGTCCGAGACGTACGAGAGGGAGACCTCGACGGTCTTGCCCGCGTACGCGCTCAGGTCGAAGGAGACCTGCTTCCAGCCGTCGGACGAGCCGGTGAAGCTGTTCCACGAGCCGCTCGTGCCCCGGGCGGCGCAGCCGGCGCTGTCGAGGGTGAGGTAGTGGCGCAGGAACGGGTGGCCGTTGACGAAGAAGCCGGCCCCGCACTCCTCCGGGACGGCGGTGCCGCTCAGGCCGCCCGCCTCGGGCAGCGTGGTCCAGTCCTCCGCGCCGGCCGTGTGGGCCTCGAGCACCGCGTGGTCGTAGCCCTGTTCGGTGTTCCAGTTGAGGGCCATCTTGAGCTGCGGCTTGTCGGCGGCGGTGACCTTGGTCAGGTCGACCGTGCGGGTCAGCCGCTTCCACTCGTCGTCCGCGTGGGTGGCCGCGGCCATCCCGGCGCCGCTGTAGGGGGCGTACGGGTTCACGACCCCGGCGTACTGGCCTGCCTGCGCGCTCCTGAACTGCGGGAACTGCGCGGCGGGCAGGGAATCGGAGGTGACCGCGTAGGAGCCGGGGGCGTTGAGCGGATTGCCGGCCGCGTCGCCCAGGCCGCCCTTGGCGCCGGCGAGGGCACCCGTACCGGTGAAGCCGGTGGCCCCGCCGGCACTCGTACGGCTGTAGGCGCCGAGGTAGTACTGGCTGAAGTCGTCGGTCACGGCGCGGCCGACCTGGGCGTTGCCGCCCGCGAGCTCGCCGGCCTCGATCAGCTTGCCGCCCTCGTTGAGGAAGTCGCGCACGGCGAGCTGGGTGTCGCCGCCGGGCGTCTTGGCGCCCGTGTAGTGCACGGCCGTACGGAAGTGGGAGAGCACGCCGAGGTGGTGCGGGGCGCCCTGCACCGCCACGTCCCAGACCGCCGCGGACTTCCCGTTGGCGCGCAGTGCGTCGACGTACTCCTGCGCGTGCTGGGCCTTGGCGCCCTCCTCCGCGATCACCAGCACGTCGGCGCGCGGCCGCTCGGCCACCGTGTACGTGAAGTGCTCGCTGGACACCTGCTTGCCGGAGCGGTCGCGGCCGGTGAACCAGACCTCGACCTTGTCGCCGGGCCTGGCGCCGTCGACCTTGGCCCGGTACTCGTCGAACCAGTTGTTGTCCTCGCCGCCGTAGACGTCGCCGCCCTTCCAGGCCTTCAGTCCGTCGTCGTGCGTGCGGCCGCCGTTGACCCGGAACTTGAGCTGCTTGTCCTTCAGCGCCTTGCGGGCGGTGACGGAGACCGTCTGGTCCTCGCCCTTGGTCACGTAGGAGGTGGTGAAGGGGTCCAGGGTGAAGTCCGCGGCGCTCAGGCCCACGGAGGACTTCGGCTGGTCCGGGTGGGCGGCGCTCTCGCCGACGGCGAGCGCGAAGGAGACGTTCTTCGCGAACTCCGCCTGGATGAGCTTCTCGTCGTCCGGGAAGTTGAAGCCGGACCGGCAGTCCTCGGGCTTCCACCGGTCGTTCGGGTCGCTCGCGGAGGCCGTCTGGCAGGTGGTCATCTCCGGCGTGAACATCATGATGCCGTTGACGTTGGAGGCGTGGCCGTCGGCCTCGCCGTTGGTGGTGTAGAGCTCGGAGGAGACCTGCGGGTAGTAGCCGGGGACGGCGGGGTTCTCCGGGGTGCCGGCGAGCGCCTTGTAGGCGACGTCGTCGGGGGTGGGGGTGGCCACCTGCCAGCCGACGCCGTAGAGCAGCAGCTCGGCGGCGGAGTGGTAGTTGATCGCGTACTTGAAGCCGATGCGCTTCTCGAACCTGTCGAGGGCGACGGTCTCCGGCTCGGAGGACGCCTTGGTGCCGCGGTAGGTCTCGCTCGACGGGTTCGGCGAGGAACCCTCGTTGTCGTAGCCCCACTTGTAGGCGAAGTTCCGGTTGAGGTCGACGCCGTCACCGGTGGTGATCTTGCCGTCCCCGTTGTTGTCGTGCAGGTTCTTGCGCCACAGCCGCTCGCCGTCGGGGGAGTGGGTGTAGTCGTACCCGTCCGGGTTGGCGGACAGCAGGAACCACAGCTCGGTGGAGTCCACCAGCTGGGTGATCCGCTGGTCCTTGCCGTAGTTGTCGAGGGTGTGGTGCATCAGCCGCCGGGTCATCTCCGGAGTGATCCACTCCCGGGCGTGCTGGTTGGACATGTAGAGCACGGACGGCTTGTCGCCGTCCTTGGCCGTACGGGCGTTCTTGGTGACCTTCAGGGCGAGGATGTCCTTGCCCTGGACGGTCTTGCCGATGGAGACCACCTTGGCCAGGCCCGGGTTGGCCTGGGCGGTCTTGAGGATCTCCTCCTGGAGGCCGCCCTTGCCGCTGTACGGGCGGAAGACCCCGTCGCCGGCGGCCTGGGAACGGGCCGCGCCCGCGGGGACCTTGTGCTCGGCCAGCTTGACGCCCCGGCCGGCGAGCTCCTTGGCCTGGCCGCCGGTGAGGAACAGCTCGACCTTGGCGGTCCCGGTCTCCGGGGCGCGTTCGGTGAGTTCGTGGGCGTCCTGGCCCGCGGCGAGGAGGAGCGGGATCTGCTCCTTGGTGACGTCCGCGTCGTAGACCCGTACCTCGTCGGCGCCGGGTGCGGCGTCTGCCAGTGGCCGGGCGTGGGCCGCCGGGAGGACGGCCAGTGTGGTTCCGAAGACGAGTGCGCTTGCGGCGAGGATCGATCTCGCGCGGTGCCTCATGTGCCCCCCTGGGCGTCGTCTGCCACGAAAGCGTTCGGACGACAGGCTCACGATCAGGCGATGCTCATGTCAATGGGGCGTGTCTCAAAGGGGCCCGCACGTGTGACGTGCGGGCCCCCTTGCGGCGTACGGGACGAGGCGCGGCTAGCCGGCCATGTTGTCGGCCAGATCCTCGCTGAGGTTCGACTCGGTGCCCGGGATGCCGAGGTCCTGGGCCCGCTTGTCGGCCATCGCCAGCAGGCGGCGGATCCGGCCCGCCACCGCGTCCTTGGTCAGCGGCGGGTCGGCGAGCGCGCCCAGCTCCTCCAGGGAGGCCTGCTTGTGCTCCATGCGCAGCCGGCCGGCCGCGGCGAGGTGCTCGGGCACCTCCTCGCCGAGGATCTCCAGCGCACGCTGGACGCGGGCTCCGGCGGCCACCGCGGCCCGCGCCGAGCGGCGCAGGTTGGCGTCGTCGAAGTTGGCGAGGCGGTTGGCGGTGGCGCGCACCTCGCGCCGCATCCGCCGCTCCTCCCAGGCCAGCACCGACTCGTGCGCGCCGAGGCGGGTCAGCAGGGCGCCGATGGCGTCGCCGTCGCGGACCACGACCCGGTCCACCCCGCGCACCTCGCGCGCCTTGGCGGCGATGGAGAGCCGGCGGGCGGCGCCCACCAGGGCCAGGGCGGCCTCCGGACCGGGGCAGGTCACCTCCAGGGAGGAGGACCGGCCCGGCTCGGTGAGCGAGCCGTGGGCCAGGAAGGCGCCGCGCCAGGCCGCCTCGGCGTCGCAGGTGGCCCCGGAGACCACCTGCGGGGGCAGACCGCGGATGGGGCGGCCGCGGCCGTCCACGAGGCCCGTCTGGCGCGCCAGCTGGTCGCCGCCGGCGACGACCCGGACGACGTACCGGCTGCCGCGGCGCAGGCCGCCGGGAGCCATGACCACCAGGTCCGAGGAATGGCCGAAGATCTCCAGGATGTCCTTGCGCAGGCGTCTGGCCGCGATCCCCGTGTCCAGCTCCGCCTCGATGACGATGCGGCCGCTCACCAGGTGCAGCCCGCCCGCGAACCGAAGGATCGCCGAGACCTCCGCCTTCCTGCAGCAGGTCCGGGTGACGGGCAGGCGGGAGATCTCATCCTTCACCGCAGGCGTCATCGCCATGGGCCGATCCTTCCATGCATCCGAAAAATACGGTCGTACGCGGCGGCGAGCAGCTCCGGATCATGCTTCGGAGAGCCGTCTTCCCTGGCCACCGGCGCCAGCTCGACCGCGGCACCGAACCGTTTTGCGGCATCGGCGAGGGACTCGCGGTCGGGCACGGCGGCCTCGTCGGCCAGCACCACGTCCAGGGCGAGTTTAGGGGCGTGTCGGGCCAAAACCTCCAAATGACGCTGCGGAGAGAAGCCCTCTGTTTCGCCGGGCTGCGGCGCGAGGTTCAGCGAGAGGACCCGCCGGGCCTTGGTCTCGATCAGCGCGTCGAGCAGTTCCGGCACCAGCAGGTGCGGGATCACGGAGGAGAACCAGGATCCCGGACCGAGCACCACCCAGTCGGCGTCCAGGACCGCCGCGACGGCCTCCGGCACGGCCGGCGGATCGCCGGGCACGACCTGTACGGAGAGCACCTCGCCGGGGGTGGTGGCCACCGTGGCCTGCCCGCGGACGGTGTCGACCTCGCCCGGGCGGGCGGGGTCGTGGCCGCGGACCAGCGCCTGCAGCTCCAGCGGCACCGCCGACATCGGCAGGACCCGGCCCTGCGCGCCCAGCAGCTTCCCGACCAGGTCGAGTGCCTGGACGGGGTCGCCGAGTTGCTCCCACAGGGCCACGATCAGCAGGTTGCCGACCGCGTGCTCGTGCAGGGCGCCGGCCGACTGGAAGCGGTGCTGGATCACGCGGGCCCAGGTCTGGCCCCAGTCGTCGTCCCCGCACAGCGCGGCCAGCGCCTTGCGCAGGTCGCCGGGCGGCAGCACGCCGAGCTCCTCGCGGAGGCGGCCGCTGGAGCCGCCGTCGTCGGCGACCGTGACCACGGCCGTGAGCTCGCCGGTGATCCGGCGCAGGGCTGCCAGGGAGGCCGACAGGCCCATGCCGCCGCCGAGGGCGACGACCTTGGGTGCGACCACCTTGGGGGCTGCGCCGCGGCGCAGCCCGGTGCGGCCCGCGCCGTCCTCGCCCCGCCCCGAGGTGAGGCGGCGCAGGCGGCGCAGCCGCAGGGTCCGTCCGGTCACTCGCGCCCCATGTCCCGGTGGACTACGACGGTCTCGACTCCCTCGGAGGCGAGGCGGGCAGCGAGCTTCTCGGACATGGCCACACTGCGGTGCTTGCCGCCGGTGCAGCCGACCGCGATGGTCACGTACCGCTTGCCCTCGCGGCGGTAGCCGGTGGCGATGAGCTGGAGCAGCTCGGTGTAGCGGTCGAGGAACTCCTTGGCGCCGGGCTGGCTGAAGACGTAGCCCGACACCTCCGGGTTGAGGCCGGTGAAGGGGCGCAGCTCGGGGACCCAGTGCGGGTTCGGGATGAAGCGGCAGTCGACCACGAGGTCGGCGTCGACGGGGAGGCCGTACTTGTAGCCGAAGGACATGACGGTCGCCCGCAGCTCGGGCTCCTCGTCGCCCGCGAACTGGGCGTCCATCTTCGCGCGCAGCTCGTGCACGTTCAGGCTGGAGGTGTCGATGACCAGGTCGGCGTCACCGCGCAGCTCGCGCAGCAGGTCGCGCTCGGCGGCGATGCCGTCGGTGATGCGGCCGTCGCCCTGGAGGGGGTGCGGGCGGCGGACCGACTCGAAGCGGCGGACCAGTGCGTCGTCGGAGGACTCCAGGAAGACGATGCGCCGGGTGACGCCCTTGCTGTCGAGGTCGGCGAGGGACTCGCGCAGGGCGTCGAAGAACTGGCGGCCGCGGACGTCGACGACGACGGCGATGCGCGCCACGTTGCCCTGCGAGCGGGCACCGAGCTCCACCATGGTGGGGATCAGCGCCGGCGGGAGGTTGTCGACGACGAACCAGCCGAGGTCCTCCAGACACTTGGCCGCCGTACTGCGGCCGGCCCCGGACATCCCGGAGATGATCACCAGCTCGGGGATGGCCGCCTCGGCGGTATCTCCGGGCTCCACTGTCGTGCCCGTACTCACCTGTGCTCCGTCTCGGTCGTGCTCGGTCGTGTGGCCGGTCATCTCGTCGGTCGTCTGCTCGGTCTCGCGCTCGGTCATTGCTCGGTCCCCCGTTCGGACGATGTCCCCCGGCTGCCGCCGGGAGGTGCCCCCACCCGTGGGGGCGGGGTCTCATCCTCAATGATCTCTCCTGTCGCCGTGTTGACGGCAGGACCAGCGGGAACCGACTGGGCGAGCGCCGCGGCCACGGTCTCGGCCGTCTTGCGGCCTATGCCGGGGACCTCGCAGATCTGGTCGATTGTCGCCTGTCTCAGCTTTTTCACCGAACCGAAGTGCTTGACCAGGGCCTGCCTGCGGGTTTCCCCGAGACCGGGCACCTCGTCGAGCGGGCCCGCCTTGAGCCGCTTTCCGCGCTTGTTCCGCTGGTACTGGATGGCGAACCGGTGGGCTTCGTCACGTACCCGCTGGAGCAGGTAGAGCCCCTCGCTGGTGCGGGGCAGCACGACCGGGTCGTCCTCGCCGGGGAGCCAGACCTCCTCCAGCCGCTTGGCCAGCCCGCACACGGCCACGTCGTCGATGCCGAGCTCCTCCAGGGCCCGCTTGGCGGCGGCCACCTGCGGCTGCCCGCCGTCGACCACGACGAGCTGGGGCGGGTACGCGAAGCGCTTGGGCCGCCCGTCGTCCTCGGCGAAGGGGTCCTCCCCGTCCTCCGGGGACCACTCCCCCGTCTTCAGCTTCTCCTGGAGGTACCGGCGGAAGCGCCGGGACACCACCTCGTGCATGGACCGGACGTCGTCCTGCCCCAGATGCGACTTGATCTGGAAGCGCCGGTACTCGCTCTTGCGCGCCAGCCCGTCCTCGAAGACGACCATCGAGGCCACCACGTCGTCGCCCTGGAGGTGCGAGATGTCGAAGCACTCGATGCGCAGCGGCGCGCTGTCCAGCTCGAGGGCCTCGGCGATCTCCTCCAGGGCCCGGGAGCGGGTGGTGAGGTCGCTGGCGCGCTTGGTCTTGTGCAGGGCCAGGGACTGCTGCGCGTTGCGGTGGACGGTCTCCATCAGCGCCTTCTTGTCCCCGCGCTGCGGGATGCGCAGGCTGACCTGCGACCCGCGCCGCCCGGCGAGCCACTCCGCGAGGGCGGGCGTGTCCTCGGGCAGCGCCGGAACCAGCACCTCCTTGGGCACGCTCTCCCCGGTCTCCTCCCCGTAGAGCTGCTGGAGGGCGTGCTCGACCAGCCCTGCGGTGTCGACGGCCTCCACCTTGTCGGTGACCCAGCCGCGCTGCCCGCGCACGCGCCCGCCGCGGACGTGGAAGATCTGCACGGCCGCTTCGAGCTCGTCCTCGGCGACGGCGATGAGATCGGCATCCGTGGCGTCGGCGAGGACGACGGCGTTCTTCTCCATGGCCCGGCGCAGCGCTCCTATGTCGTCGCGCAGCCGGGCGGCCTTCTCGTACTCCATCTCCTCGGCGGCCTCGTGCATCTGCCGCTCGAGCCGGGAGAGGTACGTCCCGGTCCGTCCCGCCATGAAGTCGCAGAAATCCTCGGCGAGTTCGCGGTGCTCCTCGGGGGTGACCCGGCCGACGCAGGGCGCGGAGCACTTGCCGATGTAGCCGAGCAGGCAGGGCCGGCCGATCTGCGCGGAGCGCTTGAACACCCCGGCGGAGCAGGTCCGTACCGGGAACACCCGGAGCATCAGGTCGACGGTCTCGCGAATCGCCCAGGCGTGCCCATAAGGCCCGAAGTACCGCACGCCCTTCTTCTTGGGCCCCCGCATGACCTGAACCCTCGGGTACTCCTCGTTCATCGTCACGGCGAGGGAGGGGTAGCTCTTGTCGTCCCGGTACTTGACGTTGAACCGGGGGTCGTACTCCTTGATCCAGGAGTACTCGAGCTGCAGCGCCTCGACCTCGGTGGAGACGACGGTCCACTCGACGGAGGCGGCCGTGGTCACCATGGTGGCGGTGCGGGGGTGCAGCCCGGCGAGGTCCTGGAAGTAGTTGGCCAGCCGCTGCCGCAGGCTCTTGGCCTTCCCGACGTAGATCACCCGGCGGTGCTCGTCGCGGAATCGGTAGACCCCCGGGGAGTCGGGAATCTGCCCCGGCGCGGGACGGTAGCTGGAAGGGTCGGCCATGCCAACCACCCTACTTGCGGGGGCTGACAACGGACCCCCGCCATCCCCCCTCCCCGGGGTGTCACTCCGGCCCCCCGCGCATCCGGCCCCGCCGGCGTTCGGGCGCGGGGCCGTTCCAGCCCCGCCGGCGCTTGAGGCGCGGGTCCGGGCAGCGCCCGGGGAACGGGGGAAGGGCGGGGAGGGGCATTGCAGCCCGCAGGGCCCGGCGTCCGGGGGGACGGCCGGACCCTGCGGGGGTCACGGGGTCAGCCCTGCGCAGCGGTGCGCCGGCGCAGCCGCAGCACGGCCACGAATCCGGCCGTGCCCAGTGCGAGCGCTCCTGCGGCTCCGGCCGCCACCGGCGTACCCGCACCGGCATCGGCATCGGCGGCGCCCGCCGAGTACCCGCCGGCCTTGCCCCCCTTCGCGTACGCCGACCCCGGCAGCTTGTCCCCGTACGCCCGCGTCACCCGCGACCGGTATGCGGCGAGGCTGGTACCCCCCGCGCCGACGGCGCGTTCGGCGTCCTCGTCCAGCGGCAGCACCCGGCTGCCCTGGGCCACGTACCAGGCGTCGATCTGCGGTTCCCGGAACACCGTGCCGCCCGGCAGCTTCGCGGCGCCGAGCTGCGCGTAGCGGAATTCGTCGTCGCCGGTGGCGATGTTCACGACCTGCCACCCCGCCTCGGTCCGGGCGGTCCACAGCGCGGCCTGCTGCCCGTCCGAGGAGACGGCCTTGCTGGCGAGGAACTCCAGCCGGGCCACGGACGCCCCGGCCTTGCCCGCCACGAAGTCCGGGGACAGGTAGCTGACCGGTATCGCCTCCCCCTCGACCCGCGGCCGGGCCGCATCCGGCGCGACCTTGCCCTCACGGGCGAAGAAGCGGGAGAGCGTGGCCAGGGTGTCGGGGGCGGCGGCCGCCTGCGCGGCGGCGGCCCTGGTCTCGGCGGTGACGGACTGCGGCTGCGGTACGGGGGCCGCCGAGGCCTGCGGGGCCGCTACGCCGATGACGGCGACGGCGGTCGCGGCGAGAACCGCGGCGGCGGCGCGCCTGGTCGTGACGGTCATGGCGCTCACGCCCCGATCCGGTAGAGCGAGTGGGTCCAGGAGAAGGTGCTGTTGTCCACGTACCAGGCGTGCGAGGCCCAGTTGTAGCGGTCGCTGGACGGCCACGGATCGCCCCAGTAGACCCAGCTGCCGGCGGTGTCGTAGCCGTAGATGACGTGCATGTGGCCGCCGCCGTTGGACCACTGGATCCGGGTCTCGACCGGCCGGTTCTCGTCGATCTCGCTCTGCACGGTGGTGTAGCGGAGCCAGCCGTTCACGTACGAGCCGGAGTTGATGCCGGCCCAGTTCAGGGCGGTCTGGACGTTGCCGAGGGTGGCCTGGTTGTTGGGGCAGTCGTAGCCCTGCTGACGGTTGAAGGCGGCGTTGCAGAACTGGTTCTGGGTGTAGTTGCGGCCGAACCAGGTGGCGATGGTGTTGCCGCTCGCGGCCCAGCACCAGTTGGTCTTCTGCTGGGCCTGCATGGTGATGTTCAGGCGCTTGTACGCGAGGGCGGATTCGGTACCGGCATCGCTCGTGGGGGCAGCGGTGGCGGTGGCGGTGGGCAGGGCGAAGAGCACGGCGGTGAGGACGGCGGCCAGGGAAAGCCGCCGCCGGTTTCGGTTGCGCATCGCGTTCCTCCCGTGTGGGGATCTCCCCGGTGGGGCCGGGGAGGGTGGGGATGGAGGAGCGCGTCCGGACGCTGCTGCCGAGCATCAGGGTGTTGTCGCGATCAGGTCAACAGGCTTCAATACGCCGTGACATTGCAGTGTGAACGGCGGGGCCGCAGTGTGAACGACTGCCGTCCTTTCACCTGGACCCCGGGTGCCACCGGCGAGCACTCCCGCCCCACCGCGCGTGAATGTTCACAGGAGGAGCCGTCATGCGGTCGACCGGGGAGAGCGCGGAGGCGAGCGCGGAGGAACTGGGGCACCTGCTGCGGGCCGGCCCCTTCCACCTCGCCCTGCGCGCCGCCCTCACCGCCCGCGGCCTGCCCCTGCACCGCGTCCAGCACCGCCTCGCGGCCCGCGGCATCAAGCTCGGCGTGACCAGCCTCAGCTACTGGCAGCAGGGCGCCCGCCGGCCGAGCCGCCCCGAGTCACTGAAGGCCGTACGGGCCCTGGAGCAGATCCTGGAACTGCCCGAGGGCACGTTGCTGCGGCTGCTGGCCGCCCCGGAGGGCGCCGGACCCGAGGCGGTCCGCCCGCCGGCCCGCTCGTACCGGGCACTGGTCAGCGTCGGCGCGGCCGTGGAGGGGCTGCTGGCCGGCATGGAACTGCCCGCCGACGGCGGCCTGCACACCGTGGGCCACCACGAGCGGGTGCGGATCGGGGCGGGCGGCGAGCTGCTGGGCCGCGAGTCGCAGCACGTCGTACGGGCCCACCGCGACGGGGTCGACCGGTACGTCGCCGTCCACCACGGCGACCCCGGCTGCGACCCGGCCAGGGTCGGCGTCCGGGCGGACGAGAACTGCCGGACCGGACGCGTCCGCTGGCACCGGAACGCCGAGGTGCTGGTCGCCGAGCTGCTCTTCGACGCCCGGCTGCGCGCCGGGGACACGTACGTCTTCGGGTACGGCTTCGAGGACGGGACCGGCGGCCGCTGCACCGAGTACGTCCGCGGGTTCAGCTACAGCGGCGGGCAGTACGTGCTCCAGGTCCGCTTCGACGAGGCGGCGCTGCCGGTGCGCTGCCGGCGGTTCAGCCGGTCCGGACCGGGCGCGCCGCGCAGCGGGCTGACGGACCTGACACCGAGCGGGCGCCACCGGGCCGTGCACCTGGTGGAGCCGGGGGTGCGGCGCGGGCTGCTGGGGATCGCCTGGGACTGGGCGTAGCCGCCGTGCCGGGGTTCTCCGGCTCAGCCCGCGATGAGCTTGCCGCCCTCGGCCTTGACAGGGACGGCGGGCAGCGGGTCGGTGGCGGGGCCGCGCAGCACCTTGCCGGTCGTCACGTCGAAGCGGCTGCCGTGGCAGGGGCAGTTGCCCTCGCCGTCGTCGATCTTGTCCAGGACGCAGCCGGCGTGCGTGCACTGGGCGCTGAAGGCCTTGTACTGGCCCTCCGCCGGGCAGCTGACGACCAGCTTCTTCTCCCGGAACAGCTTCGACCCGCCGACCGGGACCTCGGACGCGGCGCCGAGCTCCACCGGGGCGGCCGGGACCGCCGGGGAGCCCGAGCCGCTGTTGCTCTCGGTGGAGCAGGCCGTGAGCGCCGTCCCGCCGCCGACGGCCCCGACGATCGCGGCGGCGCCCTTGAGCACGGTACGGCGGGCGGCGGACTGCGACGCGGACATGCGGTTCTCCTGGCCTGAGGGTTCCGGTGGTTCCGGTGGTTCCGGTGGTTCTGCGGGTGCTGCGGCTGCTGCCGGTGCTGCCGGTGCTGCCGGTGCTGCCGGTGCTGCCGGGTCCCCCGACGATACCGCCGCCCGGTTCCGCCGCCCGATGGGATACCTTCCCCCGCGTGATCGTCGTCGGTGGAGAAGCCCTGATCGACCTCGTGCCCGTGGCGCAGCCGCCGGGCGCGCTCGTGCCGCGGCCGGGCGGGGGGCCGTACAACACCGCCCTCGCGCTGGGCCGGCTCGGTGCGGAGGTCGCCTTCTGCTCCCGGGTCTCGACGGACGGCTTCGGCGAGGGCCTCCTCTCCGGGCTGCGTGCGGCCGGGGTGGACCTCTCACTGGTCCAGCGCGGGCCGGAGCCCACCACCCTCGCCGTGCCCTCGCTGGCCCCGGACGGCTCGGCGGCGTACGGCTTCTACGTGGAGGGCACGGCCGACCGGCAGTTCACCCTGCCCGAGGCGCTCCCCGCGGGCACCCGGGCCCTGGCGCTCGGCACCTGCTCCCTCGCCCTGGAGCCGGGCGCGAGCGCGTACGAGGCCCTGCTGCGCCGGGAGTCCGGGCGCGGGGTGCTGACGCTGCTGGACCCCAACATCCGCCCGGCGCTGATCGCGGATCCGGCGGCGTACCGCGCCCGGTTCCTGGGCTGGCTGCCGTACGTGTCCGTCCTCAAGCTGTCGGAGGAGGACGCCCGGTGGCTGGGCGGCCGCGTCTCGGACTGGCTGGCGGCGGGGCCCTCGGCGGTGGTGCTGACCCGGGGTGCGCAGGGGCTGACGGTCCGGACCCGGGAGGGTGCGGAGTACACCGCGCAGGCCCGCCGGGTCGCCGTGGCGGACACGATCGGCGCGGGCGACACGGTCAACGCGGCCCTGCTGCACCGGCTGTCGGGTCCGGCGGGGCCGGCCGACGGCCCGGTGGACTGGCCCGGCGTGCTGGCCTACGCGGCCCACGCCGCGGCGCTCACCTGTACCCGGGCGGGCGCGGAGCCGCCGTACGCGGCGGAGCTCAGCGGATAGCGGCCCACAGGGTCCGGGCCACGGCGGGGGCGAACTCCTCGACGGGCCGGACCACCTCCGGGCCCGAGAAGTGCAGGAAGAAGGCCCGCTGGAAGCAGGCGCCGAGCAGCAGCTCGGCCGCCGCCTCCGGATCGGCGTCGGGGCGCAGCCGCCCCCGCTCGAGCTCGCGGCGCAGCCGGCCGGTCAGTGCGTCGCGTACGACGTGGGGGCCGGTGCCGATCTCCTGGACGCCCTCGCGGTGCCGGGTCAGCAGGGCGGGCTCGGCGAAGAGCGAGGCGGCCATGGGCATGGCGTCGGCGTAGAAGAGCGAGGCGTGGCGGGCGATCGCGGTGAGCTCCTCCTCGACCGAGCGCCCGTCGTGGTCGCCGGCGAGCTCGGCCATGAGCGGCCCGGCGTTGGGGGTGCGCTCCATGAGGACGCGCACGAAGAGCTCCTCCTTGTTCGCGTAGTGCTTGTAGAGCGCGGCCTCCGAGCAGCCGGCCTCGCGGGCGATGGCCTTGGTGGTGGTGTTGGCGAGGCCGATGGTGCGCATGAGCTTCTCGGCGGCGTCGAGGAGTCGCTCGGGGGTGGGCCGGCTTGACTTCGGGGTGAGCATTCACTCACCCTAGCTGAAGAAGGGGTGAGTAAATGCTCACCCACCCTTGGACGGGAGCCGGCCATGAAACTGACGGTGTTCGGAGCCACGGGCGGTGTCGGCCGTGAGGTCGTCCGGCAGGCCCTCGACGCCGGCCACGAGGTGACGGCGGTGGTCCGCGACCCCGCCCGGCTGGGCGTGCCGGCGCACGACTGCCTCCACGTGGCCGTGGTGCGCGATCTGACGGACGAGGACGCGCTGCTCCCGGTCCTCACGGGCCGGTCGGCGGTGGTCTCCGCCCTGGGCTCGGCGAGCAACAAGCAGGCCCGGCTCGCGCCGGTCACCGGCCCGGCGCTACGGGCCATCGTGTCGGCGATGGACCGGGCGGGCGTGAGCCGTCTCGCGGCGGTGAGCGCGGCCCCGGTCGGCCCGGACGTCGCCACCGACGGGTTCGTGGCCCGGAGGGTCTTCCTCCCCCTGCTGCGCCGGGCCCTGCGCGATCTGTACGCCGACCTGGCGGTCATGGAGGCGACGATCCGCGCGAGCGGCACCGAGTGGACGGTGATCCGCCCGCCCCGCCTCTTGAACAAGCCGCGGACCGGGAGCTACCGCCGGGCCATCGGCGCCAATGTCCCGGGCGCCCGGACCATCTCCCGCGCGGACGTCGCGGACGCCCTGCTGACCTCCCTGACGGACCCGTCGACCGCGGGCCGGGCGGTGGGCGTGGCGGCCTGACCCGGCGGGCCCCGCCGCGGGCGGCCCCCACGGGGGTGGAGCCGCCAGGGGAGGCGGGGGCAGAGGAGGGCCCCGGCAGCCGTTCGGCTGCCGGGGCCCTCCTGCGTTCGGCGCTCCGCGGTCAGGCCTTGCGGGCCCGCGTCGCGGTCTTCTTCGCCGGCGCGGCCTTCTTGGCCGCAGTCCGCTTCGCGGCGGCCTTCTTCGGCACAGCCACGAGCGACGCGGCGTCGGAGACCCGCTCCGCCCCCAGGATGTCCCGCAGGAACTTGCCCGTGTGGCTCGCGCCCACCGACGCGACCTGCTCCGGCGTGCCCTCGGCGACCACCAGGCCGCCTCCGTACCCGCCCTCGGGACCCATGTCGATGACCCAGTCCGCGGTCTTGATGACGTCCAGGTTGTGCTCGATGACGATCACCGAGTTGCCCTTGTCCACCAGCCCCGACAACACCTTGATCAGCTTCGAGATGTCCTCGAAGTGCAGACCCGTCGTCGGCTCGTCCAGCACGTACACCGTCCGCCCCGTCGACCGCTTCTGCAGCTCCGACGCCAGCTTCACGCGCTGCGCCTCACCGCCCGACAGCGTCGGCGCCGACTGGCCGAGCCGGACGTAACCCAGCCCCACCTCGTTCAGCGTGCGCAGGTGCCGTGCGATCGTCGGCACCGCCTCGAAGAAGTCCAGCGCCTCCTCGATCGGCATGTTCAGGACCTCGGCGATGGACTTGCCCTTGTAGTGGACCTCCAGCGTCTCCCGGTTGTACCGGTCGCCGTGGCAGACCTCGCACGGGACGTACACGTCCGGCAGGAAGTTCATCTCGATCTTGATCGTGCCGTCGCCGGAGCAGTTCTCGCACCGGCCGCCCTTCACGTTGAAGGAGAAGCGGCCCGGCAGGTAGCCGCGCACCTTCGCCTCCATCGTCTCCGCGAAGAGCTTGCGCACGTGGTCGAAGACGCCCGTGTACGTCGCCGGGTTCGACCTCGGGGTCCGGCCGATCGGCGACTGGTCGACGTGCACGACCTTGTCGACGAGGTCGTCCCCGTCCACCCGCGTGTGCCGCCCCGGCACCGACCGGGCGCCGTTCAGCTCGCGCGCCAGGTGCGTGTACAGGATGTCGTTGACCAGCGTCGACTTGCCCGACCCCGACACGCCCGTCACCGCCGTGAGCACGCCCAGCGGGAAGGACACGTCGATGTCCCGCAGGTTGTTCTCCTTGGCGCCGTGGACGGTCAGCCTCCGGTCCCCGTTCACGGGCCGGCGGATGTCCGGCACCGCGATGGACCGCTTCCCGGACAGGTACTGCCCGGTCATCGAGTCGCCGTTCTTCAGCAGCTCCTTCAGCGAGCCGCTGTGCACGACCTTGCCGCCGTGCTCGCCGGCACCCGGGCCGATGTCCACGACCCAGTCGGCCACCTTGATGGTGTCCTCGTCGTGCTCGACCACGATCAGAGTGTTGCCCATGTCCCGCAGCCGCACCAGCGTCTCGATCAGCCGGTGGTTGTCCCGCTGGTGCAGCCCGATGGAGGGCTCGTCCAGTACGTACAGCACGCCGACCAGGCCGGAGCCGATCTGGGTGGCGAGGCGGATGCGCTGGGCCTCGCCGCCCGACAGGGTGCCGGCGGCGCGGTTCAGCGAGAGGTAGTCCAGGCCGACGTCGACGAGGAAGCGGAGCCGCTCGTTGACCTCCTTCAGGACCCGCTCGGCGATCTTCTTGTCGCGGGCGTCGAGCTTCATCCGCCCGAGGAAGTCCGCGCACTCGCTGATCGACATCGCGGCGACCTCGGCGATGGACTTCTCCATCACGGTCACCGCGAGCACGATCGGCTTGAGCCGGGTGCCCTCACAGGTCGGGCAGGGCACCTCGCGCATGTAGCCCTCGAAGCGCTCGCGGCTGGCGTCGCTCTCGGACTCGGAGTGCCGGCGCTTGACGAACGGCACGGCGCCCTCGAAGGCCGTCGTGTACGCCCGCTCGCGCCCGTACCGGTTGCGGTAGCGGACCTCGATCTGCGTCTTGTGCCCGTACAGCAGGGCCTTCTTCGCCCGCTGCGGCAGCCCGGCCCACGGGATGTCCGTACGGAAGCCCAGCTCGCCGGCGAGCGCTCCGATCAGCCGCTGGAAGTAGTCCTTGGTGTGGCCGAGGGACCACGGGGAGACCGCGCCCTCGTCCAGGGACTTGTCCTCGTCGGGGACGATCAGCTCCGGGTCGACCTCCATGCGCGTACCGATGCCGGTGCACTCGGGGCAGGCGCCGAAGGGCGAGTTGAAGGAGAAGGAGCGCGGCTCCAGCTCCTCGAAGGACAGGTCGTCGTACGGGCAGTAGAGGTGCTCGGAGTACATCCGCTCACGCTCGGGGTCGTCCTCGGCGAGGTCGACGAAGTCCAGGATCACCATGCCGCCGGAGAGGCCGAGGGCGGTCTCCACGGAGTCGGTGAGCCGGCGCTTGGCGCTGTCCTTGACGGTGAGGCGGTCGATGACCACCTCGATCGTGTGCTTCTCCTGCTTCTTCAGCGTGGGCGGCTCGGAGAGCTGGATGGTCTCCCCGTCCACCCGCGCCCGGCTGTAGCCCTTGGTCTGGAGGTCGGAGAACAGGTCGACGAACTCGCCCTTGCGCTCGCGCACCAGCGGCGAGAGCACCTGGAAGCGGCTGCCCTCGGGGAGCGCGAGCACCTTGTCGACGATCGCCTGCGGCGACTGGCGGGAGATGGGGCGGCGGCACTCGGGGCAGTGGGGCTTGCCGATGCGCGCGAAGAGCAGACGGAGGTAGTCGTAGACCTCGGTGATGGTGCCGACCGTCGAGCGCGGGTTGCGCGAGGTCGACTTCTGGTCGATCGAGACGGCCGGCGAGAGCCCCTCGATGAAGTCCACGTCGGGCTTGTCCATCTGCCCCAGGAACTGGCGGGCGTACGACGAGAGCGACTCGACGTAGCGGCGCTGGCCCTCGGCGAAGATCGTGTCGAAGGCCAGGGAGGACTTGCCCGAACCGGAGAGTCCGGTGAAGACGATGAGTGAGTCGCGGGGCAGGTCGAGCGAGACGTTCTTGAGGTTGTGCTCGCGAGCGCCACGAACGATGAGACGGTCGGTCACGCCGGTCCGCACCTTTCTTGAGAGAGCGGGGGCACGGGCCCCCGTCCCAGGGTATGGGGGGCGCCTCTGCAACGGGGAAGAGAGCTTGGACTTCGAGCGTATAGCACGCGCATTCGATTTACGGCACTCCCCGGACGGCTTCACCCGTTCGTGTGGTCGGGGCGCCGCGGCACTAGGCTCGGATCCATGACTGATCATGTGCACGACCTGCAATCTGTACGTGAAGCCACGGACCGACTGCTGACCGCGGTCGCGAAACTGGACAACGCCGCCCTGGCCGAGGAGTCACACCTCCCGGGCTGGACCCGCGGCCACGTGCTGGCCCACCTCGCGCGCAACGCGGACGCCCTCGTCAACGTCTTCGCGGGCCGCCCGATGTACGCGAGCGCCGAGGCCCGCGACTCCGACATCGAGCGCGACGCCCCGCGCCCGCTGGACGTCCAGCTCGCCGACCTGCGCGAGACCCACGCGGGCTTCCTGGCGCAGACCGGGCAGGACCAGGACTGGTCGCGCACCGTCGAGCTGCGCAACGGGGTCACCGACCTGGCCGCGAACGTGCCCTTCCGCCGCCTCGTCGAGGTCGAGCTGCACCACTTCGACCTGAACATCGGCTACGAGCTCTCCGACCTCCCGGAGGAGTTCACCGGGCGCGAGATCGCCTTCCTCGCCGACCGCTGGACCGGGCGCCCCGAGGTGCCCCCGGTGACCCTGCAGATCGAGGGCGACGGCAGCGGCTCCACGTGGCACACCGGCGGCGCCGAGGGCGGCCCGGTCACCCTGGTCGGCACCGGGGCCGAGCTCCTCGGCTGGCTGGCCGGGCGCGGGGACAAGGGCGCACACCTCACTGTCGTCGGCGGCCCCCTCCCGGCCCTCCCCCCGCTCTAGGATCAGGACATGACGTATAGCGGAGCGGTCAAGGTCGGCGGTCCGGCCGACGTGCACGAACTCCCGGACCTGATGATTTCCAAGGTCGCGGTGGGCACCATGAACAACAACGCGTACCTGCTGCGCTGCCGGGCCACCGACGAGCAGCTGCTGATCGACGCGGCCGCGGAGCCGGCGACCCTGCTGCAGTTGATCGGCGACGACGGCATCGCGTCCGTCGTCACGACGCACCGGCACGGCGACCACTGGGGTGCGCTCCAGGCCGTGGTCGACGCGACCGGCGCGCGCACCTATGCGGGCGCCGACGACGTCGAGGGCATTCCGGTGGCCACCGAAGTGCCCGTCACGGACGGGGACACGATCCAGGTGGGGCGGGTCACGCTGACCGCCCGCCACCTGGTCGGGCACACCCCCGGCTCGATCGCCCTCATCTACGACGACCCGCACGGGCATGCGCACGTGTTCACCGGGGACTGTCTCTTCCCGGGCGGCGTCGGCAACACCGGGGGCGACCCGAAGGCCTTCGCCAGCCTCATCGACGACGTGCAGCACAAGCTCTTCGAGCAGCTGTCGGACGAGACCTGGGTCTACCCGGGACACGGCAACGACACCACGCTCGGCGCGGAGCGGCCGCACCTGGCCGAATGGCGCGAGCGCGGCTGGTAACACCCGCCCGGTCCCGGTCAACACCGCGACAGGAAGCACTCCTTCCGGTCGAAGATGACCGAACGCACGTCCTGGGGGTGTGGGGCGGGGTAATTGCTGCACCATGCAACAAGACCCCTCCCCCGCCCTCCCTCTCCCCGTCGTTCCCCGCTCACCCTCGATGCTGCGGCTGGCCTCGGCCTCGCTCGCCGGAACGGCCATCGAGTTCTACGACTTCTTCGTCTACGGCACGGCCGCCGCCCTCGTGCTCGGCCCGCTGTTCTTCCCGTCCTTCTCCCCGCTCGCCGGGACCCTCGCCGCCTTCGCCACCTTCGGCGTCGGCTTCCTCGCCCGCCCGCTGGGCTCGGTGGTCTTCGGCCACATCGGCGACCGCTACGGGCGGCGCCCGGTCCTGCTCGGATCCCTGCTGCTCACCGGCCTCGCCACGGTGGCGGTCGGCTGCGTGCCGACGTACGCGACGATCGGCATGGTGGCGCCCCTCCTGCTGCTGGTACTGCGCTTCCTGCAGGGGCTCGGCCTCGGCGGCGAGTGGGGCGGCGCGGTCCTGCTGACCGCCGAGCACGCCCCCGAGCAGAAGCGCGGGCTGTGGGCGAGCTTCCCGCAGGCCGGCCCGGCGGTGGGCTTCCTGCTGGCCAACGGCATGACCCTCACCCTGTCCGCGACGCTGACCGACGGGCAGTTCGCCTCATGGGGCTGGCGCGTCCCCTTCTGGGCGGCGGGCGTACTGGCCCTCGCCGGGCTGTGGCTGCGCCGCTCGGTGGAGGAGACCCCGCAGTTCCGCGCCCTCGCCGAGACCGGCCGGCGCTCCGACGCCCCGCTGTCCGAGGTGGTGCGCGGGCACTGGCGACTGCTCCTGCTGACCGGCGGGGCCCTGTCCATCGGGTACGCGGTCTTCTACGCGGTCACCACCTGGTCCCTCGCGTACGCGACCGAGCACCTCCGCGTGGACCGGACGGTGATGCTGGCCTGCATCATGACGGCCGTCGCGCTCAAGGGCCTGATGACCCCGGTGATGGCGGTGCTCGGCGACCGCCACGGCCGGCGGCCGCTGTGCCTGGTCGGCTGCGCGCTCTGCCTGGTCTGGATGTTCCCGTTCATCGCGTTGCTGCGCACCGGGGACCCGCTGCTGATGACGCTGGGCTGCCTCGGCGGGCTGCTGGGCATGGTGACGATGTTCGCCGTGGTGGGCGCGTACCTGCCGGAGCTGTACGCCCCGCGGATCCGCTGCACGGGCGCGGCCGTGGGCTACAACCTGGGCGGGGTGCTGGGCGGCGCGCTGACCCCGATCGTGGCGACGGCGCTGGCGGACGGTTCCGGTCCGCCGTGGGGCGTGGCCGTGTACCTGAGCGCGATCGCCCTGCTCAGCCTGGTCTGCTTCGCGCTGCTCCCGGAGACGAACCCGACGGTCGTGCGGGCTCGCACCGGCCCCGGTACCGAGTCGGGCACGAGCGCAGGTACGGGAACGGGGGCGGCCGAAGCGGCCGCCCCCGCATAGCCCTTCGGGGCTGCAGGGCCCTACGCGTCGACACTCTCCGAGCGGGCGGCGGCCTCGGCGGCCGCCTGCTTCTTCGAGGCCATCAGGCTGGTGATCGTGGTGATCACCAGGACACCGCAGATGACGCCCAGGGAGACCGGGATGGAGATCTGCGGGACGTGCACCCCGGACTCGTGGAGGGCGTGCAGCACCAGCTTGATGCCGATGAAGCCGAGGATGACGGACAGGCCGTAGCTGAGGTGGACCAGCTTCTTGAGCAGGCCGCCGATGAGGAAGTACAGCTGGCGCAGACCCATCAGGGCGAAGGCGTTGGCGGTGAAGACGATGTACGGGTCCTGGGTGAGGCCGAAGATCGCGGGGATCGAGTCCAGGGCGAACAGCACGTCGGTGGTGCCGATGGCCAGCATCACGATCATCAGCGGGGTCAGGATCCGCTTGCCGTTGTTCCGGATGAAGAGCTTGGTGCCGTGGTACTGGTCGGCGACGCCGAACTTCCTCTCGATCGACTTGAGGAGGCGGTTCTCCTCGAACTCCTCTTCCTCCTCGCCCTTGGTGGCCTCCTGGATCAGCTTCCACGCGGTGTAGATGAGGAACGCGCCGAAGATGTAGAAGACCCACGAGAAGTTGGTGATGATCGCGGCGCCGGCCGCGATGAAGATCGCGCGGAGCACCAGGGCGATCAGCACGCCCACGAGCAGCACGCGTTGCTGGAGCTGGGAGGGCACCGCGAACTTCGCCATGATCAGGACGAAGACGAACAGGTTGTCCACGCTCAGGGACTTCTCGGTGATGAAGCCGGCGAAGAACTCCTGGGAGGCCTGGCTGTTGCCGAAGAACATCAGGCCGAGGCCGAAGAGTGCGGCGAGGACGATCCAGACGACCGTCCAGATGCCGGCTTCCTTCACCGACACGTCATGGGGCTTGCGGCCGATGAAGAAATCGGCGCCGATCAGGATGCTCAGACCGAGAATGGTCAGCACCCAGAGGGTCAACGAAACATCCACTGCTTATTCGCCTCCGGCAGATGGCTCAGCACACATGTCAGCGTCATCGCTGCCGGAGGTCTCTTCCACCCGGGCGGCCTGGAGGCCGTGGGCCGGCGCCCCGGGACCGACTGCGGTTCACATGACCCATGCGGTTCACGTGCCGAAATGGTCCGTATTGACGGGTACGCCGTAGCAGGAAAGCAGGAATACTCCCCTCCGCGAAGCCCAGGTTACCCGTCAGAGCCCGAAAAGGTAAAGAGAACGCCAAGGATCGGTCATGGACGGGCATTGCGCCGGGCCGCGGCGATCCGGTCCAGGGTCTGTTCCAGGACCCGGCTGCCCTGCGGTGGCAGGTCCGGCTCGAAGGTCCAGGCGTGCCCGACCCACGGGTCGGCGAGATGGTTGTCCGGCACCGGCGACAGCCGCATCAGCGAGCGCCACAGCGGGTCGAGCAGCGGTCCGTACGCCGAGGCCTCGTCGCGGTCCGCCACCATCAGCAGGTGCACACCGACCGCCGGCCCCTCGTCGGCCAGGTAGCGCAGCCGGGTGACGGCCCGGTCGTCGAAGCCGTGCGGGAAGTCGTGCACGATCAGCAGCTGGTCGGCGGTGTCCACATCGGGCGGCAGGTCCTCGGGCGCGCCGGCCCGCACGGCCATCTGCACGAGGTCCACCCGTCGGGTCAGCTCCGCCAGGGTCCGGGTGACCCCGGCGGCCCCGGCGGCGGGCGGGCCGGCCAGTGCCCCGGCCGCGACGAGCGGTGCCAGGGAGGCGGCCCCCGCCCCGGCCGCGTCGATGACGTGCACGGAGAACCGGTCCCCGGGGTGGACCGCGAGCAGCCGGACCGCGTGGGCGACGGCCATGTCCATGGCGGCCCGGCGCAGCCGGTCGGTGTCCATCGTCATGGCTGCCTCGGAGCCGGTGCGGCCGTTGTCGATCCACAGCCCGCGCTCGAGCGGGAGCCGCACGAGCATGGGGATCCGCAGGTCGGGCCGCTCGGGCAGGTGCAGGTCGCCGAGGCGCAGGGCCATCGGGGCCTCCTCGGGGACCCCGTGCCCGTGCCAGACGGGGTTGGCCCAGCGGGCGTACGGGGCCGGCAGCGCGGGCTCTACCACCTCGGACTCGGCGATCAGCTGGGCGAGGTCCCGGTCGAGCACGGCCTTGGCCTGGTCGACGAGCTCGTCGTGGCGGGCCCGGGCCTCGTCGCGGGCGGCGTTGCCGGAACCGCCCAGGCGGTGGCGGGGGTCGGACAGCGCCTCGTCGAGCTCGCGGTCCATCCGGGACTCGGCGAAGTCGCAGGCGCTGCGGTAGGCGGCCACCGAGCGGGCCAGGTCCTCGAACATGCCCCAGACCTGGTTGTAGAGCCGCTCGTCCATGGACCAGCCGCTGGCGTCGCCGGCGACGGGCACGGGCGGCCGGCCGGGCTGCGCGGGTGCGGCGGCCTGCGGCGCCGGTTCGGGCGGCTCGGTGGTGCTGCGGCGCCGGCGCGGGTGCACGTAGTTGAGTGTGGGTGCGTTGAGTGTGGGTGCGTTGAGTGTGGGTGCGTTGAGTGTGGGTGCGTTGAGTGTGGGTTCGCCGAGCGTGGGTTCACCGAGCGTCGGCGGGCCGTCGCCGGAGTCGCCGGGCGCAGTGCCCGGCGTACCGGCGTACGGGCCCCCGGACACCGGCACCGGGAACGGCTGCTCGGGGGCCACCGGGGCGGGCACGGCCGAAGCCGCGTCCTGCGGTTCCGGGCGGCCGGGCGGAGCCCCGGGGACGGCCCCGGGGCGCAGGGGCGCAGTGGGCGCGGGCGCGCGCGTGGCCTCGTCCCGCGCGGCCGCTCCCACGACCGCGGCGGCCAGGGCGATGGCGGCCGGTGTGCCCAGTCCGGCGTCGGCGAGCAGCGCGCCGAGCCCGTCTGCGTACCCCTGGCCCACGGCGCGGACCTTCCAGGCGCCCTGGCGCCGGTAGAGCTCGAGGGCCACCACGGCGGTCTCGGACTCCAGCCCGGTCACGGTGTACCCGGCGAGCTCGGCGCCCTCCGGGTCGGCCACGGCCACGTACGAGGCAGGGGCCGCGCCGAAGCGCGTCGGGCCGCCGGGCGGCAGGACGAGCACCACCCCGAGCCGGTGCACGGACGGTGCGACGGCGTCGAGGTCGACGGCGAAGCGGTGCTCACCCGCCACGGCCCCCGGCACCTCCAGTCCGGGCAGGTTCCGGGCGCCGGGGTGGGCCACCGACTCGGGGCCGGCCAGCCGGCCCGAGTCATCGCAGGCCGAGGCCAGGGCCAGGACGGGCGTGCCCGCCGAGACCCTGATCTCCACCTGCGTCTGGGACAGGGGGTGGTTCTGCCCCCGGACCAGTTCGGCCGTCATCGTGCAGCCCTCCCCCGTGCCCTTGCTCTTCTGTTCTGGTGCTCTGCCGTACTGCGGTGGTGCCGTACTGCCTACAGGTGCGGCAGGATCGCCGGCATCAGGTCCTGGAAGGTGCGGCCGTTGGCGGGGTTGCCGAGGGCCGTCATCTGCCAGCCGCTGCCGGCGCGCGACACCTTCGCCATGATCTGCGCGGTGTACTGCCCGCCGCCGTCCAGGGTGTAGCGGGCCAGCTCCTGGCCGTTGGTCTCGTCGACGATGCGGCAGAACGCGTTCTGCACCTCCTGGAACGTCTGGCCGGTGAACGAGTTCACCGTGAAGACGATCTGGTCGATGTGCACCGGCACGCGCTGGAGGTCGACGAGGATCGACTCGTCGTCCCCGCCCTGACCGGCGCCGCCGACGAGGTTGTCACCGGTGTGCCGGACCGAGCCGTCGTCGCTCTGCAGGTGCCGGAAGAACACCACGTCCACCGGCTGCTTGTCGGCGAAGAGCACCGCCGACGCGTCCAGGTCGATCTCCCGGGTCCGCGAGCCGAACAGCCCACGGCGCTTGGCCGCCTGCCAGCCGAGGCCCATCCGGACCGCGGTCAGGGTGCCCCCGTCCTGCTTCTGCAGACTGATGGCCTGACCCTTGGTCATGTTGACCGTCACGCGCTGTCCCCTCTCCTAGCCCGCCCCCGATGTGGGTGCGCACATGTACCTGCGGCTGCGCCCAACCCTACTGACCGGCCCCGGGTCAGGCGAGGCCCGCTTCCTTCATCTGCCGCAGCTCCTTCTTCAGCTCGCCCACCTCGTCCCGGATCCGGGCCGCGACCTCGAACTGGAGCTCGGCCGCCGCGCCGCGCATCCGCTCTGTCATCTGCTCGATGAGCGCGGCCAGTTCCTCGGCCGGACGGTCCGTCAGCGCCGCGGCCTCCTTGGCGGCCTTGGCGGCCTTGGCTCCCTTGACCCCCTTGCCGCCCACGGTGACCTGGCCCGCCTTGACCACGCCGAGCGAAGGCACGGGAGCCTTGGCGGCCTTGCCGTCCTTCCCCTGGCGGTACCCGGTGCCGAGGAGCTCCTCGGTGTCCAGTTCCTCGCGGGCGATGGTGGCGACGATGTCGTTGATCTTCTTGCGCAGCGGCTGCGGGTCGATCCCGTTCGCCGTGTTGTAGGCGATCTGCTTCTCCCGGCGCCGGTTGGTCTCGTCGATGGCCTTCTCCATCGCCGGGGTCATCTTGTCCGCGTACATGTGGACCTGGCCCGAGACGTTGCGCGCCGCGCGGCCGATGGTCTGGATCAGCGAGGTCCCCGAGCGCAGGAAGCCCTCCTTGTCTGCGTCGAGGATCGCCACCAGCGACACCTCGGGAAGGTCGAGCCCCTCGCGCAGCAGGTTGATGCCGACCAGGACGTCGTACTCGCCGGCGCGCAGCTCGCGCAGCAGCTCGATGCGGCGCAGGGTGTCGACGTCGCTGTGCAGGTAGCGGACCTGGATGCCGAGCTCCAGGAAGTAGTCCGTGAGGTCCTCGGCCATCTTCTTGGTGAGGGTGGTGACCAGGATGCGCTCGTCCTTCTCCACCCGCTGCCGGATCTCGTGGACCAGGTCGTCGATCTGCCCCTCGGTGGGCTTGACCACGACCTCGGGGTCGACGAGGCCGGTGGGGCGGATGATCTGCTCGACGAAGCCGTCGCCGCGGGAGAGCTCGTACTTGCCCGGGGTCGCAGACAGGTAGACCGTCTGGCCGATCCGCTTCTGGAACTCCTCCCACTTCAGCGGCCGGTTGTCGAGCGCGGAGGGCAGCCGGAAGCCGTGGTCGACCAGGGTCCGCTTGCGCGAGGCGTCGCCCTCGTACATCGCACCGATCTGCGGCACGGTGACGTGCGACTCGTCGATGACGAGGAGGAAGTCCTCGGGGAAGTAGTCGATGAGGGTGTTGGGCGCGGAGCCGCGCTCGCGGTCGTCCATGTGCAGCGAATAGTTCTCGATGCCGGAGCAGGACCCGATCTGGCGCATCATCTCCAGGTCGTACGTGGTGCGCATGCGCAGGCGCTGCGCCTCCAGCATCTTGCCCTGCTTCTCCAGCTCGGCGAGGCGCTCCGCGAGCTCCGTCTCGATGCCGGCGATGGCCTTCTCCATGCGCTCGGGGCCGGCGACGTAGTGGCTGGCGGGGAACACGTACAGCTCGCGGTCCTCGCTGATGACCTCGCCGGTCAGCGGGTGCAGGGTGGAGAGGGCCTCGATCTCGTCGCCGAACATCTCGATGCGGACGGCCAGTTCCTCGTAGACCGGGAAGATCTCGATCGTGTCCCCGCGCACGCGGAAGGTGCCGCGGGTGAAGGCCACGTCGTTGCGCGTGTACTGGATGTCGACGAAACGGCGCAGCAGCTGGTCCCGGTCCATCTCCTCGCCGACCTTGAGGGGGACCATCCGGTCGACGTACTCCTGCGGGGTGCCGAGGCCGTAGATGCAGGACACGGACGCCACGACGATCACGTCGCGCCGGGTGAGCAGCGAGTTGGTCGCGGAGTGGCGCAGCCGCTCCACCTCCTCGTTGATCGAGGAGTCCTTCTCGATGTAGGTGTCCGACTGCGGAACGTACGCTTCGGGCTGATAGTAGTCGTAGTACGAGACGAAGTACTCGACGGCGTTGTTCGGCAGGAGCTCGCGGAACTCGTTCGCCAGCTGGGCGGCGAGGGTCTTGTTCGGCGCCATCACGAGGGTCGGGCGCTGGAGCTTCTCGATCATCCAGGCGGTGGTCGCCGACTTGCCGGTGCCGGTCGCACCCAGCAGGACGACATCCTTCTCACCTGCACGGATGCGCTTCTCCAGCTCGGCGATGGCCGCCGGCTGGTCGCCGCTGGGCTGGTAGGGGCTGACGACCTCGAAAGGCGCCACCGTGCGTTCGATCTTCGATACGGGCCGCATGACTCCACCGTACGACCCCCCACTGACACTCACGCAGCCGCGCGCGGTCCGCGGCGCCGTGCCAGGTCCGGCGGTCCGGTCGGAAGTCCTCCTTTCTGGTCCGTTTGTCGTAGTTCGGTGGCGGCCCCGTGATCATCAACCGCATGATCGCCGTAGAGGTCCCCCGTGTAGTGCATCGCCGCAACGTCTGCCATTCCGCACGCGTCTGACGCAGGAACAGGGCTCCGAACCGAGGAGAACGCACATGTACGTCCGACCCGCCGCCGCGGCCGCCGCCGCATTCCTGGGCTTCACCCTGACCGTCCTGGGCGGGACGACCTCGTCCGCCGCCACCGGCCCCTCCTCCCCCGCTTCCCCGGCCTCTCCCGCCGGCGCGCCGGGGCTGCTGGGCCCCGTCGTGTACGCCCACCGGGGGGCTTCCGCGTACGCGCCGGAGAACACCCTCGACGCGATCGACCTCGCGATGCGGCTGGGCTTCGACTGGGTGGAGAACGACGTCCAGCGCACCAGGGACGGGGAGCTGGTCGTGGTCCACGACGACACCCTGGCCCGCACCACCGACGTCGAGCAGGCGTTCCCGGACCGGGAGCCCTGGCGGGTCAAGGACTTCACGGCGGCGGAGATCGCCACCCTCGACGCGGGCAGCTGGTTCGGCGAGGAGTTCGCGGGCGCCCGGGTGCCGACCCTGCGGGAGTACCTCGACCGGGTGCAGCGCAACCGGCAGCGGCTGCTGCTGGAGATCAAGAAGCCCGAGCTGTACCCCGGGATCGAGAAGGAGACCCTGCGGGTGCTGGACGAGGCCGGCTGGCTCGATGCGGACCACGTGCAGCGCCGCCTGGTCGTGCAGAGCTTTAGCGCGGACTCCGTACGCATCGTGCACGGCCTGCGCCCGGACCTCGTGACGGCCTTCCTGGGCACCCCGACCGTCGCCGACCTGCCGAAGTACGCCGAGTTCACGGACCGGATCAACCCGTGGCACACCACCATCTCGGCCGACTGGGTGGCGGCGGTGCACGGCCTTCTGGGCGCCCACGGAAAGGCGATGGAGGTGGACACCTGGATCGTGGACGACGCGGCGACGGCCCGGAAGGTGCAGGGCATGGGCGTGGACGGGATCATCACCAACGCCCCGGACGTCGTGCAGAAGGCGGTGCTCGGGGCCTTCGCGTACTGAGCGGCCTCGGGGAGCGGCGCGAGGTCTCCGGGCTGTCACACCCTCCCCGTACGGTGGAGGGGTGGACAGCACCGAGCGGCCCCGCGGGCCGCACCTCGAATGGACCGTGGTCCCCGGCGAAAGCGTCATCGGCGGACCTCTGCTCCTGGCCGCGACCCCGGAGGGTCTGGTCCGGGTCGAGTTCCATGCCGGTCCGGACCGGGTCGAGAAGATGATCGGCTCCCTCGTCTCCCGGCTCGGCGCCGACGCCTGGCGACCGGCACCGGGCCAGGAGGTGCTGCTGGCCGAGCCGGTACGCCAGCTGACCGCCTACTTCGCGGGCTCGCTCAAGCGCTTCGACCTGCCGCTGGACTGGCGGCTCAGCTCCGGCTTCAACCGGCAGGTGCTCCAGGAGCTGGACCGCTCGGTGCCGTACGGGGCGGTCGTGGGGTACGGGGAGCTCGCGGCCCGCGTCGGACAGCCGGGCGCGGCCCAGGCCGTGGGCAACGCCATGGGGTCGAACCCGCTGCCGCTGGTGGTGGCCTGCCACCGGGTCGTGGAGAACGACGGGGGCATCGGCGGTTTCGGCGGCGGGGTGGAGACCAAGCGGTCCCTGCTGGCGCTGGAGGGCGTCCTGCCGCAGCCGCTGTTCTGAGGGGAGTGGTCGGGCGCAGGCGCGGGCGGCAGGCGCGGGGCGCGGGCGGCAGGCGCGGGGCGCGGGCGGCAGGCGCGGGGCGCGGGCGGCAGGCGCGGGGTGCATCCCCCGTTCCGTCCGGCCGTAAGGGGTGCGAAACTGCCGCGGTGACTACTGCCACCGTCTCCGGCCGCACTGCGCCCGTATCCCGCCCTGCGCCGCCGCGACGGCGGTGGGCGGTATGACCGCCGTCCGCGGCACCGACCGCCCCGCTCCGCCGGCCGGCCTGGCGGACCTGCCCAGGCTGCAGCGGCGCACCTCCGGGGTGCTGATCGCGAGCCAGATGCTGGGCGGCCTCGGCGTGCCCATCAGCATCGCCCTGGCCCCGGTCCTCGCGACGCAGGTCAGCGGCACCGAGTCGCTGTCCGGCTTCGCCTCCACCGCCGCGGTGATCGGCACCGCGGCCGTCTCCCTGCCGCTCGCCGCCCTGATGACCGCGCGGGGCCGCCGCCCGGGGCTGGTCCTCGGGTACGGGATCGGCGCCGCCGGTGCGGCCCTGGTGGTCCTCGCCACCGCGATCAAGAGCTTCCCGCTGCTGATGCTCGGCATGGCCGCCTTCGGAGCGGCCTCGTCCGCCAACCTCCAGGCCCGGTTCGCGGCCGCCGACCTCGCCGCCCCGGACCGGCGGGCCCGGGCGGTCGCCGTCGTCGTCTGGGCGTCGACCCTCGGCGCGGTGCTCGGCCCCAACCTCTCCGCCCCGGCCAGCCGCAGCTTCGCCGGGACCTCCATACCCGAGACGGCGGGCCCCTTCGTGTGGGCCGGCGCCGTCTTCGTCCTCACCGGCACCCTGATCGGCATATTCCTGCGGCCGGATCCGTTGCTGACGGCCCGGGCGCTGGCCGCGCCCGAGGAGCAGACCCGCGAGGGCCGCTCGCTGCGCGCCGGGCTCGCGGCCGTCAAGGCCTCCCCGCGGGCGCGGCTGGCCCTGGTCACCGTGGCGGTGTCCCACACCACCATGGTCTCGATCATGGTGATGACCCCGGTCGACCTGGGCCACCACGGCGCCGGGCTGGAGCTCGTCGGCCTGGTGATCAGCGGCCACATCGCCGGGATGTTCGCCTTCTCGCCCGTCATGGGCTGGCTCGCGGACCGGGTCGGCCGGCTGTCGGTGATCGGCCTGGCGGCCGGGCTGCTGTCGCTGGCGGCCCTGCTCGCCGGCACCGCCGGACCCGACCACGCGCAGAGCGCCGTCGGCCTGTTCCTGCTCGGCCTCGGCTGGTCCGCCGGGATGGTGTCCGGCTCGGCGCTGCTCACCGACTCGGTGCCGCAGGCCGCGCGGGCCGCCGTACAGGGTCTGAGCGACCTCACGATGAACACCTGCGCGGGCGTGGGCGGCGCGGCCGCGGGCCTGGTCATGTCCCACGCGGGCTACGGCTGGCTGAACGTGATCGGCGCGGGCCTGCTGCTGCCGATGGCGGCGCTCGCCCTGTTCACCGGGCGCCGCCATCCTGCTGCGGCTGCTGCCGCTAGTAGCTGATGTGGTAGGCCTTGCGCAGCGTCTCGTGGACGGTCCAGGTGGTCTTGTCGCCCTCCCGGAGCACACAGGCGGAGCCGGGGCCCACCTCCAGGGTCTCCCCGCCCTCGACCTCGATGGTGGCCCGGCCGCTGACCACGACGAACAGCTCGTTCGCCTCGGTGTCGGTCACCACGCCCGGGGTGATCTGCCAGATGCCGCGCAGCTGCTTGCCGTCAGGTGACTCCCACAGCACCTTGCCCGTCACGACGGGCTCGCCGGAGAGGATCTGGCCGGGATCGAGGTCCTCGACCTCCAGCTCGGCGTCCGGTACGGATACGGCGAACGAGGCGGGACCGTGCTCACTGGTGCTCATGCCGAGTCACCCTAATCCGGCCGTGCGGCGCGCCGCGGTGAACAGAGCGTCCAGGTTCCGCCCGCCGGACAGGTCAACCTGTCCAGCCGGGAGTTCGTACCGGTCTGCGAGTTCGTAGGGGAAGGTGCGGGTGTCCCGGGGGTTCATGGGGGACGCTACTCGGACAGGTTCGGAAGGCGGGCCGGGAGCGCGTTTGGGGGCGCACGTCCCGTGCCATGGATGGGACATGCACACATCACCCGAGGTCCCCGTCCTGTCCGAAGAGGTCCGCGAGGCGCTCGACCGGGGCCGTCCCGTCGTGGCTCTGGAGTCGACGATCATCGCGCACGGCCTGCCCCGCCCCCGCAATCTCGCCGTGGGCGCCGAACTGGAGGCCCTGGTACGTGCCGAGGGGGCGGTTCCGGCCACGATCGCGGTCGTCGACGGCGTGGCGTACGCCGGCCTCGACAAGGCGCAGCTGGAGCGGATCGCCGGCGGCGAGGGCGTGCGCAAGCTCGGCCACCGGGATCTGGCTCCCGCGCTCGCGGCCGGTGCGACCGGCGCGACCACGGTGTCCGCGACCGCGTTCCTGGCTGCACGGGCCGGGCTGCGGGTCTTCGCCACGGGCGGGCTGGGCGGCGTGCACCGGGAGTACGCGCAGACCCAGGACGAGTCGGCTGATCTGCAGTTGCTGGCGCGCACCCGGATCACGGTGGTGTGCGCGGGAGTGAAGTCGATCCTGGACGTGCCGGCCACGCTGCAGCGGCTGGAGACGCTCGGGGTGGGGGTACTGGGGTACGGGACGGAACGTTTCCCCGGGTTCTACCTGGCCAGTTCCGGCGAGCCGGTGGACTGGACCGTCCACCGGCCGGAGGAGGTGGCGGCGGTGATGGCCGCTCAGGATGCCCTCGGTGGACCGGAGTCGGCACTGCTGGTGGCGAATCCGGTGGCGGAGGCCGACCAGTTGGATCCGGACCTGCACGACCGCGTGCTGGCCGAGGCCCTCGAGGAGTGCCACGAGCGGGGGATCACGGGACAGGCGGTGACGCCGTTCCTGCTGGGGTTCCTGGTACGGGCGACGGGCGGGGCCTCGCTGGAGGCCAACCTGGCGGCGGTACGGGGCAACGTGGCGCTCGGGGCCAGGATCGCGGGAGCCTGGGCGGCGCGCGCGTGACCGCGCCGGGGGCGCTGCTGGTCGTCGGGGACGTGGTGACGGACGTCGTGGCGGTGCATCCCGAGCCGCTGACTCCGGCCACGGACACGGCCGCGCGGATCCGGACCCTGCCGGGCGGCGCCGGGGCCAACGCGGCCTGCTGGGCGGCCCACTCGGGGGTGGCGGAGGTACGGCTCCTGGCGCGGGTCGGCACCGAATCGGCCCGGTGGCACGAGCAGTGCCTGCGGGACTCGGGGGTGCGGCCTCGGATGGTGATCGATCCGGCCGAGCCGACCGGGACGGTGGTGGCGCTGGTCGGCGAGGACGCGGAGCGCACCTTCCTCACCGACAGCGGCGCCGCGCTGCGGCTGTCCCCCGAGGACTGGGCGCCGGCCCTGCTGGACGGGGCGGCCCATCTGCACCTGTCCGGCTACCTCTTCTTCGCCGACAGCAGCCGCGAACTGGCCCTCGTCGCGCTGCGGGCGGCCCGGGCCCGCGGGGTGCCGGTGAGCGTGGACCCGGCCTCGGCGGGATTCCTGGCCGCGCTGGGTCCGCAGCGCTTCCTCGATGCCGTGGCGGGGATCGGCGTACTGCTGCCCAACGAGGACGAGGCGCGGCTGCTGGCCGGGGTGCCGGAGCCGGCCGGGGCGGCCCGGGCGGCAGCCGAGCTGAGCCGCCGGGTGCCGCTGGTGGTGGTCACCCGGGGTGCGGCCGGGGCACTGGTGGCGGAGGCGGGCCGGGTGACCGCCGAGGTGTCCGCGGAGTCGGCCGAGGCGGTGGACTCCACGGGTGCCGGGGACGCGTTCACCGGCGGGTTCCTGGCGGCCCGGCTCGCGGGCGCGGCCCCGGCGGACGCCGCCCGGGCCGGCTGCCGCGCGGCCGCGCAGGCGGTCACCCGGCTCGGCGGGCGCCCGTAGGGACTCGGCGGGCGCCCGTAGGGAGCGGCGCGGCGAGCGGAGGCTACGAGATGTACTCCTCCTGGCCGAGGGTGTCGATCACGCCCGCCTTGTTCACGTTGTAGTGGAACACCAGACCCTTGTTCGGGTGGGTCTCCAGCCACGAGGTGAGCTCGTGCGTGGTGATCGGCTTGTTCGCGGAGCCGGAGAGGATCGGGGAGTGGGCGCCGATCTTGGCGTCCTCGGCGATCGGGATGTAGGTCTCCTCGCCGACGGTCACGAAGGGCGTGGCACCGCCCGCGACGGGGCAGGCCCAGTGGCCGTGCTTGACGATCAGGCTGTACTGGCCGCCCTCGGGGGTGTAGCGGTAGACGGCGATCTCGTCGGGCGAGACTGCGCCCTTGGAGGCGCAAGCGGGTCCGGGTACGGGCGGCTTCGGCTTGGCCGGGACGGTGGCGGTCGGGGCCGGTTTCTTCGAGGAGGCCGCGGAGGCGGACGGCGTCGCTCCGCCTGCCGGGGTGGCGGAGGTGGCAGGGGTGGCCGACGGACTCACCGGGCTCGCGCCGGGGGTCGCACCGGCGGCTCCCGCTCCCGCGTCACTGCCGTCGTCGCCGTTGCAGGCCGCGAGGGCCAGGGCTCCGCACAGCACCAGCGCGGCGCAGGCGGCCTGCCGCCGCAGCCGTCTCGGACCCTGAACCGCCGTACCTCGTCCGCCCATTGCCGTCTCCTTCTGCCAAGGCGCCACCGGGTGGCCGCCGTCGAAGCGTGGCGTCAACGTAGCGCCGTGCTTCCGGCCGCGGCGATGGCCGGATCCCGTTCGTCGCAGAGCCGCGATGCCGCTGTTGCGGATCCCGGACGTCCGTGACGGGACGGGCGCGCGGAGGTCAGCCGGTGGGACCCGTGAGGCCGGTCCAGGCGGGGTGGCGGGGGTCGTCGGCCCGGACCACGGCGTCGGCCTGCGCCGCGGGGTCGGTCTCCGCCTCGTAGCGGGCGAAGGCGGGCAGGGTCCAGTGCGCGGACTCCTCGGTGCGGCGGGCCAGCGCCCCGGGCGAGAGCCGGACGTGCACGCTGAGGTCGAAGGGGAACCAGTGGCCCAGCAGCAGGGGGCCGTGCACGATCACGATGCCGCCCGGCGGGAGTTCGGAGTACGGGCTGCGGGTCGCCCGGTCGGTCGCCGGGTCCCAGAGGTCGGGCAGCACTCGGCCGGTGCCGCCCGGGTCGGTCGGGCCGAACACCTCGCGCCAGAGGGCGGCGGTGTCGTACCAGCCGCCGAGGTAGGAGTCCACGTCCTCGCGGCCGAACTCGAAGCGGAGTGAGGCCGGCCGCAGGAAGCCCTCGGCCGGGACCACCAGGACCGGGCGGCTGCGCAGGCGCAGTTCGTCGGCGAGGTGGCCGGCGAGCACGCCGGTAGCGGCGGCCGGCGCACCGTCGATGCCCACCCGCTGCCACGTCGCCTGCCCGGGTGGCGTCTTGTGGTCGTCGAGGTGACCGGCGAGCCGCTCGGCCATCCGCTGCCATGTGATCGCTTCCAGCTGCACGGGCCCATTGTCCGTGCTCCTCGCGGCCCGGCCGGATACCGCGGCGACGGCCGTGGACGTGAAGTCGGCGGCGGCGCCGGGCGGGGCGGCCCGCGGAAGGCGGTTCAGGCGAAGTCCCCCGAGCAGGAACACGGTGTTGCGCCGCGCGGGGCGGCCGCGGGTATGGAGAAGGGCTCGCCCTCGGCCAGCGTGGAGGTCACGTACAGCACGACGGGTGCAGCGGCGAGGTTGCGGCCGAGGTGCAGGTGCTCGATGCCGGGCGGCTCTACGAAGCTGGACCCCGGCGGGTGCACGACGACCGAGTTGTCGTGCAGGATCCGGGTCAGCGTCCCGGACTTGACGAGTGCGATCAGCGGAACGCGGTGGAAGTGCCAGCCGGTGCAGCCGCCGGGCTCTATGACGACCTCCCGGCCCGCGAGGTCCTCCGCGCCGGCCGTGTCCCGCGTGCGCCGCACCGTTGCCTGCCATCCACCCATGTACGCCCCCTCCCCCATGGGCATCGCGGCTCTACCGCAGCCCCAGCGCCCCACGGTAGAGGGACATCCGGACATCGGGAAAAGTTGGCGAATCCTCAACCACCTTTTTCGGCAAGGTGATAAGCGGACCGGACGGCGGTATCACATCGTCATGAGCCTCGTGGTGTTCGAGTCGCTGAAGCAGATCAACTGTGCGGAGTGCCGCCAGGGGCCGCTCCGGCATCTCGTCCGCGAGGCCGGTGTGCCCCGCTGCCTGGATTGCGCCGACCTCGGGCACCTCGTCTACCTGCCGCGCGGGGATGCCGCACTCACCCGGCGGGCCCGTGAGGCCAGTTCGCTCTCCGCCGTCGTCGTCCGCTTCAACAAACGGCGACGCCGCTACGAGCGCCAGGGGCTCCTGGTCGAGGACCCCGCCCTCGCCCGCGCGGAGCGCGCCTGCCTCGCGGACGCCGAGGCGCGGGCCCGCCGCCGGGCGCGCGACCGGCTGCGCCGTGCGCTCGAGGACATCCGGTTCACAGCCGCCTTCGCCGCGGAGATCCGCCGGCTGTTCCCCGGCTGTCCCGCCGAGCGGGCGGCGGCGATCGCCGCCCACGCCTCGCTGCGCGGCAGCGGCCGGGTGGGCCGTACGGCGGCCGGCCGGGCCCTCGACGAACAGGCGGTGTCGGTGGCGGTCCGGGCGGCGGTGCGGCACACCGACACCGAGTACGACGCCCTGCTGATGGCTGGCGTCCCGCGGTTCGCGGCCCGGGCCCGGCTGGCGGCGCGGATCGACGCGGTCCTGGACGGCTGGCGCACACCCCCGCCATCCCCGCCCCTGCCCCCGCTCCCACTCCCGCTCCCGCCGCACGCTTCGGGCCCCGAGCCGTAAGTCCTGCGGCCTACTGGAGGCGGAAGCGGCGGTAGAGCAGGACCCCGCCCAGCAGCAGCGCCCCGCCGCCGGGCAGCAGGTAGCCGGCGCCGTCCGCCCCGGTGTGGGCGAGCGCCGGGCCGTGCTGAGGCGGTGCGGCCGGGGAGACGGGCCGTTCGACGACGGGCGGCTGCTGCGGCGGCTTCCCGCCGCTCGGCTCCTCGCCGTTGACGGAGGTGTTGCCGGTGGAACTGTTGCCGACCCCGACGACGCTGACCGCGTTCCCGCTGATGTTGACCGGGACGTCGACCGGAAGCTGGATCCCGTTGCCGGACAGCAGCCCCGGCGAATCCTTTCCGCGCCCTTCGGCGCGGGCTCCCCCGTCCTTACCGGTCCCGCTTCCGTTCCCGGTCCCGGGTTTCGCGGGATGCGAGGACACGGACCCTGGATGCCCGTCGCCACCGCCCCCGGTCCCGTTGGCACAGCGGTTGCCCGCGGCCGGGTTGAGCAGGCCGACCACGCTCACGGTGTTGCCGCACACGTTCACCGGGGTGTGCACCGGCAGCTGCACCAGATTCCCGGACAGCAGCCCTGGCGATCGCTCCGCGTTCCCGCCCGCGTCCGCATCGGCGTAAGCGAACCCGCCGACACCCGCGACCGCCAGTCCACCTCCCGCGACCACCGCCGCGATCAAGCCGTTCCGACGACTGTGACGCATCAGTTTCCCTGCCTTCCGGAGGAGTTCACGGGTGCTGCACCCGCACCGGAAACAACGCCGTAAGCCCATTCGGGTTATAGAGCCGGTAGGTATTTCACTCCATCGTGTACTGGGTAGTGCCTACTTCATGACTGATCGCCCGCTCCTGCTCCTCGACGTGGACGGCCCCCTCAACCCCTTCCGGTCCCGCCTCGCCGGACTGCGCGGATACACCAGTCACCGGATGCGTCCGGCCGGCTGGATGTCCCACCGGGACCCGGAATCGCGCAGCGCCCGGCGCGGGCTGCGGGTCCGCCTGCACCCGTCGCACGGCGGCCGGCTGCTGGCCCTGCCCTACGAACTCACCTGGGCCACCGCCTGGATGCACGAGGCCAACACGATGATCGCCCCGCACATCGGACTACCCGCTGATCTTCCCGTCATCGAGTGGCCGGAACTCTTCGCCGACGACCCCGACGGTCTCTTCTGGAAGACCCGTCCGCTCCTCGACTGGGCCGCGGGACGCCCCTTCGCCTGGGTCGACGACATGATCACCCCCCAGGACCGCGCCTGGATCGCCGCCCACCACCCCGCTCCGGCCCTCCCCCTCACCATCCACGCCCGCCACGGCCTGCGCGACCGCGACTTCACCACGTTGACGCGCTGGGCGGCCGAGGTCAGTGGTGGAGGGCGGTGAGGGGGTTCGGGGACGGGGTGCCCGTGGGCCACCAGTCCTCGGTGTCCGGGCGGGATTCGTAGGCGTACCAGAGTCCGTCGCGGCCCAGGCGCAGTTGGCGGGTGTGCGCCGTGAGGCGGTTGCGGTCGGGGCGGAAGGCGCCCTGGGAGGCGGCCAGGAGGGCCGGCCGGGCGCGGTCGAAGGGGCCCGCCGGGGGGTCCCAGGGCTCCTCGAGGGCGGCGAGCGCGGGCAGGCCGCCCTGGCGCCAGGCCGCGGCGGCCCGGGCCAGGTCGGTGGTGGTGCGGCCGGTGGCGCGGGCCAGCTCCCGGTAGAGCGTGCGGGCCGCGCCCGTGAGGCCGGCCGTGTGGTGCGCGGAGGCCAGGCGCACGGCGTCCTGCCAGAGGCTGAGGCCGGCGATCGGGTCCTCGGCGGTGGCGAGCAGCGCGAGGGCGCGGGCGGCGGCGTCCGTGGCGAGCTGGTCCAGGGCCAGCGGGTCGGGGGCTGCCGGATCGGCCGGGTAGGCGGGCGGGAGGCCCACTGCGGCGGGCGCGGCCATCGGGGCCGGCAGCGGCGGCAGGCTGGTGCGGGCCAGGGCGGCGCGGGCCGGGACACCGGGGAAGTCCGGTGCGGCGTCGGGCTGTTCGCGGGCGGCGTGGGCTGCATTGCGGCGGGTCAGCTCGTCGAGGAGTTCCCGCTCGCCCCGGCCGCGCAGGAGCAGCAGGACGAACGGGTCCTCGTCGAGGAGACGGGCCGCCCGGTAGCAGAGGGCCGCGGCGTGCTTGCACGGCGGACGGGCGGTGTCCGGGCACGAGCAGCGCGGGGCGAGCTCGCCCGCGCCGGGCAGGACCGCGCCCGCCAGCGACTGCGGAACCTCCCGCTCCAGCAGGCTCGCGAGGGCCGTGGGGTCCGCGGCCACCGCCTCCAGGAGTTCGCCCCACTCGTCGTCCGGGAAGGGGGTCAGGGCCAGTTCCGTGCGGTACGGGCGGACTCGGCTGCCCCGCACGTACGCCACGATCCGGCCCGGGGTGACCGTGACCGCGTCGACATGGCCCTCGGCGGCGTACGCCCGGCCGCGGGCCATGCGGGCCGGGTCGCGGGACACCTCCTCGAGCACCGACACCCAGGCCCGGCCCCACCAGCTGACGGCCTCCACCCCGGCGGGCACGGTCTCGAAGGTGCGGCGGCGGTCGTCCCGCGCGGTGATCATGCGGGCCTCCGCAGGGATACGAGGTCGGCCAGCTCGCGGTCGGTCAGCTCGGTCAGCGCCGACTCCCCCGAGCCGAGCACGGCATCGGCCAGGGCCCGCTTCGCCTCCAGCATCTCGGCGATCCGGTCCTCCACGGTGCCCTCGGCGATGATCCGGTGGACCTGGACGGGCTGCGTCTGGCCGATCCGGTAGGCGCGGTCGGTGGCCTGCTCCTCCACCGCCGGGTTCCACCAGCGGTCGAAGTGGATGACATGGCCGGCCCGCGTGAGGTTGAGCCCCGTACCCGCCGCCTTCAAGGAGAGCAGGAAGACCGGGACTTCACCGGACTGGAAGCGGTCCACGAGCTCCTCGCGGCGCGCCACCGGGGTCCCTCCGTGCAGGAGCTGGTTCGAGATCCCCCGGGCGGCCAGGTGCCGCTCGATGATCCGGGCCATCGTCACGTACTGGGTGAAGACCAGCACCGAGCCGTCCTCCGCGAGGATCGTGTCCAGCAGCTCGTCCAGCAGGGCCAGCTTGCCCGAGCGGTGCGGGATCCGGGGCTGCTCCTCCTTCAGGTACTGCGCGGGGTGGTTGCAGATCTGCTTGAGCGAGGCCAGCAGCTTCATGATCATGCCGCGCCGTTCGATGCCCTCGCTCGCCTCGATGACGGCCATCGCCTCGTCCACCGCGGCCTGGTAGAGCGAGGCCTGCTCACGGGTGAGGGAGACCGGATGGTCTGTTTCCGTCTTCGGCGGCAGCTCGGGGGCGATCCCCGGGTCGGACTTCTTTCGCCGCAGCAGGAACGGCCGTACGAGCGCGGCCAGCCGGGCCACCGCCGCCTCGTTGCCCCCGTCCTCCTCCTGCTGGTGCTCCACCGGGCGGGCATGCCGGGCCCGGAACGCCGTCAGCGGCCCCAGCAGCCCCGGCGTGGTCCAGTCGAGCAGCGCCCACAGCTCGGAGAGGTTGTTCTCCACCGGGGTGCCCGTCAGCGCCACCCGCGCCGGCGCCGGGATCGTGCGCAGCGCCTTCGCCGTCGCCGAATGCGGGTTCTTCACGTGCTGCGCCTCGTCGGCCACGACCATGCCCCAGGGCTGCCCGGCCAGCCGTGCCGCGCTCGCGCGCATCGTCCCGTACGTGGTCAGCACGAAGCCCCCGGCCAGCCCGTCGAGGCTGCGGCTGCCGCCGTGGAAGCGGCGCACCGCGACCCCGGGCGCGAACTTCTCGATCTCCCGCTGCCAGTTGCCCAGCAGGGAGGCGGGACAGACGACGAGCGTCGGTTCGGGGCGGTCCCGGTGCAGGTGCAGCGCGATCAGGGTGACGGTCTTGCCCAGGCCCATGTCGTCGGCGAGGCAGCCGCCGAGGCCGAGCGAGGTCATCAGGTCCAGCCAGGCCAGGCCACGGGCCTGGTAGTCACGCAGGGTGGCCTTCAGCCCGACGGGCTGCGGCAGCGGGGTCTGCTCGCCGGTCAGCCGCTCCCGCAGGGCGGCCAGCGCACCGACCGGAACCGCCTCCACCGGCTCCCCGTCGACCTCGGCCGTCCCGGTCAGTACGGTGGCCAGCGCATCCACCGGATCCAGCAGGCCCAGCTCCCGCTTGCGCGCCTTGCGCACCAGCTCGGGATCGACCCGTACCCACTGGTCGCGCAGCCGCACCACGGGGCGGTGGGCCTGCGCCAGCGCGTCCATCTCCCCCGGGGTGAGCCGGTCGCCGCCCAGCGCGAGCTCCCAGGAGAAGGCGAACAGGTGCCGGGCGTCGAAGAACGCGGTGCCGTCCGTGGCGGAGCCGGGCGCGGTCGACCGTACGACGGCGGTCGCGGACAGCGTACGAGCCAGCTCCCGCGGCCAGTGGACCAGGACCCCGGCGGCCGCGAGCCGGTTCGCGGCCCGGCCCAGCAGGTCTTCGAGCTCCGGATCGGAGAGGGCGAGGACATCGGGCATCGGCTGGTCCAGCAGCCGCAGCAGCGGCGGCCAGACCCGGGCGGCCCGGCGCAGCGCCAGTACGGCGTCGATCCGGGCGCGCGGCCCGAAGCCGGCGGCGGCCGCACCGGCCCACAACAGCCCGGCGTCGGTGACGAGGGTGGGGTCGGCGAGGCTGTGGACCTGGACGACGGCGGCGCCCGCGCGGCGGATGTCCTCCGCGTCCGCCGCGCCTCCCCCGTCCGGCTCGTCCGCCCCGTCGAAGAGGCGGAAGGAGGACAGGTCGAGGCGCAGTGAGATCCCCACCCCGGCATCGGCGCCCGCCGCGACCTGCGCGGCCCACTCCTGTATGCCGGGCACCCGCTGCGGCTCCTGTGCGGCGAACGGCCGCCCGGCGACCACCGGCGCGGCCGGGGTGCGGGGCAGGCTGTCGGCGACGGCATCGAGGAACGCCCGGACCAGGGCCTCCGGTTCGGGCAGCCGGAGCGGGCGGCGGCCGGCCAGAGGGGTGGCGTACCCCTCGTACGGAAGGGCGGCGGCCACCGCGCGCAGGTGCCCGACGTCCTCGGCGTCGAGGGGACCGGCCCGCCAGGCGTCGACCCCGTCGGGGGTGACCCCGGGGAGCAGCCGGCCGCGGGCGACGAGCGCGAGGGCGTGGAGGGCGGCGGTGCCCCAGGCGCGGGTGGCGGGGTGCGTGACGGCGCTGCGCGGGGCGCGGGCGAGCAGGGGCAGGGCGTCGGTGACGGAGAGGCCGAGGGAGGGGACGGTACGGGTACGGGCGCCGTGGGCGCCGTGCGGGCGTACGACGGTGAGCGGGGCCGGGGTGACCGCCGGGAGCTCGGGGAGGGGGTCCCCGTCGGGGGACCAGAAGGCGATGCGGGCCTCGCGGGGGACGGGGGCGGGGAGGAAGACTGCGGGGTGGCGCAGGAGGGCGGCGTGGGGGTGCGGCTGCTGCCGTTGCGGCTGCGGTGTCACTGTGCTGCCTCCCCTCACCCTCGGTTCCACCAGGTCGGACGGATCCCGTCTGCCCCGAGTCTAGGTGCGGGCACTGACAACGCCGCTGAGCTGGGCAGATGCCGACTCCCGGGCCGCTGCGCGCGGCTTCTCCCCGCCCCGCCCTCCTCCCGTTCACCGGGGCGGGCCCCGGACCCCGCACTGGTGCGGCGCCGTTCGCGGGGGCCGGTCCCCGCACCCCCGCGCCTCAAACGCCGGCGGGGCTGAATCCGGCGCGGCGGATCCTCGGCGCCGCCGATCTGCCGCCGCATGCCGGCTCGCCCTGGCAGGCCGGCAAGGTCACCGAGGGCTGCCCGAAACGGCGCCGTTCTGCCTGGACGGGGCCCTTCCGGCCACCGGCAGCTGGCATCGGCGCTTCGGGACCGACCTCGACACCGGCGCCGTGCAGATCTCCGTACGGGCCGCCTCGAAGGACTACGGAACGCTGCCCGTCGAGGAGGGCGCGCACGTCTACGGGGTGCACACCTCGATCCCCGAGTCCGAGCCCGGCGTCACCTCTTCGGTATCGGGCGCGACGGCTCCACCGTGACCGTCGTCCAGTGGGGTCAGACGGGCGACCTGAGCGACGCCCCCGTCGCCGCTTTCAAGAAGACGACCACGACAGCCGTGAACCGCCTCAACCCCTGACGCTTGCCACCGCACCACCGCCCCGCCGGTGGGACCATGGACCTGAGGCGATGGTCATGCGTTCCGGAAACGAGCCGGTGACCGCCCGCAGTCCGCTGCGGCTGCGGTTCTGGCTCAGCCTGTGGGGGCTGATCTGGGCTGTCGCCGGGACGGCCGCGTTCTCGCTGGTCGGCCGTCCCGGGTGGGCGGCCGCCTGCGGGGTGCTCGCGGTCCTCGCCGCCGTGGACCTGGCCGTGGTCCTCCACCACATCCACCAGGGCCCGCACTACCAGCCCGGCCCGGACATCCCCCCGTACGAGCCTCCCCGCGGCCGGTGACCTGTCCTAGTCCTCGAAGCGGGCCGCTGCCAGGTAGTCCGGCCGGGGGTCCAGGGCGGCAGCCAGGCGGAAGTGCTTGCGGGCCTGTTCGGGTCGCCCGGAGCGCTCGTGCGTGCGGGCCAGCGCGAAGTGCGCGAAGGCGTTGTCCGGCTCTCGTTCCAGCACCAGCTCGAACTCCAGCGTCGCCGGACGCAGTTGGGCGGCGGCGAAGAAGGCGCGGGCGCGCAGCAGCCGGGCCGCCGTGTTCTCCGGGTGGGCGGCTATGACCGAGTCGAGCAGCTTCACGGCGCCGCGCGGGTCCCGCGCGGCCAGCAGGTGCTCGGCGGCCCGGTAGTCGATGACGTGCGTCTCGGGGGACGAGCCGGACGGCGGGGGCGGCTGCGACGGTATGGGCTGCGGCGTGGTGTCGGACACGGCTTGTTCCTTCCCTCTGCAGCCGCGTTCAACGCCCCGCACCCCGCCCGCTATTCCATGTGCACGTCAGGCACCAGCCGTGTCCGCCGCCGCCCGCTCCCCGAGCTCCGCCCACACCTTGCGCACCTGCGGCTCCAGTGCCTCCAGCGGCCCGTCGTTGTCGATCACGAGCGTGGCCACCGCCAGCCGCTGCTCCCGCGTGGCCTGCGCGGCCATCCGGGCCCGCGCCTCCTCCTCGGCCATCCCGCGCAGCGCGGTCAGCCGGGCCAGCTGCGTCTCGGCAGCCGCGTCCACCACGACCACCAGGTCGTACAGCGGCGCCAGGCCGTTCTCCGCGAGCAGCGGTACGTCGTGCACCACGATCGCGCCGGGCCCTGCGGCGGCCTCCAGCTCGGCCGACCGGGCCCCGACCAGCGGGTGCACGATCGCGTTGAGGGTCTGCAGCTTCGCCGGGTCGGCGAACACGATCGACCCCAGCTTCGGCCGGTCCAGCGTCCCCTCGGGGGTCAGCACGGACTCCCCGAAGGCCGCCACGACCGCCGCCAGCCCCGGCGTACCGGGCTCCACGACCTCCCGCGCGATGCGGTCGGCGTCCACGACGACCGCCCCGTACCCCGCCAGCAGCCGCGAGACCTCGCTCTTGCCGGCACCGATTCCGCCTGTCAGGCCCACCTTCAACATGCCCAGCAGACTAGACCCCGCACCCCGGCCCCCGTACAGCCCCCCGGCCCGGCCCAAGCAACCCCAGCCGGAACGCCCCGGCCGGAACGAACCCGGCCGAAGCGCACCCGCCCGAAGCGCCCGGGCCAAAGCGCCCCGGCCGAAGCCGACCGCTCAGCCCTCGCCCTCGCGCTCCGCCAGGAACCGCTCGAACTCGCGGCCGATCTCGTCCGCCGACGGGATCTCCTGCGGCTCGGCGATCATGTTGCCCCGCGTCTCGGCGCCGGCCGCCGCGTCGTACTGGTGCTCCAGCCCCTGGACCAGGGAGACCAGTTCCTCGTCGCCCTCGCGGATCTGCCGGTCGATCTCCGTCTGCGTGCGGTGCGCCTCGGTGCGCAGCGCGTGTGCCACCGCCGGCAGGACCAGCCCGGTCGCGGCCGTGATCGCCTCCAGCACCGTCAGCGCGGCGTCCGGGTACGGGGAGCGCGCGATGTAGTGCGGTACGTGCGCGGCGACACCCAGCACGTCGTGCCCGGCCTGGCCGAGCCGGAACTCCACCAGGGACTCCGCGCTGCCCGGTACCTGCGCCTCGTCGAACGGGCTGCGGTGCCCGGGCATGAGGTCCGTCCGGTTGCCGTGCGGGGTGATCCCGACGGGCCGGGTGTGCGGGACGCCCATCGGGATGCCGTGGAAGTTGACCGAGAGCCGGACGCCGAGGCGTTCGACGATCTGCCGGACGGCGACGGCGAAGCGCTCCCACTCCACGTCCGGCTCGGGGCCGGAGAGCAGCAGGAACGGCGCGCCGGTGGCGTCCTGGACGAGGCGCACCTCGAGCCGGGGCTCCTCGAACTCGGTCCAGTGGTCGCGCTGGAACGTCAGCAGCGGGCGCCGGGCGCGGTAGTCGACCAGGCGGTCCGCGTCGAACCGCGCCACCACCTGGTGGGGCAGGGTGTCGAGCAGCCGCTCGACGATCTGCTCCCCGGCCTCGCCCGCGTCGATGTACCCCTCGAAGTGGTACAGCATGACCAGCCCGGCCGAGTCCTGGGCGAGCGCCAGGTCCGCCACTGCCAGGCCCTTGGCATCCCATTCGTACAAACCCTGTGGATCAAGCACCGCCACCACTCCTCCTCGCTGCCTTCTCAGCGAAGAACGTCCAAGGCGGCTGCTCCATTCCCCAGTTGGCCCCTTTCACAGGAACGCAACAAGGCCCGCCCCCCTGAGGGGACGGGCCTTGCTCTTCAGCTCTGCTCAGCTCGGCTCACACCGGAGTGTGATCCGCTGCTGCGCTGCTGCGCTGCGATCAGCTCTGGCCGCCGGCCAGCTTCTCGCGGAGCGCGGCCAGGGCCTCGTCGGAGGCCAGGGCGCCCGAGGTCTCGTCCGACTCCGAGGAGTACGAACCACCCGAGATGCCCGCACCGGCGTTGCCACCGGCGGCCGGGGCGGCAGCGCCCTCGGCAGCGGCGGCCTCGTCGGCCTCGCGGCTCTTGATGACCTGGGCCTGGTGCTGCTCGAAGCGGACCTGCGCCTCGGCGTACTGGCGCTCCCACGTCTCGCGCTGGGTCTCGTAGCCCTCGAGCCAGTCGTTGGTCTCGGGGTCGAAGCCCTCGGGGTAGATGTAGTTGCCCTGGTCGTCGTAGGACGCGGCCATGCCGTACAGGGTCGGGTCGAACTCGACCGACGCCGGGTCGGCACCGAAGGACTCGTTGGCCTGCTTCAGCGACAGCGAGATCCGGCGACGCTCGAGGTCGATGTCGATGACCTTGACGAAGATCTCGTCGTTGACCTGGACGACCTGCTCCGGGATCTCCACGTGGCGCTCGGCCAGCTCGGAGATGTGGACCAGACCCTCGATGCCCTCGTCCACGCGGACGAACGCACCGAACGGAACCAGCTTGGTGACCTTACCCGGGACGACCTGACCGATCTGGTGGGTCCGGGCGAACTGCTGCCACGGGTCCTCCTGCGTCGCCTTCAGCGACAGGGAGACACGCTCGCGGTCCATGTCGACGTCGAGGACCTCGACGGTGACTTCCTGGCCGACCTCGACAACCTCGGACGGGTGGTCGATGTGCTTCCAGGACAGCTCGGAGACGTGGACGAGACCGTCGACGCCACCCAGGTCCACGAAGGCACCGAAGTTGACGATCGAGGAAACGACGCCGGAGCGGACCTGACCCTTCTGCAGGGTGGTGAGGAACGTCTGGCGAACCTCGGACTGGGTCTGCTCCAGCCAGGCGCGGCGGGACAGGACCACGTTGTTGCGGTTCTTGTCCAGCTCGATGATCTTCGCCTCGAGCTCCTTGCCCACGTAGGGCTGGAGGTCGCGGACGCGGCGCATCTCGACGAGGGAGGCCGGCAGGAAGCCGCGGAGGCCGATGTCGAGGATGAGACCACCCTTGACGACCTCGATGACGGTACCGGTGACGATGCCGTCTTCTTCCTTGATCTTCTCGATCGTGCCCCAGGCACGCTCGTACTGAGCGCGCTTCTTGGACAGGATCAGACGGCCTTCCTTGTCCTCCTTCTGGAGAACCAGGGCCTCGATCTCGTCGCCGACCTTGACGACCTCGTTCGGGTCGACGTCGTGCTTGATCGAGAGCTCACGGCTCGGGATCACGCCTTCGGTCTTGTAACCGATGTCGAGCAGGACCTCGTCCCGGTCGACCTTCACGATGACGCCGTCGACGATGTCGCCGTCGTTGAAGTACTTGATCGTCTCGTCGATCGCGGCGAGGAAGGCTTCCTCGTTACCGATGTCGTTGACCGCTACCTGCGGGGTGGTAGAGGTGGTCTCGGTGCTGCTCGTCATGTGGGAAAGGGCTCCGGTTACGGACAGAAAGTCGTAGGTACTGCTACGCCGGGAGCCCTTATCGGCATCTGCCGAAGAAGCCGGACAGCCAAGGAAGCCCATGCTCCGCCGTGAAGCGGACCGGGCCTCGAGAACCGAGGGGTCATCAACAGATGCAAGCGCAGCCTGCTAGGTCTGAGGAGCACAGGCTCGCAGCGCAACTTGTAGCATACGGGGGCAGCCGGGCAGGGTCAATGCGCGAAGGCGCACACCCCGGGCGGATCACCGCATAACCGGCACAATTCGTGGGCGGGAGGGCGCCGATGGCGCTTCCCCACCTCGTTTCGAACTCTTTCCGCAGACTACGACGACAGGCCCCATGAACCAAGAGGACTACGCCACCGAAGAAGCGTACGAAGCCGACGGCAGCGCCGGCGAAGACGCCGAGGCCACCCGGCGTGACGCCGACGATGCGGAGAGCAGCCGGGCGAGCCGGGGCTGGTGGGACCGCAACGCCGACGAGTACCAGAACGAGCACGGAGCGTTCCTCGGCGACGACCGCTTCGTATGGGGGCCGGAGGGCCTGGACGAGGCGGAGGCCGCGCTGCTCGGCCCGGCGGAGTCCCTCAAGGACAAGGACGTCCTGGAGATCGGCGCCGGCGCCGCCCAGTGCTCGCGCTGGCTGGCCGCCCGGGGCGCCCGCCCGGTGGCCCTGGACCTCTCCCACCGCCAGCTCCAGCACGCCCTGCGCATCGGCGAGGACGTCCCCCTCGTAGAGGCCGACGCCGGCCGGCTGCCCTTCCGCGACGGCTCCTTCGACCTGGCCTGTTCCGCGTACGGAGCCGTCCCCTTCGTCGCCGACCCCGTCAACGTCATGCGCGAGGTGCACCGCGTCCTGCGCCCCGGCGGCCGCTGGGTCTTCTCCGTCACCCACCCGATCCGCTGGGCCTTCCCCGACGAGCCGGGTCCGGAGGGGCTGTCCGTCGCCGCCTCCTACTTCGACCGGACCCCGTACGTGGAGCAGGACGAGCAGGGCCGCGCCGTATATGTGGAGCACCACCGCACCCTCGGCGACCGGGTCCGCGATGTGGTGGCCGGCGGGTTCCGCCTGGTGGACCTGGTGGAGCCGGAGTGGCCCGCCTGGAACACGCAGGAGTGGGGCGGCTGGTCCCCGCTGCGCGGCAACCTGATCCCCGGCACCGCGATCTTCGTCTGTGTGAGGGACTGACCCGACGTGACCGCGATCCGCCAGGCCGACCTCGACGCCCTTCCCGTACGGGAGGCCGTGCCCGCGCTCGTCTCCGCGCTGGACGCCCACGGCACGGCGGTGCTCTGCGCCCCGCCCGGCACCGGCAAGACCACGCTGGTGCCGCTGGTCCTGGCCGGGCTGGTGGGCGGCGGGCCCCGGCGCCGGGTCGTCGTCGCCGAACCCCGGCGGATCGCCGCCCGGGCGGCGGCGCGCCGGATGGCCTGGCTGCTGGGCGAGGCGGTCGGCGGCTCGGTGGGCTTCACGGTGCGCGGCGAGCGGGTCGCGGGGCCGGGGACGGTGGTCGAGGTCGTGACCACCGGGGTGCTGCTGCAGCGGCTGCAGCGCGACCAGGAGCTGTCCGGCGTGGACCTGGTGATCCTGGACGAGTGCCACGAGCGGCACCTCGACGCCGACACGGTCGCCGCGTTCCTCCTGGACGTACGGGAGACCCTGCGCCCGGAGCTGCGGCTCGTGGCGGCTTCCGCGACGACCGATGCGGCCGGCTGGGCCCACGTCCTCGGGTCTGGCCGTCCGGGCGGCGCGCCGGTGGTGGAGGCCGCGGGGACCTCGTACCCGGTGGAGACGGTCTGGGCCCCGCCGCCGCGGCCGGTACGGCCCCCGCACGGGATGCGGGTGGACCCGGCGCAGCTGGCGCACGTGGCCTCGGTGGTGCGCAGGGCGCTGGCGGAACGCAGCGGCGACGTGCTGTGCTTCCTGCCCGGCGTCGGCGAGATCGCACGGGTCGCGGGGCAGCTGGGCGGGGTCGAGGCGGAGGTGCTCCAGATACACGGCCGGGCCCCGGCGGCGGTCCAGGACGCGGCGCTCTCCGTGGCGCAGCACCGCAGGGTGATCCTTTCCACCGCCGTGGCGGAGTCGAGCCTGACCGTGCCGGGCGTACGGGTGGTCGTGGACTCCGGGCTGGCCCGGGAACCCCGGGTGGACCACGCGCGGGGGCTGGGCGCGCTGGCGACCGTACGGGCGTCCCGCGCGGCCGGACGCCAGCGGGCGGGCCGGGCGGGGCGCGAGGCCCCGGGAGCGGTGTACCGCTGCTGGGCGGAGGCGGAGGACGGCCGCCTGCCGGCGTTCCCCTCTCCCGAGATCCGGATCGCGGACCTGGCGCAGTTCGCGCTGCAGTCCGCGTGCTGGGGCGACCCGGACGCGACGGGCCTGGCGCTGCTGGACCCGCCGCCGGCCGGGGCGATGGCCGCGGCGCGAGAGGTGCTGGTGGCGGTGGGCGCGGTGTCCCCGCCGGGGCGGGTGACGCCGCGCGGTCAGCGGATGGCCCGGCTGGGCCTGCACCCGCGCCTGGCCCGCGCCCTGCTGGACGGCTCCGCCGCGCTGGGGGCCCGCCGGGCGGCGGAGCTGGTCGCCCTGCTGAGCGAGGAGCCGCCGCGGGAGTACGGGGACGACCTGGCCGCCGCCTGGCGCCGGGCCCGCGCGGGCGGCGACGCGTACGCCGCGCGCTGGCGGGCGGAGGCCCGCCGCCTGGACCGCGCGGTGGCTCCGGCCGCCGCCGGGACCGGGACGCGGGGTGCCGGGGCCGCTGCGCGGCCGCGGGGTGCCGGGGCCGCTGCGCGGGGCTCTTCCCCCACCCCGCCCCTTCCCGAAACCGGGGCTTCGCTCCGGACCCCTTCCGGGGCTCCGCCCCCGGACCCTTCCCCGGCTACCGCTGGGGGTGCCCCCAGCGGTACGAACGGCGGCGAGGCCGGGATCTCCCCGCGCGCAGACCAGCCGCGCCGCGCAGACGGCAGCAGCCGGAATCCGGGCCCGCCGGCGTTCGAGGCGCGGGGTCCGGGGCGGAGCCCCGGCAGCGGCGACGTACCCGACGACGTCGCCGCCGGGCTCGTCGCCGCGCTGGCGTTCCCCGAGCGGGTGGCACGGGCCAAGGGCGAGGGGGCCTTCCTCATGGCCGGCGGAACCGCGGCCGAGCTCGGCGACGGCTCGCGGCTGCGCAGCGCGCCCTGGCTGGCCGTTGCCGTCGCCGACCGGGGCCCGCATTCCGCGTCCGCCCGGGTCCGGCTGGCCGCCGTCATCGACGAGCACACCGCCCGCGATGCCGCGGAGCACCTCCTCGTCGCGGGAGAGGAGGTGCACTGGGAGGACGGCGATGTCGTCGCCCGCGCAGCGGAACGGCTCGGCGCGATCGAGCTCGCCGTGCGCCCGCTCAAGAACCCCGACCCGGACCTGGTCAGGGCCGCCCTCCTCGACGGCCTGCGCAGTGAAGGGCTCGGTCTGCTGCGCTGGTCCGCGGACGCACACGCGCTCCGGGGCCGGCTCGGCTTCCTGCACCGCACCCTCGGTGGCGGCTGGCCCGACGTCCGGAACGACGACGCGCTGCTGGACCGCGCCGACGACTGGCTCGAGCCCGAGCTGTCCCGGGCCCGGCGCCGCGCCGATCTCGGGCGGATCGATGCCGGGCAGGCGCTGAACCGGCTGCTGCCCTGGGCCACCGGTGAGGCCGCCCGCCTCGACGAGCTGGCCCCGGAGCGGATCGAGGTGCCCAGCGGCTCCCGGATCCGGGTGGACTACTCCGCCGAGCACGGGCAGCCCGTCCTCGCCGTGAAGCTGCAGGAGCTGTTCGGGCTGGCCGAGACCCCGAAGGTGGCCGGGGTGCCCGTGCTGGTCCACCTGCTGTCCCCGGCCGGGCGGCCCGCCGCCGTGACCGCCGACCTGGCCTCGTTCTGGCAGGGCGGCTACCGCGCAGTACGCGCCGAGCTCCGCGGCCGCTACCCCAAGCACCCCTGGCCGGAGGACCCGGCCACCGCCGAGCCGACCCGGCACACCAACGCCCGGCTCAGACGACAGCAGTGAGCCTCGTGGTGAGCCCCTCCCCCTCCTCCGTGCCGCCCCGGCGGCCGCGGGCCTCCAGCCACAGTGCCAGCCCGAGCAGTACGAGCCCGCCGGCCGCCAGGCCGATCGGGGCGTACGTGTGCAGCGCGAGGACCTTCGTACGGTTCGACCTGACCAGGTCGACGGTGTACCTGCCGTAGTCCTCGCGCATCTTCACGTGCCCGGCGAAGACGGTGAGCCTGCCGTCGGGTGCGCCGGCCGCGATACCGCCGCGCATCTCCTGCTCGATGACCTGCTCGGCGTTGACGGGCGCCCCGGTCACCGGGTCGACCCAGAACATGGCCTTGACCTTGTACCAGAGGCTGGTGCCGGTGCTCTGCTCGAACGTCGCCGGGTCGATGCCCTCGATCGGCATCTTCTTCGGCAGGGAGACCTTCGTCCACGGCACGGTCTGCTCGTAGTAGTAGACGTCCATCCCCTCGTACGTGCGCGGGCCGACGTAGTGGATGGGCGAGGCGGTACGGGTCTGCGCGTCGAAGTAGAGGTAGTCGCGCGGCTCGGTGAAGAACGGCCACTTGAACTCGATGCCCTCGCGCTTGACCGGGTCCCCGTCCACCGCCTCGCCGGTGGCGTGCACCGGGTCCTGGGTGTGGGCGTCGAAGATGTAGCGCTCGGGGATCTGGGAGACCATCTTCCCGTCCGGGCCCATGATGTACGACAGCGTGTCCCAGACGACGACGTCCTTGCCGGCGCTCGCCTCGATCTCCTTCGACGCCTCGACGTTGCCCTTCAGGGTCTGGACGATGGTGACCTTGTCGACCTTCTTCGGCTGCATGCCGGCGGTGTAGTCGAGGAGGGTCGCGTCCTTCGCCTCCAGGACCATCTCCTGGTACTGGTTCGGCGGGATCTTGGCGAGCCGGGGGTACGCGTACCAGCGCAGCAGCGGTGCGAGGGCTGCGCAGAACACCGCCAGGGCAAGCAGGACGAGGCTCGCTCTGCGTCGCATGGCCGGGCCTCCTCTTACTTTCCGGGCGCGGCGGGCGCGGTGGTGAGCAGCGGCTTGGGCGAGGTCTTGCCTTCCGGCACCCCGAACGCCGTGATGGCGAACACGAGGGCCAGCGCGGCGGCCAGCCCGATGGCGGCGGCGACGAGTGCGCGCATGCCGGGCCTCCGGAATCTGATTGGGCGTCAGGGACGAGGCACCGTAGCAATGCGGAGGCGAGATGAGAACCGTTCGGGCCCGACGGCCGGTGGCCCCATACCGGCTGTTCGCGCTGCGCCGCCGACGTCTTTGCCCTAAGGGGTCCGGGACGGGCTCGCGCTCGGCGTACGCGTCGGAGTCGGGCTCGGGCTCGGCTTGGCGCTCGGCGTGGGGCCGGGCGTGGAGCTGGGCCTCGGCGACGGGGTCGCGGGCACCGTCGGACTGGGTATCGGGGTGGGTGTCGGCGTGGGAGTCGGCGTGGGCGTGGGCTTCGGAGTCGGGGTCGGACTCGGTGTTGGGGTCGGCTTCGGGGTCGGGGTCGGGGTCGGGGTCGGACTCGGCGTGGGCTTCGGAGTCGGGGTCGGACTCGGCGTTGGGGTCGGCTTCGGAGTCGGCGTCGGGGGGTGTGCACTCGTACCGTCCGGGATTTCGTGCGTTCCCTCGAGGTAATACGTGAACCACGACTTCACCGTGCGCAGGTACTCCGCGGACTGGTTGTACGAGAGCACCGCGCGGTCCAGGTCGGCGGGGAGCCGGAGGTCCCGGGTGCCTGCGCAGAGGTAGCGGGCGGCCGCGAGGGACGCGTCGTAGACGTTGTTCGGGTTGCGGCGGCCGTCGCCGTCCGCGTCCTGGCCCCATGCCGCCCACGTCGACGGGATGAACTGCATCGGGCCGACCGCCCGGTCGTACGCGGCGTCCCCGTCGTACGCCCCGCCGTCGGTGTCGCGGATGTTCGCGAAGCCGTTGCCGTCGAGTACGGGGCCCAGGATCGGCCGCAGCGTCGTGCCGGCGGCGTCCACGCGGCCGCCGCCCGCCTGCCCGGACTCGACTTTGCCGATGGCCGCGAGCAGCTGCCAGCGCAGCCCGCATCCGGGGTCGCTCTCGCCCGCCTTCTTCTCCGCCAGCCGGTACGCAGCCAGGACGGTCGCCGGTATCCCCTGGGCGCCCTCGCCGGTGCCCATGGCCACGGGCTCGTTGTGCGACGCGGTCCCGGCGACGGTCGTACCCGGCTGCGCGGAAGGGGTGTCCTGCGGGAGCAGGACCACCGGGGGCCGGGGGCTGGGCAGGGGCGGGAGTTCGGTGAAGTAGGCGGAGTCCCCGCCGGATCCGGCGGGCTGCGACGGCTGCGCGCCTTCGTCGGCGGCCGCCGATATCCGCTCCCCCGGCGGGCCTTGGGATGCGGTCACCGCGGCTGCCACGAGTGCGCAGACCAGGGCGGCGGCCCCGCCCTTGCGCAGCTCCCGCAACCTGCCTGCGAACCGAGTCGTCTTACGAGCCGACATGAGCCGGTCCCCTCCCCCTCGACGTCGGCGCTGACCTTATGTCAGCTCCCTTCACACCGCACGGATCGTGGTCCGGATTTCACGAGTTCCCCACGTGCTGGGCAGCTCACGCATACTGTCCAGGCCAATTCGGGACGCAATGGCCCGAAGTAAGGAAGAGATGTCATGCCGTTCACCCTCAGCCATGCGGCCGCCGTGCTGCCGGCCGTCCGGCGGACGGGCCGCGCCCGTGGGCCGCTGGTCGCGTCTGCGCTGGTCCTCGGATCGTTCGCGCCGGACACGTTCTACTTCGCCGACGCAGTCGTCGAGGGGGTCATGCCGTACGGCACGTTCACGCATTCGCTGCCGGGTGTGCTCACCGCCGACGCCGCGCTCACGGCCGCCCTCGTGGCGTGCTGGCTGCTGCTGCGCGAGCCGCTGATCGCACTCCTGCCGCGCGCCTGGCGGGGCCGTGTCCACGCCTTCGTGCGCGGCGAGCACTGGCGGGGGCGCCAACTGCTCTCGCTCGCGCTCTGGTTCTACCTCTCGGCGGTCGTCGGCTCCCTCACGCACGTCGCGTGGGACAGCTTCACGCACCTGGACCGCTGGGGGACGAACGCGCTGCCCGAGCTCGGTGAGCCGCTCGCCTTCGGCCTGCCCCTCTACTCGTACCTCCAGTACGGGACTTCGGCGATCGCCGCCTGCGCCCTCCTCTGGTTCACGGCGACCGCCCTGCGCCGGCTGCCGCCCTCCCCGGTCCCCGCGTCCGTGCCGGTGCTGACCCGCGCCGAGATCGGGTGTGCACTCGCCCTGCTCGTGGTGTGCGTGGCGGCCGGGGTCACGATGCGCGTGATCCGCTTCTTCACCTTCTTCGACCGGATCCGTACGCCGCTCGACATCATCCCGACCGTCTGCTTCGGGGCGGGCGGCGGCCTCGCCGTGGCCCTGCTGCTGTACGGGGTACTCGTACGGGTCCGGCACCGCGGCGACCGCGCCCGTAGTACGCGGGACGACGTGCGAACGCCCGTCCCCACCGCATAGCGGGGACGGGCGTTCGGCGAACCCTGCGCGGGCGGCTCAGTGCGCGGCGGACTCCCAGTCGGTGCCGACGCCCACGGACACGTCCAGCGGGGCGCGGAGCTCGACGGCGGCGGCCATCTCGCGGCGCACCAGCTCCTCGACCTTCTTCCGCTCGCCGGGAGCGATCTCCAGCACGATTTCGTCGTGGACCTGGAGCAGCATCCGCGACTTCAGGCCCGCCTCGGTGATCGCCCGGTCCACGCGCAGCATGGCGACCTTGACGATGTCGGCGGCGGTGCCCTGGATCGGGGCGTTCAGCGCCATCCGCTCGGCGGCCTCACGGCGCATGCGGTTGTCGCTGTTGAGGTCGGGCAGGTAGCGGCGGCGGCCGAAGACCGTCGCCGTGTACCCGGTGGCCCTGGCCTCCTCGACCACGCGGCCCAGGTAGTCCCGGACCCCGCCGAACCGCTCGAAGAAGGTCTCCATCAGGCCGCGCGCCTCGGCGGGCTCGATGTTCAGCTGCTGCGAGAGGCCGAAGGCGGACAGCCCGTACGCGAGCCCGTACGACATCGCCTTGATCTTGCGCCGCATCTCGGCGTCGACCTCGGAGCGCTCCACCCCGAACACCTGGGAGGCGACGGTGGTGTGCAGGTCCTCACCGGACAGGAACGCCTCGATCAGGCCCTCGTCCTCGGAGAGGTGCGCCATGACGCGCAGCTCGATCTGGCTGTAGTCGGCGGTCATGAGGGATTCGAAGCCCTCGCCGACGACGAAGCCGCGGCGGATGGCGCGGCCCTCGTCGGTGCGCACCGGCACGTTCTGCAGGTTGGGGTCCGTGGAGGACAGGCGTCCGGTCGCGGCGACGGTCTGGCTGAAGCTGGTGTGCACCCGGCCGTCGGCGGCGATCGTCTTGACGAGGCCCTCGACGGTGACGCGCAGCTTGGCCTGCTCCCGGTGACGGAGCATGATCACCGGCAGCTCGTGGTCGGTCTGCGTGGCCAGCCAGGCCAGCGCGTCCGCGTCCGTGGTGTAACCGGTCTTGGTCTTCTTCGTCTTGGGCAGGTCCAGCTCGCCGAAGAAGACCTCCTGGAGCTGCTTGGGCGAGCCGAGGTTGAACTCGTGCCCGACCGCCGCGTGCGCCTCCTTCACCGCCTGCTGCACCGCTCCGGCGAACTGCTGCTCCATGGCCTCCAGGTGGTCGCGGTCGGCGGCGATGCCGGACCGTTCCATCCGGGCCAGCAGCTCGGAGGTGGGCAGCTCCATGTCGTGGAGCAGCTCGGCTGCACCGACCTCGGCGAGCTTGCCGGTGAACGCGTCACCGAGGTCGAGGACGGCGCGGGCCTGCGCCATCAGGGCCTCCGCCTCGGCGGTCTCGTCGGCGCCGAAAGCCAGCTGGCCGTCGGCCGCGGCGGGCTGGAGCTCACGGTGCAGGTATTCGTTGGACAGCACGTCCAGGGCGAAGGAGCGGCGGCCCGGCTTGACCAGGTACGCGGCGAGCGCGGTGTCCATGGTGACGCCGGCCAGGCTCCAGCCGTGCTCGGGGAAGACCCGCATCAGGCCCTTCGCGTTGTGCACCACCTTGGGGCGCGCCGGGTCGGCGGCCCAGGCCGCGAAGGCCCGGTCGTCGGCCTCGTCCAGGGAGGACGGCTCGAACCAGGCGGCGGCCCCGCCGGCCGCGGCCAGCGCGATCTCGCTCACATTGCCCTGGCCCAGCGCCCAGCTGTCCACGGTGGAGACGCCCAGCGGCCCGCCCGCGTGGCTCGCCAGCCACGGCGCCAGCTCGCCCGCGCCCAGCACGCTCGCATCGAGCTCCACGCCGGCGGCCGGAGCCGGGGCCTCCTCCTCGGCCGCGCCCGGGTCCACGGCGAGCAGCCGCTCGCGCAGCGAGGCGTTGCGGATCTCCAGCACGTCCAGCACGCCGGTGACGGCGGAGCGGTCGTAGGGGAGGCGCGCCAGGTCGCCCGCGGCCTTGGGCAGCTCGACGTCCTTGACCATCTCGGTCAGGACCCGGTTCAGCTTCACGGCCTCCAGGTGGTCCCGGAAGTTCTGCCCGGCCTTGCCCTTGACCTCCTCGGCGCGCTCCACGAGCTCCGCGAACGACCCGAACTGGGTGATCCACTTTGCGGCGGTCTTCTCGCCGACTCCCGGGATGCCCGGCAGGTTGTCGGACGGGTCGCCGCGCAGCGCCGCGAAGTCCGGGTACTGCTGGGGGGTGAGCCCGTACTTCTCCTCGACCTTCTCCGGGGTGAACCGGGTCAGCTCGGAGACGCCCTTGGTCGGGTACAGCACGGTGGTGCGCTCGGAGACGAGCTGGAAGGAGTCCCGGTCGCCGGTGACGATCAGCACCTCGAAGCCGAGGGCCTCCGCCTGCGTCGCCAGCGTGGCGATCACGTCGTCGGCCTCGAAGCCGTCGACCGCGAACCGCGGCACGTTCATCGCGTCCAGGAGCTCGCCGATCAGCTCGACCTGCCCCTTGAACTCGTCGGGGGTCTTGGAGCGGTTCGCCTTGTACTCGGGGAACTCCGTCGAGCGCCACGTCTTGCGCGAGACGTCGAACGCCACCGCGAAGTGCGTGGGCGCCTCGTCGCGCAGCGTGTTCGCCAGCATCGACGCGAAGCCGTAGATGGCGTTCGTCGGCTGGCCGGTCGCCGTCGTGAAGTTCTCCGCAGGCAGCGCGAAGAACGCCCGGTACGCCAGGGAGTGCCCGTCCATGAGCATCAGGCGGGGGCGGTCCGCTGCGGTCGTCTGGTCGGTCTTCTTCGATGCGTTCTCTGCCACGCCCCCGATCCTAGGCGCCCTCTCTGACAATTCCGGCGTCGGCGATGTCCGCAGGGCGTGACAGGATCGGACGTCTACGCGAATACCCGCAGCGGCCGACGCCGCGATGCTCGACTGCTCAAAGGGGAGCGACATGGCCGCCAAGCCGCCCGCAGGTGATCCCGCACAGCACGCGCCGCAGGTGGCGCCCCCCAAGCGTGCCGCGGCCGGACTGCCCGCGATCGGGCACACCCTGCGCATCGCCCAGCAGCAGATGGGCGTCGCCCGCACCGCGCGCACCCTGCTCAAGGTCAACCAGAAGAACGGCTTCGACTGCCCGGGCTGCGCCTGGCCCGAGGGAGACAAGCGGCACACCGCCGAGTTCTGCGAGAACGGCGCCAAGGCCGTCGCCGAGGAGGCCACGCTGCGCCGGGTCACCCCGGACTTCTTCGCCGAGCACTCCCTGGCCGACCTCGCCGGCCGCTCCGGGTACTGGCTGGGCCAGCAGGGCCGCATCACCGAGCCCATGTACCTGCCCGAAGGCGCCGACCGGTACGAGGCGGTCCCCTGGGAGCGGGCCTTCGAGATCATCGCCGAGGAGCTGACCGCCCTCGACTCCCCCGACGAGGCCCTCTTCTACACCTCGGGCCGCACCAGCAACGAGGCCGCGTTCCTCTTCCAGCTGTTCGCCCGCGAGTTCGGCACCAACAACCTGCCCGACTGCTCCAACATGTGCCACGAGTCCTCGGGCTCCGCACTGAACGAGACCATCGGCATCGGCAAGGGCAGCGTCTCCCTCGAGGACCTCCACCAGGCCGACCTGATCATCGTCGCCGGGCAGAACCCGGGCACCAACCACCCGCGCATGCTCTCCGCCCTGGAGAAGGCCAAGTCCGCCGGCGCGAAGATCATCTCGGTGAACCCGCTGCCCGAGGCCGGCCTGGAGCGGTTCAAGAACCCGCAGACCCCGGTCGGCATGCTCAAGGGCACCGCCCTCAACGACCTCTTCCTGCAGATCCGCATCGGCGGCGACCAGGCCCTCTTCCGCCTCCTCAACAAGCTCGTCATAGAGACGGAAGGCGCGACCGACGAGGCCTTCATCCGCGAGCACACCCACGGCTACGAGGAGCTCGCGGCCGCCGCCAGGCAAGCCGACTGGGCCGAGACCCTCACCGCCACCGGCCTGACCCGCCCCGAGATCGAGCAGGCGCTGGCCATGATCCTGGCCTCGAAGCGCACCATCGTCTGCTGGGCCATGGGCCTCACCCAGCACAAGCACGCCGTCGCCACCATCCGCGAGGTCGTCAACCTCCTCCTGCTGCGCGGCAACATCGGCCGCCCCGGCGCCGGCGTCTGCCCCGTCCGCGGCCACTCCAACGTCCAGGGCGACCGCACCATGGGCATCTTCGAGCGCCCCGCGCCCGCCTTCCTCGACGCACTCGACCGCGAATTCCAGATCACCTCGCCGCGCGGCCACGGCTACGACGTGGTCCGCTCCATCGAGGCCCTGCGCGACGGCAAGGCCAAGGTCCTCTTCGCGATGGGCGGCAACTTCGTCGGCGCCACCCCCGACACCGACGTCACCGAGGCCGCGATCCGCAAGGCCGCCCTGACCGTGCACGTCTCCACCAAGCTCAACCGCTCCCACGCGGTCACCGGCCGGCGGGCCCTGATCCTGCCCACCCTCGGCCGCACCGACAAGGACGTCCAGGCCTCCGGCAAGCAGTTCGTCACCGTCGAGGACTCCATGGGCATGGTCCACGCCTCCCGCGGCAACCTCCCCCCGGCCTCCTCGCACCTGCTCTCCGAGCCCGCGATCGTCGCCCGCATGGCCCGCGCCGTCCTCGGCGCCGCCTCCGCCACCCCGTGGGAGGAGTTCGAGCGCGACTACGCGGCCATCCGCGACCGGATCTCCCGCGTGATCCCCGGCTTCGAGGACTTCAACGCCCGCGCGGCCCGCCCCGAGGGCTTCCGGCTCCCGCACGCCCCGCGCGACGAGCGCCGCTTCCCCACCACGACCGGCAAGGCCAACTTCACCGCCGCGCCCGTCGAGTACCCGAAGGTCCCCGAGGGCCGGCTGCTCCTGCAGACCCTGCGCAGCCACGACCAGTACAACACCACCATCTACGGCCTCGACGACCGCTACCGCGGGATCACCGGCGGGCGCCGCGTCGTCCTGGTCAACCCCGAGGACGCGGCGGAGCTCGGGCTCGCGGACGGCACGTACACGGACCTGGTCAGCGAGTGGAGGGACGGCGTCGAGCGGCGCGCGCCCGGCTTCCGCGTCGTGCACTACCCGACCGCCCGGGGCTGCGCCGCCGCGTACTACCCCGAGACCAACGTGCTGGTCCCGCTCGACTCCACCGCCGACACCAGCAACACCCCCGCGAGCAAGTCCGTCGTCGTGCGCTTCGAACCGGCCTGATAGAACGACCTCAGGACAAGATGGTTAACGATCGTTGACGAACGGAGCCCGCCCATGGGTGAGCAGCACGCTGTGAAGTTCCCGCAGGAGGTCCTCGACGAGTACTCGGCCCTGGGCATCGACCTGCCCGCGCTGTTCTCGGCGGGCGACCTCGGCGAGCGGATGGACATCAAGGTCCTGGAGGCCTCGGCCGAGCGGGTCGTGGCCACCATGCCGGTCAAGGGCAACACCCAGCCGTACGGACTGCTGCACGGCGGCGCCTCGGCCGTGCTCGCCGAGACCCTCGGCTCGGTCGGCGCCATGATGCACGGCGGCATCACCAAGATCGCCGTCGGCGTCGACCTGAACTGCACCCACCACCGCGGCGTACGGTCGGGCCTGGTCACCGGCGTCGCCACCCCCGTGCACCGCGGCCGCTCCACCGCCACGTACGAGGTCGTGATCAGCGACGAGCAGGACCGGCGCGTGTGCACCGCCCGCCTGACCTGCCTGCTGCGCGACGCGGACCCCGCCGCCGGGGCCTGAGCCGTACGACACGAGCCCCGCAGGCCCGGATCCCGCCCCTCCCGGGGGCCGGATCCGGGCCTGCGGCGTATACGCCCGGCCCCGAAACTGCCCGGAATCCGCCAGTCCGCACCCGGCGCCGCGACGACTGTTGTGTCACCGAAGGTGACGTCCTACCTTCCCTTCATGGGGACCCAGCCACGCATCGCGGCCCGGTACGGCGTCACCGCACTGCTCACGGCGCTCACCATGTCCGGATGCTCCACTTCCGCACCAACCGCCCCGCAGACCCCGTCAACGCCCGTATCCAGCCCCTCCTCCCCTGCCCAGATCTGCACAAGTCTGGTGTCCTACTGGGTGAAGGAGGCCCTCAAGGGCAGCAAATGGTCCGGCCTGGACTGGGAACAGAAGGGCCTCTCCAACGACCAGTACAAGATCCACGAGGAAGCCGTCGCCGCAGGCCGCACCGAGGAGCGAACTGCCGGTCTGGACAAGGCACTTGAACTGGCCGACCGATTCGTGGCGCAGCGCTGCGCCGAGCAGAACGGGGCCACGTGGAGTTCTGAGAACTGGCGGCCCCCGAGCCCGGCCGGGTGACCGGAATCCCGCGCGCGCTGTCCGGCTTCCGGGCACCCGGCGGCGGAGGGCCGATCCGCAGGTCGGAAGCCCGCAGGACCCTGAACCAAGATCGATTCACCCGAAGTGGATCAAGAGGAAAAATTACCCTCAGTAATGCCGACGCCCTACAGAATCCCCTTTTTCCCCGGCGGAATGCCACCCACCGGATTCCTTCGGGCACAGTCAGCGACAATTGGCCGCTTTTGATCAATGACAGGAGCATGAACCCCCCAAGCCCCTTAGGGGAACGGCGAATTCTCACCATGCGGACATTCCCCGAAGTAACAATACGTCCGTTTTGTCCGCACTCCCGCCACACATTCTTGGCCTCGGCATAACAAGACAGTCACATCATCCTTTCCCCGCTCCCCGCACTCGCCACCTCGGCCTAGAGTCACGGCCAGTCACCGCGCCACAGAGCGCAACCCAGCACGGCCGTGGACCTCCCAGTGCGGCCCGGCGACCAAACGGCACCTCAAATGAGGGGGCCGCGCCAGGGAAAGGAAGAATCGTGCGACACCGTTCTTTGCTCGTCCTCACCACCGTGATCACCACGGGAGCACTGACCCTCACCGCCTGCGGATCGCGCGATGAGGCCAAGACCGGCGGGGACAAGTCCAACGGCGCCAAGACCGTCGTCGTCATCGGCGTGGACGCCCCCCTCACCGGCTCGCTCTCCGCCCTCGGCCAGGGCATCAAGAACTCCGTCGACCTCGCGGCCAAGACGGCCAACAAGAACAACGAGGTCCCGGGCATCGAGTTCAAGGTCGAGGCCCTCGACGACCAGGCCGTCCCGGCCTCCGGCCAGGCCAACGCCACCAAGCTCGTCGGCAACAAGGACGTCGTCGGCGTCGTCGGCCCGCTGAACTCCGGCGTCGCCCAGCAGATGCAGGGCGTCTTCGCCTCCGCCAACCTGGCGCAGGTCTCCCCCGCCAACACCAACCCCGCGCTCAGCCAGGGCGACAACTGGGGCAAGGGCGAGTTCAAGCGCCCCTTCAAGACCTACTTCCGCACCGCCGCCACCGACGTGGTCCAGGGCAAGTTCGCCGCCCAGTACCTCTTCAAGGACGCCGGCAAGAAGAAGGTCTTCGTCGTCGACGACAAGCAGACCTACGGCGCCGGCCTCGCCGCGATCTTCGCCGACGAGTTCAAGAAGCTCGGCGGCGAGGTCGTCGGCACCGACCACGTCACCGTGAAGGAGACCGACTTCTCCTCCACCGCCGACAAGGTCAAGTCCTCCGGCGCCGACTCCGTCTACTTCGGCGGCCAGTACCCCGAGGGCGGCCTCCTCGCCGACCAGATCAAGAAGGCCGGAGCCAACATCCCGCTCATGGGCGGCGACGGCATCCAGGACCCCGCCTTCATCACCGCCTCCGGCGAGGCCAACGAGGGCGACCTCTCCACCTCCATCGGCTACCCGGTCGAGAAGCTGCCCACCGCCAAGACCTTCATCGCCGACTACCAGGCCGGCGGCTACAAGGACCCCTACGCGGCCTACGGCGGCTACTCCTACGACGCCGGCTGGTCCGTCGTCCAGGCCGTCAAGGCCGTCGTCGCCGCCAACGGCGGCAAGCTCCCCACCGACGCCCGCGCCAAGGTCGTCGAGGCCCTCGGCAAGGTGTCCTTCGAAGGCGTGACCGGCAAGGTCGCCTTCGACGAGTACGGCGACACCACCAACAAGCAGCTCACGGTCTACAAGGTCGAGGGCGGCAAGTGGATCGACGTCAAGAGCGACACGTTCAACCAGTAATCCCGTAGCACCCCGCAACACCAGCTACACCTGAACCAAACCACCGCGCGAGGGCGCAACAGCGCCCTCGCGCGGAGTCTTATCCGACACGCTCATCGGAGGCCCTGCGGTGCACGAACTGCCGCAACAGCTGGCCAACGGCCTTGCCCTCGGTGCCCTTTATGGCCTCATCGCCATCGGGTACACCATGGTCTACGGCATCGTCCAGCTCATCAACTTCGCCCACGGCGAGATCTTCATGATCGGCGGCTTCGGCGCACTCACCGCCTACGCCATCCTCCCGACCGGCACCTCCCTGCTGATCGCGATACCCGTCATGATCATCGGAGGCTCCCTCGTCTCCGTCCTCGTCGCCATGGGAGCCGAACGCTTCGCGTACCGTCCCCTGCGCAGCGCTCCCCGGCTCGCACCCCTCATCACCGCAATCGGCCTCTCGATCGCGCTCCAGCAGCTCGTCTGGCAGTTCTACCCGGACGCCAAGAAGGCCGTCAGCTTCCCCGAGTTCAAGGGCGAAGCCTTCAAGATCACCGACAGCCTCGCCATCCAGCGCGCGGACGCCTTCGTCCTCATCCTCGCCCCGCTCTGCATGCTCGCCCTCGGCGTCTTCGTCCAGAAGAGCCGCAGCGGCCGCGCCATGCAGGCCACCGCGCAGGACCCCGACACCGCGAAGCTGATGGGCATCAACACCGACCGCATCATCGTCATGGCCTTCGCCATCGGTGCCGCGTTCGCCGCCGTCGCCGCCGTCGCCTACGGCCTCGACAAGGGCCAGATCAACTTCGAGATGGGCTTCATCCTCGGCCTCAAGGCCTTCACCGCAGCCGTCCTCGGCGGCATCGGCAACATCTACGGAGCCATGGTCGGCGGCGTCGTCCTCGGTCTCGCCGAGGCCCTGTCGATCGCCTACATCGAAGACATCCCCGGCATGTCGCAGCTCGGCGGTGGAGCCTGGTCCAACGTCTGGGCGTTCGTACTCCTCATCGTCGTCCTCCTCGTGCGGCCACAAGGCCTGCTCGGTGAGCGCGTCGCGGATCGGGCGTGAGAACCATGACCAACGAAGCCACCCTCCCGCTCGAAGCCGAGGCCGAAGCCACCGGCGCCGTCTCCCGCACCGCACTGCTCTACGCGGTCATCGGCGGAAGCCTGCTGACCATCATCAGCGCCTTCCTCGCCTGGACCTGGACCGCCGAGTTCCCCGGTGACCTCACCTACTACGGCAGCCCGGCCCCCATCCAGTTCCTGAGCCTCGTCGGCGCCCTCCTCACCGCCGCCCACGCGCTCTCCGCGCTCGGCGTCAAGGGCCTGCGCTGGCTCACCCCCACCGGCGCCCGCAAGCCCGTGTGGATCCTCTCGCTCGGCACCCTCGCCGGCACCTGGTTCACCGTCATCGCCATCGCATGGGTCCTCGGCGGATTCGTCCACCTGGAGCCCGGCGCCTACGTCGCCCTCATCGGCTCGCTCGTCCCGGCCCTCGCCGCGTACTACCTCCCCGACGACAGCCACAAGGCGGCCCCCGCCAAGAAGCTGCCCTCCTGGGGCGAGATCCTCGTCATCATCGCCGCCTTCGCCGTCGGCCTCTACGTGGTCACCTTCGGCATCGACACCGATGACAAGGAGCCGCAGCTCTTCGTCACGTACCTGATCATCGTCGGCTTCGCGGCCTTCGCCCTCCTCAAGTCCGGTCTCTTCGACCGACTCGGCCTCCTCACCGCGAAGAACCGCCAGGTCACCCTCATCGGTACCGCGGCCGCCGCGATCACCTTCCCCTTCATCCAGCAGAGCGGCGACACCTACACGCTCATCGCGGTCAACATCCTGATCTTCGCGACCGTCGCCCTCGGCCTCAACGTCGTCGTCGGCCTCGCAGGCCTCCTCGACCTCGGCTACGTCGCCTTCCTCGGCGTCGGCGCCTACGCCGCAGCCCTGGTCTCCGGAAGCACCGCCTCCGCCTTCGGCTTCCAGCTCCCCTTCTGGGCAGCGGTCATCGTGGGCGCCCTGGCCTCGCTGATCTTCGGCGTGGTCATCGGAGCCCCGACCCTGCGCCTGCGCGGCGACTACCTCGCCATCGTCACCCTCGGCTTCGGAGAAATCTTCCGCATCGCCATGGGCAACCTCGACGGCACCTCCGGCCCCGACATCACCAACGGCCCCAACGGCATCCCCAACATCCCCCACCTCGAACTCTTCGGGTGGAACTTCGGGGAATCGCACACCGTCGGCGGCATCGTCCTCGGCGCCTACGCCAACTACTACTTCCTGATGCTGCTCGTGATGGCACTCGTCATCCTGGTCTTCGCCCGAGCCGGCAACAGCCGCATCGGCCGCGCCTGGGTCGCCATCCGCGAAGACGAGACCGCCGCCGAAGCCATGGGCATCAACGGCTTCAAGGTCAAGCTCATCGCCTTCGCCCTCGGCGCCACCCTCGCCGGCCTCGCCGGCACCGTCCAGGCACACGTCAACAGCACGGTCGTCCCCGAGAACTACGTCTTCGCCGGGCCCGTCCCGCCGAACTCCGCGTTCCTCCTCGCCGCCGTCATCCTCGGCGGCATGGGCACCATCCGCGGCCCCATCCTCGGCGCCGCACTGCTCTTCCTGATCCCGGCGAAGCTGGCCTTCCTCCAGGACTACCAGCTCCTCGCCTTCGGCATCGCCCTCATCCTGCTCATGCGCTTCCGCCCCGAAGGCCTCATCGCCAACAAGCGCGCGCAGCTCGAGTTCCACGACGACACCGCTGACCAGGCCCCCACGGACCTGGCCACCGCCAAGGCGGGGGCGTGAACACCATGACCACCACAGACACCACCACGACCGTCCTCGATGCCAGCGGCGTCACCATGCGATTCGGCGGCCTCACCGCCGTCAAGGGCGTGGACCTCAAGGTCAACGCGGGCGAGATCGTCGGCCTCATCGGCCCCAACGGCGCCGGCAAGACCACCTTCTTCAACTGCCTCACCGGGCTGTACGTCCCCACCGAGGGAACCGTCAGCTACAAGGGCACGGTCCTGCCGCCCAAGCCCCACCTGGTCACCAGCGCCGGCATCGCCCGCACCTTCCAGAACATCCGGCTCTTCCACAACATGACGGTGCTGGAGAACGTCCTCGTCGGACGCCACACCCGCACCAAGGAAGGCCTCTGGTCCGCCCTCCTGCGCGGCCCCGGCTTCAAGAAGGCCGAAGCCGCCAGCGAAGCACGGGCCATGGAACTCCTGGAGTTCATCGGCCTGGAGAAGAAGGCACAGCACCTCGCCAAGAACCTCCCCTACGGCGAACAGCGCAAGCTCGAAATCGCCCGCGCCCTCGCCAGCGACCCCGGCCTCATCCTCCTCGACGAGCCGACCGCCGGCATGAACCCGCAGGAAACCCGCGCCGCCGAAGAACTCATCTTCGCGATCCGGGACATGGGCATCGCCGTACTCGTCATCGAGCACGACATGCGCTTCATCTTCAACCTCTGCGACCGCGTCGCCTGCCTCGTCCAGGGCGAGAAGCTCATCGAAGGCACCGCAGCCGAGGTCCAGGGCGACGAGCGCGTCATCGCCGCCTACCTCGGCGAGCCCTTCGAGGGCGACCCGGGCGCGGCGGAGGCCGTTGTGGCCGAAGCCGCCGAAGCGGATGCGGAAGCCGAGGCGGAGGCCCCGGCCGAGGCCGAGGCCGAAGCTCCGGCAGAAGCCGAGGCGGACGCCGACGCGGAGCCGGACGCCGACGCGGACGCCGACGCGGACAGCACCACCAGCACCACCAGCACGGACGGAGACGCCAAGTGACCGCACTGCTCGAGGTCAAAGACCTCAAGGTCGCCTACGGCAAGATCGAAGCCGTCAAGGGAATCTCCTTCGAGGTCAACGAAGGCGAAATCGTCTGCCTCGTCGGCACCAACGGCGCCGGCAAGACGACCACCCTCCGCACCCTCTCCGGACTCCTCAAGCCCGCCGGCGGCACCATCACCTTCGACGGCAAGCCGCTCGCACAGATCCCCGCCCACAAGATCGTCTCCCTGGGCCTCGCCCACTCCCCCGAGGGACGCCACATCTTCCCCCGGCTGACGATCGCCGAGAACCTCCAGCTCGGCGCCTTCCTGCGCACCGACAAGGAAGGCATCGAGAAGGACATCCAGCGCGCCTACGAGATGTTCCCCATCCTGGGCGAACGCCGCAAGCAGGCCGCCGGCACCCTCTCGGGCGGCGAACAGCAGATGCTCGCCATGGGCCGGGCCCTCATGTCCCAGCCCAAGCTCCTCATGCTGGACGAGCCCTCCATGGGCCTCTCCCCGCTGATGATGCAGAAGATCATGGCGACCATCGCCGAACTCAAGGCCACGGGCACCACCATCCTGCTCGTCGAGCAGAACGCCCAGGCCGCCCTCTCACTGGCCGACCAGGCCCACGTGATGGAGATCGGCAAGATCGTGCTCTCCGGCTCCGGCCAGGAGCTCCTCCACAACGAGGACGTCCGCAAGGCGTACCTCGGCGAGGACTAAAGATCCGCTCGAACGTGAGGCCCGCCACCGTCCCCGGTGGCGGGCCTCACGCGTGCCTGCGTACCGCTACTTCGCGGCGTTCTTCTTCTCCTCGGCGTCCTCGATGACCGCCTCGGCAACCTGCTGCATGGACATCCGGCGATCCATGGACGTCTTCTGGATCCACCGGAACGCGGCAGGCTCGGAAAGCCCGTACTGCGTCTGCAGAATGCTCTTCGCACGGTCCACCAGCTTGCGGGTCTCCAACCGGAGCGAGAGGTCCGCGACCTCCTTCTCCAGCGCCTTCAGCTCCGCGAACCGCGACACGGCCATCTCGATGGCCGGCACCACGTCGCTCTTACTGAACGGCTTCACCAGGTACGCCATGGCCCCGGCGTCCCGCGCCCGCTCGACCAGGTCACGCTGCGAGAACGCGGTCAGCATGAGGACCGGCGCGATGGACTCCTCCGCGATCTTCTCGGCCGCGGAGATCCCGTCCAGGACCGGCATCTTCACGTCGAGGATCACCAGGTCGGGACGGTGCTCCCGGGCCAGCTCGACGGCGGTCTGCCCGTCCCCGGCCTCGCCGACCACGGCGTAGCCCTCCTCCTCGAGCATCTCCTTGAGGTCGAGACGGATGAGCGCCTCGTCCTCGGCGATGACGACGCGGGTCGTCAGCGGCGGAACGTGCGACTGGTCGGCGTCGGGCGTGGGCGTCGACTCGTGCTCGGCGGTCACTGGAGGCTCCTCTTTGCGGGGCATAACAAACTGCCATGAGCCTACCTAGCTACGGTAAGGTGGTCTCGCGCAGGGCTTCCCCGAGCCTTCGTTTCTTAGGCCCCAGTACTCCAACTGGTCAGAGAGGCCGCTCTCAAACAGCGGACAGTGTGGGTTCGAATCCCACCTGGGGCACTTTGCTTAGATTCCATGGTCACGCGACTCTCGCGTGACCATCACTCGTTTTAGCGAAGCCTGCCGAAATGCACCACGTGAACGAATTGCGCCCGGCAGCGTCGACCGCATGTACGACATCGCCACCCGCACGCACGCGCTGGACCTGCTCGCCGACGGGCGCAGCATGAACTCCGTCAGCAAGGAAACCGGCATATCCCGGTCCGCCATCCGTGCGTGGCAGGTACGCATCGAACCGCTACCCCGCATCAACGCGGCATCTTGCTCCGGCCCAGCCCACGCGGCGTCCTACGCCTATCTTCTCGGCCTCTATCTCGGCGACGGCTGCATCAGCCCGCACCCCCGCGGCGGGCACCACCTCCGAATCGCCTGTGCCGACGCGTGGCCAGGGCTCATCGAGCTGTGCCGCGCAGCGATCACAGCCGTGCGACCCGACCACAAGGTCTACGTGCTGCAACGCCAGGGCTGCGTCGCCGTCACCAGTTACGGACGGCACTGGACCTGCCTGTTTCCGCAGCACGGGCCGGGCAAGAAACACGAGCGTCGGATCGCCCTCGAAAGGTGGCAGCAGGAGATCGTCGATGCCCACCCCTGGGAGTTCCTGCGGGGGCTGATCCACTCCGACGGGTGTCGGATCACCAACTGGACGGTCCGGAACGGCAAGCGCTACGAGTACCCGCGGTACTTCTTCACCAACAAGTCCGACGACATCCGGAAGCTCTGTACGGACACGCTCACCAAGGTCGGCGTCCAGTGGACGGTCCTGGCCCGCGGCAGCGACCCCTTCAACGTGTCCATCGCCCGCAAGGCCTCCGTGGCCCTCATGGACGCCCACATCGGGCCGAAGTACTAGCTAGGACGGCAGGTCACCGTCGCCGCCCAGGTTGGCGACCATGCGGCGCAGGGTGTCGATGGTGGCCGCGTACGTGGCGTCGTCTATGCCCTGGCGATAGCGGGTGTGGACCTCGGCGTTGCGGGCGTGGGCGCGGAGGCGGGCTTCTTCGCCTGCCGGGGTCAGGGTGAGGGTGAGGGTGCCGTCCTCTGGTTCCTTCAGCCAGCCGCGTGCGGTGAGGTCGTCGTAGACGGCCGGGAAGTCGGTGTTCTGGTCGTCGTAGGGGGTCAGTTTCTCGGTGAGGGCCGTCCGGGTCCAGGTTCCGGGGGCTCCGGCGACGTGGTTCAGGGTCCACCAGTGGGGCTGGGTGAGGTGTTCCTGGGCGAGGGCGGCGCGGAGGGCGCCGATGACCAGGGTGGCGGCTTCGCGGCTCCAGTAGCCGATGGGCTGGGCGGCGAGGCGGTCCTGGGGGTAGGTCTTGGTCGTCGTCATGCGCGTCACCGTAGGACCTCGAGTTTGGTTGAGGTCAAGGTGTCGTGGAGGGGTCGGCCGTCGATTTCGCCTGGGCCTTCGGCGAGTTGGGGTGCGGCGAGGCCGACGGGGCGGCGGGGCCGCGTGGCCGCGTGGCCGCGTCGGGCAGATGAGGCGCCCGACGCGGGGGTGGTGCGGTGCGGGTCAGCGTACGGGGTCGCCGATGTGGTGGACGCGGACCAGGTTGGTGGATCCGGTGACTCCGGGGGGCGAGCCGGCGGTGATGACGACGATGTCGCCGGGTACGCAGCGGCCGATGCGCAGGAGTTCTTCTTCGACTTGGGCGACCATGGCGTCGGTGGAGTCGACGTGGGGGCCGAGGAAGGTTTCGACGCCCCAGGTGAGGTTGAGCTGGGAGCGGGTGGCGGGGTCGGGGGTGAAGGCGAGGAGGGGGATGGGTGAGCGGTAGCGGGAGAGGCGGCGGACGGTGTCTCCGCTCTGGGTGAAGGCGACGAGGAATTTGGCGCCGAGGAAGTCGCCCATTTCGGCGGCTGCGCGGGCGACGGCTCCGCCTTGGGTGCGGGGCTTGCTGCGTTCGGTGAGCGGGGGGAGGCCCTTGGCGAGGATGTCCTCTTCGGCGGCTTCGACGATGCGGGACATCGTCTTGACGGTTTCGACGGGGTATTTGCCGACGCTGGTTTCGCCGCTGAGCATGACGGCGTCTGTGCCGTCGATGACGGCGTTGGCGACGTCGGAGGCTTCGGCGCGGGTGGGCCGGGAGTTGTCGATCATCGAGTCGAGCATCTGGGTGGCGACGATGACCGGCTTGGCGTTGCGCTTGGCCAGCTTGACGGCGCGCTTTTGGACGATGGGGACTTGTTCGAGGGGCATTTCGACGCCGAGGTCGCCGCGGGCGACCATGATGCCGTCGAATGCGGCGACGATGTCGTCGATGTTTTCTACGGCTTGGGGCTTTTCGATTTTGGCGATGACGGGGAGGCGGCGGCCTTCTTCGTCCATGATGCGGTGGACGTCGTGGATGTCGGTGCCGCTGCGGACGAAGGAGAGGGCGATGACGTCGGCGCCGGTGCGCAGGGCCCAGCGGAGGTCGTCGATGTCCTTGTGGGAGAGGGCGGGGACGGAGACGGCGACTCCGGGGAGGTTGAGTCCTTTGTGGTCGGAGACCATGCCGCCTTCGATGACGAGGGTGTGGACGCGGGGGCCGTCGATGCCGGTGACTTCGAGGGTGACGCGGCCGTCGTCGACGAGGATGCGTTCGCCGGTGGTGACGTCGGTGGCGAGGCCTTTGTAGGTGGTGCCGCAGGTGTGGCGGTCGCCTTCGAGGTCTTCGACGGTGATGGTGAATTCGTCGCCGCGTTCAAGGAGTACGGGGCCTTCGGCGAATCGGCCGAGGCGGATCTTCGGGCCTTGAAGGTCTGCGAGGATGCCGACGCTGCGGCCGGTTTCGTCGGAGGCTTTGCGTACGCGCTGGTAGCGCTCCTCGTGTTCGGCGTAGGTGCCGTGGCTGAGGTTGAGGCGGGCGATGTCCATTCCGGCTTCGACCAGGGCTTTGATCTGGTCGTATGAGTCGGTGGCGGGGCCCAGGGTACATACGATTTTTGCTCGGCGCATGGGGCGAGCGTATGCCCCTACCAGGCGGTAGGAAATTGGTTCCGGGTGTCCACTCAACAACCGTTGGGCAAAAGCTTGTTGACAATTGTTGAATGTGCGTGGGGGTGCTCTGATGAGCACCCCCGGGGGTGTCGTCGCTTCGCTTTTTGATCAGTTCTGGGGGGCGAGCGGTCGTTCGTGGCGGATGCCGGGGCGGCCGTCGACGGTGGTGGTCTCGACCTGGGTGAATCCGTTGCGCCGCAGGACGGTCAGGGACGCCGGGTTGTCGAGGGTGGTGGCGGCGGTGAGGCGGGTGAGCCCGTAGGTGTTCCCCGCGAGGCGGCAGATTTCGGCGACGGCGGCGGTGGCGTTGCCGCGGCCGGCGGCGTGTTCGCCGATGCGGTAGCCGAGTTCGGCGCTGCCGTCCTCGATGTCGACGAGGTTGACGCGGCCGGTCAGGGTGCCGTGGCGGGTGATGAGGACGTGGAAGTGGGACAGGCCGGTGTCCTGTTCGGTGAGCAGGGCGCGGTGGCGGGTGGCGAACTCGGTGAAGTAGGCGTCGCCGCGGTCGGGGATGGTCCGTGCGAAGTACGCGCGGTTCTCGCGTTCGAAGGCGAGGAGGGCGGGGGCGTGGTCGGCGCGGAGTCGCTCGAGGGTCCATGCGCCGGCCGGGGCTGCGGCGTTCACAGCTGGGGAGGGGTCATGGTGAAGCGGGCGTTGACCTGGGCGTAGACGGTTTGGCGCTGGGGTTCGAGGTCGAGGGGCGGGGCGGTTTCTTCGGTGGTGCTGAAGGCCATGGTGCGCATGCCGGTGCCGGAGGCGGCTGCTTGGAAGGGGAGGGCGTTTTCGGCTCCGAGGTCGGCGAGTTCGACGAGGGCGGAGAGGTCGGCGCCGAGGGCGGAGGCGTATTCGCGGGCGCGTTGGACGGCTTCGAGTACGGCTTGGCGGCGGGCTTCGCCGTGGGCGGGTGAGGTGGGGCGCAGGGCCCACCAGGGGCCGTCGACGCTGGTGAGTTCGAGGTCGGCGAGGCGGGTGGTGAGTTCGCCGAGGGCGGTGAAGTCGGCAAGTTCGGCGGTGATGTGGACGCGGCCGTGGTAGGCGCGGATGCGTTCGGCGCGGCCGTGGCGGGTGAGTTCGGGGTTGATGGAGAAGGCGCCGGTTTCGAGTTTTTCGACGGCGTCGCCGTAGCTTTTGACGAGGTCGAGGACGGTGTTGTTGCGGCGGGTGAGGTCTTGGAGGGCGGTGCGTCGGTCGGTGCCGCGGGCGCTGACGGTGATGCCGATGCGGGCGATTTCGGGGTCGACTTCGAGGCGGGCTTCGCCGCGGACGGCGACGCGGGGGGTTTCGGGGGTTCCGTAGGGCTGGTGCGGTGCGTCCTGGGTCATGGTTTCACTGTCGCACTGTCGGCTGGGGGGCTCGGTGGTCATCGGATCGAAACCTGGTGGGGGTGTTGCAGGTTGTTACCGATCGGTCAGAATCTACGCGCGTTGTTCACGCTTCGAGATCTGTTCGCCTCACAAGGGGAGATGGCATGGCGTTCGACCGTAGGACGTTTTTGGGTACTTCGGCTGCGACGGGTGCGGCTGTTGCGCTGGCGGGGGCCGCGGGCACGCCGGCCGCGGCGGCCGAGGGGGCGCCCGGGGTCGCCGGCGCCGGCGCGGCCGGGAAGCCGCGTACGTACTCGTTCACGGTGATGGGGACGACGGACCTGCACGGGAACGTCTTCAACTGGGACTATTTCACGGACAAGGAGTTCGACGACAAGGCGCACAACGATGTCGGCCTGGCGAAGATCTCGACGCTCGTGGAGCAGGTGCGGGCGGAGAAGGGTCGCCGCAATACGCTGCTGATCGATGCGGGTGACACGATCCAGGGCACGCAGTTGTCGTACTACTACGCGAAGGTGGATCCGATCACCGCGCGGCGTGGTCCGGTGCACCCGATGGCGCAGGCGATGAATGCGATCGGGTACGACGCGGCGGCGCTGGGGAACCACGAGTTCAACTACGGCATACCGGTGCTGCGCAAGTTCGAGGAGCAGTGCGATTTCCCGTTGCTGGGGGCGAACGCGCTGGATGCGAAGACGCTGCGGCCGGCGTTCGCGCCGTACAGCATGCACTGTCTGCGGACTCCGCACGGGCGGGATGTGAAGGTGGCGGTGCTGGGGCTGACGAACCCGGGGATCGCGATCTGGGACAAGGCGAACGTGCAGGGGAAGATGACGTTCCCGGGTCTGGAGGAGCAGGCGGCGAAGTACGTGCCGAAGCTCCGCTCGATGGGCGCGGACGTGGTGATCGTGTCCGCGCACTCGGGTTCGAGCGGTACGTCCTCTTACGGTGACCAGTTGCCGTACATCGAGAACGCGGCTGGTCTGGTGGCGGAGCAGGTGCCGGGGATCGACGCGATCCTGGTGGGGCACGCGCACACGGAGATCCCGGAGTACCGGGTGAAGAACAAGGCGACCGGCAAGGACGTGGTGCTGTCGGAGCCGCTGAAGTGGGGGCAGCGTCTGACGCTGTTCGACTTCGAGCTGACGTGGTCGAAGGGCTGCTGGTCGGTGGCGAAGGTGTCGGCGAAGGTGCTGAACTCGAACACGGCGGTCGAGGACCCGAAGATCGTGGGGCTGCTGTCGGACGAGCACCGCAAGGTCGTGGCGTACGTGAACCAGGTGATCGGTACGTCCACGCAGGCGATGTCTTCGGCGGAGGGGCCCGTCAAGGACGTCGCGATCATCGACCTGATCAACCATGTGCAGGCGGACACGGTGAAGGGGGCGCTGGCGGGTACGCAGTGGGCGGCGCTGCCGGTGCTGTCGCAGGCGTCGTGTTTCTCGCGTACGGCGTCGATTCCGGCCGGGCAGGTGACGATCAGGGATGCGGCGGGTCTGTACCCGTTCGAGAACACGATGGAGGCGCGGCTGCTGACGGGCGCGCAGCTGAAGGACTATCTGGAGTACTCGGCGCGGTACTACGTGCAGACGGCGCCGGGTGCTGCGGTGGACCCGGCGAAGCTGACGAATTCCGAGAGCGTCCCGGACTACAACTACGACGCGGTGTACGGGCTGTCGTACGACATCGATATCGCGCAGCCGGTTGGTTCGCGGATCGTGGGGTTGTCCTTCCAGGGGAAGGCGGTGGATCCGGCGGCGCAGTTCGTGCTTGCGGTGAACAATTACCGGGCGTCGGGTGGCGGGAACTTCCCGCACGTGCCGCAGGCGAAGCAGCTGTGGGCGAACTCGGAGGAGATCCGTAACACGATCATCCAGTGGGTGAAGGCGAAGGGGACGATCGATCCGGCGCAGTTCGCGTCGGTGGACTGGCGGCTGACCCGGGCCGGGGTTGCGGTGTTCTAGCCGGGTCTCCGTACGCCTGCGCCTGCACCTGCGCCTACGCCCGTGCTTAGGGGTGTTCGGCCAGCGGGAGCAGCTCGACCGTGGGGGCGGGTCGGGTGTGCTCCCGCTGTTCGAGGCCGAAGGTGGTGAAGGCGGTGCGGGTGGGCTGGGGGTAGGGCTCCTTGCCGGTGAGGGTGTTCAGGATGGCGGCGCTGCGCCAGGCGGCGAGGCCGAGGTCGGGGGCTCCGACGCCGTGGCTGTGGCGTTCGCCGTTCTGGACGAAGATGCTGCCGGTGACGGAGGGGTCGAGGATCATGCGGTGCTGTTCGTCGATGCGGGGGCGGCCGGAGGCGTCCTTGCGCAGGTAGGGGTCGAGGCCTGCGAGGAGGTTGGTGAGGGGTCGCTCCTTGTAGCCGGTGGCGAGGACGACGGCGTCGGTGGTGAGGCGGGAGCGGGTGCCTTGCTGGGTGTGTTCGAGGTGGAGTTCGACCTTGGTGGTGGCGACGCGGCCGGCGGTGCGGACGCTGACTCCGGGGGTGAGGACGGTGTCGGGCCAGCCGCCGTGGAGGGTGCGTCGGTAGAGCTCTTCGTGGATGGCGGTGATGGTGGCGGCGTCGATGCCTTTGTGGAGTTGCCATTGGGCGGGGACGAGCTGGTCGCGTACGGGTTCGGGCAGGGCGTGGAAGTAGCGGGTGTAGTCGGGGGTGAAGTGTTCGAGGCCGAGCTTGGAGTACTCCATGGGGGCGAAGGAGGGGGTGCGGGCGAGCCAGGTGAGGCGTTCGCGGCCGGCGGGGCGGGAGCGGAGCAGGTCGAGGAAGACCTCGGCTCCGGACTGGCCTGATCCGATGACGGTGACGTGGTCGGCGCCGAGGATGCGCAGGCGGTTGTCGAGGTAGTCGGCGGAGTGGATGACGGGGACGGTGGGGGCTTCGGCGAGGGGGCGCAGGGGTTCGGGGATGTAGGGGGCGGTGCCGATGCCGAGGGCGAGGTTGCGGGTGTGGGTGCGGCCGAGGGCTTCGGCTTCGCCGTCGGTGTCGAGTTGGGTGTAGTCGACTTCGAAGAGGTCGCGTTCGGGGTTCCAGCGGACGGCGTCGACCTGGTGGCCGAAGTGGAGTCCGGGGAGGCGGCCGGCGACCCAGCGGCAGTAGGCGTCGTATTCGGCGCGCTGGATGTGGAACTGCTCGGCGAAGTAGAACGGGAAGAGCCGTTCCTTGTGCTTGAGGTAGTTGAGGAAGGTCCAGGGGCTGGTGGGGTCGGCGAAGGTGACGAGGTCGGCGAGGAAGGGGACTTGGAGGGTGGTGCCGTCGATGAGGAGTCCGGGGTGCCAGCGGAAGTCGTGGCATTGGTCGTAGAAGGCGGTGGCGAGTTCGGCTGCGCCTTGGTGGGGGAGGCCGTGGGCGAGGGCGGCGAGGGACAGGTTGAAGGGGCCGATGCCGATTCCGACGAGGTCGTGGGGTGCATCGAGCTGGGCGGTCATCGGTGGGTGCTGCCTTCCAGGAGGGTGACGAGGGTGTCCAGGTCCCGCGCGGTGGTGTGGGGGTTGAGCAGGGTGGCTTTGAGCCAGAGGCGGTTGTCGGCGGTGGCGCGGCCGAGTACGGCGTGACCGCCGAGGAGGAGGGTGCGGCGCAGGGCGGCGAGGTGGGTGTCGTCGGTGTGGGTGGGGCGGAAGAGGACGGTGCTGATGGTGGGGGGTGCGTGGAGTTCGAAGTGGGGGTGTGCGTCGAGGAGGCGGGCGAGGTGGTGGGCGAGTTCGCAGGTGCGGTCGATGAGGTGGGCGAGGCCGTCGCGGCCGAGTGAGCGCAGGGTGGCGGCGATTTTGATGGCGTCGGGGCGGCGGGTGGTGCGCAGGGAGCGGCCGAGGAGGTCGGGGAGGCCGGCTTCGGTGTCGTCGGTGGCGTTGAGGTAGTCGGCCTGGTGTGCGAGGGGGGCCAGCAGGGCGGTGTCGGGGACGGCGAGGAGGCCTGCTGCGACGGGTTGCCAGCCGAGTTTGTGCAGGTCGATGGTGAGGGAGTGGGCGCGGGCGAGGCCTGCGACGCGGGTGCGGTGGCGGGGGCTGAGGGCGAGGAGGCCCCCGTACGCGGCGTCGATGTGGAGGTCGGCGCCGTACTGCTCGCACAGGTCGGCGATGGCTTCGAGGGGGTCGATGAGGCCGGCGTCGGTGGTGCCGGCGGTGGCGGTGACGAGGACGGGCCCGCGGGCGGCGGCAAGGGCTTCGGCGAGGCGGTCGGGGTCGAGGGTGCCGGTGGGGGTGGGCAGGGAGGTGGCGGGGGGCAGGCCGAGGAGCCAGGCGGCCCGGGGGATCGAGTGGTGGGCGCTGGCTCCGTGGAGGACGGTCAGGCCGGGTCCGTGGCGTTCGCGGGCGAGGAGCAGGGCGAGTTGGTTGGCTTCGGTGCCGCCGGTGGTGACGAGGGCGTCGGGGTGGGGGGTGTCGTAGAACTCGGCGGCGAGGGTGTGGGTGAGGAGGGCTTCGATGGCGGAGGCGGCGGGGGCCTGGTCCCAGGAGTCGAGGGAGGGGTTGAGGGCGGAGGCGGCGAGGTCTGCGGCGGCTGCGACGGCGAGGGGCGGGCCGTGGAGGTGGGCCGCGCACAGGGGGTCGGCGGGGTCGGCGGCGCCGGCGGCGAGGGTGTGGACGAGGGTCCGGAGCGCCTCGTGGTCGCCGTGGCCCTTTTCGGGGAGTACGTCGCCCAGCGCGGCTTGGACGCGGGCTGCGAGGGCGTCGGGGCCGCCTGCCGGAATCGGCCCGCCGCGCTCCTGGGCTCCGGTGTGCAGGGCTTCGAGGACGGTGTCGAGGAGGGGCCGCAGGGCTTCGGCGCCGGGGCGGCCGCCGGCGAGTGGGTGCGATGGGGTCGGCGGGGTGCCGGGCGGCGCGGTCATGGGGTGTCCTCACGGGAACGGGTCTGCGGCGGGGGGCCGGCCCTGTCGTGGGGTGCCGAGGCCGCTTGGCGGCGGGCGCTGCTGCGGTGACAGCCTGGGGGCCCGACGTGTACAACGATCAGACCCGAATGGGGTAACCGCCGGGATTTGTCCGGATGTTGTTTTCGGCTCGGTGGTGGAGGTCCGGGCCGGGAACGGGACCGGCCGCCGCCCCGGCCGGTTTCGGCGGGGGCGGCGGCCGGGGTGGCGGCTCGGGCGTGGTGTCAGGAGGCGCGGACGCGGAGGGCTCGGGCCAGGTCGTCGAGTTGGTCGACGAGCTTGCGGCGCAGGGCGGGGACGATGGACGGGTCGGTGAGGGCGGTGTGGCCGGCCTCGAGGTTGTCCTCGTCCACGGCGTGGCCGGGGAAGGCGTGGCGGCCCGCGGCTTCGGCGATGGCGGGGCCGCGGCGGGCGCCGAGGGAGATGGCGTCGGCGTAGAAGCGCGGGACGTAGTCCCGTACGAGGTCGGCCTGTTCGGGCTGCCAGAAGCCTTGGGCGGTGGCGCTGAAGAGGTAGTTGGAGAGGGAGTCGTCGTGGAAGAGGCGCTCCCAGGCGGCGGCCTTGGCCTCGGCGGTCGGGAGTGCGGCGCGGCAGCGGGCGGCGCCTTCCTCGCCGGTGGCGCTGGGGTCGGCGGTGAGGGCGGCGTCGATCTCGCGTTCCCCCACGGCGCCGAGGACGGACAGCCGGGCGAGGATGCGCCAGCGCAGTTCGGGGTCGAGTTCGGGGCCGCCGGGCACGGTGTCGTCCTCGAGCCAGGCGGCGAGGGTGTCGGGCTGGGTGGCGGCGTCGATGAGGGCGCGTACGGCGGCGAGCCGCAGCCCGGGGTCGGAGCCGTCTTCGGTGCGCCGCAGCAGGCCGCGGGCGATGAGGGTGAGGGTGGCGAGGGCCTCGGTGCGGTCTTCGGGGGTGAGGTAGCGGTCGGCGATGTGGTGGCGGGCGAAGGCGAGGACGCCCTGGACGATGGCGAGGTCGCCTTCCTCGGGCAGGTGTGCGCCGGCGGTGGCCAGGTAGGCGGTGGGTTCGAGTTCGCCGTCGCGGACCATGTCGCGCAGGGAGTTCCAGACGACGGCCCGGGTGAGGGGGCCGGGGATGGCGGACAGCTTGCGCAGGGCGGTCTCGAGGGAGGAGTCGTCGAGGCGGATCTTGGCGTAGCTGAGGTCTCCGTCGTTGAGGACGAGGAGGGCCGGGCGGGGGCCGCTGACGGAGAGGATCTCGTCGGAGGGGACGTCGACGGTGAGGAGTTCGCGCGGCTCGAGGGTGTTGTCGGGGTCGCGGTCGTAGAGGCCGACGGCGATGTGGTGGGGGCGGGTGCCGCGGTGGTCGACGGTGAGGGTCCAGCCGCCGTGGCTCTCCTCGATGCGGGGGGTGAGGGTGTCGATGCCGGTGGTGCGCAGCCAGATGTCGGCCCAGGCGTGGACGTCGCGGTCGGTGTGGGCGGCGAGGGAGTCGACGAAGTCTGCGAGTGAGGCGTTGGCGAACTTGTGGCGGGTGAAGTGGGTGTTGATGCCGGCGAGGAAGTCCTTCTCGCCGAGCCAGGCGACGAGTTGGCGCAGGGCGGAGGCGCCCTTGGCGTAGGAGATGCCGTCGAAGTTGAGGAGGGCGCTGGCGGTGTCGGGTACGGCGTCGGGGTCGGGGGCGACGGGGTGGGTGGTGGGCCGCTGGTCGGCGTCGTAGCCCCAGGACTTGCGGTTGACGCCGAATTCGGTCCAGGTGCCGGTGAAGCGGGTGGCTTCGGTGAGGGTCTGGTAGCCCATGTACTCGGCGAAGGACTCGTTCAGCCAGATGTCGTCCCACCAGCGCAGGGTGACGAGGTCGCCGAACCACATGTGGGCCATTTCGTGGGCGATGACCATGGCGCGGGTCTGGCGTTCGGTGTCGGTGACGGCGGAGCGGAAGACGAATTCGTCGCGGAAGGTGACGAGGCCCGGGTTCTCCATGGCGCCGGCGTTGAACTCGGGGACGAAGGCCTGGTCGTAGGAGTCGAAGGGGTAGGGCTCGGAGAACTTCTCGTGGTAGCGGTCGTAGCAGTCGGTGGTGACGGAGAGGATTTCCTCGGCGTCTGCGTCGAGGTGGGGGGCGAGGGACTGGCGGCAGTGGATGCCGAAGGGGAGGCCGGCGTGTTCGGTGCGGATGCTGTGCCAGGGGCCGGCGGCGACGGCGGCGAGGTAGGTGGAGATGACGGGGGTGGGGGCGGACTTCCAGATGCCGGCGCCGTCGGTGTCCCGGTTGCCGACGCGCTCGGTGATGCCGTTGGCGAGGACGGTCCAGTGGGCGGGGGCGGTGACGGTGAACTCGAAGACGGCCTTGAGGTCGGGCTGGTCGAAGGCCGGGAAGACGCGCTGGATGTCGTCCATGAACATCTGGGTGTAGACGTACGCCTCGCCGTCCGCGGGGTCGGTGAAGCGGTGGAGGCCTTCGCCGGTGCGGGAGTAGCGCATGCGGGTGGCGATGCGCAGCTCGTGGGGGCCTTCGCCGAGGCCGGTGAGGGGGAGGCGGTTGTCGGCGAGGGCGTCCCGGTCGAGGGGGCTGCCGTCGAGTTCGGCGGAGTGCAGTTCGTCCGGTTTCAGCTCCACGAAGGTGTCCGCGGCGGTACGGGCGGTGAACCGGATGGCGGTCGTGGATTCGAAGGTGTCGTCGCCGCCGGTGAGGTCGAGGGTGACGGCGTAGTGGTGGACGTCGAGGAGCTGTGCTCGGAGCTGCGCTTCGTTGCGCGTCAGTGCGGACATGGGGCCCATGCTGCCCGAAGGGTGGGCCCCGGTCGTCTGCCCTCGCCTACTCTTCGCCCGCAGCGATCGTCTCGTGGTGGCGGATGACCTCGGCGATGATGAAGTTGAGGAGCTTCTCGGCGAATGCCGGGTCGAGTTTGGCGTTCTCGGCGAGCTCTCGGAGCCGGGCGATCTGGCTGGCCTCGCGGGTCGGGTCGGCCGGGGGCAGCTGGTGCTTGGCCTTGAGGTGGCCGACCTGCTGGGTGCACTTGAAACGCTCGGCGAGCATGTGGACGACGGCTGCGTCGATGTTGTCGATGCTGTCGCGCAGGCGGGCCAGCTCGGCGGTGACGTTCTCGTCGATGGCGCCGGTCGCGGCGGCTTCGTCGGGGGCGCTGTTGTTCATGGTTCCCGAGAATACGTGGCGTTCGCGTGTGGTTCCCGGGCGAGCCGGTCCGTGAGACGGACGGGTGTCCGGAAGCCGGTCAGAGCGGCAGGACGGCTGTGACCAGCCAGCCTCCTTCGGGGGCGGGTCCGGCGGTGAGGGAGCCGCCCAGGGCTTCGGCGCGTTCGGCCATGCCGGCGAGTCCGTAGCCGCCGCCGCGGGCGTTGTCGGAGAGGCGGGCGGGGCGGCCTCCGTCGTCGGCGATGCGGATCTCCAGTCCTGCGGGGACGGTGCGCAGGCCGATGCGTACGGCGGTGGCGGTGGCGGCGTGCTTGCCGATGTTGGTGAGGGCTTCGAGGACGATGCGGTGGGCGGTGGCGGCGACGTCGCCGGGGAGCCGGGCGGGGCTCATGCCTGCCCCCGGGGGCTTCCGGGGGCGCTGCCCGTCGGGGCCCGGTGTGGCCGGAAGCCGTTCACGCCGGGGTGGTGGCCAGGCCGGATTTCCAGGCCCAGGCTGCGATTTCCACGCGGTTGCGGGCGTCGAGTTTGGTCTGGACGTTGGCCAGGTGGGTTTTGACCGTGGACAGGGAGACGAACAGTTCGCCCGCGATCTCCGCGTTGGTGCGGCCTCGGGCGACGCACCGTACGACGTCCTGTTCGCGTTCGGTGAGGGGTTCGGCGGGCCGGCGGGCCGCCTGGGCGGTGGTGGCCCGGGGGGTCAGTTCGCGCAGTAGTCGTACGGTGATGGCGGGTGAGACGAGGGAGTCTCCGACGGCCGCCGCGCGGACCGCCTCAACCAGCATCGCCGGGCTGGCGTCTTTCAGGAGGAAGCCGGATGCTCCTCCGTGGAGCGCGGCGTGGACGTACTCGTCGAGGTCGAAGGTGGTGACGATCACGATGCGTGGGCCGTCCCGGCCGGCGAGTCTCCGGGTGACCTCGAGGCCGTCGAGCTTCGGCATGCGGATGTCGAGGAGGAGGACGTCCGGCCGGTGTGCGGCGACGGCCGCGAGCGCGGCTTCGCCGTCGACGACGTCGGCGACGACCTCGATGTCCGGCTGGCTTTCGAGGATCATCCGGAATCCGGTCCTGACCATTTCCTGGTCGTCGGCGATGACCACCCTGATCGCCATGCGCTGCCTGCCCCGCTGTCGCCCGCTGCCTGTGTTTTCCCATGGGACGGGCGGGTGCGCGGGCCCGCAACCGGGCGGGGCCGGGGCGGCGGTGTTCCGGCCGTGTGCCGTTGCGGCCGGCCTTACGTGCGTACGGTGCACCGCGCCTCGTCCTTCCGGCCCGGGTGTACTCGGCCGGAAGGGCGAGGCTGGGGGCTCAGAGGGTCGCGGCCGCGTTCTTGATGGCGGTGGCGAAGGTGGAGACCTCGGTGTAGACGCCGGGGAAGTCGGGCCGGGCGCAGCCCTCGCCCCAGCTGACTATGCCGACCTGGATCCAGGCGTTGTTGTTGTCGCGGCGGAACATCGGGCCGCCGGAGTCGCCCTGACAGGTGTCGACGCCGCCCTGGGGCAGTCCGGCGCAGATCTCCTCGCCGGGGACGAGGTCGCTGCCGTAGGAGCTCTGGCAGCTGGCGTCGGAGACGAAGGGCACGGTGGCCTTCATCAGGTACCGCTGCTGGCCGCCGCCCTCGCGGGTGGCGCCCCAGCCGGCGACGGTGAAGGTGCCGTTGTCGAAGGCCTTGGTGTCGGCGATTTTGAGGGTGGGCAGGTTGATGGGTTTGGCGAGTTTGATGAGGGCCCAGTCCTTGCCCTTGCCGTTGTAGCCGGGGGCCTGGAGGACCTTGGTGGATTTGACCTTGATGGCGCTGGAGCTGTTGAGGTCGACGACTCCGGCGGTGGCGGTGATGGAGGTGTTGTTGCCGGAGCCGCTGACGCAGTGGGCTGCGGTGAGGACGATCTGCTGGGTGTAGAGGGCGCCGCCGCAGCCCATGGAGAGGCGGACCATGAAGGGGAACTCGCCTTGGGCGGCGCGGGTGCCGCCGACCACGGGGGCCTGGGAGGCGTTGGCGGCGCCGGGCTGGAGGCTGACGGCGGCGAGGGCCACTGCGCCGACGGCGAGGGTGCGCTTGATGAGTGCGGCAAGGGTGGACAAGGTCAACACACTGCCTTTCGTGGGGGGTTGGGCCGTGCGCGTCATCGGGTGAATGACACGTACATGTCACACCCATCTCTCATCGGACATCAAGAACGCGTTTTCGGACAATGTGCGGCGCGGGGGGCGGCATGACGAAGAACGGCAGGCACAGCAGCCCGGTCGAGCACGGATTTCCCCATCTCGACACCGTCCGGGCCTCGATCACCGCACTGCTGCGGCGGCTCTCGTACGAGGGGATCCGGGCGTACGACACGAGCTTCGCGCCCGCCGACGCCGCCTTCACCGCCGCCGACGACCTCCACCTCGGCGCGCACCGCGTGGCCTCCGCGATCGTGCGCGCGCTGCGGCTGCCGGATGCCCGGATGGTGGTCTGCTTCCGGGCGATGGAGCAGGCCGCGACCGTGGAACTGACTGCGGGGCCCGAGTACTTCATCGAGGTCAACGACCGCTTCCGCACCCACCGCCGCGATCTGGCCGCCGCCCTGGCCCACGAGGTCACGCACGTCCTGCTGCACCGGCTGGACCTGCGCTTCCCCGCCACCGCCGACAACGAGATCCTCACCGACACCACCGCCGCCTACCTCGGGGCCGGCTGGCTGCTCCTCGACGCCTACCGCGAGGACGAGCTCACCCACCAGAAGCTCGGCTACCTCACCCCCGAGGAGTTCGGGTACGTCCTCGCACGGCGCGCCCTCCTGCCCGGCGGGGGCGAGGACCTCTCCACCTGGTTCACCAGCCCCCAGGCGTACGAGGCGTACGTGCGCGGCCGCGCGCTCGCCGGGCGGGAGCTGCGCCGGGCTCCCCTGGCCGCGGCGGACCGGGCGCAGCGGCGCCGCTACGCCCGGGACCGGCGGGCGGGCGCCGCCGCGCCGGGGGCCTCGTACGGCTTCGAGGAGCACCCGGCGGGGACTCGGGTGAGCTTCCCGTGCCCGGTGTGCGGGCAGCGGCTGCGGCTGCCGGTCCGCGGGCCGGTGCGCGCCCGCTGCGGGCTGTGCCGCACGGTGCTGGACTGCGACACCTGACCGGAGCCGGGGCCCGGCGAACGCGGCGCGGAGGAGGGACAAGATGTCGGCTGAGAGCGGTTCAAGGCGTGACCGGCGTGGGTAGTGATATCCCATCGCACGAGTGAAGGATCCGGCCCCGACCCCCCCGCCAGGGGGCCGGGGCCGTTTCCTGTGCCGGGCCCGTCCGGGGGCTCGGCCCGCCGCTCCCCCGGCGGCGGCTACGCCGGCAGCGGCTCGGCGTGCGAGGACGCCGGTTCGGGGGACACCGCCGTACGCGGCAGGGCCAGGCAGAGCAGTGCGCTGAGCAGGAACCCGGCGGTCACCCAGGGCATGGCGGTGGTCAGTGCGTGCGTGGGGCCGCCGTCGGCGAGGGCGCCGAAGAAGACGCTGCCGATGACGGCCGCGCCCAGGGCGCCGCCGAACTGCTGGGCGGTGGAGAAGATTCCGGAGGCCCCGCCCGCGATGTCGGCGGGGACGGCGGACAGGACGACGTTCACCAGCGGCACGACCAGGAAGCCGAGCCCGGCGCCCGCGACGAGCAGCCCCGGGACGAGCGGCCAGGCCCCGGTGTGCGCGGCGGTGGAGGCGGAGACGGCGTACCAGACCCCCGCGAACCCGCCCGCCATCAGCAGCGCGCCACCGGCGAGGACGAGGCGGCCGAAGCGGACGGCGAGGGCGTCGGCGGCGGGGGCGGTCAGGAAGCTGCCGACGGAGAAGGCGACGGTGACCACGCCGGCCTGCATGGGGGTGTAGCCCTCGCCGCTCTGGAGCCAGATCGCGAAGACCAGGAAGAAGCCCTGCATGCCGACGGCGAAGAGCAGTTGGACGGCGAGGCCGACGGAGAAGGCGGGGAGCCGGAAGGCTCGGGCGGGCAGCAGCGGCACGGTCGCCGTCCCGCGGCGGCGGGCTTCGAGGACACCGAGGCCGATGACGGCGAGGACCCCGGCGGTCAGGCACAGCCAGCCCCACAGCGGCCAGCCGCCCGCCTCGCCCTGGACGAGCGGCAGCACGATGGCGATCAGGGCGGCGGCGAGGACGAGGCTGCCGGCCAGGTCGGGGCGGCCGGCGCCGCGCTCGCGGGTGGCGGGGACCAGGACGGCTCCGGCCAGGCAGGCGGCCGCGGCGACGGGCACGTTGACGAGGAAGATGGACCGCCAGCCCCAGCCGAACAGGTCGGCGTCGGTGAGCAGGCCGCCGAGCAGCAGTCCGACGGCGGCGGCGAAGCCGCCGACGGCCCCGTACATCCCGAAGACGGCGCCGCGCTCCTTGCCCTGGAACAGGGTGCGGAACGAGCCGAGCACCTGGGGCATCAGCAGGGCGGCCATGACGCCCTGCACGGCGCGGGCGGCGATCAGCTGGCCGGGGCTCTGGGCGATTCCGCAGCCGAGGCTGGCGAGGCCGAAGCCGGCGGTTCCGGCGAGGAAGAGGGCCTTGCGCCCGTACCGGTCGCCGAGGTGCCCGGAGACGATCAGGGTGGCGGCGAAGCCGAGCAGGTAGGCGGAGACGAGCCACTGCAGGGCGCTCTGCGAGGCGTGCAGGTCGCGGCCGATGGAGGGGATGGCGACGTTGACGACGGTCACGTCGAGCAGGTCCATGAGCGCGGCGACCATCATGACGACGGCGGCGGCCCAGCGGCGTGGGTAGGGAGTCGGGGACAGGGGCGCGGGGATGGGCACAGGCGTGGGCGTGGGCATGGCAGGCTCCAAAGTCTTTCGTTCGGACGAACGAAAGACTGACATGGAGGCGCGCGTGATCACAACTCTTTCGTTCACCCGAACTAAATACTTGGTACGGTGGATGCCATGAGCGACGAGACGGACCCCCGCCGTGAAGCGGTACTGGCCGAGCTGAACCGCACGGGCCGCGAGACGAGCGCGGCGACCGTGGTGTTCCACGAGGCGGCCGCCGCCAAGCAGGGGCTCAGCGCCACCGAGACGAAGACCCTGGACCTGCTCATGCGGCGCGGCCCGCTCACGGCGAAGGAGCTGTCCCAGCGCTCGGGACTGGCCCCGGCCTCGGTGACGGGCCTGGTCGACCGGCTCGAGCGCAAGGGCTACGTCCGCCGGGCCAAGCACCCGACGGACAAGCGGCGGGTCCTGGTGGAGGCGCTGCCGGAGCGGCTGTCGGAGATCCGGCCGGTGTTCGACGACTGGGCCCGTGAGGTCGCGGAGCTGTGCGACGAGTTCACGACGGCGGAGCTGGAAACCGTGATCCGCTTCCTCCAGGGCTCCAACGCCCGCCAACTGCGCGCGGCGGCCCGCCTGTCGGAGTCCTGAGCCTGCACCCGGACCACTGTGCCCGGACTGCTGCGCCCGGGACTACTCGGCTCCGTAGACCGGGTGCGGGGGTTCGGATTCCGCGAGGAGTTTCGTCGCCGTCTCGCCCGCCTCGGCCGGGGTCCAGCGGGCTCCGCGGTCCGCCGTGGGACCGGGGCGCCAGCCCTCCATCACCGTGATCCGGCCGCCTTCCGCCTCGAAGACCCGGCCCGTGACCCCCGCCGAGGCGTCCGAGCCCAGCCACACCACCAGCGGCGACACGTTCTCCGGGGCCATCGCGTCGAAGGCCCCCTCCCCCGGCTCCGCCATCGTCTCGGCGAACGTCTGCTCCGTCATCCGCGTCCGCGCCGCCGGGGCGATCGCGTTGACCTGGACCCCGTACCGGCCCATCTCCGCCGCCGCGACCAGCGTCATGCCGAGGATGCCGGCCTTGGCCGCGCTGTAGTTGCCCTGCCCGACCGAGCCCAGCAGGCCCGCCCCCGAGGAGGTGTTGACCACCCGCGCCGCCACCGCCCGGCCCGCCTTCGCCTCGGCCCGCCAGTGCGCCGCCGCGTACTTCAGCGGCAGGAAGTGCCCCTTCAGGTGCACCCGCATCACCGCGTCCCAGTCCGCCTCCTCCAGGTTGACCAGCATCCGGTCCCGCAGGAACCCGGCGTTGTTGACCAGCGTGTCCAGCCGGCCGAACGCCGACAGGGCCGCCCCGACCAGCGAGGACGCGCCCTCCGGTGACGCGATGTCCTTGCCGTGCGCCACCGCCTCGCCGCCCAGCGCCCGGATCTCCGCGACCACCTGCCCGGCCGGACTGTCCTCCCCCGGCTGCCCGTCCAGGCCCACGCCCAGGTCGTTGACCACGACCTTGGCCCCCTCCGCCGCGAAGGCCAGTGCGTGGGCCCGGCCCAGTCCCCGCCCCGCGCCCGTCACGATGACCACACGACCCTCGGCAAGTCCCATCTCAGTTCTCCTTGTTGACCGTTGCCGCATCCAGAAACGCCGGGCGCTCCCCGCCCCCGTGCACGAGCAGGCTCGCCCCGCTGACATACCCCGCCCGGCCGGAGGCCAGAAACACCGCCGCCGCCCCGACGTCCTCGGGCTCCGCAAGCCTCCCCAGCGGGACCGTGGCGCCCACGGCCGCGATCCCCGCCTCGTCCCCGTAGTGCAGGTGCGCGAGCTCGGTCCGCACCATGCCCAGCACGAGCGAGTTCACCCGTACCTCGGGCGCCCATTCCACGGCCATGGACCGGGCAAGGTTCTCCAGCCCCGCCTTCGCCGCCCCGTACGCGGCCGTCCCGGGCGAGGGCCGGGTCCCGCTGACGCTGCCGATCATCACCACCGAGCCGTGCGCCTCGCGCAGCAGCGGGTACGCCGCCAGCGAGGCCGTCATCGGTGCCACCAGGTTCAGCTCGACGACGCGCGCGTGCCGCTGCGCCTCCTCCTCCCCCAGCAGCCGGTACGGGGTTCCGCCCGCGTTGTTCACCAGGCAGTCGAGCCGCCCGTACCGGCGCCCGACCGCCTCCAGGAACTCCTGCACGGCGGCCGGATCGCGCAGGTCCAGCGCGGTGAACGCGGCCGCCCGCCCGTCCGCGCACACCGGTTCGCGCGGCGGGCGGCGGGCGCAGACGACGACTTCCGCGCCCGCCCCGAGGAACGACCGGGCGATGCCGGCACCGACGCCGCGGGTTCCGCCGGTGACGACGACAACCCTCCCGTCGAGCTCCATAGGCTGCTACCTTCCTCACCTAACAAATGTTTGGTGGAAAGGTAGCTGATCCTCTCATGGGTGTCTCCACCTCAAGCCCCGGCAAGGGCATCGCACTCGTCACCGTCGACTTCCCGCCCGTCAACGCGCTTCCCGTGCAGGGCTGGTACGACCTCGCCGACGCCCTGCGCGCGGTCGGCCGCGACCCGGAGACCCGGTGTGCCGTCCTGGCCGCCGAGGGCCGCGGCTTCAACGCCGGCGTCGACATCAAGGAGATGCAGCGCGACACCGGCCACGCCGCCCTGATCGGCGCGAACCGCGGCTGCTACGAGGCCTTCGCCGCCGTGTACGAATGCGAGGTACCGGTCGTCGCGGCCGTGCACGGGTTCTGCCTGGGCGGCGGCATCGGCCTCGTCGGCAACGCCGACGCGATCGTGGCGAGCGAGGAGGCGACCTTCGGACTGCCGGAGCTCGACCGGGGCGCGCTCGGCGCCGCCACCCACCTGGCCCGCCTGGTCCCGCAGCACCTGATGCGCGCCCTGTACTACACCTCGCGCACCGCCACCGCCGCCGAACTGCACGCGCACGGCTCGGTGTGGCGGGTGGTCCCGCGTACGGAGCTGCGGGCGGCGGCCCTCGAACTGGCCGCCGAGATCGCGCAGAAGGACGGCTACCTGATCCGGCTGGCCAAGGCGGCCATCAACGGCATCGACCCCGTCGACGTGCGGCGCAGCTACCGCTTCGAGCAGGGGTTCACGTTCGAGGCCAACCTCAGCGGGGTGGCCGACCGGGTCCGCGACACCTTCGGAGAGCCCGCAGAGGGAGAGCCCGCAGGGAAGGAGCGCTCATGACCGACAAGACGATGACCCCCGAAGAGGTGGTCGGGCAGCTGCGCAGCGGGATGACCCTGGGCATCGGCGGCTGGGGGTCGCGGCGCAAGCCCATGGCCCTGGTGCGGGCACTGCTCCGTTCCGAGATCACCGATCTCACCGTGATCTCGTACGGCGGCCCCGACGTCGGCCTGCTCGCGGCCGCCGGCCGGATCCGGGGGCTCGTCGCACCCTTCGCCACGCTCGACTCCATCCCGCTGGAGCCGCATTTCCGGGCGGCCCGCGAGAGCGGCGCCTTCACCCTCACCGAGCTCGACGAGGCCATGTTCATGTGGGGCCTGCACGCCGCCGCGAACCGGCTCCCCTTCCTCCCCGTCCGCGCCGGCCTCGGCTCCGACGTCATGCGGGTCAACCCGGAGCTGCGGACCGTCACCTCCCCCTACGCCGACGGCGAGGAGCTCGTCGCGGTGCCCGCCCTGCGCATGGACGCCGCGCTGGTCCACCTCAACCGTGCCGACCGCCTCGGCAACGGCCAGTACCTGGGCCCGGACCCGTATTTCGACGACCTGTTCTGCGAGGCCGCCGACGCCGCGTACCTCTCCTGCGAGCAGCTCGTGGAGACCGCCGAGCTCTCCAAGGCCGGGCCCCCGCAGTCCCTGCTGGTCAGCCGGCACTCCGTGACCGGTGTCGTCGAGACCCCGAACGGGGCGCACTTCACCTCCTGCGTCCCCGACCACGGGCGCGACGAGGCCTTCCAGAAGCTGTACGCGACCACCCCCTGGCCGGAGTTCTGCGCGCGCTTCCTCTCCGGCGGCAGCGAGCACGCCTACCAGTCCGCCGTCCAGGCCTGGCACGAGGAGCAGAAGTGAGCACAGCGACGGCCGCCTCCCGTGCGGAGTACTGCGTGATCGCCTGCGCCGAGGCCTGGCGCGGCAACGGCGAGGTGCTCGCCAGCCCGATGGGCCTGATCCCGTCGTTCGGGGCCCGGCTGGCGAAGCGGACCTTCTCCCCCGACCTCCTCCTGACCGACGGCGAGGCCCTGCTCGTCGGCCTCGGCGGCGAGGCCGAGGGCTGGCTCCCGTACCGGCGCCACCTCACGATGGTCACCGGCGGGCGGCGGCACGTGATGATGGGCGCCAGCCAGATCGACCGGTTCGGCAACCAGAACATCTCCTGCATCGGCGACTGGGCCCGGCCGGCCCGGCAGCTCCTCGGCGTGCGCGGTGCACCCGTCAACACCCTGAACAACCCGGTGAGTTACTGGGTGCCGAAGCATTCCCCGCGGGTGTTCGTCGAGCGCGTCGACATGGTGAGCGGGGTGGGCTACGACCGCGCCGAGGCGGCCGGGGTGACCCGCTTCCACCGGCTCCCGCGGGTGGTCAGCGATCTCGGCGTCCTCGATTTCACCGGCCCGGACCACTCGATGCGCCTGGCCTCCCGCCACCCGGGCGTCACCGTCGAACAGGTCCTGGCGGCCACCGGGTTCGACCTGGCGGTCACGGGCGAGGTCCCGTACACGCGGGAGCCGACCGCCGAGGAGCTGCGGCTGATCCGCGAGGTGATCGACCCGGAGGCGCTGCGCGACCGGGAAGTGCGGGTCTGAGGCGATGGCGACGTCGAAGTCGATGGAGACGGCCTTCACCAGGCTGGTCGGTGTGGAGCACCCGATCGTGCAGACGGGCATGGGCTGGGTGGCGGGCCCCCGGCTGGTCTCGGGCGCCGCCAACGCGGGCGCCCTGGGCATCCTGGCCTCGGCGACGATGACCGTGGACGAGCTGCGTGCGGCGGTCCGCGAGGTCAGGTCCCGTACGGACGCCCCGTTCGGGGTCAATCTCCGCGCGGACGCGGGGGACGCCGCGGAACGCGTCCGGCTGATCATCGACGAGGGCGTACGGGTCGCCTCGTTCGCGCTCGCCCCGTCGAAGGAGCTGATCGGCCGGCTCAAGGACGCGGGTGTGGTGGTGATCCCGTCGATCGGGGCCCGGCGGCACGCCGAGAAGGTCGCGGCGTGGGGGGCGGACGCGGTGATCGTGCAGGGCGGCGAGGGCGGCGGGCACACCGGGGACGTGGCCACGACGGTGCTGCTGCCCCAGGTGGTCGACGCGGTGGACATCCCGGTGGTCGCGGCGGGCGGCTTCCACGACGGCCGCGGGCTGGTCGCCGCGCTGTCGTACGGGGCCGCGGGCATCGCCATGGGCACCCGCTTCCTGCTGACCTCGGACTCCACCGTCCCGGACGCGGTCAAGGCCCGGTACCTGGCGGCAGGCGTCAGGGACGTCACCGTGACGACGGCCGTGGACGGTCTGCCGCACCGCATGCTGCGTACCGAGCTGGTCGCGTCCCTCGAGCGTGCGGGCCGTACCCGCGCCCTGGCCCGGGCGGTCCGGCACGCCGCCGCCTTCCGCAGGCTCTCCGGGCTGTCCTGGCCGCAGATGGTGCGCGACGGCCTCGCGATGAAACACGGCAAGGACCTGTCCTGGAGCCAGGTCCTGCTCGCCGCCAACACCCCCATGCTCCTCAAGGCGTCCATGGTCGAGGGCCGTACGGACCTCGGCGTCATGGCATCGGGCCAGGTCGCGGGGGTGATCGAGGATCTGCCGTCCTGCGCGGAGCTCGTCGCCCGCGTCATGGCCGAGGCACACACCGTGCTGGCGCGGCTGGAACGCCTGCACGAGGAACATCCGCACCCGCACCACCCGAACCCGAACCCGCACCCGCACCCGCACCCGCTCGACGCCCTGCCACCACCAGGGTGATCCCCCTTCTCCTCCTCAGGAGTCGCCACCGATGAGCCGTGCCCGAATCCGCCTGGTGACCGCGGTGCTCGCTTCCGCTCTCGCCGTCGCCGCCCTGCCCGCCGCCTCCGCCGCGTACGCCGCGCCGGCGGCGGGCGACACCACCGCAGGCCGGTACCACCAGCAGGCGGAAACGATTCGCCAGATCCCCCTCCAGGGCGCGGTCAACGTCCGCGACCTGGGCGGCTACCGCACCTGGACCGGCGGCCAGGTCCGCCAGGGCCTGGTCTACCGCTCCGACGCCCTCAGCAAGCTGACGCAAGGAGACGTCACCACCGTCTCCGGTCTCGGCCTGGGGAAGGTCGTGGATTTCCGCATCCCCATGGAGCTCCAGTACGACGGCGCCGACCGGCTGCCCGCCGGGCTCACCGCCACCTCCCGCCCCGTCAGCGACCTCGGCCTGTACGGGACGCTCGTCGGCGCGATCTCCAGCGGCGATCCCGCCACGCAGGAGCAGATGCTCGGAGGCGGCCGCGCCGAGGCCTACATGCGCGACATCTACCGCACCTTCGTGACCAGCCCCGAGAACCGGGCGCAGTTCGCGGCGACGCTGCGCGAGATCGCGGACGGCGGCCAGGGCCCCCTCCTGTACCACTGCACCTCGGGCAAGGACCGGACGGGCTGGATGAGTTACGTCCTGCTGCGCGCCCTGGCCGTCCCCGAGGAGACGGCCGAGCGCGACTACCTCGCGTCGAACACGTTCCGCGCCGCGTACGACGCTCAGGTGCGGGCGGGCCTGAAGCAGTCCGGGCGGATGCAGAACCCGGACCTGCTGATCCCGCTCCAGGAGGTCCGCCAGGACTACCTGGACGCGGCGACCGCGCAACTGGCCGCGGACTACGGCGGCTTCTACGGCTACCTCACGGACGGCCTCGGCCTGGACCTGCGCACGCTCGCGAAGCTCCAGACCAGGCTGGTGCGGTAGTACGGCAGCCCGGACGGCAGAACGCCGGGCAGCGCACCTCGCGCTGCCCGGCGTACCGGAATGCCTGTCAGAACCTCAGGGCGTCGGGACCCCGGGGCGTCAGCTCGCACGCCCCGCCGCGGGACGCCCGCCGCCCGAGCGGCGACGCGCACCGGCCGGAGCACCGCCGGAGCGGGCGCCGCCCTGGCCGCCGCCACCCTGACCGCGGGCGCCGCCCTGGCCGCCGCCCTGGCCGCGGGCGCCGGTCTGGCCGCCGCCCTGGCCTGCGCCGGAGCGGGCCCGACGCGGACGGCCCTCGCCGCCGCCGGCCGGCGTGGCGCCGCCCTGCGCGGCGGAGGAACCGCCGGAGCGACGGCGCGGGCTGGCGGAACGGCCGCTGCCGCCGCCCTGGCCGCCGGAGCGTCGGCCCGCCGGGGCCGGCTGCTGCGGCACCTCGAGCACCACGGGGATGCCCGAGGGCTCCTTGGCGCCGGTGAGCCGGGAGAGCTCCTCGTCGGAGGACTTGATCTGCGCGGTGCGCGGGGAGATCCCGGCGTCCGACATCAGACGGGACATGTCCCGCTTCTGGTCGGGCAGCACCAGGGTGACCACGCTGCCGGACTCGCCGGCGCGGGCGGTACGGCCGCCGCGGTGCAGGTAGTCCTTGTGGTCGGTCGGCGGGTCGATGTTGACGACCAGGTCGAGGTCGTCGATGTGGATGCCGCGGGCGGCCACGTTGGTGGCGATCAGCGCGGTGACCTCGCCCGTCTTGAACCAGTCCAGGGTCCGGTTGCGCTGCGGCTGGGAGCGGCCGCCGTGCAGGCCGGAGGCGCGGACGCCGTCCGCCAGGAGCTTCTTGACCATGCGGTCGACACCGCGCTTGGTGTCCACGAACATGATCACCCGGCCGTCGCGAGCGGCTATGCGCGTCGCCACGGCCTTCTTGTCGGTCTCGTCCATGACGTACAGGACGTGGTGCTCCATCGTGCTGACCGCACCGGCGGACGGGTCGACGGAGAAGGCGACCGGGTCGTGCAGGAACATCTTGACGAGCTTGTCGATGTTCTTGTCGAGGGTCGCCGAGAACAGCATGGTCTGGCCCTCGGGCTGGACCTGCTTGAGCAGCGCGGTGACCTGCGGCATGAAGCCCATGTCGGTCATCTGGTCGGCCTCGTCGAGGACGGTGATCGCGACCTGGGAGAGGTCGGCGTCACCGCGGTCGATGAGGTCCTTCAGGCGGCCGGGGGTGGCGACGAGCACCTCGGCGCCGCGGCGGAGGGCCCCGGACTGCCGGTTGATCGACATGCCGCCGACGACGGTCGTGATCCGCAGGTTGACGGCCGTGGCGTACGGGGCCATCGCGTCGGTCACCTGCTGCGCGAGCTCACGGGTCGGTACGAGGACCAGCGCGAGCGGCTGCTTCGGCTGGGCGCGGCGGCCGGCGGTACGGGCCAGCAGCGCCAGGCCGAAGGCCAGCGTCTTGCCGGAGCCGGTACGGCCGCGGCCGAGCAGGTCACGGCCGGCGAGCGAGTTCGGCAGCGTCGCGGCCTGGATCGGGAACGGCTCGGTGACGCCCTGGGCGGCGAGGGTCTTCAGCAGCGCCTCGGGCATGCCCATGTCCTCGAACGCGGCGACCGGCTCCAGGGCCGGGGTCAGCGGTTCGGGCATGGTGAATTCCTGGGGCCGGGCGACGGGGGCGGACTTCTGCCGTCCCGCGCCAGCCTTCGGACGTCCCTGTGCCGCACCTCGACCCCGGGTGGGGCGGCGGCTGGGTCGTGCGGAGCTGGAGCTGGTCATGCGAGAAAGCCCTCCTGAAACCGGCAGGTAAAACAAAGGTCGAGACAGCAGACAAGCCGGGGCCCGCACCTCGCGGTGCGGACCCCGGCATGCTGAAGTACTTAGTTGGCGGGGAGGATGTTCTCCGCCTGGGGGCCCTTCTGGCCCTGGGTGACGTCGAAGGACACGCGCTGGCCCTCCTGGAGCTCACGGAAGCCCTGGGTGGCGATGTTCGAGTAGTGGGCGAACACGTCCGGACCGCCACCGTCCTGCTCGATGAAGCCGAAGCCCTTTTCCGAGTTGAACCACTTCACGGTGCCAAGTGCCATTTTAAATCTCCTGAATAGGCGGCAAAGGGCCCCATCCGGAGAGTCCGGCAAAACAATAAAAGCGCCTGAGGAACATTCCCGTCAGGCGCACATAAAGTTCATGGGTACCACAACTGCAACGCTGCTAAAGCTAGCACACCTCGGCGCGGGCGTCCCAGCCCCTTCCACGTGCGACCTGCGCGGGGACCGGGGCGGAGCCCCCGGTCACGGCGCCGGGGCCGGGCGGCTACAGCCTCTCGATGATGGTGACGTTGGCCTGGCCGCCGCCCTCGCACATGGTCTGCAGCCCGTAGCGGCCCCCCGTCCGCTCCAGCTCGTGGAGCAGCGTGGTCATCAGTTTCACTCCCGTGGCACCCAACGGATGGCCCAGTGCGATGGCCCCGCCGTTGACGTTCACCCGTTCGGGGTCGGCGCCGGTCTCCTTCAGCCAGGCCAGGACGACCGGGGCGAACGCCTCGTTGATCTCCACCAGGTCGATGTCGTCCAGCGACATTCCGGTCTTCTTCAGTGCGTACGCCGTCGCCGGGATCGGCGCCGACAGCATGCGGATCGGGTCCTCGCCGCGTACGGACAGGTGGTGGATGCGGGCCCGCGGCCGCAGGCCGTGTTCGGCGACGGCCCGCTCGGAGGCGATCAGCATCGCCGCCGCGCCGTCCGAGACCTGCGAGGAGACCGCCGCCGTGATCGTGCCGCCCTCGGCCACCGGACGCAGGCCCGCCATCTTCTCCAGGGTGGTGTCCCGGCGGGGGCCCTCGTCGGCCCGGACGTCCCCGTACGCGACGGTCTCGCGCTCGAAACGGCCCTCGTCGATCGCGCGCAGGGCCCGCCGGTGGGACCGCAGCGCGAACTCCTCCATGTCGCGGCGCGTGATGCCCCACTTCTGCGCGATCAGCTCCGCGCCGTGGAACTGGTTCACCGGGGCGTCCCCGTACCGGGCCCGCCAGCCCTCGCTGCCCGCGTACGGGCCCTCCGTGAGGCCGAGCGGTTCCGCCGCCTGCCGGGACGCGAAGGCGATCGGGATCATCGACATGTTCTGGGTCCCGCCGGCGACGACCAGGTCCTGGGTCCCGGAGAGCACGCCCTGCGCCGCGAAGTGGACGGCCTGCTGCGAGGAGCCGCACTGGCGGTCCACCGTGACGCCCGGCACCTCCTGCGGCAGCCCCGCCGCCAGCCATGCCGTGCGCGCGATGTCCCCGGCCTGCGGGCCCACCGTGTCCAGGCAGCCGAAGACCACGTCCTCGACGGCGCCCGGGTCCACCCCCGACCGCTCGACCAGCGCCTTCAGGACGTGCGCGCCGAGGTCGGCCGGGTGGACCGCGGACAGGCCGCCTCCCCGCCGCCCCACGGGGGTGCGTACGGCTTCGACTATGTAGGCCTCGGGCATCGGGACTCCTCGGATCGGGTTACGTGCGCACGGCGATCCCGTCCAGCACCATCGAGAGGTACTGGCGGGCGATCTCCTCGGGGCTGTGCTGTCCTCCCGGCCGGTACCAGGACGCCGCCACCCACACCGTGTCGCGGACGAAGCGGTAGGTGAGGCGGATGTCGAGGTCGGCCCGGAAGACCTTGGCGGCGACCCCGCGCTCCAGCGTCCCCAGCCAGGCCTTCTCGAACTTCTGCTGCGAGTCGGAGAGGTAGTGGAAGCGGGGCTGCGCGGACAGGGCGCGGGACTCCTTCTGGTAGATCGCGACGGCGGCGCGGTGCCGGTCGATCTCCCGGAAGGACTCGGTGACGAGGGCCTCGATGGTCTCCCGGGGGCCGAGGCCGGCGGCGAGGACGGTGTCGTAGCCCTGCCACAGCTCGTTCAGGAAGGCCGAGAGGATCTCGTCGAGCATCGATTCCTTGGAATCGAAGTGGTAGTAGAGGCTGCCGGCGAGCATGCCGGCGGCGTCGGCGATCTTGCGGACGGTGGTGGCGTTGTAGCCCTGCGCGGCGAACACCTCGGCGGCGGTGTCGAGGAGCTCGCGACGGCGCTCGGGCGTGGCTGTCACCTGTGGCTTCTTCTTGGGTGTCGGCCGGGTCGGCTGGTTCGTCGAATGGTTCGTCGGCTGGTTCGTTGGCACGCGCCCATTCTCGGCCTACGCGTGCTGGCTGCTGACCGAGACGGTCTCGCCGGTCATGTACGACGAGTAGCCGCTGGCCAGGAACACGATGACGTTGGCGACCTCCCACGGCTCGGCGTAGCGGCCGAAGGCCTCGCGGGCCGTCAGCTCGCGCAGCAGTTCCTCGCTGGTGACCTTCGCCAGGTGCGGGTGCATGGCCAGGCTCGGGGCGACCGCGTTGATCCGTACGCCGAACTCGGCCGCCTCCAGTGCCGCGCAGCGGGTCAGCGCCATGACGCCGGCCTTGGCGGCGGCGTAGTGGGCCTGGCCGGTCTGGGCGCGCCAGCCGACGACGGAGGCGTTGTTGACGATGACCCCTCCCCGCCTGGAGGCCTTCAGCGAGCGCAGGGCGGCGCGGGTGCAGCGGAAGGTGCCGTTCAGGGTGACGTCGAGGACCTTGCCCCACTGTTCGTCCGTCATGTCGACGAGGGCGGCGGTGCCGCCGAGGCCGGCGTTGTTGACGACGACGTCCAGGCGGCCGTGGGTCTGCTCGGCGAGCGTGAACAGGGCCCGGACCTGGTCCTCGTCGGTGACGTCGCACGGGAGGGAGGTGACGCGGCCGGCGCCGAACTCGGTCGCGAGGGCGTCCTCGGTCTCCTTCAGGCGGCGGGCGTGCGCGTCGCCGATGACGATGCGCGCGCCCTCCTCCAGGAAGCGGCGGGCGGTGGCCCCGCCGATCCCGGCCCCGGCGGCGGCGGTGATGACGGCGGTGCGGCCCTGGAGCAGCCCGTGACCCGGCACGTAGTCGGGGGTGTTGGGGGTGTTCAGGCTCATGGCCGTACGTTAACCTACCAAACACTTGTTAGGGAACACTGTTGGGGGAACAGCCGATGGACCTGACCCATGCACCGGAGGTGGCGGCCTTCCGGGCCGAGGCGCGCGCCTGGCTCGCCGGCCACGTCCCGGACTCCCCCCTCCCCTCCCTGGAGACGGCGGAGGGCTTCGCCGCGCACCGGGAGTGGGAGGCGCAGCTGCACGCGGACCGCTGGTCGGCGGTGTCCTGGCCCGAGGAGTACGGCGGCCGGGGCGTGGACATCGAGCGGTGGCTGGTCTTCGAGGAGGAGTACTGGGCGGCGGGCGCGCCCGGCCGGGTCTCCCAGAACGGCATCAGCCTCCTCGCGCCGACCCTCTTCGACCACGGGAGCGCCGAGCAGCGGGCGCGGGTGCTGCCGCCGATGGCGAGCGGCGAGGTGATCTGGGCACAGGCCTGGTCGGAGCCGGAGTCGGGCTCCGACCTGGCCTCGCTGACGTCGCGGGCCGTGCGCACCGGGGGCGGCTGGCTGCTGTCCGGGCAGAAGACCTGGTCCTCGCGGGCGGCGTTCGCGGACCGGGCTTTCGGCATCTTCCGTACGGACCCGGAGGCTTTGAAACCGCACCAGGGGCTGACGTACCTGATGTTCGACCTGCGGGCGCCGGGGGTGACGGTGCGGCCCATCGGCCGGCTGGACGGCAAGCCGGCCTTCGCGGAGCTCTTCCTCGACGAGGTCTTCGTACCGGACGCGGACGTGATCGGGGAGCCGGGGCAGGGCTGGCGGATCGCGATGTCGACGACGGGCAACGAGCGCGGGCTGACGCTGCGTTCACCGGGGCGCTTCCTCGCGGCGGCGGACCGGCTGGCCGGGCTGTGGCGGGCGGCCGGGGATCCGGCGGACACCGCGCTGCGGGACCGGGTGGCGGACGCGGTGGTGGGGGCGAGGGCGTACGAGCTGTTCACGTGGGCCGCGGCGTCGCGGTTCGCGGCGGGCGAGCGCATCGGCGCCGAGTCCAGCCTGAACAAGGTGTTCTGGTCGGAGTACGACATCGCGCTGCACGAGACGGCGCTGGACCTGCTGGGTGCGGACGCGGAGCTGGCGGAGGGCGCGTGGGCGGAGCCCTGGATCTTCTCGCTGGCCGGGCCGATCTACGCGGGGACGAACGAGATCCAGCGCGACATCATCGCCGAGCGCCTGCTCGGCCTCCCGAAGGGCCGCCGCTGATGCGCTTCCTGCCGACCACGCAGCAGTCGGACTTCGCCCGTACGCTGCACGGCCTGCTCGGCGCCTCGGACGTGCCGGCGGCCGTACGGGCCTGGGGCGCCGGGGACCACGGGCCGGGGCGGGCACTGTGGTCCCGGCTCGCGGGGACGGGCCTGTTCGCGCTGGCGGCGGACGAGGCGTATGAGGGAGTGGGGCTGCTGCCGGTGGAGCTGGCCCTCGGCTTCGTGGAGCTGGGCCGGGCCGGGATGCCGGGCCCGGTGGTGGAGACGGCTGCGGCGGCCGTGCTCCTGTCGGCGCTCGGGGAAGCCGGGGAGGAGGGGCCGGCGAAACGCTTCCTGCCGGGGCTGGTGGCGGGCGGGGCCCTGGCCACGCTGACTCTGCCGGGCGGGGGGCCGTACGTACTGGACGCGGACGCGGCGACGTACTGCTTCACGGTGTCGGCGGCGGGCGAGCTCCGGATGGCGGGTGGCGGCGAGGCCGGGGTCGGCGGACTGCTGAGGTCCACGGACCCGGCGCGCCGGCTGTCCCGGCCGGCGGCGGAGGGCGAGCTGCTGGCCGCCGGCCCCCGGGTGCTGGCGGCGGCGGGGACGGCCCTCGGCTGGGCTCGGCTGCTCACGGCGGCGCAGTGCCTGGGGGTGGGCGAGGCCCTGCTGGCCCGCACGGTGCAGTACGCGAAGCAGCGCACGCAGTTCGCCGCGCCGATCGGCGGCTTCCAGGCGGTGAAGCACCGGCTGGCGGACACGCTGCTGGCCCTCGAGTTCGCGCGGCCGCTGGTGTGGGCGGCGGCGCTGAGCGGTCTCGGGGAAGTGGGGCACGCCCCCGCGCCGCCCGGGACGGCACCTCGCCGCGTTGTCGCGGCACCCGAGTACGCCCAGTACGGGGGCGCCGCTCCGCCTTGCGATCCACCGCACCGCACGACGCGGAAACGCACCCCACTTCCCCGAGACCGCTTCGGCCTGGCGCCCTGGGAGGTCGCGGCGGCGAAGCTGGCCGCGGGCGAGGCGGCGTACGCGGCGGCCATGACGGCGCTGCAGCTCCACGGGGCCGTCGGCTATACGGAGGAGCTCGACCTCTCCCTGTGGCTGCGCAAGGCGCGGCCGCTGCGCGATGCATGGGGCTCACCGTCGGTGTGCCGGGCGGCGGTGCTTCGGGAACGAGAACGGCAGCGAGAGCGGTAGTACGTCGCGAGAGCGGTGCTCACACGGGCGACCGCGTCTCACACGCGGGCCACGCTGAGGGTGACGACGTAGCGCTCCTCGACCGTCCCGTCGGGGAACAGCGGGGTCAGCCGGGCCCGCTCCGCGTCGAGGAACTCCCGGGTGCCGTCGGGGCCGAGCATCAGGAACGCGGAGTGGCTGGCGTGGTTGGCGAGGTGGACGTCGAGCGGGATCCGGCGCGACCAGCGCACTTCGCGGGTGGTGAACGCCGGCTCGGCCGGCAGCCCGCGGAAGGTGACCCCGTCGGCGTCGAACAGGGCCCGGATCCGCTCGTCCTGCTCGGCGATCCAGGGGACGGCGGTGTCCATGTCGTTCCACCAGAGCGCGAGCGCGCCGCCGGGGCGCAGCACGCGGCGGGCCTCGGGGACGGAGCGGGCGGGGTCGGTCCAGTGCCAGGCCTGGGCGTACGTGAGGAGGTCGAACCCGGCGGTGACGAGCGGCAGCCGGTCGCCGTCGCCGCGCACGAGCGGGATCCGGGGGTTCGCGCGCCGGAACTCGGCGGCCATGCCGTCACCCGGCTCGACGGCGACGACGTCCGCCCCGCGGGCGTGCAGCAGCCTGGTGGCGATCCCGGTCCCGGCCCCCACGTCGGCCACCCTGGCCCCCCGCAGCCCGCGCCCGGCCAGCGCCTCGATGGCGTCGAACAGCTCCCCGGGATACCCGGGCCGGTTCGCCGAGTACAGCGGGGCGGCGGTATCGAAGGACCGGGCACGGGTGCGGGGCGGCATGGACGTCATACCGCCATTGTTTTCGATCTCCGACCGCCGGGCCAGGCCTTCCCCGGACCGGCAGCCGAGGGTGATCGTCTCCACGCCCGGTTCCGGTTCAGGCGCGACGGCGGCGGAGGGAGTACCGGATCAGGATCAGCGTCTGGACGGCCAGGAGGATCGCGGCCCCGGTTCCGGCCGTGGGGAGGGCGTCCGGCGAGGCCCAGGCCCGGCTGCCCAGCTCGGCGATGCCGACCGCGGCCAGCGCGACCAGGAAGCGGGGCACGAACTCGGCCTCGGTGCCGTGCAGTACGCCCGAGCCGACGACGAACACGGCCAGCAGCACCGGGATCCAGGGTGCGTCCGGCTCGCGCAGCAGCAGCGCGGCGCCGAACTCCACGGCCAGGACGAGCACGTTGCGGAGCAACATCGACATGAGCACATCATGCCGTGGGATATCCCCGTGCACGCCCGCCGGGTTCTGGTCTAAGATCCACCGCAAGGGCGGGGTCGTAGCACAGAGGTAGTGCGCCTACACAACATGGAGGAGGACGCCGGTTCGAATCCGGCCGCCCCGCCCCCCTGTCCCGTGGCCCCCAGCCAGGCCGCGGCGGACGCCAGTGCCGCGCCTGCGGCCGGCAGCGGCAGGCCCAGGAATCCGTGGAAGACCCCCGGATACAGGTGGACCGCACAGTCCACCCCCGCCGCGCCCAGCCTGCGCGCGTACGCCAGCCCCTCGTCCCGCAGCAGGTCGCAGTCGGCCAGCACCAGCAGCGTGCGCGGGAGTCCCGACAGGTCACCGGCCCGCAGCGGCGAGACGTGCGGATGCGCGGGGTCGCCGCCGTACTGCTCCCAGTACCAGGCCATGTGGGCCGCGGTGTGGAAGTGCCCTTCCCCGTACGGCGACACCGACGCCGATGCCATCTCCGCGTCCAGCGGCGGATAGACCAGCAGCTGGCCCGCCACCAGCCCGGGCGCCCGCAGCGCGGTCACCGCCGCCAGGTTGCCCCCGCTGGAGTCCCCCGCCACCACCACCCGGCCCGGATCGCAGCCCAGCGCGACCGCCTGCGCCCTCGCCCACAGCAGTACCGTCAGCGCGTCGTCCGGCGCCGCCGGCCAGGGGTGTTCCGGGGCGAGGCGGTAGTCGGCCGAGACCACCACCGCGCCCGAGCCCGCGGCCAGCGACCGGCACACCGCGTCGTGGCTGTCGAGCCCGCACATCACCCAGCCGCCGCCGTGGAACCAGACCACCAGAGGGCGGCCCGCCGAGCCCGGCGCGGGGTCGTAGATGCGGACCGGGACGCCCGAGGCGTCGCCGTCCCGGACCGAGGCCACCTCCGGGCCCGTCGACCGGCCGCCCGCGGCCGCCGACCGCAGGGCCGTCACGTCCCCCGGCCCCGGGAACGCCGCCGCCATCGCCCCGCACAGCGCGCGGGCCGCGGGGGAAAGGGAGTCGCCCGTCGCACCGCCGCCCGTCGCACCGCTACCCGTCGGACCACCGCCCGTCGCACCGCCGCCCACAAGGCCACCGCTCATCGCGCCGTCATCCCCCCGTCCACCGCGAACTCCGTGCCCGTGACGTACGAGGACGCGTCCGAGCAGAGGAACAGCACCAGCTCCGCCACCTCCTCCGGCCGCCCCATCCGCCCCAGCGGCACGTGCGACCAGTCCTGCCCGGAGACCGCGGAGATCATCGGCGTGTCGATCGCCCCCGGATGCACCGAGTTGACCCGGATCCGGTCCCCCGCCAGGTCCAGCGCCGCCGACCGGGTCAGCCCGCGCAGCCCGAACTTGCTCGCCCCGTACGCCGCGTGGCCCGGGATCCCGACCAGCCCGGCCGTCGAGGAGATGTTCACGATCGAGCCGCCCCCGGCCGCCCGCAGCACCGGCGCCACCGCCCGGATCCCCAGGAACGGCCCCAGCAGGTTCACCCGCAGCAGCGCCTCGAACTCCTCGGGCCGCTGCCGCTCCACGTGGGCGGTGCGCCACACCGCCGCGTTGTTGACCAGCGCCGAGACCGTGCCGAAGGCGCCCACGGCCTCCCGTACGACCTCCGCCCAGCTGTCCGCCTCGGCCACGTCGTGCCGTACGAACAGCCCCCGGTCCCCCAGCGAGGACGCGACCGCCCGGCCCTCCTCCTCCCGTACGTCCGTGACGACCACCCGCGCGCCGGCCTCCGCGCACAGCCGGGCCTCCGCCGCGCCCTGCCCGCGTCCGGCGCCCGTGACGACGACGACCTTCCCGTCCAGCGAGATCACCCGTCAGCCCTCCCATGTCACTAATAGGAATACTTCTAGCAGGCATATCCGAAGGGAGGAAGGGGTGCCGCGGAGACCGGTCGTAGACTGCGGTGCGTGGCAGACGAGACGAACAGGCAGCCGCTCCCGGCGACCAGTTGGGCGGTGCTCGGGCTGCTCTCCTTCGGAGAGGAGCTCTCCGGCTACGACCTGAAGAAGTGGTCGGACCGGTCGCTGCGCTTCTTCTACTGGAGCCCCTCCTTCAGCCAGATCTACAGCGAGCTCAAGCGCCTGGAGAAGGCCGGGTACGCATCCTCCCGGCTGGTCGCCCAGGAGACCGGCACCCGCGACAAGCGCGTGTACCGGATCACCGCCGAGGGCATGGCGGCCGTACGGGCATGGGCCCGCGAGGCCCCGGTCGACCCGCCCGTCCTCAAGCACGGGCCGATGCTGCGGCTGTGGCTGGGCCACCTGCTGGAGCCCGGACAGATGCGCGAGGTCCTGCTGCATCACCAGGAGTTCACGGAGCAGATGCGGCTGCGGGCGGTCGCCGACGGGGAAAGCGCGAAGGACGAGCCCGCCTGGGCCTACCCGGCGCTCACCCTCAAGTGGGCCGAGCGCTACCACGCCTCCGAGCGGGACCTCGCGGCCGCCGTGCTCGAGGACATCGCGGCGCTGGAGCCCGGCGACATGGCGGCGGAGCCCGGCGAGGTCGCGGAGCCCGGAGACATCGCGGCGCCGGGCGACATCGCGGCGCCGGCGGACGAGCGCGCGTAGCCGCGGGTGCGCCGGGGCCCGCTGCCGCACGCCGGGGCTGCGCCGCCGCGGGCTGACGTACCCTCGGGCGCATGACGGGCAGCGCGATCGACCTCCGCAAGATGGAAGCGACCGCTCCGGCGCTCGTGAGCCTCTACAAGAGCGCGGGGGTCTCGCTGCGCAAGCACGGCCTGGAGGGCGGGCGCGCCTCGGTGTACCTGGTCCTGGACTACTCGGGGTCGATGCGCCCGTACTACCGGGACGGCACCGTGCAGGCGCTCGCCGACCGGGTGCTGGGCCTTTCCGCGCACCTCGACGACGACGGCCGCGTGCCGGTGGTGTTCTTCTCCACCGAGGTCGACGCGGTGGAGGAGATCCCGCTCGCCGGGCACCAGGGGCGGATCGCGGAGATCGCCTCCCGCCTGGGCCACATGGGCAAGACGGCGTACCACGCGGCGATGGACGCGGTGATCGACCACTATCTGGATTCGGGGTCGGTGAAACCCGCTCTGGTCGTCTTCCAGACGGACGGCGGACCGGTCAACAGGTCGGCGGCGGAGAAGTACCTGTGCAAGGCGGCCCGGCTGCCGCTGTTCTGGCAGTTCGTCGGCTTCGGCCAGACGCGCAGCACGCAGTTCGACTTCCTGCGCCGGCTGGACGAACTGCCCGTGCCGGCCCGGCGGGTGGTGGACAACGCGGGCTATTTCCACGCGGGGCCGGACCCGCGCGAGGTGCCGGACCCGGTGCTGTTCGACCGGCTGGTCATGGAGTTCCCGTCCTGGCTGGCGTCGGCCCGCGCGGCCGGCATCGTACGCAGCTGACCGGCGCACCGCGTGCTCGTGCGCGCCTGAGCGGCGACTGTCACTGCCAGGCGCTTTGATGGACGCATGACGACGAACAACTGGGCAGCGTTCGAGAAACAGGAACCGGAATTCGCGGCGGCCGTCCAGGCACGCTTCGCGCAGTACCCGCACCACGTCCTCGGCACGCTCCGCAAGGACGGCTCCCCGCGGCTGGCCGGGCTGAACGTCGACATCCGCGGCGGCGAGCTGTGGCTCGGCATGATGCCGGGCTCGATGAAGGCCAAGGACCTGCAGCGCGACCCGCGCTTCGCGCTGCACACCAATCCCGGCGAGGGCGAGACGATGCCGGACGGGGACGTACGGGTCTCCGGGCGCGCGATCGAGCTCGTGGACCCGCCCGAGCTGCACCGGTACGCGGAGGAGACGGACACCCCGCACCCGTTCCACCTCTTCCACGCGGACCTGACGGAGGTGGTGCACATCGGCGTCGAGGGCGACGACCTGGTGGTGCGCTCGTGGACCCCGGGGCACGGTCTGCGCACCATCCGCCGGGGCAACGACGACGAGCCGCCGCGCGAGGATCCGGCTAGCTGAGGAGCAGCGGCTCGGCCTGTGCAGGACCGGCGAGAACGCCGGGGTCGATGTCGATCCAGCTGCGGTCGATGTTGATCGTCACCCCGTCGTACGTGTCCTCGTGGTCGCCGCGGTACTGGTGGGCGCGGCGCCGGCCGGCCCACTGGTGCGTACCGGCGGGCAGGCCCACGTCGGCGTCGGAGACCGAGGCCTTGGCGTTCCAGGAGGCGATCCACAGCACGTCGGGCATGGCCCACGGGGCCTGGTCGTGGTGGGCGCTGAGCGCCTTGGCCCCGGAGCTCGCCGCGACGTAGGCGGCCGCGCGGTAGCCGAGCTCGTGCAGCCGGACCGTCCAGGCGGTGAGGTAGGCGACGACCGGGGGGTCCCAGGTGGTGCGGTCCGTGTAGTTCTCGAGGTCGTTGTAGAGCACCGTGCCGTCGGCCAGACCCAGCGCCCGGGCCGCCTGGGCGGCGCCGTCGGCGGCTTCCCGGCCCTGCTCGTCGGCCTCGGAGGGGTCGGTGGACAGGCCGGTGCTGGAGCTGTGCCAGGGCTGCGGGCCGACCCAGAGCGGCATCAGGTGCCAGCCCGCCTCGGCCTGCTTGCGGACCCAGTCGGCGGTGAGCTGCGGCTGGGCGCAGGCCCGGGCCGGGCCGCCGATGTAGATGCCGACGGCCCCGAAGGGGGATGCGGACCGCCAGCCGTCCATGGCGCGCTGGGTCGGTGCGGTGCAGGCGTCGAAGCCGGCTCCGGTGAAGGGCGCCTGGGCGGTGACGGCCTTGGGGCCGGTGACGGCCGATGCCGGTTCGGCCGGGGTGCCGTGGGCCCCCGGGGCGGCGCCGTCTTCGGTAGGGGCCCGCGCGAGCAGCTCTCGTACGGCGTCGGGCGCTTCCCCGTACGAGAGGGTGGCCATCACCCCGGACCTGCGCAGGGCGTAGCGCACCTCGTGGCTGTCCCCCTCCGCCTCGGGGATCCCGCCGGACCCCTCGACCCGCAGGGTCGGGATGTCGGCCCGCGCCGGGGCCCCGTCGAGCGGCTCCAGATGCAGGGTGTCGGCCCGGCTCCGAACGGCCCGCCCGCTGCATTCGGCCTGGGTGCCGGCGTGCCCGAGGTACAGGGTCGGCAGATCCAGCCGCAGACAGGCGCCGGGATTCCGCTCGAGGTCGACGACCCGCCAGTCGGCCGGGAGGGTGACGCGCAGACCGTGGTAGTCGACGGTCCGGCCGTCGGCGCCGGTGGCGGAGGGCTGGACGGAGACCAGCAGGGCGGCGCCGAGCAGGCCGCTCAGCAGGGTTCGGATGGGGGCCATGACCCAGATGGGTACCAGACGGCGGGGCCCCTCAACTTTCCGGAGAGGCCCCGCAGATGCTCCGTCCGGCCCAGGACCCGGCCGGTCCTCACGGCCCGGCCGGGTCGGTCGCGAGGACCCGTCCCTTCCCTCCGTGCGCCCGGCGCCCGGCGGGAGCGTTCCCCGCCCTCACGCATCGGGTCACCCGCACGAGCGAATCGGGTTCGGCCCCGTCGATCGGTACGCCGCCGGCCCGGGAAGCCGCGCCCGCCGGTCTCACCACCCCGTCTGCGCCGACCGCCCGGTGGAAATCGACTCCTTCAGCACGTGGTCCAGTTCGGTGGCCCGTACGCCGAGCAGGCGCTCGGTGCCGGAGGGCGCGTCGAGGCCGACGACCCGCCCGGACGGCACGCTCACGATGCAGTCGCTCAGCGCCTCTTTGCGGCTGTACCGCTTGCCCAGCCCGCGGGCTTCCAATATGGGGCGGACATGTCTCGTCTTCGATGTGCGGGTCCGTGCCGGTCCGGGCGCGGAAAGTGCTCAGGAACAGGGAGGAAGCACGCCTCAACCTGGGCGCGAGCAGAGCGGATTGGATGCTCTGGGCCATAACCCTGCGCGATGCCCTCGGGGTGCCCCAGGATGTGCGTGTCGGGTGCGAGGGGGGACCGCGGGCGGTCCCGGAGCCATGGGGGGCGTGGCGGACATGGCAGTACAACTCATCTCCATGACGCTGGAGGACGGCGGCGACGAGACCGCCGTCGTGTTCGAGGTCGACGGGGCATTGGCGGGATCCGACCTGGATCTCGCGGCAGGCGACGGACTGGTGGGGCGGGCCCGCATCTCGGTGCAGGACGCCCTGGACCAGGTGAAGCCCACGCTGGCGAGGGTCGCCCGGACGGTACGCGAACTGGGCCCGGACGAGGCCGAGATCGAGTTCGGGCTGAAGATGGGCGGCGAGACCGGCGTCATCGTCGCGAAGGGCACGGCAGAGGTGAACTTCGCCGTCCGACTCGTCTGGCACCGCGCCTGAACCGGATGGGCGCGCGGCGCGAGGGGTTCGTCGTCAAGCTGCGCCAGGGCACGTCCGACGTACCCGTCGGGGTCGGCTTCGTCGTGGGCGACAAGCACATCGTGACCTGCGCACACGTCGTCAACGTGGCCCTGGGCAGGCCGAAGGGCTCCACCGAGCGGCCGGGTGAGGAGGCCCGCGTCCAGGTCGAGTTCGTCCTGCTCGGCGACGCCGAGGGAGCTCCCCTGCGCAACTGCCGGATCGTGGCCTGGGACCCCCCTCCGGGGGACGGGCGGCCCGGGCGCGACGTCGCGGGGCTCGTACTGGTGGGGGGCGACACCCTGCCGGTGGGAGCCGGGCCGGCCCGGCTCGTCGACCCCAGGAACGGCCTGGCGCAGACCACCGAGGTGTCCGTCTTCGGCTACCCGGGGAATCCGCCGCGGAAGGCCAACGGCGCCTGGAGCAGCTGCGTCCTGCGGGGCGCCGTCGGCGGCGGCCTGGTCCAGCTCGACACGTCCGGCGAGTCCGCGCTGCGCACCCAGCCGGGGTACAGCGGCACCGCCGCCATCGCCTCCGACCGCTGGGGGGACGCGGTGATCGGCATGCTGGCCGTCGCGAGCCGGGGCGGCGAGCACGAAGACGCGTACGCCGTACCCATGTCGGAAATGGCATCGGCCTGGCCCGAGGTCCTGGAACGCAGCGTGCTGGCCCCGTGCCCCTACCGGGGGTTGCAGGCCTTCACCGCGGCCGATGCCCGGGCCGGCGTGTTCGTGGGCCGCGAAAGGGAGATCGAACGCCTCCGGGCGATGCTCCAGAACCAGCCCTGCGTCGTGGTGGCCGGCCCCTCGGGAGTCGGCAAGTCCTCCCTGGTGGGGGCCGGCCTTCAGCCGGCGCTGACCGCCGACGGCTGGACCGTGGCGAGCTTCCGGCCCGGATACACCCCGTACGACTCGGTGGCCCGTGCACTGCTGGACCTGGAGAACCCGGACGCCGACCACACCCTGGAACGGCTGGAGCGCAGGGCGCGCAGCCTCAGGGAGGAGGGGTTCTGGCCGGTCGCCACCCGGATCGCGCTGCTCACCGGCCGCCGGCTCACCCTCATCGGCGACCAGTTCGAAGAGGTGCTCAGCAACGGCGGCCCCGCCCTGCGGCAGGAGTTCCTGGAGCGGATGCTTCCCGAACCGGACACCATGGGCGACTCCCCGGTACGGCTCGTCTGCACCTTGCGGTCCGACTTCCTGCCGGACCTGCTGGATCTGCCCGCCATCGGCCCGCGCATCCAGGACCGCCAGCTCAACGTCTCCCCGCTGGACGAGGCCGCGCTGACCCGGGTGATCGTCGAACCGGCCGCCGCGGCCGGGGTCGTCTACAGCCAGGGCGTCGCCGAGGCCATCGCCGCCGAGGCGGCCAAGGCCCCGGGCAGCCTCCCGCTGCTCGAGTTCGCCCTGACCGAGCTCTGGCCCATGCAGCAGGAGCGGAAGATCACCTTCGACGGGTACCACGCCCTCGGCGGGGTCGCGGGCGCGCTCAACCGGCACGCCGAGAACGCCTTCCGGTTCCTGGCCCGGCGACTGGACGAGGCCCGGATCCGGCGGGTGCTGCTGTCGATGGTGCGGGCCCGCGGCGGGGCGAGCAGCGCGGTCCGGGTGACCGCCCTGCGGGCCCATCTGGGCCGGGACTGGCAGGTCGCCCGGCTCCTGGCGCAGCCCGACCAGCGACTGGTCGTACTCGGGACGACCGGACCGGGAACGGCGGAGATCGCCCACGAGGCGCTGATCAGGGAATGGACCAGGCTCGCCGACTGGGTCGACGCCGATGCCGACTTCCAGCAGTGGCTCGCTGTCATGGAGGAGCGGGCCGCGGACGGAGACCTGCTCTCCGCCGCCCGGGTGTCGGAGGCGGAACACTGGCGGAGCGAGCGCAGCACCGACGTCCCCGCGGTGGTGTCCGAGTTCGTCGAGCGCAGCGCGGCGGCCATCCTCGTCCAGCAGCGCAACGAGGTCCTGCTGACCAAGTCGCAGGCCCTGACCGAGCAGTTGCGCGAACGCTCCACGATGCTGGAGAACCGCCAAGCCGCGCTCCAGGCCGCCAACCGGCAGTTGGAGGAGCAGGCGGCGCAGCTGGCCCACGAGAACGACGCGATGGAGGTCCAGTACGCCCGGACCGAAGAGGCACGGCAGACCCTGCAGGAGCACAACGAGGTGCTGGCCCTGTCGATCAGGCAGAAGAGCGAGTTCCTGGCGAACATGTCCCACGAGCTGCGCACTCCGCTGAGTTCCCTGCAGCTCCTGGCTCAAGAGCTCGCCGACAACGCCGACCGGACGCTCACCCCGAAGCAGGTCGAGTACGCCCGGGCCATCCACGGGGCGGGCCGCGACCTCCTCTCCCTGCTGGACGACATCCTCGACCTCTCCGACGCGGAGACGGGCCGCATGGAGATCGTCCCCGTCCCGGTTCCGCTGCTCCAGGTCGCCGACCATCTCGATGCCGCGTTCTCACCCCTGGCGGAGGGCAAGGGACTGGACCTGTCCGTCCGGGTGGCGCCGGAGCTGCCGGCGACCCTGCACGCGGACGAGCAGCGTCTGCTCCAGATCCTGCGGAGCCTGCTCGCCAACGCCGTGAAGTTCACCGAGCACGGCGAGATACGGCTCGACATCCGGCCCGCCGGCCGGGACGTGCCGCCGTCGGTCCACGGACGGCTCGCCGACATGAAGGCGGCGGAGTTGATCGCCTTCTCGGTCAGCGACACGGGGATCGGGATCTCCGACGGAAGGCTGAAGGTCATCTTCGAGGCGTTCGAGCATGCCGGCGACCTGACCGGGAAGCGGTACGTCGGAGCCGGACTCGGGCTGTCCATCAGCCGGGAGATCGCCCGGCTGATGGAGGGCGAGATCCATGTGGCCAGTGAACGCGGACTCGGGTCCGTGTTCACCCTCTACCTACCGCTCGTTCCCGGCGGGCCGGTGCCCCAGCCGGAGCCGTGGGAGCTGTCCGGGCCTCAGGAACACTCACATGGCGCCGCGTCCGCCACGGCCTACGGCTTCTCCGGGCAGAAGGTGCTGATCGTGGACGACGACGTCCGGGTGGCCTTCGCCCTCACCACCGACTTCGAGCGCCACGGCCTGGAAGTCCTGTGGGCGGAACGCGTACCGCAGGCGATCACCGCGATCACCGCCGACCCGGACGTCGCGCTGGTGCTGCTGCGCCTGCCCAGTCAGGGAATGAGCGGCGGCTCCCCGGCGGCCTCGGTCATCGCCCAGCTGGCCGGCCCGTCCCAGCGCCCCGTCATCACCCTCGCCCGCAAGGCGACCGTCCTGGGCCGTGAGAAGGCCCTGGCCGCGGGCGCCTCCGACTACGCCGCCCAGTCCCTCGACGGCGAACACCTCCTCCCGCTCATCCACCACTGGCTCCGCCCGGACCGGGACGGGCCGTGATGCGTCCGGCCCGGCGGTTCGACCGGCGCCGCCGCATAGCGTGGGGAGGAGGGGCGGACGTGATGGTCATGCCGACCGGATGCCAACAGACTTCACGGCCTGGATGAACGGAGCCCACGCGGCGGCCGGGAACAGCAGCACCGGGCCTATGCCGGGGAGGTCGTCGGACATCTCTACGCAGCCGGCGCTCTCAAAGTTGCCGTACGAGGACGTCTGCCAGGACAGACCGTTCACGTCTGTGCACATTTCGCGTACTCCTCCGCCGCCGACTCGATACGGGCCAGAGACACCTCCGGCGACAGCGCTGCCGCCCTGGTGAGGTCGAATCGCTTCCAGTGACGGCGGACCAGATCCGCATCGTCGTACAGCTGCCCCACACAAGGCCCCTCCGCGTAGGCCACGTCGGGCGAGTCGGCGAACTGCATGATGCTCACCAGCGAGCCCAGAACTCCTTGAGCCCCGGCCGAGAACGGCACTACCTGCACGGTGATGCGGTGGCCGCGGACGTGCGAGGCGATGTGCCGCAGCTGGTCAGCCATCACAGCAGGACCTCCGATCACCGTCCGCAGCACCGTCTCGTGCAGGATCACCCACAGCTGAGGACTCACCGGATCTTCGAGCAGCCGAGCACGCTCCAGGCGGAACGCGCACAGGCCGTCGATGTATTCGGCGAGTGCGGTGGGATTGCCGCCCCGCATGACAGCCCGGGCATACCCCTCCGTCTGAAGCAGCCCGGGAACCAGCGTGGCAGCGTAGTCGTAGATGGCCGTCGCAACGCGCTCCAGCTGGACGACGACGGCAAAGTCCTCCATCTGCTTGGACCTGAACGCCCTCGACAGGCGGACGAAGTAGTCCCCGGTGTCGAACTCCTTGTCGATCAGCTCCGCAATCTCCGGTCGCAGCCGCCGTGTGCCGCACTCCATCTGACCGACGTACGCGCCGCTCGTGAAGATCCGCTCGCCAAGGCCGTCCTGGGTCAGCCCGGCCGCTTCCCGGTGGCGCCGCAGCTCCTCGCGGGCGAACTCCTCCGGTGTCTGCGCCCCGCTCAGATCCTTCTGCTTGGCCACGAGCCAACTCCCCGCTTCCGCAGTGCCCTTGCTCCGCGAAAAGCGTAGTCCCCACCAGGTCGGCGAAGCACCGGAACGGATTGATGCGGCTACACAACGCCACTGCGGCGGCGGCCGGGAAGAGGAAGGCCGCTGTCAGTGCCGCTGGTTAACGTGACCGGTGTCAGTCGGAACCGAAGACACCACGGGGGACCACATGAAGCAGGCACACGGGCGCGGCAAGGCCGCCGCGATCGGCACGCTGACCGCAGCACTCACGCTGACGCTCGCGGTCGGCACGGCCCAGGCCTCGGCGGGGGACGAGATCGTCGGCTACCCCGGGCCTGACGGGCTGATCTGGATCCCCGAGCAGGCCGGCTCCAGCGGCTTCGTCTCGGGCGGCCTCTCGCCCCGGCTGGACACGTTCATCACCTTCGGCTGCGCGGGCGGCGGCACCATAGAGGTCGCCTTCCACCTCGACAACCACCCGGACCGCGACCCGGCCCCCTTCACGGTCGACTGCCCCGAGAGCGACCCGGCGCGTGTCACCGTCCCCCCCGGCACCGGCCTCCAGGGCGGCTTCGGGGCCTGGGTGACGGCCTCGGCCCCGTCCACCCGCTGGGGCGCCACGGTCGTCCAGCCCGAGTAGCCCCGAACACGCCACCGCGCCCGCCATCCCTGGTCGGGGACATGGCGGGCGCGGTGTCAGAGTTCCGCACGCCGTTGTACGGACCGTATGAGGGGTCCTCCCCGCAGGGAGGGGACTTGCTGGGGCGCCGGCCGCGCACCGACGGCCGGAGGCCGGCGCAGCCGGGCGAAGCCCGGGAGGCCGCCTGCGGCCGAGCGGTGCGAGCACGGCGTCGAGGAACGGCTCCGCACGCCGTTGTACGGACCGTATGAGGGGTCCTCCCCGCAGGGAGGGGACTTGCTGGGGCGCCGGCCGCGCACCGACGGCCGGAGGCCGGCGCA
>NZ_JBVING010000011.1:0-63284 GCF_055579465.1 Streptomyces sp. NPDC032745 | reverse complement strand
CCCGGGAGGCCGCCTGCGGCCGAGCGGTGCGAGCACGGCGTCGAGGAACGGCTCCGCACGCCGTTGTACGGACCGTATGAGGGGTCCTCCCCGCAGCGGGCCGCGGGGAGGGGTGACGGGGTTACACCATCAGGGAACGGTCCGTCGGCTTGACCGGGTACGGGAGGGCGCTGCTGCCGGTCAGGTAGCGGTCCACGCCGCGGGCGGCCGAGCGGCCCTCCGCGATCGCCCAGACGATCAGGGACTGGCCGCGGCCGGCGTCGCCGGCCACGAAGACGCCGTCGACGTTGGTCGCGTACGACGCGTCGCGCGCGACGTTGCCGCGCTCGTCCAGCTCCAGGCCGAACTGGGCCACCAGGCCGTTGGCCTGGTCCGTGCCGGTGAAGCCCATCGCCAGGGTGACCAGCTGGGCCGGGAGGACCCGCTCGGTGCCCGGCTTCTGCTCCAGACGGCCGTCCTTGAACTCCACCTCGACCAGGTGCAGGGCCTGGACGTTGCCGTCCTCGTCGCCCTCGAAGTGGGTCGTGGAGACGGAGTAGATCCGCTCGCCGCCCTCCTCGTGCGCCGAGGTGACCTTGTACAGCATCGGGAACGTCGGCCAGGGCTGCCCCGTGGGCCGGTCCTCCGACGGGCGGGGCATGATCTCCAGCTGCGTGACCGAGGCCGCGCCCTGGCGGTGGGCGGTGCCCACGCAGTCCGCGCCCGTGTCGCCGCCGCCGATGACGACCACGTGCTTGCCCTCCGCCGTGATCGGCGGGGCCATGAAGTCGCCTTCCTGGACCTTGTTGGCCAGGGGCAGGTACTCCATCGCGAAGTGGATGCCCTTGAGGTCACGGCCCGGGACCGGCAGGTCGCGGGAGACCGTGGCGCCGGCCGCGATGACGACCGCGTCGAACCGCTTGCGCAGGTCGGTCGCGGACAGGTCGCGGCCGATCTCGATGCCGGTGCGGAACTTGGTGCCCTCCGCGCGCATCTGCTCGATGCGGCGGTTGATGTGCACCTTCTCCATCTTGAACTCGGGGATGCCGTAGCGGAGCAGACCGCCGATGCGGTCCGCGCGCTCGTACACCACCACGGTGTGGCCGGCCCGGGTGAGCTGCTGGGCGGCGGCCAGGCCCGCGGGGCCCGAGCCGATGACGGCCGCCGTCTTGCCGGACAGCCGCTCCGGCGGCTGCGGGGTCACGTTGCCGTTGTCCCACGCCTTGTCGATGATCGAGACTTCGACGTTCTTGATCGTGACGGCCGGCTGGTTGATGCCGAGGACGCACGCCGACTCGCACGGAGCGGGGCACAGGCGGCCCGTGAACTCCGGGAAGTTGTTCGTGGCGTGCAGGCGCTCGGAGGCCGCCGACCAGTCCTCGCGGTACGCGAAGTCGTTCCACTCCGGGATCAGGTTCCCGAGCGGGCACCCGTTGTGGCAGAACGGGATGCCGCAGTCCATGCAGCGGCCGGCCTGCTTGCTGATGATCGGGAGCAGCGAGCCCGGGACGTAGACCTCGTTCCAGTCCTTCAGCCGGTCGGCGACCGGACGGGAACAGGCGGTCTCGCGCGGGGTGGTGAGGAAGCCCTTCGGGTCAGCCATTGGTCGCCGCCTCCATCATCTTCTCCGTGGTCTCGGACTCCGAGAGTCCGGCCAGCTCAGCGGCGTCCTTGGCGGCGAGCACTGCCTTGTACGTGGTCGGGATGATCTTGCTGAAGCGGTCCGCTGAGACGGACCAGTCAGCCAGGAGCTTCGCGGCCACGGTCGAGCCGGTCTCCTCCTCGTGGCGGCGCACCACATCGTGCAGCCACTGCTTGTCGGCGTCGGAGGGGGTTTCCACGGCGCCCGTGTTGCCGACGTTGACGTTGTTGATGTCGAGGTCGACGACGTACGCGACGCCGCCCGACATGCCGGCCGCGAAGTTGCGGCCCGTCTCGCCGAGGACGACGGCCGTACCGCCGGTCATGTACTCGCAGCCGTGGTCGCCCACGCCCTCCGAGACGACCAGGGCACCGGAGTTGCGGACGCAGAAGCGCTCGCCGGTGCGGCCGCGCAGGAACATCTCGCCGCCGGTGGCGCCGTAGCCGATGGTGTTGCCGGCGATCGTCGAGTACTCGGCGAGGTGGTCGGCGCCGCGGTCCGGGCGGACCACGATCCGGCCGCCCGACAGGCCCTTGCCGACGTAGTCGTTGGCGTCGCCCTCCAGGCGGAGGGTGACGCCCTTCGGCAGGAAGGCGCCGAAGGACTGGCCGGCCGAGCCGGTGAAGGTCAGGTCGATGGTGTTGTCGGGCAGGCCCGCACCGCCGAACTTCTTGGTGACCTGGTGGCCGAGCATGGTGCCGACGGTCCGGTTGATGTTCCGGATGGCGATCTGGGCGCGGACCGGCTGGGCCGTCTCGGCGGAGTCGGCGTTCAGCGCGTCGGCCGCGAGCTCGATCAGCTCGTTGTCGAGGGCCTTCTCCAGGCCGTGGTCCTGCTCGATCAGGGCGTGGCGGACCGCGCCCTCGGGCAGCGCCGGCACGTGGAAGAGGGGCTCGAGGTCGAGGCCCTGCGCCTTCCAGTGCGTGACGGCCTTGCTGGTGTCGAGGAGCTCGGCGTGGCCGACGGCCTCCTCGATCGTGCGGAAGCCCAGCTCGGCGAGGATCTCGCGGACCTCCTCCGCGATGAACTCGAAGAAGTTCACGACGAACTCGGGCTTGCCGGAGAACCGGTCGCGCAGGACCGGGTTCTGCGTGGCGATGCCTACCGGGCAGGTGTCCAGGTGGCAGACGCGCATCATGACGCAGCCGGAGACGACGAGCGGCGCGGTCGCGAAACCGAACTCCTCGGCGCCGAGCAGCGCGGCGATGACGACGTCGCGGCCGGTCTTGAGCTGGCCGTCCGTCTGGACCACGATGCGGTCGCGCAGGCCGTTGAGCAGCAGGGTCTGCTGGGTCTCGGCGAGGCCGAGCTCCCAGGGGCCGCCCGCGTGCTTGAGCGAGGTCAGCGGGGAGGCGCCCGTACCGCCGTCGTGGCCGGAGATGAGGACGACGTCCGCGTGGGCCTTGGAGACACCCGCGGCGACGGTGCCGACTCCGACCTCCGACACCAGCTTCACGTGGATGCGTGCGGCCGGGTTGGCGTTCTTGAGGTCGTGGATCAGCTGAGCCAGGTCCTCGATGGAGTAGATGTCGTGGTGCGGCGGCGGGGAGATCAGGCCGACACCCGGGGTGGAGTGCCGGGTCTTGGCGACCCACGGGTAGACCTTGTGGCCGGGCAGCTGGCCGCCCTCGCCGGGCTTGGCGCCCTGCGCCATCTTGATCTGGATGTCGTCCGCGTTGACCAGGTACTCGGAGGTCACACCGAAGCGGCCGGAGGCGACCTGCTTGATGGAGGAGCGGCGCGCCGGGTCGTAGAGGCGGTCGGGGTCCTCGCCGCCCTCACCGGTGTTGGACTTGCCGCCGATCTGGTTCATGGCGATGGCGAGGGTCTCGTGCGCCTCGCGCGAGATGGAGCCGTACGACATGGCGCCGGTGGAGAAGCGCTTGACGATGTCGGCGACCGACTCGACCTCGTCGATGGAGATCGACGGGCGGTCCTCCGCCTTGAAGCCGAAGAGGCCGCGGAGCGTCATGAGGCGCTCGGACTGCTCGTTCACCCGGTCCGTGTACTTCTTGAAGATGTCGTACCGGCGGTTGCGGGTGGCGTGCTGGAGGCGGAAGACCGTCTCCGGGTCGAACAGGTGCGGCTCGCCCTCGCGGCGCCACTGGTACTCGCCGCCGATCTCCAGCGCGCGGTGCGTGGCCGCGATGCCGGAGGCCGGGTACGCCTTGGCGTGGCGGGCGGCCACCTCCTTGGCGACGACGTCCAGGCCGGCGCCGCCGATCTTGGTGGCGGTGCCCTGGAAGTACGAGGCGACGAATTCCTCGTTCAGGCCGACGGCCTCGAAGACCTGGGCGCCGCGGTAGGAGGCGACGGTGGAGATGCCCATCTTGGACATGACCTTCAGGACGCCCTTGCCGAGCGCGTAGATCAGGTTCTTGATGGCCTGCTCCGGCTCCAGGCCGGACAGGAACGTACCGGCGCGCAGCAGGTCCTCGACGGACTCCATGGCGAGGTACGGGTTCACGGCGGCGGCGCCGTAGCCGATGAGCAGCGCGACGTGGTGGACCTCGCGGACGTCGCCGGCCTCGACCAGCAGGCCCACCTGGGTGCGCTGCTTGGTGGCGATGAGGTGGTGGTGCACGGCGGAGGTGAGCAGCAGCGACGGGATCGGTGCGTGCTCGGCGTCCGAGTGGCGGTCCGAGAGGACGATCAGGTGGGCGCCGTTCGCGATGGCCGCGTCGACCTCGCCGCGGATCTCCTCGAGGCGGGCGGCCAGTGCCTCGCCGCCACCGGAGACCCGGTAGAGGCCGGAGAGGGTGGCGGCCTTCATGCCCGGCATGTCGCCGTCGGCGTTGACGTGGATGAGCTTGGCCAGCTCGTCGTTGTCGATCACCGGGAAGGGCAGGGTGACGCTGCGGCAGGACGCGGCGGTCGGCTCCAGCAGGTTGCCCTGCGGGCCCAGCGAGGACAGCAGCGAGGTGACGAGCTCCTCGCGGATGGCGTCCAGCGGCGGGTTGGTGACCTGCGCGAAGAGCTGCGTGAAGTAGTCGAAGAGCAGCCGGGGGCGCTCGGACAGGGCCGCGATCGGGGAGTCCGTGCCCATGGAGCCGAGCGGCTCGCCGCCGGTACGGGCCATCGGCGCGAGGATGACGCGCAGCTCTTCCTCGGTGTAGCCGAAGGTCTGCTGGCGGCGGGTGACCGAGGCGTGGGTGTGCACGATGTGCTCGCGCTCGGGCAGGTCCGTCAGCTCGATCTCGCCGGTCTCGAGCCATTCGGCGTACGGGGCGGCGCCGGCCAGCTCGGCCTTGATCTCGTCGTCCTCGATGATCCGCTTCTGGGCGGTGTCGACGAGGAACATCTTGCCGGGCTGCAGGCGGCCCTTGCGGACGACCTTGGCCGGGTCGATGTCGAGCACGCCGACCTCGGAGCCGAGGACGACGAGGCCGTCGTCGGTGACCCAGTAGCGGCCGGGGCGCAGACCGTTGCGGTCGAGGACCGCGCCGACCTGGGTGCCGTCGGTGAAGGTGACGCAGGCGGGGCCGTCCCAGGGCTCCATCAGCGTGGAGTGGTACTGGTAGAACGCGCGGCGGGCCGGGTCCATGGAGGTGTGGTTCTCCCACGCCTCCGGGATCATCATCAGCACGCTGTGCGGCAGCGAGCGGCCGCCGAGGTGCAGGAGCTCCAGGACCTCGTCGAAGGAGGCCGAGTCGGAGGCGTCCGGGGTGCAGATCGGGAAGATCCGCTCCAGCGCGCCGTCGCCGAAGACGTCCGAGGCCAGCTGGGACTCGCGGGCCTTCATCCAGTTCCGGTTGCCCTTGACCGTGTTGATCTCGCCGTTGTGCGCGACGAAGCGGTACGGGTGGGCCAGCGGCCAGGACGGGAAGGTGTTGGTCGAGAACCGCGAGTGGACCAGGGCCAGCGTGGAGGCGAAGCGGCGGTCGGAGAGGTCGGGGAAGAAGGGCTCGAGCTGGCCGGTGGTCAGCATGCCCTTGTAGACGATGGTGCGGGCGGAGAGCGACGGGAAGTAGACCCCGGCCTCGCGCTCGGCGCGCTTGCGCAGCACGAAGGCCTTGCGGTCCAGCTCGATGCCGCTGCTGCCGTTGCTCACGAACAGCTGCGAGAAGGCCGGCATGGTGGCGCGGGCGCCGTTGCCGAGCAGGTCGGGGGTGACCGGGACCTCGCGCCAGCCGAGAACCGTCAGGTTCTCCTCGGCGGCGATGGCCTCGATCTGCTCCACGGCGACGGCCTGTGCGGTGCCGTCGGCGGGGAGGAAGGCGATGCCGACGGCGTACGCGCCGGCCTCGGGGAGCTCGAATCCGGCCACCTCGCGCAGGAACGCGTCCGGGACCTGGGACAGGATTCCGGCGCCGTCGCCCGAGTCCGGCTCGGATCCGGTGGCACCACGGTGCTCGAGGTTCCGCAATACGGTCAGCGCCTGCTCGACCAGCGTGTGGCTGGCCTCGCCGCTGAGGTTGGCCACAAAGCCGACGCCGCAGGCGTCGTGCTCGTTGCGCGGGTCGTACATGCCCTGCTGGGCGGGGCGACCGTCCATGGGCGACCAGGCGGTGGTGCTGAGGCCGGTCGCGGAGTGCGTGGATGCGGAACGCATCGGCTCTCCCGTCGTCGTCGTGGCATAGGTGCGTGCCGAGGGACGACGTTGGCCCTCTGCGAAATTTCGTGCAGGTTACATGATGACGGCAATCCCGAGAAGCGGATATGGCGTTTCACCATGCGGACACGCACGGAGCGGAAAGTGGAGACCTTCGCAGGTAAATCAAGGGACGTAGCAAGGACGCACCACGGGCGAAGGTCCCGACGCGGGTGGGCATCATTGCCCGCGCGCCCTCGTCTGATGCCCGGCGGACACGGGATCGAAACCGCCGGGTAACGGACTGCCGAGTAGCGGACTACCGGGGACTATTTATGTTGTGCACTGCATAGTGTCTCACCGCTTGCGCGGTCAGCCTATGGCTCCACCGATCCAGGTTCCCAGGACGTACGTCACACCCGCGGCCGCGCCGCCGAGCAGCAGCTGCCGCAGACCGCTGTACCACCAGGTCCGCGCGGTGACCCGGGAGACCACCGCGCCGCAGGCGAAGAGCCCGGCCAGCGCGAGCAGCACCGCGGGCCACAGGGAGGTGGCGCCGAGCAGGTACGGCAGTACGGGCAGCAGCGCGCCCAGCGCGAAGGAGCCGAAGGACGAGACCGCGGCGACCATCGGCGACGGCAGGTCCTCGGGGTCGATCCCGAGCTCCTCGCGGGCGTGGATCTCCAGGGCCTGGTCGGGGTCGCGGGACAGCTGCATGGCGACCTCGCGGGCGAGGGCCGGCTCGACGCCGCGCGATACGTACAGCTCGGCCAGCTCCTCCATCTCGTCGACGGGGTGCTTGCGCAACTGCTGACGCTCTATGTCGAGTTCGGCGAGGACCAGCTCGCGCTGCGAGGCGACGGAGGTGTACTCGCCGGCCGCCATCGAGAAGGCTCCGGCCGCGAGGCCCGCCAGCCCTGTGATCACGACGGTCTGCGGGGCGACGGCACCGCCGGCCACGCCGGTCATCAGCGCGAGGTTGGAAACGAGCCCGTCCATCGCACCGAACACGGCCGGCCGCAGCCATCCGCCGTTGACGTCACGGTGGGTGTGGTTGTCGCGGTGCGCGGTATGCAGCGGTGCTTCGATGTCGATGATGGACATGACGGATTCCTCCCCTTTTGTACGAGTGGGTACGCTGAACCACGCCATGCGCGACACGCAGGCACCCACTCCCCTGGAACACCTCGAAACTACGCACGATTTCTGCCGCCCGCCAGCAAGGAAGGCCGTACTTACCTGGGGTTTCGCGGGTCGGCGACCGGGTGACGGGGGCCTGGGCGGGGTGTTTCGCGGCAAGCGACAAACCACATGCCATGGCACAAATCCCCCAAGGGCTCATGATGAGCCCCATCCAAGTGGGAGAGGCGCGCCATGGAGCTGATGAAGCAGATTGCATGCAATCCGCAGGTCCTCCTCGAACGGGCCAGGGGCGCTCTTCTGGGCCTCGCGGCGGGTGACGCGCTCGGGGCCCCCGCCGAGAACATGAAGCCCTCCGAGATCCGGGCGAAATGGGGCCGCATCGAGGGCTTCGTGTCGGAGGACCCGGCGGGCACCGACGACACCGAGTACGCGATCTTCTCGGGGCTGTTGCTGGCCCGCCACGGTTCGGCGCTGACCGTCTCCCACGTCGAGCGGGCCTGGCACCACTGGATCGCCGACCTCGACGAGGGGCCGTTCCGCGGGGCGGGCTTCAGCGAGCGCGGCACCCTGGAGAACCTCCGCCGGGGGCTCGCGGCCCCCATCTCCGCGCAGCACCGCCACGCGTGGTCGGACGGCCTGGCGATGCGGGCGGCGCCCTTCGGGGTGTTCGCGGCAGGCCGCCCGGCGGAGGCCGCCCGGCTGGTCGCGATCGACGGCTCGGTCAGCCACGACGGCGAGGGCATCTACGGCGGCCAGGCGGTGGCGGCCGGCGTCGCCGCGGCGATGGCGGGCGGCTCGCCCGCCTCCGTCATCTCGGCGGCCCTCTCGGTCATCCCCTCCGACTCCTGGACGGCCCGGTCACTGCGCCGGGCCGTCGCGGCCGCCCCGCGCGGGGAGCGGGCGGTGCGCTCCGCGGTGGTGATCGGCGGCTACCCGTGGACGGACCTGGCCCCGGAGGCGGTGGGTCTGGCGTTCGGCGCCTTCGCGACGTGCGGCGGCGATTTCCCGTCGTCGGTCCTGACGGCGGTGAACATGGGCCGCGACGCGGACACGACGGCCGCGGTGGCGGGCGCCCTCGCCGGCGCCCTGTCGGGCGTCGCCGCCATCCCGGCCGCCTGGGCGGCGGCGATCGGCCCGGTCCGGGGCAGCTGCCTCCCCTCGATGCGGGGCTACCACGTCCTGGACATCGCGGACCTCCTCACCCCGGAATCCGAGACCCCCCGATGACGCCCCCCTCCCTCCCCCCGAACGCGCCGGCGGTCGACGCCGGGCCGGGCGCGGAGGTGCGTACCGCCCCCGCGGGGGCCGCGCAGGCCCGCAGCCTCGAGCCCTCTGCGGGGGCCGCGCTGGCCCGCGTGCCCCAGCCCCCCGCCGGGGTCCGGCGGATCGAGGGGTTGCTGCTCGGGCTCGCCGCAGGCGATGCCGCCGGCTGGCCCGCCGCCCGGCACCGGGCCAGCCGCATGCCCGAGTGGACCCGCCGCCTCACCCGCGAGCTCGACACCTTCGCCGAGCAGAACCAGACCACGACCCTCCCCGTGCCCATCGCCCTGAACCAGCCCCCGGAACCGCTGCGCCTCGGCCCCTCCGACGACGCCGAATGGGCCGCCTTCGCCGCCGAATCCGTGCTCACCGCGGCCGGCGTGCTGCTCAGCGACCTCAGCCGGTCCCGCCGGATGCGGGCCGCCATCGACCTCGCCTGGAACGCCCTGGCCAGCGAGATCGCCGCGGCGGCGGAGCGCGCCCCCGAGGTGGAGTCGGCCGTGCTCCCGCTGCGCGCCCGCATCTCCGTCCGCGCCGGCCTCGGCAACCTCGCCGCCGGCCTGCGCCCGCCCGCCACCGGCCACGACAACCCGCACTACTTCGACGACGCCGCCTGCATCCGCGCCTGCGTCCTCGCCGTCGTCCACCCCGGGGACCCGGCCGCGGCCGCGGACCTCGCCGAGTTCGACGCCCGCTACACCCAGGACGGCGACGGGGTCCACGGCGCCCGCGCCATGGCCGCCGCCCTCGCGGCCGCCCTCGCCGGCGCCGACACCGACACCGCCGTCGACGCCGCCCTCGGCCAGCTCCCCGAGGCCACCGAGATCGGCCGCAATGCCCGTCACGCCGTCAAGCTCGCCCGTACCCACACCGGCGGGGACGGCGCCTTCGCCATCGTCCCCACCCTCGAGCACGAGATCGTGGACCACGTCTACAGCTACGGCATCGCCGCCGCCGAGACCGTCCCCGTGGCCCTCGCCCTCGCCACCGCCGCCCGCGGCCGGGCCGCCGAGGCCGTCCCGGCCGCGGCCTGCCTCTCCCGCGTCGCGGACTCCGCCCCCGCCCTCGCCGGCGCGCTCACCGGCGCCCTCGGCGGCGGCGACTCGATCCCCACCGCCTGGCGCGAGGCCTGCCGCACCCTCTCCGGCTGCGCCCTCCCCCGCCTCGCCGGAACCGATCTGGTCGAACTCGCCGCGCTCCTCGCTCGTACGGAACTCACCTCACCCAAGGGATGATTCGGACATGACGCTCACTCTGGAAGACCGGGCGGCGGGCTGCCTCGTCGGAGCCGCCGTCGGCGACGCGCTCGGCGGTCCGGTGGAGGGCTGGTCCCCGGACCGGATCGTGGAACGGCACGGCGGCCGCGTGCACGGCATCGTCGGGCCGTGGCACGAGGACTGGCGCACCGCCCGCCCCATCGCGCCGTACCACAAGGGCGACGGCCACGTCACCGACGACACCCTCATGACGCATGCGCTGGTGCGGGTCTACGAGGCCGTCCGCGACCACCTCGACGCCTACGCGATCGCCGACCACCTGGTCCCGGACCTGATGACCAACCCGCGCTGGATCCCCGAACTCGAGGCCGAGGCCCTCCCGCTCCAGCGGATCTTCCTGGCCGAGAAGTGGATCGTGACCCGGCTGCACTACGCCCACGCGGACCCGCGCGAGGCGGGCGACGGCAACATCGTCAACTGCGGTGCGGCGATGTACATGGCGCCGGTCGGCATCGTCAACGCCGGCAATCCGGCGGGCGCCTACGCGGAGGCGCTGGACGTCGCCGGCGCGCACCAGTCCTCGTACGGGCGCGAGGCGGCGGGCGTCTTCGCGGCGGCGGTGGCGGCGGCGTGCGTGCCGGGGGCGACGGCGTCCTCCGTGGTGGACACGGCCCTGGCGCTGGCCAAGGACGGCACGCGGGCCGCCATCTCGGCGGTGTGCGAAGTCGCTGCGGGCCACCGGGACTTCGAGTCGGCCCTGGCCCCCCTCCGGGCGGCCGTGGCCCCGTACGACTCGGTGGGCCCGGACTACCGCTCCCCCTCGCTCGGCGCCCGCCGCCCGTCCCGCCTCCACTCGATCGAGGAGCTCCCGATCGCGCTCGGCATGCTGATCGTCGCCGGCGGTTCGTACGAGGGCTCGGTGCTCGGTGCCGTCAACTACGGCCGGGACTGCGACTCCATCGCCACGATGGCGGGGGCGATCGCCGGGGCCCTGGCCGGCGTCGCGGCGGTCCCGCCCGCCTGGGCCAAACAGGTCGCCGAGGCCAGCCGCCTCGACCTGCACGCCCCGGCGTCGGCGCTGGCCGCGGTGACCCGCGAGGTCTTCGCCCGGGACCACGCCCGCCGCCGCGCCCACGAGTCGGCCTTCTCCTCGATCGCCGCCCCGCAGTGACCGGCACCCCGCCCTGCGGTTCCCCCGCCCTCCCGGCCGCGTCCCCGCCCCCCGGCGGCGGTTCGGCTGCGGCGCTGCGGCTCAGCTGGCTGCAGCCCGAGGACCTGGTCGGGCACGAGCTGCGGCAGGCCGCCGAGGACGGGCGGGACGCGGAGCCCCTGCTCCGTGCCTGGCTCGCGGCCGGCGGCCACCCGGCGCCCGGCCGGGCCGGCGCCTCCCCCGCCCCGGCCCCGCCTGAGCTCCGTGCCCTGGCCTCCCGCCTCCTGACCGAACTCGCCGGCCTCCCCTCCCCGTCGGCCCGGGACGAGCCGACGGCCTGGCCGGCCATCGCCGCCACATGGACCGCGGCGCCGGCCGGCACCGGCCGCCGGGTCGACCCCGGGCTGCGGGAGCGGCTCGAGCGGGCCTGGGTGGGGCGGGCCGTGGGGTGCGTGCTCGGGAAGCCCGTGGAGAAGCTCCCGCTCGAGGGGATCCGGGCCCTGGCCCGGGCCGCCGGGAACTGGCCCCTGGACGACTGGTTCACCGAACACGGCGTCCCGGCGGAGCTGCTGGCCGCCCACCCCTGGAACCGGCGCTCCGCCGCCACCTCCCTCGCCGAGAACATCGACGGCGCCCCCGAGGACGACGACCTCAACTACCCGCTCCTGAACCTGATCCTGCTGCGCCGCTACGGCAAGGGGTTCACCACCGCCGACGTCGCCCGCCTCTGGCTCGACGAGCTCCCCGCGGGCCGGACCTTCACCGCCGAGCGCCTCGCGTACCGGAACCTGCTGCTCGGGCTCGGGCCCCCGGCCACCGCCACCCACCACAACCCCTTCCGCGAATGGATCGGCGCCCTCATCCGGGCCGACGTCCACGGCTGGACCAACCCCGGCGACCCGGCCGCCGCCGCGGCCCAGGCGTACCGGGACGCCGCTCTCACCCACACCGGCAACGGCGTCTACGCCGCCCTCTTCACGGCCGCCGCCATCGCCGAGGCCGCCGGCGGCCGGGCCGACGTCCACACCGCGCTCCGGGCCGGACTGGCCGTCGTACCGCCCCGCTCGCGGCTCGCCGAGGCCGTCCGGCACGCCGTCGGCACGGCCGCCCGGCACGCCGACGCCGGCTTCGACCGCGTCGTGGACCACCTGCACGCCCGGTACGGGCACTACCACTGGGTGCACGCCGTCCCCAACACCGCCCTGATCGCCGCCGCCCTCACCCACGCCGACGGGGACTTCACCCGCTCCGTCTGCCGTGCGGTGTCCGGCGGCTGGGACACCGACTCCAACGGGGCGACCGCCGGCTCCCTCGCCGCGCTCGTCGACCCGAACGGCATCCCGCACCGCTGGTCCGCCCCCCTCAAGAACCGCCTCGCCACCACCGTCCCCGGCTTCGACGGCATCGGCTTCGACACCCTCGCCCACCTCACCGCACAGGAGGCAGCCCGCCCATGACGGCCATCGCCGTGCTCGGCAGTACCAACATGGACCTCGTCGCCTACGTCCCCAAGGCCCCCCGCCTCGGGGAGACCGTCACCGGCCGCGAGTTCCGCACCGTTCCCGGCGGCAAGGGCGCCAACCAGGCGGTCGCCGCCGCCCGCTGCGGCGGGGAGGTGGTGATGATCGGCGCGGTCGGGGCCGACGAGTTCGGCGTACGGCTGCGCTCCGCGCTCGCCGCGGCCGGGGTCGAGACGGCGGCCCTGCGCACCGTCGAGGGCGCCAGCGGCACCGCCCACATCACCGTGGACGACGAGGGCGGGAACAGCATCATCGTCATCCCGGGCGCCAATGCCCACGTCACCGGCCTGGAGGCGGGTGACGACTCCCGTATCGGCGCGGCCGGCTCGCTCCTGCTCCAGCTCGAACTCCCGCTCCCCGCCGTCCTCGCCGGCGCGCTCGCCGCCCGCGCCCACGGCGTCCGTACGGTCCTCACCCCGGCCCCTGCCCAGCCGCTGCCCGCGGAACTGCTCGCCGCCACCGACCTGCTGGTCCCCAACGAGCACGAGGCCGCCGCCCTGACCGGCCTCACCGACCCGTACCAGGCCGCCGAGGCCCTGCTCCACGAGGTCCCGGAGGTCGTCATCACCCTCGGCGCGGCAGGGTCCCTGTACGCCGCCCGCGGGCGCGAGCCGCTGACCGTGCCCGCGCCCCGGGTCCGGGCGGTGGACACCACCGCCGCCGGGGACACCTTCGTCGGAGCGCTCGCCGTGGCCCTCGGGGAGCAGCGGCCCATGCCGGAGGCGCTGCGCTGGGCGTCGGCGGCGGCCGCGCTCTCGGTCCAGCGCCCGGGAGCCCAGGACTCGATGCCGACCCGCGCCGAGACGGACGCCTTCGCCGCGACGGCGGCCGGTCCCGGGGCCGGCACCGGCCGCGTCTGCGGAGCCACCTCGTGACCCCCGACGGGCAGCCCGGATCCGGAGCCGAGGGCGGATCCACGACCGGGCCGCTGGCCGGGATGCGGGTGCTGGACCTCGCCACGCTCTTCGCCGGGCCGCTCGCCGCCACCCTGCTCGGGGACTTCGGCGCCGACGTGGTCAAGGTCGAGCACCCGCAGCGCCCCGACCCCTCGCGCGGCCACGGCCCCGCCAAGGACGGCGTCGGCCTGTGGTGGAAGCTCCTCGGCCGGAACAAGCGGACGATGACCCTCGACCTGTCCACGCCCGGCGGGCGCGACACCCTGCTGCGGCTGGCCGCCACCGCCGACGTGGTCATCGAGAACTTCCGTCCCGGAACGCTCGAGAAATGGGGCCTGGGCTGGCCCGAGCTGTCCGCCGCCAACCCCCGGCTGGTCCTGACCCGCGTCACGGCCTTCGGCCAGCAGGGCCCGTACGCCCACCGCCCCGGCTTCGGCACCCTCGCCGAGGCGATGAGCGGCTTCGCCGCGATCACCGGGGAGCCGGACGGCCCGCCGACCCTGCCGCCCTTCGGCCTCGCCGATTCGATCGCCGCGCTGACCACCGCGTACGCGGTGATGACCGCGCTCGCCGGCCGGGACCGCAGCGGCCACGGGCAGGTGGTGGACCTGGCCATCATCGAGCCGATCCTCACCGTGCTCGGCCCGCACCCGCTCTGGTACGACCAGCTCGGCTACGTCCAGCCGCGCACCGGCAACCGTTCCACCAACAACGCCCCCCGGAACACGTACCGCAGTGCGGACGGGCGCTGGCTGGCGGTCTCCACCTCGGCCCAGTCCATCGCGGAGCGCGTCATGCGGCTCGTCGGCCGGCCCGAGCTGATCGCCGAGCCCTGGTTCGCGACCGGCTCCGGCCGGGCGGCCCACGCGCCCGTCCTCGACGAGGCCGTCGGGGGCTGGATCGGGCGCCACAAGGCCGACGACGTGGTCGCCGCCTTCGAGGAGGCCCAGGCCGCCGTCGCCCCGGTCTACGACGTACGGGACGTCATGGCCGATCCGCAGTTCGCGGCCCTGGACACCGTCACCGAGGTCAAGGACCCGGAACTCGGCCCGCTCCGGATGCAGAACGTCCTGTTCCGGCTGTCCGAGACCCCCGGCGGGATCCGCTGGGCGGGCCGCCCGCACGGCGCGGACACCGACGCCGTACTCACCGAACTCGGCCTGTCCGAGGCCGAGATCAGCGCACTCCGGATGGAGGGGGCCCTGTGATCCTGACCTGGCTCTACGTACCCGGCGACCGCCCGGAGGTGGTCGCCAAGGCCCTGCACTCCGGGGCCGACGCCGTCATCGTCGACCTCGAGGACGCGGTGTCGGCCTCCCGCAAGGAGTACGCCCGCGCCGCCACCGCGGAACGGCTGGCCGAGCGGCCCCCGGTCCCGGTCTTCGTCCGCGTCAACGCCCTGGACTCCCCCTGGGCCGGCGCCGACCTCACCGCCCTGACCGGGCTGCACGGCCTCACAGGGCTGCGACTGCCGAAGATCTCGGCCCCGGAGCAGATCGCCGCGGTCGCCGACCGCACCGGCGGGGTGGCCCTGCACGCCATGCTGGAGTCGGCGCTGGGCGTGGAGCGCGCCTACGAGATCGCCCGCGCGCACCCCGCCCTGCGCGGGCTCTCCCTCGGAGAGGCCGACCTCCGCGCCGATCTGGGCATCAGCGCGGAGGCGGGCCTGGACTGGCCGCGCTCCCGGGTGGTGGTCGCGGCCCGGGCGGCGGGGCTGGCCCCGCCCGCGCAGTCGGTTTTCCCCGACATCCGGGACCTGGAGGCGCTGGCCGTCTCCAGTGCGCGCGGGCGGGCGCTGGGCTTCCTGGGCCGGGCGGCGATCCACCCGCGCCAGCTGCCGGTGATCGAGCGGGCGTACCTGCCCGCCCCGGAGGAGGTCACGGCCGCCCAGGAGATCGTCGCGGCGGCACGGCGCACCCCGGGCGCGGTGGCCCTGCCGGACGGCCGCTTCGTCGACCCGGCGGTCCTGGCGGGTGCGGAACGGGTCGTCGCGCTCGCCCGCCGGGAATGACGGCCGCGCACCCGGCCCGCCGGACGGCCGGGTCGACGCCGGTGGAAGCAGAAACGGGAGGGGCGCCGCGCGGTGGCGCGGCGCCCCTCCCGTGTGATCGGGATGACCCGGTCAGAGCTTCTTGGCGGCCTTCGGAGCCTCGGCGTCGGGCTTCGGCTCGGAGTCCTCGGCCCCGGCGGTGGCCGCGGCGTCCGCGCCGGTGTCCTCCGCCTTGACCTCGGCCTTGTCCGCGTCCTTGACCTCGTCGGCCTTGACCTCGTCCTTGGTCGCCGGGTCGGATGCCGCGGGTCCGCGGTCCGGCTCCACGACCTCCTCGCGGCCCGGCCGCAGCTTCGCCGACAGCACGAGGTAGACCACGGCCAGGACGAAGACCACGATCGAGGTCCACACGTTCAGCCGGAGACCCAGGATGTGGTGGGCCTCGTCGACGCGCATGTACTCGATCCAGCCGCGGCCCACGCAGTACGCGGCGACGTACAGGGCGAACGCCCGGCCGTGGCCCAGCTTGAAGCGGCGGTCGGCCCAGATCACGAGCGCGGCGACACCGAGGCACCACAGCGACTCGTAGAGGAACGTCGGGTGGTAGGTACCGGCGACCCGGTTGGGGCCGTCGCTGATCTCGACCGCCCAGGGCAGGTCGGTGGCCCGCCCGTACAGCTCCTGGTTGAACCAGTTGCCCCAGCGGCCGCAGGCCTGGGCCAGCGCGATACCGGGTGCCAGGGCGTCGGCCCAGGCCGGCAGCGGGATGCCGCGCAGGCGGCAGCCGATCCACGCGCCCACCGCGCCCAGCGCGATGGCGCCCCAGATGCCGAGGCCGCCCTCCCAGATCTTGAAGGCGTCGACCCAGTTGCGGCCCTCGCCGAAGTACAGCTGGTAGTCGGTGATCACGTGGTACAGGCGACCGCCGATCAGGCCGAACGGCACAGCCCACACCGCGATGTCCGCGACCGTGCCCGGCTTTCCGCCGCGCGCGATCCACCGCTTGTTGCCGAGCCAGACGGCGACGAAGACGCCGATGATGATGCAGAACGCGTAGCCGCGCAGCGGGATCGGTCCGAGATGGATCACGCCGGTCGACGGGCTGGGGATATAGGCAAGGTTCATGGCAGTGCCGACGCTACCCTGCCGGGCGGTACGGACCGCAACCCGCCCGGCAACCTGGCGCCAAATCGAGACGGGACTCAGGGGGTGTCCGAGGTCCCCTTCGGGGCCGCGGCCGAACCGGCCCGCGACCCCGTCGAGGACGACCCGGACGAGCCCGAGGAAGCGGACGAAGACTTCACCGAGCCCGACGAAGAGCCCGCCGAAGAGGCCGACGGCGACGCGGACGCCGAGCCCTTCGCGCCCTTCCCGGAGGGGCTGGGCGAGGCGGACGGCGAGGAGCTCGCGCCCCCGGTGCCCTTCGCGGTGCCCTCCACCTGCTCCTTGAGCTTCTGCGGGGTGAGCGGGTTGGCCTGGTCGGCGAAGATGTCCTTGCCGTTCAGCAGCACGGTCGGGGTGCCCTTGAACTTCCCGGCGCGGAAGGCCTCGAAGGACTTGTTCACCCAGCTGTTGTGCGTCCCGTCCTCGACGCACTTGCGGAACTCCGGGGTGTCCAGCCCGTCCACCTTGGCGGCCAGCTCCAGCAGCTTGGCGTTCTTCCCGTAGGCGTCGTCGACCTCCTGCGGCTGGTTCGCGAACAGGACGTCGTGGTACGCCGCGAACTTCCCGGCGTCCTGCGCGCAGGCGGCCGCGTTCGCGCCCTTCAGCGAGCCGCTGCCGCCCATGTTCCCGTCGATCAGGGTGACGATGTGGTAGTCGACCTTGAGCAGCCCCTTGGCCTCCAGCTCGTGGATCGTGTCCCGGTAGTTGGTCTCGAAGGACTTGCACGCCGGGCAGCGGAAGTCCTCCCACACCGTCAGCGTGGACTTGGCCTCGGGCTTGCCCGTCTGGATGGCGAGCGCGTCCTTGCCCGTCGCCCCGGAGGGGGCGGTCACCGGGCCTCCGTCGGCGGACTTGTCCCCGTTGCCGGTGTTGGCCGCGATCAGGCCGACGACGGCCGCCAGGCCGAGGACGCCCACCACGGCCGACGCCACGATGATGGTCCGCCGCCGCTTTTCCCTCTTCTTCTCGCGCTCACGCTCCAGCTGGAGCCGCTCGCGGGCCGATCGTTTCGCTTCGCGGTTCGCACCGTCGTTCTTCTCGCTCACGTTCGGCCAAACGAAGCGGGGAGGCACTCGCGTGCCTCCCCGCCCCTACTTCCACCCGATCGGGCTACAGAACCCGATCAAGGGTTCGCGCCGTGAATCGAACGCTTGGGTCAGCTCCTGCGTACGCCCTCGGCGAGCTCGCCCGCCAGCGCCCGTACGGCGGCCAGCCCGGCCGGCAGGTCCGGCGCATCCAGCAGCAGCTTCACGAACGCCGAGCCGACGATCACCCCGTCGGCGAAGCCCGCGACCTCCTTGGCCTGCACGGCGTTGGAGACGCCGAGGCCGACGCAGACGGGGAGCTCGGTAGTGGCGCGGGTACGGCGGACCAGCTCCTGGGCCTCGTGGCCGACCGACTCGCGGGTGCCGGTGACGCCCATCAGCGAGGCGGCGTAGACGAAGCCGGAACCGGCGGCCGTGATGGTCGCCAGGCGCTCGTCCTTGCTGCTCGGAGCGACGACGAAGACGGTCGCCAGACCGTGCTTGTCGGCGTGCTCACGCCACAGCGCGGACTCCTGGACCGGCAGGTCGGGCAGGATGCAGCCCGCGCCGCCCGCCGCGGCCAGCTCGGTGGCGAACCGCTCGACGCCGTAGCGGTCGATCGGGTTCCAGTACGTCATCACCAGCACCGGGGCCCCGGTCGCCGCGTGGGCCTCGCGCACGGTGCGCAGCACGTCGGCGATCTTGACGCCGCCGCGCAGGGCGATGTCGTCGGCGGTCTGGATGATCGCGCCGTCCAGGACCGGGTCGCTGTGCGGGAGGCCGACCTCGACCACGTCCGCGCCGCCCGCGATGACTGCCTTGACGGCCTCGATGCCGCCGTCGACGGTCGGGAAGCCGGCGGGGAGGTAGGCGACGAGGGCCGCGCGGTCCTCGGACCTGGCCTTGGCGAGGGTGTCGCTCAGCAGCTGGATGCGCCCGGTCTTCTCGCTGGCCCTGCTCACTTGTTCTCCCCCTCGGTGTTCCCGGTGTTCTCCGTGCCGTCGTACAGCCCGAAGTAGCGGGCCGCCGTGTCCATGTCCTTGTCGCCGCGGCCGGACAGGTTGACCACGATCAGCCCGTCCTTGCCCAGCTCCTTGCCCAGGTCGAGGGCGCCCGCGAGGGCGTGTGCCGACTCGATCGCCGGGATGATGCCCTCGGTGCGGGAGAGCAGGCGCAGGGCCTGCATCGCGGCGTCGTCGGTGACTGCGCGGTACTCGCCGCGCCCCGAGTCCTTGAGGAAGGAGTGCTCCGGGCCGATGCCCGGGTAGTCCAGACCGGCCGAGATCGAGTACGGCTCGGTGATCTGGCCCTCCTCGTCCTGGAGGACGTAACTGCGGGAACCGTGCAGGATGCCCGGCTCGCCGGCGGTCAGCGTGGCCGCGTGCTCTCCGGTCTCGACGCCGTGCCCGGCGGGCTCGAAGCCGACCAGGCGGACGCCGGCGTCCGGGATGAAGGCGTGGAAGAGGCCGATGGCGTTGGAGCCGCCGCCGACGCAGGCCGCGACGGCGTCGGGCAGCCGGCCGGCGCGCTCCAGGATCTGGCGGCGGGCCTCGACGCCGATGACCCGGTGGAAGTCGCGGACCATGGCCGGGAAGGGGTGGGGGCCTGCGACCGTGCCGAAGAGGTAGTGGGTGCGGTCCACATTGGCGACCCAGTCGCGGAACGCCTCGTTGATGGCGTCCTTGAGGGTCCGGGAGCCGGACTTCACCGCGATGACCTCGGCGCCCAGCATCCGCATCCGGGCCACGTTCAGGGCCTGGCGCTGGGTGTCGATCTCGCCCATGTAGACGGTGCACTCGAGGCCGAAGAGCGCGCAGGCGGTGGCGGTGGCCACGCCGTGCTGGCCGGCTCCGGTCTCTGCGATGACGCGGGTCTTGCCCATGCGCTTGGTGAGCAGCGCCTGGCCCAGCACGTTGTTGATCTTGTGCGAGCCGGTGTGGTTGAGGTCCTCGCGCTTGAGGAAGATCCGGGCGCCGCCGGCGTGCTCGGCGAACCGCGGCACCTCGGTGAGGGCGCTGGGCCGGCCGGTGTAGTTGACCATCAGGTCGTTGAGCTCGGCCGCGAAGGCCGGGTCGTCCTTGGCCTTCTCGTACTCGACGGCGACCTCGTCCACGGCGGCGACGAGCGCCTCCGGGATGAACTTGCCGCCGAAGTCGCCGAAGTAGCCCTCGGCGTTGGGGACGTGACCCTCCGGGTCCGGAATGAAGAACGAGCTGCTGGACATGCCCAGTACTCCTACGGGTGCGATGGGATGGTTGCACCGTATTGCGCTGCAGGCCCGCCGCACGCGCACCCCGCTGCGGGGGTGGGGATGCGTACGGACGCAGCGGCCCGCGCCCTGAGCCGGCGGCTCGGGGCGACAGGCCGTAAGCGAGCACCGCGCGGGGCGGTACGCCGGGCGGCGTCGGGTGACGACCTCAGGCGTACCGGACCGGGACGGCCCTCGTTACAGCGCGCCTGTGGAGCGCCATCGCATGCCGTTGACCTGACCGGGCTCGGAGCCGATCACGTACCTGACCCGCCGCCCGTGCACCCGCCGGGCCGGGGCACGGCAGCCGCGGGGGCGGCAGCCGCGCGCCAGCGGCGCGTGCGCCGTCGGCACGCCGGCCGGGGCGTGGCCCGGTCGGGTGCGGACGGAGGGGCGGTCACAGGCCATGGGACGGGTCAGCTCCGTCCGTGGCGCAGGGCGGGGTGGGCGCCGGCGGCGACGAGGTCGGCCACGGCCGACTTCGGGTCGCGTCCGGTGACCAGGGACTCCCCGACGAGGACGGCGTCGGCGCCCTCGTTGGCGTAGGCGATCAGGTCGTGCGGCCCGCGGATGCCGGACTCGGCAACCTTGACGATGTGGGCCGGGATCTCGCCGACGACGCGCTCGAACGTGGAGCGGTCGACCTTGAGGTCCTTGAGGTTGCGGGCATTGACGCCGATGATCTTGGCGCCGGCTGCAACCGCGCGCTCGACCTCGTCCTCGTCGTGGACCTCGACGAGCGGGGTGAGCCCGATGGACTCGGCCCGCTCGATGAGGGAGACGAGGGCCTCCTGCTCCAGGGCCGCGACGATCAGCAGCGCGAGGTCGGCGCCGTAGGCGCGGGCCTCCCACAGCTGGTACGCCGTGACGATGAAGTCCTTGCGCAGGATCGGGATGTCCACGCGGGCGCGGACGGCCTCCAGGTCGGCCAGCGAGCCGCCGAAACGGCGCTGCTCGGTGAGGACGGAGATGACCGCCGCACCGCCCGCCTCGTAATCGGCGGCGAGTCCGGCGGGATCCGCGATGGCGGCCAGCGCGCCCTTGGAGGGGCTGGAGCGCTTGACCTCGCAGATCACCTTGACGCCGTCGCCACGCAGGGCCGCGACGCCGTCCTTGGCCTGGGGCGCCTTGGCGGCACGCTCCTTGAGCTCGTCGAGGCTCACGCGGGCCTGCCGTTCGGCAAGGTCTTCGCGGACCCCTTCGATGATCTCGTCGAGCACACTCACGCGAGCGGCCCCCTTCCGGGTCGATGACGGTCGGCCGCCTTGCAGACACGTACAACTGCAAGGTCAGCAATCAAATGGTATCCGCAGGAAGCCTTGCGCTCCGCACGCGGTTGACGGCGTCCCAATCACTGGACATTCGGAATCCGGGATTCATATAGGTTCCGGGCAGGCCGGATAAGGCCTCAGGGGGCCAGGGCGGATCCGAACGGCAGGTTTCGGACCACCACGAAAACCAGCGCCAGCACCCCGATGACCCACCAGTACGGCCGCCGCAGGGCGAAGCGCGGGGCCGGGCCGCCGCGGTAGGCGCGAACCAGCCACAGGATCATGAATCCGGCGAAAGCGAAGTAGCCGATGACGGCCAGGGCATTTGCCCCGAAAGCCGTGACCAGATCGCCGTGGGCGAACGCGTGCGCACTGCGCAGCCCGCCGCATCCGGGGCACAGAATTCCGGTCAGCCGAAAGAGCGGGCAGACCGGATAGTGGCCGGGTTCATTGGGATCCACGGCCCCCACGTACGCAAAGGCCAGCGCCGCCGAGGCCAGCGTGAGCAGCGGCACGGCCAGCCGCCGCGCGCGGCTCTGCGGAGGCGCGGGCGGTGCGGGCGGCACGTGCACCGGCCCGTGGCCGGGCCCGGGCACGGGCGGCGCGGGCGCGGGCCCAGGCACCGCGAAGGGGCTGCGTGAGGCGTCGTCCACCCGCTGATTCTCTCCGCTCATGACAAAAGGCGCAGCCCGACGGGGCCGCGCCTTTCGAAGGTGTACCGGTACCCGGACCTCTGCGGTGCTCAGACCTTGGCGGCGGCCTTGTTGGCGGCGATGACCACGGCCAGGTCCTCGTGGGCGGCCTTCGGCGCGCCCATGCCCGCGGCCTTCATCGCCAGGCCCACGACACCGCCGAGCGCGACGACGACGAGACCGGCCCAGAACCCGAGCGGGTTCGCGATCACCATGAACGCGCCGGAGATGCAGAAACCGATGAAGGCGATGGTGACACCGGTCCAGGCGGCCGGGGTGTGTCCGTGGTTAGTGCCCGCCATGAGTTGCTCCTCGTTTGCTCTGTCGCTGTGCTGTTCAGAAATCGCGGTCTGTGTCGAATGCTCGGTGCCCATTGTCCCGCACCGGGCGCGGTGCACGGTCAGCGGGTCGGGTCCTCGCCGCGGTCCAGGGCCTTCCACAGGTCCTCGGGCCGGTCGGGGTCCACCGAGGCCGCCCTGCGGGTCCGGGGGCTGCCGTCCCGCTCGTAGCGGCCGCCCATCGCCGGCCAGCTGCGGCCGAAGCGCAGGGCCAGCAGTCCGGCGACCAGGATCAGGGCCGCACCGGCGGCCGTGATGTACGGCCAGGCCGTGTGCGTCAGCGCCCCCACCTGCGCCGCGGTGTCCGCGGCGGTACGGGCGGCCTGCGCGTCCAGCGCCTGCCGGTCGTCGGCGGCCAGCACCGCGGAGACCGCCGCGCCCAGGCCGCTCAGCGCGAGCAGCCCGGAGACCAGCAGCCGGCTCCTGCCGCGTACGGCGAACACGGCCACGAGGGCCGCGAGGCCCACGATGGCCAGGGCCGCCGGGAGCCCGGTCACGGCCCGCCCGTCCGCGGTCAGCGGCAGCGAGCCGCCCCCCACGGCGGCGGTGCCCCGGGCCCAGACGCGTCCGGAGGCGAGCAGGACGACGGTGGCACCGAGCGCGCCGAGCAGCAGGGCGACGGCCACGCTGCGGCGGCCGCCGCGACCGTCGCCGCCGCCCGCGGTGTCCGCGGCGGCGGAGGGGGCGTCGGTGTCGTTTCGGGGTGGGGGTACGGCACTCACGTACCCCACTATCCCCTACGCCGTCACGAGCCGTTCAGCCGGTTCGCCGCTCCCACCGCGCGCAGGACGGCGGCCGCCTTGTTGCGGCACTCCTTGTCCTCCAGCTCCGGCACCGAGTCCGCGACGACTCCCGCACCGGCCTGGACATACGCCGTGCCGTCGCGCAGCAGCGCGGTGCGGATGGCGATGGCCGTGTCGGAGTCCCCGGCGAAGTCGAGGTAGCCGACGCAGCCGCCGTACAGGCCTCGGCGGGAGGGTTCGAGCTCCTCGATGATCTGCATGGCGCGCGGCTTGGGCGCGCCCGAGAGAGTGCCGGCCGGGAAGCAGGCGGTGAGCACGTCGAAGGCGGTCCTGCCCTCGGCGACGCGGCCGGTGACGGTGGAGACGATGTGCATGACGTGCGAGTACCGCTCGATCGACATGAAGTCGACGACCTCGACCGATCCCGGCTCGCAGACCCGGCCCAGGTCGTTGCGGCCCAGGTCGACGAGCATCAGGTGCTCCGCGCGCTCCTTGGGGTCGGCCAGCAGCTCATCGGCGAGCTCGTGGTCCTCCTGCGGGGTGGCCCCGCGGTGGCGGGTGCCGGCGATCGGGTGGACCATGGCCCGCCCGTCCTCGACCTTGACCAGGGCCTCGGGGCTGGACCCTACGACGTCGAAGCCGTTCTCGAAGCGGAACAGGTACATGTACGGGGACGGGTTGGTGGCCCGCAGCACCCGGTAGACGTCCAGCGCGGAGGCCTTGCAGGGGGTCTCGAACCGCTGCGAGGGCACGACCTGGAAGGCCTCGCCGGCCCGGATCCGCTCCTTGATGTCCTCAACGGCGTCCTGGTACTTCTCGCCGCCCCACAGCGCCGAGAACTCCGGGAGCTCGGAGGCGGGCAGCGGCGTGGGGGTGTACGGGGCGGGCCGCGCGAGGTCGGCCTCCATCGCGTCGAGCCGGGCCACCGCGTCCGCGTACGCCTCGTCCACGCCGGTGTCGAGGTCGTTGTGGTTGATGGCGTTGGCGATGAGCTGGACGGTGCCGTCCCAGTGGTCCATGACCGCCAGGTCGGAGGTGAGCAGCATGGTCAGCTCGGGCAGCTGCAGGTCGTCGGCGGTGTGCTCGCCGATGCGCTCCAGGCGGCGCACGATGTCGTACCCGAGGTAGCCGACCATGCCGCCGGTGAACGGCGGCATCCCGCCCGCGAGGTCGCGGGGCGTGTGCAGGGTCTGGACGGTGGCGCGCAGGGCCTCGAGCGGGTCGCCGTCGGTGGGGACGCCGACGGGCGGGGTGCCGATCCAGTGCGCCCGGCCGTCGCGGACGGTCAGCGTGGCGTCGCTGCGTACGCCGACGAAGGAGTAGCGCGACCAGGAGCGGCCGTTCTCGGCGGACTCCAGGAGGAAGGTGCCCGGGCGTTCGGCGGCCAGCTTGCGGTAGAGCCCGACGGGGGTGTCGCCGTCGGCCAGCAGCTTGCGGCTCACGGGGATGACGCGGCGGTCCGCCGCGAGCTTGCGGAACGTCTCAAGATCCATGGCTTGGGACCCTACCTACCTATTCGGCCAGCGGAAGGACATCGGCGTCGAAGCACGTACGGGCGCCCGTGTGGCAGGCGGCGCCGACCTGATCGACCTTGACGAGGAGGGTGTCGGCGTCGCAGTCGAGGGCGACGGACTTCACGTGCTGGAAGTGGCCGGATGTGTCCCCCTTCACCCAGTACTCCTGGCGGCTGCGGGACCAGTACGTGCAGCGGCCGGTGGTCAGGGTGCGGTGCAAGGCCTCGTCGTCCATCCAGCCGAGCATGAGCACCTCACCGGTGTCGTACTGCTGGGCGATGGCGGGAACCAGGCCGTCGGCGGAGCGCTTGAGCCGGGCGGCGATGGCGGGATCGAGGGAGGACGTACTCATGGGGGACATTGTGCCGCGCCCGGGCGGCGGTGACGGATCACCGTCCGCCTGATGAGCGGGCACGGGCCGGGTTCCGGCCGTAGGGTGGCCCCCATGTCTACCCATGCGAAGCGTGAACGCCTGCTGCTGGCGGACCTGTTGGAGGCGGCCGGGCCGGAGGCGCCGACGCTGTGCGACGGCTGGCGGGCCCGGGAGCTGGCGGCGCACGTGGTGGTCCGGGAGCGTCGCCCGGACGCGGCGGGCGGCCTGCTGCTGAACGTCCTGAAGGACCGGCTGGACAGGGCGATGGCCGAGTACACGGCCAAGCCGTACGAGGAACTGATCCAGCTGATCCGGACCGGCCCGCCGAAGATGTCCCTGTACGCGCTGAAGCAGATCGACGAGGCGGCGAACGCGGTGGAGTTCTACGTCCACGCGGAGGACGTACGCCGGGCCCAGCCGGACTGGTCGCCGCGCCAGCTGGACCCGGTGTTCTCGGACGCCCTGTGGTCCCGCCTGGAGAAGCTGGCCCGCCTCACGGGCCGCCGCTCCCCGGTGGGCCTGGTGCTGCGCCGACCGAACGGCCAGACGGCGGTCGCCCACAAGGGCACCCCGGTGGTGACCGTCACCGGCGAACCGGGCGAGCTGACCCTCTTCTGCTTCGGCCGCCAGGACGCCGCCGCGGTGGAACTGGACGGCCCGAAGGAAGCCGTCGCCAAGCTGACGACGGCGAAGCTGGGCATCTGATTCTCCACGGCGTGCCCGGGGCAGCGCCCCGGGCACCGTCGTCGCCGCCCGGCCAAGGCGTCAGCGGACCGGGTGGCCCGCCTCCCTCAAGGTGGCCTTGACCTCGGAGATCCGCAGGTCGCCGAAGTGGAACACCGAGGCTGCGAGCACCGCATCGGCGCCCGCGTCGATCGCCGGGGCGAAGTGCTCCAGCCTGCCGGCACCGCCCGAGGCGATCACCGGCACCGTGACGTGCTTGCGCACGGCCGCGATCATCTCGGTGTCGTACCCGTCCTTCGTCCCGTCCGCGTCCATCGAGTTCAGCAGGATCTCCCCGGCGCCCAGTTCGGCTGCCCGGTGCGCCCACTCGACGGCGTCGATGCCGGTGCCCCGGCGGCCGCCGTGCGTGGTGACCTCGAAGGATCCGGTCGGCGTGCGGCGGGCGTCGACGGACAGCACGAGGACCTGCCGTCCGAAGCGCTCCGCGATCTCCTGGATCAGCTCGGGCCGCGCGATGGCGGCGGTGTTCACGCCCACCTTGTCCGCACCGGCCCGCAGCAGCCTGTCCACGTCCTCCGCGGTGCGGACGCCGCCGCCCACGGTCAGCGGGATGAAGACCTGCTCGGCGGTCCGCCGCACCACGTCGTACGTGGTCTCGCGGTTCCCGGACGACGCGGTGATGTCGAGGAAGGTCAGCTCGTCGGCGCCCTCGGCGTCATACAGCTTGGCCATCTCCACCGGGTCACCCGCGTCGCGCAGGTTCTGGAAGTTGACACCCTTGACGACGCGGCCGTTGTCCACGTCCAGGCAGGGGATCACTCGTACGGCGAGCGACATCAGGACTCCCCTCGGAGGGTTTCGGACCGGAAGGCTTCGACCTCGACTTCGACGACCAGGCTGGGGTCGATGAAGCCGGAGACGATGATCATGGAGGCGGCGGGACGGACGGAGTCGAAGAGCTCCTTGTGGGCGCGGCCCACCTCGTCCACATCCCGCGCGTGGGTGATGTACATCCGGGTCCGGACCACGTGCTCCGCACCCAGGCCGGCCTGCTTCAGCGCGTCGATCGCGACGCGGAAGGAGTTGACGGTCTGATCGTACGGGCCGCCGGCCACGATCTTGCCGTCGACGACGGAGGTGCAGCCGGAGACGAGCACGAGCCCGTTCGGCAGCTCCACGGCGCGGGAGTAGCCCACGGCCTCCTCCCACGGGCCGCCCGACGAGATGCGGCGGACCTCACCAGCGCTGCTCATGAGCCGGACACCACCCGGAGGGCCTCTTCCAGGGTGAACGCCTTGGCGTACAGGGCCTTGCCCACGATCGCGCCCTCGACGCCCAGCGGCACCAGCTCGGACAGCGCCCGCAGGTCGTCGAGCGAGGAGATCCCGCCGGACGCCACGACCGGCCGGTCGGTGGCGGCGCAGACGTTCTTCAGCAGCTCCAGGTTGGGGCCGGTCAGCGTGCCGTCCTTGCCGATGTCGGTGACGACGTACCGGGCGCAGCCCTCGGAGTCCAGGCGCGCGAGGGTCTCGTAGAGGTCCCCGCCCTCGCTGGTCCAGCCGCGGCCCTTGAGCGTGGTGCCGCGTACGTCGAGGCCGATGGCGATCTTGTCGCCGTGCTCGGCGATGGCCTTGGCGGCCCACTCGGGGGTCTCCAGGGCGGCGGTGCCGAGGTTGACGCGGGTACAGCCGGTGGCGAGGGCCGCGGCGAGCGAGGCGTCGTCGCGGATGCCGCCGGACAGCTCGACCTTGATGTCCATGGCGCCGGTGATCTCGGCGACCAGGGCGCGGTTGTCGCCGGTGCCGAAGGCGGCGTCCAGGTCGACGAGGTGCAGCCACTCGGCGCCGGAGGCCTGCCAGGCGAGGGCCGCATCGAGCGGGGAGCCGTAGGAGGTCTCGCTGCCGGACACCCCGTGCACGAGGCGGACGGCCTGCCCGTCGCGGACGTCGACCGCGGGGAGGAGTTCCAGCTTGTTGACGGGCATCAGAGGGTCTCGATCCAGTTGGTGAGGAGCTGGGCTCCGGCGTCGCCGGACTTCTCGGGGTGGAACTGGGTGGCCCACAGGGCCCCGTTCTCCACCGCCGCGACGAACGGCTCGCCGTGGGTGGCCCAGGTGACCTTGGGGGCGCGGATCACCGGGTTGGTGACCTCCAGGCTCCAGTCGCGCACCGCGTACGAGTGCACGAAGTAGAAGCGGGCGTCGTCGTCCAGGCCCTTGAAGGCCTGGCTGTCGGCCGGGGCGTCCACGGTGTTCCAGCCCATGTGGGGCACGATCGGGGCGCGCAGCGGCTCGACGGTGCCGGGCCACTCGTCGAGGCCCTCCGTCTCCACGCCGTGCTCGATGCCGCGTTCGAAGAGGATCTGCATGCCGACGCAGATGCCCATGACCGGGCGGCCGCCGGAGAGCCGGCGGCCGATGATCCAGTCGCCGCGGGCGTCCTTGAGGCCCTGCATGCAGGCGGAGAAGGCGCCGACACCGGGGACGAGGAGTCCGTCGGCGTCCATCGCCTTGTCGTAGTCGCGGGTGATCTCGACGTCCGCGCCGACGCGCGCGAGGGCGCGCTCGGCGGAACGGACGTTCCCGAAGCCGTAGTCGAAGACCACGACCGTCTTGGTTGGTCTGGCGGGACTAGCGGCGCTCATCCCAACCTCCTTGCGTGAAAACTCCCGGTTTCAGCCGGGTGGGGAAGGCATCTGCGGCTCGGGACCGCGCCCAGGCGCGGTGCCACTGCGTGATGCCGTGACCTGTACTTGTGTTCGGATCGTGACCGCCTCTAGCGTCCGGGGCGTGGCAACCTCTCCTCCGGTGAAGCGGGCGTTCAAATACCGCTTCCACCCGACCGATGCGCAGGCAGCCGAGCTGTCGCGGACGTTCGGGTGTGTACGGAAGGTCTACAACCTGGCCCTGGCCGCCCGCGCGGACGCGTGGACCCGCCAGGAACGTGTGGACTACGGACAGACGTCGGCCATGCTCACGGCGTGGAAGCGTACCGAGGAGCTGGCGTATCTGGCTGAGGTGTCCTCGGTGCCGTTGCAGCAGGCACTCCGGCATCTGCAGAGTGCGTTCGTCGGCTTCTGGGCGAAGCGATCGCGATGCCCCCGCTTCAAGTCGAAGCGGAAGTCCCGGGCGTCGGCCGAGTACACGCGCAGTGCCTTCCGCTACGCCGACGGCCGACTGACGCTCGCGAAGATGGCAGAGCCCTTGGACATCGTGTGGTCCCGCAACCTGCCCGCGGGTGCGCAGCCGTCCACGGTCACGGTCTCGTGTGACCGTGCCGGGCGCTGGTTCGTGTCGCTCCTGTGCGAGGACACCCCGGCTCCCATGCCGGCCACGACGAACGCTGTGGGTATCGATGCCGGTCTTACGGCTCTGGTCGCCCTTTCCACGGGCGAGAAGGTCACCAACCCGCGGCACGAGCACCGAAGCCGGGAACGACTGGCCCGCGCGCAGCGGGCGCTGTCGCGGAAGGAGAAGGGCAGCAAGAACCAGGCCAAGGCCCGCACCCGAGTGGCCCGTATCCACGCCCGGATCACCGACCGGCGCCGGGACCATCTGCATCAGCTGACGACTCGACTCGTGCGTGAAAACCAAACGCTCGTGATCGAGGATCTCGCCGTCCGCAACATGCTGAAGAACCACGCGCTGGCCCGCGCCATCACCGATGCGGCATGGCGTGAGCTGCGCAGCATGCTGGAGTACAAGACTGCCTGGCACGGACGCGAGCTGATCACCGTCGACAGGTGGTTCCCCAGCACACACCTGTGCTCGGTCTGCGGGACCATCGCCGACAAGATGCCCCTGACCGTCCGTGAATGGACGTGCGAGAGCTGCGGGACGACCCACGACCGGGACGGGAACGCGGCGATGAATCTTCTGGCCGCCGGGCTGGCGGTTGCTGCCTGTGGAGCGGGTGTAAGACCTCAACGGGAGTCCTCCTCTCGGTCGGGGCGGTCCGTGGTGAAGCAGGAAACTCCACCCGCAAGGGTGGAAACTCCCTCCGCTGCGGAGGGAAGGAAGTCAATCCCAAATCCCCTGGATCCGCAGGACTCCGGCGGCGAGGCACATCGCGGAGCCGATGGCGAGCAGGATGATGACCGACTTGGGCATCTGCTGCTTCTGGAAGGAGTAGACGCCTCCGGCCAGGAAGAGGCCGAAGACGATCAGGATGGTGTTGAGGCCGTTCACGGCTAGAGGGCGCCCTTCGTGGAGGGCAGGATTCCGGCGGCGCGCGGGTCGAACTCGGCCGCGTAGCGCAGGGCGCGCGCGAGGGCCTTGAACTGGCATTCCACGATGTGGTGGGCGTTGCGGCCGTACGGGACGTGGATGTGCAGGGCGATCTGGGCCTGCGCGACGAACGACTCGAAGATGTGCCGGGTCATCGTCGTGTCGTACTCGCCGATCATCGGCGCCATGTTCTCGGGCTCGGTGTGCACGAGGTACGGGCGGCCGGACAGGTCGACGGTCACCTGGGCGAGGGACTCGTCGAGCGGCACGGTGCAGTTGCCGAAGCGGTAGATGCCGACCTTGTCGCCGAGGGCCTGCTTGAAGGCGGCGCCGAGCGCGAGGGCGGTGTCCTCGATGGTGTGGTGGCTGTCGATGTGCAGGTCGCCGTCCGTCTTGACCGTGAGGTCGAAGAGGCCGTGGCGGCCGAGCTGGTCGAGCATGTGGTCGTAGAAGCCCACGCCCGTCGAGACGTCGACCTTGCCGGTGCCGTCGAGGTTTATCTCGACGAGGACCGAGGTCTCCTTCGTGGTCCGTTCGACCCGTCCGATGCGGCTCATGCGTGCTGCTCCTTCTTCAGTGCGCGAACCGCTTCCAGGAACGCGTCGTTCTCGGCCGGGGTGCCGGCGGTGACCCGCAGCCAGCCCGGTACGCCGTTGTCACGGACCAGGACACCCTGGTCGAGGATCTTCTGCCAGGCGGTGTGCGAGTCCTCGAACTTCCCGAACTGGACGAAGTTCGCGTCGGACTCGGTGACCTCGTAGCCGATGGCCCGCAGTTCGACGACCAGCCGGTCCCGCTCGGCCTTGAGCTGCTCGACGTAGCCGAGCAGGGTGTCGGTGTGTTCCAGGGCGGCCAGCGCGGTGGCCTGGGTGACGGCCGACAGGTGGTACGGCAGGCGTACCAGCTGGACGGCGTCGACCACGGCCGGGTGCGCGGCCAGGTAGCCCAGGCGCAGACCGGCGGCGCCGAAGGCCTTGGACATGGTCCGGGAGACCACCAGGCACGGGCGGCCCTCGATCAGCGGGAGGAGGGAGTCCCGGTGGCTGAACTCGACGTAGGCCTCGTCCACGATGACCAGGGAGGCCGAACCCCGATCGGCACGCGCCGCCTGCGCGGCCTCGTAGAGGGCGAGGACGGTCTCCGCCTCGACCGCGGTGCCCGTCGGGTTGTTGGGCGAGGCGATGAAGACGACGTCGGGGGCGTTCTCGGCGATCGCCTGTTCCGCCGCCGCCACGTCGATGGTGAAGTCCTCCCGGCGCGGGCCGGAGATCCAGCCGGTACCGGTGCCGCGAGAGATCAGCGCGTGCATCGAGTACGAGGGCTCGAAGCCGATCGCGGTGCGGCCGGGCCCGCCGAAGGTCTGGAGCAGCTGCTGGATGACCTCGTTGGAGCCGTTGGCGGCCCATACGTTTTCCCGCGCAACCGGGTGCTTGCCCGTACGGGTGAGGTAGGCGGCCAGCTCGGTCCGCAGCTCGACCGCGTCCCGGTCGGGGTAGCGGTTGAGGGTGCGGGCTGCGTCGGCGACGCGCTCGGCGATGCGCCGTACGAGCGGTTCGGGCAGCTCGTACGGGTTCTCGTTGGTGTTCAGCTGGACGGGCACGTCGAGCTGCGGGGCTCCGTACGGGGTCTTGCCGCGCAGCTCGTCCCGGATGGGGAGGTCGTCGATTCCGAAGCTCACTGGGTGGGCACCTTCCAACCGAAGCGGGCCTTGAGGGCTGCGCCGTGCGCGGGCAGGTCCTCGGCCTCGGCCAGCGTCACCACGTGGTGGGTGACCTCGGCGAGGGCGTCCCGCGTGTAGTCGACGATGTGGATGCCGCGCAGGAAGGACTGCACGGACAGGCCGGAGGAGTGGCAGGCGCAGCCGCCGGTGGGCAGCACGTGGTTCGATCCGGCGCAGTAGTCGCCGAGCGAGACGGGGGCCCACGGGCCGACGAAGATCGCACCGGCGTTGCGGACGCGGGCGGCCCAGGCCGCGGCGTCGGCGGTCTGGATCTCCAGGTGCTCGGCGCCGTACGCGTCGACGACCTTGAGGCCGTCCTCCAGGCTGTCGACCAGCACGATCGCGGACTGCTTGCCCGCGAGCGCCGGCTTGATCCGGTCCTCGACGTGCTTGGTGGCCGCGACCTGCGGCTCCAGCTCCCGCTCGACGGCGGCCGCGAGCTCCTCGGAGTCCGTGACGAGCACGGCGGCGGCCAGCGGGTCGTGCTCGGCCTGGCTGATCAGGTCGGCGGCGACGTGCACCGGGTCGGCCGTGGAGTCCGCGAGGACCGCGATCTCGGTCGGGCCGGCCTCGGTGTCGATGCCGATCCGGCCGGTGAAGTAGCGCTTGGCGGCGGCGACCCAGATGTTGCCGGGGCCGGTCACCATGTTGACCGGGAGGCAGTCCTCGGTGCCGTACGCGAACATCGCGACGGCCACCGCGCCGCCGGCCGCGTATACCTCGTCCACGCCGAGCAGTGCGCACGCGGCGAGGATCGTCGGGTGCGGCAGCCCGCCGAACTCCTTCTGCGGCGGGGACGCGAGCGCGATCGACTGGACGCCCGCCTCCTGCGCCGGTACGACGTTCATGACGACGGACGAGGGGTACACGGAGCGGCCGCCGGGCGCGTACAGGCCCACGCGCTCGACCGGAACCCACTTCTCGGTCACGGTGCCGCCGGGGACCACCTGGGTGGTGTGCTCGGTGCGGCGCTGCTCACGGTGCACGATCCGGGCGCGCCGGATGGACTCCTCGAGGGCGGCGCGGACGGCCGGGTCTAGCTCGTCGAGCGCGGTCTTGAGCGCCTCGGCGTCCACCCTGACCTGCGAGAGCTGAACGCCGTCGAACTTCTGCGCGTACTCGATCAGCGCCGCCGTGCCACGATGATGGACGTCCTCGCAGATGGGCCGCACCTTCTCCAGGGCAGCTTCTACGTCGAACTCGGCACGGGGCAGCAGATCGCGCAGGGCGCCGCCCTCGGGGAGGGCGTCACCGCGCAGGTCGATACGAGAGATCACCTCCCAATTCTCTCAGACCGCCTCCCGCCACCGTCCGCCTGTATCACTGGCTGATACACGCCCCGGATGTCACTGCCGCCCACTAGCGTTCCCCGTACACGTATGCACAGCGGAGGGGGGCCGCCATGGCGGAGGCACGGCCGGGCGAGGAGCCCGCGGATCTCACCGATCCCGAACGCCGTATGTGGCAGGCGTACCGGACGGGCAGCGTGTGCGATCTCAGCGCCCGGGCCGCCGACGAGGACAATCCGCACGGCGACCGGGTCTGGGGCAGCGGGCGCAGCGTCCGCGCCCAGGTGGTGGCGCTGCTGTTGCTCCACGGGCCGCCGCCGGTGCCGGGCCGGGTGGCCTCGCTGAAACTGCGCGGCGTCCGGATCACCGGGCGGCTGGACCTGTCCGGCGGCACCGTGCAGCCCTACGTCGAACTCCAGTCCTGCCGCTTCGACAGCGAGATCCAGCTGTCCGAGACCCGGTTCGTCACCCTGCGCCTGGTCAACTGCGCGATACCCCGGCTGGACGCCTCCCGGCTGCACACGGAGGGCGATCTGCACCTGCCGCGCTGCCGGGTGGCCCGCGGGATCCGGCTGACCGACGCGCAGATCGGCACCGACCTGCTGATCAGCCAGGCCGTGGTGCAGCGGGACAACAAGGGCCGGGCCATCGCCGCGGACGGGATGTCGGTCGCACAGGACTTCCAGGGCGAGCTGCTGGAGACGTACGGGGAGGTGAGTCTGCGCGGCGCGAAGGTCGGCGTGTCGATGAACCTGCGCGGGGCGCGGCTGCGCAACCCGTACGGGCGGCGCGCGCTGAACGCCCCGCAGCTGACCGTCGAGCGGACCCTGTACCTGACGTCGATCGCCCTGGACTACGTCCTCGGCGACTCCGGCTCCTCCACTCCCCCGTACGGGCTCGGCCAGACGCCCACGCGCGGGCAGCGGGCCCAGCGCTTCGAGTGCCGGGGCGGGCTGCGCCTGGACGACGGCCGTTTCGGCGACGCGGTCGACTTCTACGGCGCCCGGTTCACGCTGACCGACGAGCAGGAGGTCTCGCTGCGCCGGATCCAGACGCCGGAGCTGCGGTTCGTCGGCGAGCGGCCGGAGCGGGGGCGGGTGGTGCTGTCGGGGGCGAAGGTGGTCAAGCTGGTCGACACCTCCACCAGCTGGCCCGGCCAGGGCGGTGTGTCGATCGAGGGGTTCGCGTACGAGAACCTCGCGCCCCGCGGTCACTTCCCGCTGGCGCGCCGGGTCGAGTGGGTGGAGGCGGCCACTCCGGAGTACTCGCCGGAGCCGTACGAGCGGCTGGCCGCCGTACTGCGCGCCAGCGGCGAGGACGCGGACGCCCGCGAGGTGCTGCTCGCCAAGCAGCGGCGGCGCCGGGCCACGCTGCCGCCGGCGCTCAAGGCCTGGGGGTACCTCCAGGACTGGACGGTGGCGTACGGGTACCGCCCGGGCCGGGCCGCGCTGTGGATGGCGGTGCTGTGGGCGGCGGGCGCGCTGCTCTTCTCCCGGCACGAGCCGCCGCCGATCAAGGCGGACGAACACCCGAACTGGGAGGCGGCGCTGTACGCGCTGGACCTGCTGCTGCCGGTCATCGATCTCGGCCAGGAGGGCCAGTGGAAGGTGGAGGGCGGCTGGCAGTGGGGCTCGGCGGCCCTGGTCCTGCTGGGCTGGATCCTTGCGACGACCGTGGCGGCGGGAGCCTCGCGTCTGCTGAGGCGGGGATGACGGGAAGGCGGGGAACAACTGAGGTGACAGGCCCTGGCCCGGGGCCACTACCCTGTGCCTCGTGACCACCGTTCGCCTGCCCCTCTTCCCGCTGAACTCGGTGCTGTTCCCGGGACTCGTCCTCCCGCTGAACGTCTTCGAGGAGCGTTATCGCGCCATGATGCGGGAGCTGCTGAAGACGGGCGACGAAGAACCGCGCCGCTTCGCGGTCGTCGCGATCCGCGACGGCCGGGAGGTCGCGCCGACCGCGCCCGGCCTGCCGGACCAGACGGCCCTGCCCGAGCGCGGCCCGACGGCGGGCTTCGGCCCGGACCCGATCCAGGCCTTCCACCGGGTGGGCTGCATCGCGGACGCGGCGACGATCCGGGAGCGGGAGGACGGCAGCTTCGAGGTCCTCGCGACCGGTACGGCGCGGGTCCGCCTGCTGTCGGTGGACTCCTCGGGCCCGTACCTGGTCGCGGAGCTGGAAGAGCTCCCGGAGGACGGGGGCGAGGGCGCGGGCGCGCTGGCGGAGGGGGTCCTGCGGGCCTTCCGGAACTACCAGAAGCGGCTGGCCGGAGCCCGGGAGCGGTCCCTGTCCTCGCCCGCGGACCTGCCGGACGAGCCGTCGGTGGTCTCGTACCTGGTGGCGGCTGCGGCCGTACTGGACATCCCGGCGAAGCAGCGGCTGCTGCAGGCGCCGGACACGGCGACGCGGCTCGCGGAGGAACTGAAGCTGCTGCGCGCGGAGACGGCGGTCATCCGCCACCTCCCGTCGCTCCCGGCGGTGGACCTGACGCGCGCGCCGACGAGCCCGAACTGATCGCGAAGGACTGATGGCGAAGAAGAAGGCTCCGGCTCCGGCCGGCACACCGGCGATCGCGGCGCTCACGTCGGCGCAGGCCGAGTTCACGGTGCACGCGTACGAACACGACCCGGCGCACCCCTCGTACGGCGAGGAGGCGGCGCAGGCGATGGGGGTGTCCCCGGACCGGGTCTTCAAGACTCTGGTCGCGGACGTGGACGGCGTCCTGATGGTGGCGGTGGTCCCGGTGTCGGGCAGCCTGGACCTGAAGGCGCTGGCGAGCGCGGTGGCCGGGAAGCGTGCGTCGATGGCCGACCCGGCGCTGGCGGAACGCACGACGGGGTACGTGCTGGGCGGCATCTCCCCGCTGGGGCAGCGCAAGCGGCTCCGCACGGTGGTGGACGAGTCGGCGCAGGCCCATGCCACGATCTGCATCTCGGCGGGCCGCCGCGGCCTGGAGGTCGAGCTCCCGCCCGCCACCCTGACGACCCTGACGGGAGCCACCCTGGCCCCCATCGCCCGCCCGTAGGCCCCGCTGCGCGGGGCCGGGTGTTGCCGCGCAGGGGCCATCTCAGCCCGTCCGGCGTTTGAGGACCGGGTCCGGCGTTTGAGGACCGGGTCCGGGCAGAGCCGGGTTGGGGGTCCCCCTGACGGAGTCCGGGGGGAGGGAGAAGGGCGGGGAGGGGCGAGCCCGCGCAGCGGCCCCGGCCCCCGCCCGGCGGTCAGGAGGCTCGCGGAGGCTCAGGCGCGGACGGGTCCGACGGGGCCGGGGCGGTCGCCCCGTGGACGTGGGGCGGAGGGTAGACGGCCCACGCCGGGTCGGCGGTGTCGGACGGGTCCGGGTCGTACGGGGACCACAGGGCCGTCAGGCCGAGGTGGACGGCGACGGCGACCATCGGCCAGACCAGCAGCACCCCGCGCGCCAGCAACTGCAGCGGCGCATCGAACGGCACCCCCTTGCCCGCCTTCAGCGCAGCCGCGGCCACGTCCGCCGACGGCCCCAGCCACAGCCCGAGCCGCCACCCCACCAGCGCGGCGAAGCCGGACCCGATCGCCAGGCCCACGACCAGCGGGACACCGCCCCGGCGCCGCCACAGGAACACGAGCACCGCGCTCAGCACGCCGAATCCCAGCGACAGCAGGAAGAACGTCCCGTCGGCCCCTATCCGGGACTCGCTCTCGCTGCTGCGCAGGAAGACGGCCTCGCCGTTGGACACGTACTGCGCCCTCGGCGCCAGCCACACCCACAGCAGTCCGAGCAGCACCCCGGCCACCCCGGTCACCAGGGCCACGGCGGCCCCGTCGCGGATGTCCCCCGGGGTGATGCCCGCGGCGGAGCCGCCCGGCTTCCCGGGCGGCAGCGGCGGTTCGAACGGGGACGGCGTGGTCACGGCTTCGGTCACCCCCACATCGTGCCAGGTGCCCGGCGCGTCGGTGTCAGCGGCTTCGGCTCAGCGGCTTCGGCTCAGCGGCTTCAGCGGCGCCGGCGCCGTCAGCGGACCGCAGCCCGCCGGTACGCCCACGTCGCCGCGGCCAGCGAGAGGACGCCCACCGCCCCGCACACCCCGAGGTCCAGCACGACCGCCGCCCAGTCCGGATGCGGTGCGAACGTCCGCGCGAAGGCCTCCACCCCGTACGTCGACGGCAGCAGGTCCCGCGCCCAGACGATCACGTCCGGCATCCGCTCCGGCGGCAGCACCCCCAGCAGCAGCGCCGCCGACATGCCGAGCTGCCCGGCCAGCGTGGCCAGCTCCTGCCGCGGTGCCAGCAGCCCCAGCGCCGCGCCCAGCCCGGCCAGCGCGGCCCCGGCCAGCGGCACCACCGCGGCCAGGATCCACAGCCCGCCCATCGGCAGCCCGAACAGCAGGCATCCGAACACCGCCGTCACCAGCGTGCCCGGCAGAGTGAAGGAGGCGTACGCGGCGGCCGCGCCCAGCACCACCGAGGCGGGCGGCACGGGCAGCGTGGCGTAGTGGTCCAGCCCGCCGCCGGCCCGCAGCTGCCCGAAGTACTGCGCGAGCAGGTTCAGCGCGACGAAGGCGACGACCAGCACGGACGAGCCCGCGACCACGGCCCGGGCCTCCGATCCCCCGTCCACCACGCCCCGCATCAGGATCATGATCCCGACGGACTGGAAGGTGGCGACGAACAGCAGCGGAATCCGGGACACGCGGGCCCGGGACAGCTGCGCCCGGTACACGGCGGCCAGCGCCGGGAAGAGCCGCGCACGCGGTGCGAGCACCCCGACGGCAGTGGTGCCGGCAGTGGTGCCGACAGCAGTGGTGCTCACGACTTCACCAGGCCCTTCGTCGTACGCCCGCCCAGCGCGAGGTAGACGTCCTCCAGGCTCGGGGTCGCCAGCGTGAAGTCGTCGAGGGCGGCGAAGGCCGGCCCGCCGGTCACCGCGGCCACCGCGGCGCGCGCCTCGTCGGGCTCCAGCCGCAGCACCCACCGGCGCCCGGCTTCGGCGGCCGCCGGCGCGAGCGCCGCGACCTCCGGTACGTCCAGCGGCGGCGCGGTGCGCCACACCAGCTCCAGGCGGACCTCGCCGGAGACGCGGGCCTTCAGCCCGGCCGGGGTGTCGCAGGCAATGACCCGGCCCTGGTCGATGACGGCGACCCGGTCCAGGACGGTCTCGGCCTCGATGACGTTGTGCGTGACGAGCAGGACGGTGGCTCCGTGCTGTGCGCGGCGCCGGTCCACGGCCGCCCACACGGCTCGCCGGGCCACGGGGTCCATGCCGGTGGTGGGCTCGTCGAGGACCAGTACGGGCCGCTCCCCCACCAGCGCGGCGGCGAAGCAGGCGAGGCGCCGCTGCCCGCCGGAGAGCTTCTTCAGGGGCCGCCCGGCGATCGGGGTCAGCCCGAGTTCCTCGAGTACGGCGTCCCGCTCGGCCCGCGCCGCCCGTACGTCGAGACCGCGCAGCCGTCCCGTGGTCTCGGCGGCCAGCGCCACCGTGAGCTCGTCGAGGGCGGTGGACTCCTGCCCCAGGTAGGCGAGCAGCCGGGCGGCCCGCTCGGGGTGGCGTACGAGGTCGTGGCCGAGCAGGGTCACGGCGCCGGAGTCGGGCCGCAGCAGGCCGGTGAGCTGGCGGACCAGGGTGGACTTGCCGGCGCCGTTGGGGCCGAGCAGGCCGAAGATCTCGCCGCGCCGGACGTCCAGGCAGACCCCGTCGGTGGCCCGGGTCTCGGGCAGGGCGGGGGCCCCGCGCCGGCCCCGCACCGCGGGATACGTCTTGACCAGGTCACGCACCACGCAGACCACATCGGAGGCCGCGTCCGCGGCCGCTGCCGTGCTCGGTCGTGCTGATGCTGTGCCCGTACTCACGAGGGAGCAGCCTACGCGGCTTCGGCCCCTACTCCGCTGCCGGGGTCGGCGGCCCCGCGGGCACGGCGGAGGGTGTGACGGCCACGTGCTCGGCGGCCGCGCGGACGTCGATCTCCCGCCAGAACCCGGCGCGGATGGCGTAGCGGTCGTGCTCGTCGATCTGGTCGTCCTTGTGGGCGAGCAGCCCGAACCGGGCGGCGTAGCGCAGCAGCTCCCCGTCGATGCGGTGCGGGATCCGCGGGTACATCGTGGCGAGTTTCTGCAGGTGGACGGTCTCCGGGAGGCGTTCCATCCAGCGCCGGGCGAAGACCTGGCCGACCTCGAAGGGGTCGCCGCCGACGGTGGTGATGTCCTCCTCGCGGTCGGCCCAGCGCTGCTCGGCGCTGGTGAGCTGGGCGAGGGTGGGCAGCGAGGCGGTCTCGGCGGGTTCGCCCAGCGGCCCGGCCCGGTCGATCCAGCCCTTGTCGGAGGACCAGCGCAGGGCGCTGCCGGCCGGGGGCTGCGGGGCGGTGGCGCCGTGGGCGGCGGAGGGGCCGGGCTGCTGGCCGGGGGCGCGCAGCGAGCCGGCGAGGTCCTTGGGCGTGGGGACGGTCTTGCCCCCGGCGGCGGGCGCGGGCACGGGGGCGCCGGTGCCCTCGGGCGCGGCGGGGGCGGGGGCTCCGGCGCCGTTGCCGCCGGCGCTGCGGGCGGCCTCGGCGAGGGCCGCCTCGGGCAGCGGGGCGGAGAGGATCGCGGCGATCTCGGGGCGCGGCGCGGGAGGCGGTGCGCACAGTCCGGCGAGGTCCTTGGCGCGGACGGCCCGGGTGATCCAGGCCCGGTCCAGGACGCGGCGTTCGTCGGCCTCGGCGACGAGGTCCTCGGACTGGTTGTAGTCGCCGTCGGCGGCCTGGACGGCCCACAGGTGGACGGCGACCCCGTGTTCCTTGGCGGACATCAGGCCGGGCAGCAGGTCCCCGTCGCCCGTGACGAGTACGACGTCGGAGCAGGCGCGGTTGCGGGCCAGCTCGGTGAGCTCGGCGTGCATGGCGGCGTCCACGCCCTTCTGCGCCCAGCGGCCGTCGCTGCGGGTCAGGGCGCCGAGGCGGACGGTGACGCGCGGCATGACGCGCAGCCGCCGGTGCTCGGGCTGGGGCACCCGGTCGGGTGCCCCGTCGAACCAGTAGATGCGCAGCAGGGGCTGTTCGGTGTCGGCCTCGGCCCGCTCGCGCAGGCCCTGGATGAGGGCGGCGTGGTCCACGGTGATGCGGGAGCGGGAGGGCTCTCCGGCGAGAAGACTGGCGGCGGCGCCCAGCAGATAGCCGGCGTCCACCAGGACGACGCAGCGGTCCACGCGTACCACCCTCTTCCCTGGGGATCCTCTGTGTTTGTCGCGGGTTCCCCGAGTCTGCCCGACCGCAAGGGTGTTGACGGCCGGAACTCGATCATCGGCGTGGCGGATCCTCCGGGCTTTTCCGAAACCGGGGTTCCCGGCTACGCGCAGTAAAGATCCAAAATGCGCGGTTTGTGGTGACGTGTGAGGGTGAAGGCGGTCCTGGCCCCTAGACCCTCACGGAGGCTCCACCATGGCCAAGAACAAGAACCGCCAGCATGAGCAGAAGCAGCAGCCCCGCTCGTCGTCGCAGGATCCGTCGAAGAGCTCGACGGAATCCGTGTCCGAGCCGTCCGGCGGCAGCCCGAGTCCGATGGACATGGCCCGCAAGGGCAAGCAGAAGAAGTTCGGCCACAACTGACGCCTCCGCGAGCACCGCGCACGAGGGCGCGCCCAGAGCTCTGGGCGCGCCCTTCTTCACGCTCGGCTACGTACGCAGGCCCCTGCGAGCGGCGTCATCCGGCCAGGCAGGACGGCCCGAGGAGCACCTTGAGGTCGCCGAAGAGCGCCGGGTCGGGCTGGACCCGGTGCTTGTCGAGGCGCAGCACGGTGGTGGTCCGCGGCCCCTGGAGCTTGATCCGGACCTCGGTGTTGCCCTTGTGGTGGCGAAGGATCTCGCCCAACCGGGTGACCATCGGAGGAGTGACCTTGACGGTCGGGATGGTGAGGACGACGGGCGCGTTCGTCCCGGCCGAGGAGAGGTCGGGGACCATCATCTCCATGGCGACGAGCCGGGGGACGTCCTCGCGCTTGTCGAGGCGGCCCTTGACGAAGACGACGGTGTCCTCGACCAGCTGGGTGGAGACGAGCTGGTAGGTCGCGGGGAAGAACATGCACTCGATGGATCCGGCGAGGTCCTCGACGGTGGCGATGGCCCAGGCGTTGCCCTGCTTGGTCATCTTGCGCTGGAGGCCCGAGATGATGCCGCCGATGGTGACGACGGCGCCGTCGGAGTGCTCGCCGCCGGTCAGCTGGGAGATTCCGGCGTCCGTCTTGTCGGACAGCACGTGCTCCAGGCCGAAGAGCGGGTGGTCGGAGACGTACAGGCCGAGCATCTCGCGCTCCTGGGCGAGCAGGTAGGACTTCTCCCACTCCACGTCGGAGAACTCGACGTCGAGCCCGAAGCCGGGCTCGTCGCTCGCGCCCTCGTCACCCATTCCGCCGAAGAGGTCGAACTGGCCCTCGGCCTCCTTGCGCTTGACCGCGACCACGTTGTCGATCATCGGTTCGTGGTGGGCGACCAGGCCCTTGCGGGTGTGGCCCATCTCGTCGAAGGCGCCGGCCTTGATCAGCGATTCGACGGTGCGCTTGTTGCAGACGACGGCCTCGACCTTGTCCAGGAAGTCGGGGAAGGTGGAGTACTTCCCCTTCGCCTTCCTGGTCTTGATGATCGACTCGACGACGTTCTGGCCGACGTTGCGCACCGCGGTGAGGCCGAAGAGGATCACGTCGTCGCCCTGGGCCGCGAAGTTCGGCTCGGACTCGTTGACGTTCGGCGGGAGCACCTTGATGCCCATGCGCCGGCACTCGTTCAGGTAGATCGCGGACTTGTCCTTGTCGTCCTTGACCGAGGTCAGCAGGCCCGCCATGTACTCGGCCGGGAAGTTCGCCTTGAGGTAGGCGGTCCAGTAGGAGACGAGCCCGTACGCGGCCGAGTGCGCCTTGTTGAAGGCGTAGCCGGCGAAGGGGACCAGGACGTCCCAGAGGGCCTTGATCGCCTGGTCGCTGAAGCCCTTCTTCTTGGCGCCCTCCTCGAAGATGACGAAGTTCTTCGCCAGCTCCTCCGGCTTCTTCTTGCCCATCACGCGGCGCAGGATGTCGGCCTCGCCGAGCGAGTACCCGGCGATGATCTGGGCGGCCTTCTGGACCTGCTCCTGGTAGACGATGAGGCCGTAGGTGACCGCGAGCACCTCTTCGAGCGGCCCCTCCAGCTCCGGGTGGATCGGGGTGATCTCCTGCTGCTTGTTCTTGCGCAGGGCGTAGTTCGTGTGCGAGTTCATGCCCATCGGGCCCGGCCGGTACAGGGCCGAGACGGCGGAGATGTCCTCGAAGTTGTCGGGCTTCATCAGGCGCAGCAGGGAGCGCATGGGGCCGCCGTCGAACTGGAAGACGCCGAGGGTGTCGCCGCGGCCGAGCAGTTCGAAGGTCTTGGGGTCGTCGAGCGGGAGGGCCAGGAGATCGATGTCGATCCCCTTGTTGGCCTTCACCATCTTGACGGCGTCGTCCATGATCGTGAGGTTGCGCAGGCCGAGGAAGTCCATCTTCAGCAGGCCGAGCGATTCGCAGCTCGGGTAGTCCCACTGGGTGATGGTGACGCCGTCGGTGTGCCGCACCCAGACGGGTACGTGGTCGGTGATCGTCTCGCTGGACATGATCACGCCGGCCGCGTGCACGCCCATCTGGCGGACCAGGCCCTCCACACCGCGCGCGGTGTCGATGACCTTCTTGACGTCCGGCTCGTTCTCGTACATCCCGCGGATCTCGCCGGCCTCGCCGTAGCGGGGGTGCTGCGGGTCGAGGATGCCGGAGAGCGGGATGCCCTTGCCCAGGACGTCGGCGGGCATGGCCTTGGTGAGCCGGTCGCCCATGGCGTACGGGTAGCCCAGGACGCGCGCGGAGTCCTTGATCGCGTTCTTGGCCTTGATGGTGCCGTACGTGCCGATCATGGCGACCTTGTCGGCGCCGTACTTCTCGGTCACGTACCGGATCACCTCGACGCGCCGACGCTCGTCGAAGTCGATGTCGACATCGGGCATGGAGACGCGCTCGGGGTTCAGGAACCGCTCGAAGATCAGGCCGTGGGTGAGCGGGTCGAGGTCGGTGATGCCCATGGCGTACGCGACGATCGAGCCGGCCGCGGAGCCTCGGCCCGGGCCCACCGCGATGCCCTGGTTCTTGGCCCACATGATGAAGTCGGCGACCACGAGGAAGTAGCCCGGGAAGCCCATCGAGATGATCGTGTCCATCTCGTACTCGGCCTGCTTCATCCGGTCGTCCGGGATGCCCCCGGGGTAGCGGCGGTGCATGCCGCGCATGGTCTCCTCGCGGAACCAGCTGACCTCTGTGTGGCCGTCCGGGATGTCGAACTTCGGCATCAGGTTCCGGAACTTGAACATGCCCTCGGTGTCGACCTGGTCCGCGACCAGCTTGGTGTTGGCGCAGCCCTCCTGCCAGGCGTCCGAGGAGTCGATCGCGTACATCTCGTCGGTCGACTTCAGGTAGTAGCCGGAGCCGTCGAAGCGGAAGCGGTCGGGGTCCGAGAGGTTCTTGCCGGTCTGGATGCAGAGCAGGGCGTCGTGGGCGCCGGCCTCGCTGGCGTACGTGTAGTGCGAGTCGTTCGTCACCAGCGGCGGGATGCCGAGCTTCTTGCCGATCTCCAGCAGGCCATCGCGGACGCGGCGCTCGATCTCGATGCCGTGGTCCATCAGCTCCAGGAAGTACCGGTCCTTGCCGAAGATGTCCTGGTACTCGGCGGCCGACTTCAGGGCCTCGTCGAACTGGCCGAGACGAAGGCGCGTCTGCAGCTCGCCGGAGGGGCAGCCGGTGGAGGCGATGAGCCCCTCGGACCACTTGGAGATGGTCTCCTTGTCCATGCGCGGCCACTTCGTGAGCCAGCCCTCGGCGTAGGCGTCGGAGGACAGCCGGAAGAGGTTGTTCAGCCCGGTGGCGTTCGCCGCCCAGATCGTCTTGTGGGTGTAGCCACCGGAACCGGACACGTCGTCGCGCTTCTGGTGGGGCTGGCCCCACTGGATGCGCCGCTTGTTGCGCCGGGACTCGGGAGCCACGTACGCCTCGATGCCGATGATCGGCGTGACCCCGGCCTTCTGGGCGGTGTGGAAGAAGTCGTACGCCCCGTGCAGGTTGCCGTGGTCGGACATGGCGATGTGCGTCATGCCCATCTCGTTGCACGCGTTGAACATGTCCTTCAGCCGCGCGGCACCGTCCAGCAGCGAGTACTGGGTGTGGACGTGCAGGTGCGTGAACGGCGGCTTGGTCACGGCGGGAGGCTCCTGACGGTGGGGGCGGCGGCAGCTATGAATCCTACGTCCCGGGAGTGACAGATCCGGGGCACGGACGGGTACGGTCGGGCGTTGCAGAACCAGGACGACCCACCCGGCGTCCAGTCGGTCAGAACCTGTACCACGTGCACCAGGAGGCACCCGCCATGGCGGTCCCCGAGACGACGAACGAGCAGCGCGCCGAGCAGATACTCGATGTGTTCGACACCGCATTCGGTGAGCTGCTCGCCGCCGACCCCGCGGCCTTCCAGGTCAAATTCCGCAAGATGGCGGCCTCGGCCTTCGCCTTCTACCGCGGCACGGCCTGCCTCTTCTACGCCGACCTGGAGCGGGACCGGCACGGCGGCCCCTACCTGGACGAGCGGACCGGCCGGGTCTGGATCCACGGCGATCTGCACGCCGAGAACTTCGGCACGTACATGGACGCCAACGGCCGCCTGGTCTTCAACGTAAACGACTTCGACGAGGCGTACGTCGGGCCCTTCACCTGGGACCTCAAGCGGTTCGCGGCCTCCGTCGCCCTGATCGGCTACACCAAGGCGCTCAGCGACGAGCAGATCAGCGAGCTGGTGCGGACCTACGCGGGCGCCTACCGGGAGCGGATCCACCGCCTGGCCACCGGCGCCAAGAACGAGGAAGTGCCCTCCTTCACCCTGGACACCGCCGACGGGCCGCTGCTGGGCGCCCTGCGCTCGGCCCGCTCCCGCACCCGCTTCTCCCTGCTGGACTCGATGACCGAGATCCGGGACTACGAGCGGCGCTTCACCTCCGGCGGTGGCTCGATCGAGCTGGACGCGGCCACCCGGTACAAGGTGCTCGCCGCCTTCGACGGGTACCTGGAGACGCTGCCCGACGAGTCCCTGGTCCGGCCGGACTCCTACCGGGTCAAGGACGTGGTGGGCCGCCGCGGCGTCGGGATCGGCTCGGCCGGCCTGCCCTCGTACAACATCCTGCTGGAGGGGCACAGCGACGCCCTGGAGAACGACGTCGTGATCTACCTCAAGCAGGCGCAGACCCCCGCGGTGTCCCGGCACATCACCGACCGGGCCGTACGGGACTACTTCCAGCACGAGGGGCACCGCACGGTGATCTCCCAGCGCGCCCTGCAGGCGCACGCCGACCCGTGGCTGGGCTGGACCGAGCTGGACGGCTCCGGCCAGCTGGTGGCCGAGGTCTCCCCGTACGCGGTGGACCTGGACTGGTCGGACCTGGACGACCCGGAGGAGATCGCGGCCGTGGTCGCGGACCTGGGCCGGGCCACGGCGACCATGCACGCGTCGGCCGACGAGGCCGAGAGCGGGCACTCGCTGGTGCCGTTCTCCACCGAGCGGGCCATCGACGCGGCGATCGCCGCGGACGAGGAGGGCTTCTCGGAGCTCCTGGTCGACTTCGCGCACGCGTACGGTGCCCGGGCGCGCGCCGACCACCAGATCTTCGTGGACCTGTTCCGCAACGGCCGCATCATGCACTGAGCGATTTCGGCCGCGGGCCCCGGGCCGCACGGGACCGGGGACCCGTTTTCACAGGTACTCGTGGCAGACTCGCGGCGATGGACATATCGAGGGCAGGACTCCGGGGGCTGCGGGCCGCGCTGTTCAGCGCACTCGTCGTGCTGCTCTCGGCCGGCTCGCACGTCCTGTTGTCCCGGGTCCCGCTGCCGCCCGCGCTGGTGGCCGGGGCCTTCGCGGGCGTGTTCCTGCTCACGTACGCGCTGGCGGGCCGCGAGCGGGGCTTCGGCCCCATCGCCGGACTGCTGGTGCCGCTGGAACTGGCCGCCGACACGGTCCTCACCGCAGGTCAGCACGTCTGCTACGGCCCGGCCGGCGGGCCCGTCGCCGGGCCGCTGCGGGCGCTGGGCCTGGACGAGCTGTGCGGCGGCCCGCCGCTGGGCGGGCCGCTGGCCGAGGTGCCCGGAGCCGTCCCCGACGCGGTGGCCCTGCTGGCCTCGCCCGGACCCTGGACCCCGTGGCTGCTGCTCGGCGCGCACGTCTCGGTCGGGCTGTCGGCCGCGGCCTGGCTGCGGTACGGGGAGCGCGCGCTGGGCCGGCTGCTGCGTGCCGTGGCCGCCTTCGCGTTCCGGCCGCTGCTGCTGGCGGCGGCCTCGGCGGCGGCCGCCGTCGGCCCGGTGCGGCGTGCGCTGCGCCCGGCCCTTCCGGGCGCGGGGGCCCGTACCCGCTTCCCCGCCCACTCCGTGGGACGCCGTGGACCTCCCGTACGCGGGGCGCTCGTCTGCGCCTGACCCCGTACGCAGTCCCCCCTTTCCTTGTGTCACACCCCACGGAGATCACCATGAGTTCACGCAACAGCCAGGCGAACAAGGCGGCGGCCCGCGAGCGGCTGCGTGCCGAGCGCGAGAAGCAGGTCAAGAGGGACAAGGTGCGCCGCCAGGTGCTGGTGGCCGGCGCCGTCGTCGCCGTCCTCGCACTGGCCGGCGGCATCGGCTACGCGGTCGTGCAGGCCAACCAGCCGGGCGAGTGGGACAAGGCCGCGGACGCCACGCTGGTCGCCCCGAAGAACACCACGGGCGACAACGGCACCACCGTCGTCATAGGCAAGGCCGACGCCAAGAAGACCCTCGAGCTCTACGAGGACGCGCGCTGCCCGATCTGCTCCCAGTTCGAGCAGAACGTGGGCCCGCAGATCAAGAAGGACCTGGACGCCGGCAAGTACAAGATCCAGTACGTCGGCGCCACCTTCCTCGACAAGGGCTTCGGCGGCAGCGGTTCGAAGAACGCGCTGAGCGCGCTGGGCGCGGCGCTGAACGTCAGCCCCGAGGCGTTCCTCGAGTACAAGGGCGCCCTGTACTCCAAGGAGAACCACCCGGAGGAGCGCGACGACAAGTTCGGCAAGGACGACTACCTGCTGAAGATCGCGGACCAGGTGCCGGCGCTCAAGGGCAACGCCGAGTTCAAGAAGGCCGTCGAGGACGGTACGTACAACCGCTGGGCGCTCGAGATGTCGAAGCTCTTCGAGAAGAGCGGTCTCGAGGGCACCCCGTCGCTGAAGATGGACGGCAAGAAGATCGAGATCAAGATGGCGCCGGAGGAGTTCACGGCCGCGGTCGACAAGGCCATCGCGGGCTGATCGGACATACCGGGCCGGACAGGCAGGCGAACTCCCAGAGTTCGCCTGCCTGTTGCTTTGTAAGGGGTGTACCGACGGTTATACCCATCAGTAATATGACCGCCCGTGACCAGTCATCTCCCCTCCCCCACTGCGGCAACTCCGCGCCGCCGTACGGTCGTCAAGGCCGCTGCGGCCACCGCCGCCCTCGCGCCCTTCGCGACGGCCGCACTGGGCATCTCCCCCGCGTCGGCGGCCTCGAACGGGCCCGCCTTCCTGCACGGCGTCGCCTCCGGTGACCCGCTGCCCGACGGGATCCTGCTGTGGACCCGCGTGACCCCCACCCCCGAGGCCGTGCCCGGCTCCGGCACCGGCCCGGCCACCGAGGTGACCTGGGAGGTCGCCGAGGACAAGGCCTTCTCCCGGATCGTCGTGAGCGGCTCGGTCACGGCGACCGCCGCCTCGGACCACACCGTCAAGGCGGACGTGCGCGGACTGCGGCCGCAGACCCCGTACTTCTACCGGTTCACCGCCGGCGGCGCCGTCTCCCCGGTCGGGCGCACCCTGACCGCCCCGGGCCACGACGCGACGACGCCCGGGGTCCGCTTCGGCGTGGTCTCCTGCGCCAACTGGGAGGCCGGCTATTTCTCGGCCTACCGCCACCTGGCCGCCCGCACCGACCTGCACGCGATCCTGCACCTGGGCGACTACATCTACGAGTACGCGAACGGGGCCTACCCCGAGGCGAAGTACGTCGTACGCGCGCACGAGCCGCGGCACGAGATCCTCACCCTCGCCGACTACCGGACCCGGCACGGCAAGTACAAGACCGACGCCGACCTCCAGGCCCTGCACGCCGCGCACGCGATCGTCGCGATCTGGGACGACCACGAGTTCGCCAACGACGCCTGGTCGGGCGGCGCGGAGAACCACACGCCGGGCGCCGAGGGCGACTGGGCGGCCCGCGCGGCCGCCGCCAAGCAGGCGTACTTCGAGTGGATGCCGGTGCGCACCTCCACGGCCGGCACCGTCTACCGGCGGCTGCGCTTCGGCACCCTCGCCGACCTGCACCTGCTGGACCTGCGCACCTTCCGCTCCCAGCAGGCCAAGATAGGCAGCGGCGCGGTGGACGACCCGGAGCGCACCATCACCGGGCGCGCCCAGCTGGACTGGCTCAAGTCCGGCCTCGCGAGCTCGAACGCGACCTGGAAGCTGGTCGGGACCTCGGTGATGATCTCGCCGGTGGCCTTCGCCTCGCTGCCCGCTCACCTGCTGGCCCCGCTGGCGAAGCTGCTGGGCCTGCCCGAGGGCGGCCTCGCCGTCAACGTGGACCAGTGGGACGGCTACACGGACGACCGCAAGGAGCTGCTGGCCCACCTCAAGGACCGGAAGATCAAGAACACGGTGTTCCTGACCGGTGACATCCACATGGCGTGGGCGAACGAGGTCCCGATGAACATGGCGACGTACCCGGGGTCGGGTACGGCGGCCACCGAGTTCGTGGTGACGTCGGTGACCTCCGACAACATCGACGACCTCCTGCACGTGCCGGCGGACACCGCGTCGCTCGTAGCGGAATCGGCCGTCAAGGCCGCCAACTGGCACGTGAAGTGGCTGGACATGGACGCACACGGCTACGGGGTCCTGGACGTGACGGCCGAGCGCTCGCAGATGGACTACTTCGTCGTGTCCGACAAGCGGAATCCGGCCGCGACGGCCGCGTGGTCCCGCTCGTACCGCACGCCGAACGGCACGCAGAAGGTGGAGCGGGCGTACCAGCCGGTCAGCTGACGATCTTCTGACAGGTTGTCAATTCTGCTGTTCAGAGGGGCTCCTGGTGCAGACCAGGAGCCCCTTCGGCCTCAGAAGCAACAAATCTTTTACTTCCAGGGCTTGCTTAGTGCATGACATGGACACATAAGCTTCGCGCCAGCGTGAGGAAATCCCTCACCCCCCACCACGCTTCGCGAGGAGTCAACGTGCGCGCCTCCGCCCGCATATCCCCCATGCTCCGACGCCGCCTCATGGGTACGGCCGTTCTGGCCGGAACCCTGGCGTTCGCCCCGCTCACGGTCCCCACGACCGTGGCCGCGGCCCCCCAGACCGGCTCCGAGGCCTGTGCCGACGCCGGCACCTCCGCCAACGCCCGGGTCGCCCGCCCGAAGGACGACCACGCGGCCGACCCCAACGAGGTGACGGACGCCCAGGTCAAGGCGATGGACGCCGACCTGGCCAAGAAGAGCGCCGAGCTCGGCCCGCAGCGCCAGATGCGCGCCGCCGAGGTCACCGCCGCGACGACCATCCCGGTGTACGTCCACGTCATCACCTCCGGCTCCGCCGGCAAGCTGACCGCCACGGACATCAACAACCAGATCGCGGTCCTCAACTCCGCCTACAGCGGCCAGGGCACCGGCAACGTCGACTCGGGCTACCAGTTCTCGCTGGTCTCCACCGACTACACCGACAACGCCGCCTGGTACAACGTCTCGGACGGCACCCAGGCCGAGAAGGACATGAAGAACGCCCTGCGCAAGGGCGGCGCGAACGCGCTGAACCTCTACACCGCCAACCTCGGTGGCGGCCTGCTCGGCTGGGCGACCTTCCCGAGCTCCTACGCCTCGCAGCCGAAGATGGACGGCGTGGTCCTCCTCAACACCTCGCTGCCGGGCGGCTCCGCCGCCAACTACAACGAGGGCGACACCGGCACCCACGAGGTCGGCCACTGGATGGGCCTCTACCACACCTTCCAGGGCGGCTGCTCGGGCAGCGGCGACTCCGTCGCCGACACCCCGGCCGAGAAGAGCGCGGCGTTCGAGTGCCCGACCGGCCGTGACAGCTGCACCAACAAGACGGGCGTCGACCCGATCCACAACTTCATGGACTACACGTACGACTCCTGCATGTACCAGTTCACCGCTGGTCAGGTGTCCCGCATGAAGAGCATGTGGAGCGCGTACCGCGCCTAGTCACGACCTGAAGAGAACGAGGGGCAGGGCACACGTCGGTGCCCTGCCCCTCGTTCATTTCCCCTGCTCCTACAGACCGTCGAGGAAGGCGAGCGCGACCCTCCAGGTCTGCTCCGCGGCCTGCGCGTCGTAGTCGTCGAGCCCCGGGTCCGTGAACAGGTGCCCGGCACCCGGGTAGCGGTGCACCTCCACGTCCGCACCCGCGCGCTGCATCCGCAGGTACCAGGCGGTCAGCCAGTCGTGCGTCTCGAACGGGTCCGGATCCGCGATGTGCAGCTGCACCGGCAGCTCGTCGACGGCGGTGTCCTCCTCCAGGTCCGCCGTCCCGTGCAGGAGCAGCAGCCCGCGCGCCTTCTCGTCGGCCAGCGCCAAGTGCTGGGCGACGGAACCGCCGAAGGAGAAGCCGGCGTAGACCAGGCCCTGGTCGGAATAGGGGGCGGAGGCCAGCACCGCGCGCTTGAGCAGCTCGTCACGGCCGATCTCGTCCCGGTGTGCCATGCCCTCTTCGACGGTCTCGAAGGTGCGCCCCTCGAAGAGATCCGGCACCTGGACGTGGTGACCGGCCGCGCGCAGCCGGTCGGCCGCCGCGTGCACCGCGGGCCGCAGCCCGTACGTCGAATGGAAGAGCACGATGTTCATGCACCCCATCGTGCCATTCATTGAACATGCACCCCATCGTGCCATTCATTGAATGGGAGGGGCCCGAGCCCGCGTTCCGGTTACGTTGAAGTCCATGGACACGGACACCGTTCTGCGCCCGATCGCGGTCCTCGCCGGCTCACTGGTCGTCACCCTGCTCGCCGGATGGCTGCTGGACCTGCTGCTGCGCCGCGCCGACGCCCGGCACAGCGAAACCCCGCTGTGGGGGCTGCTGCGCCACTGCCGCCTGCCCTTCCAGCTCGTCCTGTGCACGACGCTGCTGTACGGCTCCCACCGCCGGGCCGGGATCCCCGCGGACTACGTGTTCGCCGTGGGCCGCGCCCTGACCCTCGTACTCATCGCCTCGGCGGCCTGGCTGCTGGTGCGCATCGCGACGGCGGTCGTGGACTCCTCGTACGCCCGCTACGCGGAGCGGAACCCGGACGACGCACGGGTGCGCCGGGTCCGTACCCAGGTGACTCTGATCCACCGGGTGGTCACGGCGGTGGTCGTGGTGGTCGCGGTGGCGGCGATGCTGCTCACGTTCCCGCCGATGCGGGCGGTCGGCGCCTCGATGCTGGCCTCGGCGGGCGTCGTCGGCATCGTGGCGGGCATCGCGGCGCAGTCCTCGCTGGGCAACCTGTTCGCCGGACTGCAGATCGCCTTCGGCGACACGGTGCGGATCGGCGACACGGTGGTCGTGGACGGGGAGTGGGGCACGGTCGAGGAGATCACCCTGACCTTCCTGGTGGTGCGCACCTGGGACGAGCGCCGGATCACCATGCCTGTGTCGTATTTCACAGGGAAGCCGTACGAAAACTGGTCGCGCGGCGGCGCGCAGATGACCGGGACGGTGTTCTGGCACCTGGACCACAGCGCACCCCTGGACCTGATGCGGGAGCAGCTCCAGCGGATCCTGAACGAGATCCCGGAATGGGACGGCCGCAGCGGCAGCCTGGCGGTCACGGACACCACCCCGCACACGATCCAGGTCCGGGCGGTGGTCACGGCGAAGGACGCCACCGACATCTGGACGGTCCGCTGCCAGGTCCGCGAACACCTGATCACCTGGCTGCTCTCCCACCACCCCTACGCCCTCCCCCGCATCGCCACCTCCCCGGCGGACCCCCGCCCGGCCACGTCCAGCCCCGCCGGCGACTGAGGGGCGGAGCCCCGGGAAGCCGGGCCGCAGGTGATCACGGGCGGAAGGTCAGGCGGAACAGGGCTCCGCCGCCCGGGGCCGGCTCGGCCACGAGCTCCGCGGCATGCGCACGGGCGATCTGGCGGGCCATCGCGAGCCCCAGCCCCGACCCCGGCAGGGCGCGCGCCGCCCCCGCCCGGTAGAAGCGGTCGAAAACGTACGGCAGATCGTCGGCCGCGATGCCCGGCCCGTGGTCCCGTACCGTCAGCTCGGCCCCGCCACCGCCGCCCCGCGACACCAGCTCCACCTCCACCGGCGCCCCCGCGGGGCTGAACTTCGCCGCGTTGTCCAGCAGGTTCGACACCAGTCGCGTCAGCCGCGCCGGCACGCCCGGCACCACCACCGCCTCCTCCCCGCCCACGCGGACGCGGACCGGTACCGACGGCCAGTGCGCCCGCGCAGCCTCCGCGCAGTGCTCCACCAGCGGAGCCAGCCTGACCTGTTCGACCAGCGGCTGCGGCTCCTCGTCCCGGGCCAGCTCGATCAGGTCGTTCACGAGCCCCGTCACCTCCCGCAGCTGCCGCCCCAGCGCGAGCGAGGCCCGCTCGCGCTGCTCCGTCGTCAGCCGCTCACCCCGTGCCAGCAGCTCCGCGTTCGTCCGCAGAGCGGTCAGCGGGGTCCGCAGCTCGTGCGAGGCGTCGGCGACCAGCCGCCGCTGCGCCGTCACCGACTGCTCCAGCTCGCCCAGCATGGTGTTGAAGCTCACGGCGAGCCGGGTGATCTCGTCCTCCCTCCCCGGCGGCCCCGGCGGCGGCAGTTCGATCCGGTGCCGCGGATCCCGCGTCGCCGCGATCCGCTCGGCGGTGGCCGTGAGCCGGGTCACCGGGGCCAGCCCGGTCCGCGACACCCAGTACCCGAGTCCGGCCGCCACCAGCACCCCGGCCCCGCCGATCAGCGCCAGCCACCACGCCGCCTCCTCGATCCCGTCCTCGACGGTGTCGGCCCGCAGCGCCACCTGCAGCGCCCGCCCCTTCGCATAGTCGGTCGTGAGCATCCGCGCCGGGTGCCCCGCGTGCACGATGTCCGTGTAGTACGGCGCGTGCCGTCCGGCGGCCACCGCCCGCGCCGCCGCGTCCACCGGCAGCAGGTACGGCGCGGCCGGGTCGTCCGCCGGGTCCGCCGGCACCACCTCCGCGCAGGCGGGCGCCGCCAGGAACCGGCACTCCCCGGACAGGGTCCCCGGCCCGGAGCCCGGGTTGCGCTGGGCCGCGAGCCGCGCGGACTGGGTGAGGCTCAGGTTCAGCTGCTCGTACAGGGCGCTGCGTACGACGAAGAACGCCGCCGTGCACACCCCGACCGCGACCAGCGCCACCGCCGCGGTGACCGCCAGCGCCAGCCGGGTCCGCAGCGGCCGCCGTCTGCGCCAGCGCGCCCCGAGCCTGCGCCGCCCCCTCCCGGGCCCGCCGCCGCTCACGCCGTGCCCAGCCGGTACCCGATCCCGTGGACGGTGTGCACCAGCCGCGGCTCGCCGCCGGCCTCCAGCTTCCGCCGCAGGTAGCCCACGTACACGGCCAGCGAGTTGGAGTCCGGGCCGAAGTCCCGCCCCCACACCAGCTCCAGGATCAGTTCCCGCGGCAGCACCTGCCCGGGGTGGCGCAGCAGCAGCTCCAGCAGGGCCGCCTCGGTGCGGCTGAACTCCAGCGGCCGCCCGCCGCGCCGCCCGGTCCGGGTCCCGGGGTCCAGTACGAGGTCCGCGAACCCGAGCACGGCCGCGCCGGCCGGATCGGGCGCGGCCCGCCGCAGCAGGGCCCGCACCCTGGCCACCAGCTCGTCCAGTGCGAACGGCTTGACGAGATAGTCGTCGGCGCCCGCCTCCAGGCCGTCGACCCGCTCGCTCACCGAGTCCAGCGCGGTCAGGACGAGTACGGGCGTACGGTCGCCCAGCGCGCGCAGCTGCCGGCAGACGCCGAGCCCGTCCAGCACGGGCATCATCACGTCGAGCACCACCGCGTCGGGCTGCCAGCCGGCCACCTCCGACAGCGCGGCGAGCCCGTCGGCGGCTCCCCGTACCTCGTACCCCTCGACGGCCAGCCCGTCCTGGACGGCGGCCCGTACCTCGGGCTCGTCGTCCACGACCAGGATCCGCTGCCCACTCGTGTGCGCCCTCGTGCTGCTCATGGGCAAAGCCTGCCAAACGGTTCTGAGAGAACCTCTTAGAACGTTCTTAGGACGCACCGGGAGGGTGCGTCCATGACCACACCAGACTCACGACACGCACGAGGCGCGTCCCTCCCACCCCTGTCCGTCGTGATCGGCGCGGGCGGCACCGGCGGCCACATCTACCCCGGGCTCGCCCTCGCCGAGGCGCTGCGTGCGGCCGTCCCCGATGCCGTGGTCTCGTTCATCGGGACCGAGCGGGGCCTGGAGACCGAGCTGATCCCGGCCGCGGGCCACCGCCTGCACACCGTCGACATGATCCCGTTCGACCCGTCGCTCGGTGCGAAGCGCTATCTGCTGCCCGCCGCGCTGCTGCGCTCGGCCGGGCAGGCCCGGTCGGTGATCCGGGCCCAGGGCGCGCACGCCGTCGTCGGCATGGGCGGCTACCCGAGTGCGCCGGCCGTGCTGGGGGCCCGGATGGCGGGGCTGCCGGCCGTCATCCACGAGTCCAACGCGGTGCCGGGCCGCGCCAACCGGTTCGCGGCCCGGCTCACCCCGCACATCGCGGTGGCCTTCGACCGCAGCCGGGCCCATCTGGCGGGCGGGGCGCATGCCCTGACCACCGGAATGCCGATCTCCGCGGCCCTCGCGCAGCTGGCGGACCTGTCCCGCCCCGAGCGCACCGCCCTGCGCGCGGAGGCCCGGCGGGCCCTGCACGTCCCCGACGGCCGCCGCCTGATCGTCTTCAACGGCGGCAGCCTGGGCGCGGCCCGGCTCACCGCGGCCGCGGTCGGGCTGGCCGGGCTCTGGCAGGGGCGGGACGACGTACAGCTGCTGATCAAGACCGGCCCGCAGGCGCTGCCCGACACTGCCGCCGATCTCGCAGCCTGCGGCGGGCAGCGGATCGCCCGGGCCGTGCCGTACCTGGACCGGATGGACCTCGTGTACGCAGCCGCCGACCTGGTGGTGTGCCGGGCCGGTTCCGCGACGGTGGCCGAGCTGGCGGCGACCGGCGTCCCGGCCGTGCTCGTCCCGTACCCGCACGCCCCCGGCGACCACCAGACCCACAACGCCCGGGTCCTGTCGGACGCGGGAGCGGGCCTGCTGCTGCCGGATTCCGAGACCACGGCCGACCGGCTGGCGGTCCTGCTCGGCCCGCTGCTGGCCGACCCGGCCCGGCTGTCCGCGATGGCCGGCGCCGCCGACCCCGGCCCGCACGCCCGGGCCGCCGAACTGCTGGCGGCGGAGGTCCTCCGCGTGGCCGGCGTCCCCTCCCCCACCTTGGAGCGCATATGACCGAGCACACGTACGACCCCGGCACGTGGACGGACCGGAAGGTCCTGGTCACCGGAGCAGAGGGGTTCATCGGGTCCACCCTGGTCGACCTGCTGGTGGCCCGGGGCGCCCGGGTCCGCGCCTTCGTCCACTACAAGCCGTACGCGGAGAAGGGCAACCTGGCGCGCTACCTCGCGGACCCCGACGGCCCGGTGGAGATGTGGGCGGGCGACATCCGCGACGCGGGCCGGGTCAGCGACGCGGTGGAGGGCTGCGACACGGTGTTCCACCTGGCGGCGCTGATCGGGATCCCGTACAGCTATGCCTCGCCGGGCGCGTACGTCCAGACCAACGTGACCGGTACGGAGAACATGGCGGAGGCCTGCCGCCGCCACGGGGTGCGGCGCCTCGTGCACACCTCCACGAGCGAGGTCTACGGGACGGCCCTGACGGCCCCGATCGCCGAGACCCACCCGCTCCAGCCGCAGTCCCCGTACTCGGCGTCGAAGATCGGCGCGGACATGATGGCGCTGTCGTTCCACCACGCGTTCGAGCTGCCGGTGACGGTGGTACGGCCGTTCAACACGTACGGGCCCCGCCAGTCGGCGCGCGCCGTGATCCCGACGATCCTGGCGCAGCTGCACGCGGGCGCGCGGGAGATCCGCCTCGGCTCCCTGTCCCCCACCAGGGACTTCACGTACGTGACGGACACGGCGGAGGGCTTTCTCGCGGTGGCGGAATGCGACCGGGCCCTGGGCGAGGTGGTCAACCTCGGAACGGGCCAGGAGATCTCGATCGGAGATCTGGCGCAGGCCCTGATCCAGGCTTCGGGCAGCGACGCCCGCGTCGTGGTGGACGAAACCCGCCTCCGCCCTGCGGGCAGCGAGGTCCAGCGCCTCCTGTCGGACAACTCCCGTGCCCGTGACTGGGCCGGCTGGACCCCGAAGACCTCCCTACGGGAGGGCCTGACCCGAACCTCCGCCTGGATCGCATCGAACCTGCCCCTCTTCGCCCCCTCCCGCTACCAGGTCTGACCGCCCCGCCCCCGCGGCGCAGCGGCCGCCCCCACCACTACGCGGGTGCCGCTGCGCGGGGGTCCGGGGCCGGGCGGAGCAGGCGGCTACGTGCTGCGGAGGCTACGGACGTCCAGGTGGCGCAGGACCCGGTCCACGATCTCCGGATCCGCGCCGGGCTCGCTGCGTGCGGCCAGCACCTCGTGCCGCGCCGCCGACATCATCTCCCGCTGGATCCGCTGGACGTCCCGGATCCGCTCCACCCTCTTCGCGTACGCCTCCCGCCGCTCCTCGTCGACCATGTCCGGGCTGATCCTGGCCCCCACGTCGTACGCCCGCCGGTACAGCACCTCCACCAGGTCCTCCGGGAGGTCCTCCACCTCCTCGATCTCCTTCAGCCGCTGCTTCGCGGCCTTCGCCGCGCGGACCGCCAGCTTCCGTTCCATCTCCCGCTCGGCGTCCTCATCGGCCTCCACACCCAGCATCCGCACCAGCCGCGGCAGCGTCAGCCCCTGGCAGACCAGGGTCACCATGATCACGGCGAACGCGATGAAGATGATCTGGTCCCGCGCCGGAAACGGCGCCCCGCTCTCCACCTTCAGCGGAATGGCCAGCGCCAGCGCCACCGAGGCCACCCCGCGCATCCCGGCCCACCACATCACCACGCTCTCCCGCCAGCTCAGCGGGATCTCCTCGTCGTAGTCGCGCCGCGTGTGCAGCCGCTTGGCCAGCCACCCGGCCGGCAGCAGCCACAGCAGCCTTACGCCGACCACCACCGCGGTGACGGCGGCCGCCCAGCCCGCCATCTCCCACTCGCGGCCGCCCGCCACGCCGAACACGTTGTGCAGCTCCAGACCGATCAGCCCGAACGCCACGCCCGTGACCAGCATGTCCACGACCTCCCAGAACGTGTGCCCGGCGAGCCGTCCCAGCACGTCGTCCGCGTCGGAGGCGTACTCCGCGAGGAACAGTGCCGTCGTCAGCACGGCCAGCACCCCGGACCCCTGGAGCTCCTCGGCCACCACGTACGACACGAAAGGCACCAGCAGCGTCAGCCCGATCTGGAGCGTGGCATCGCCGAGCCGCCCCATGAGCGCGTTGGCGGCCCAGCCCAGGCCGAGCCCGACGGCGACGGCCACCACGGCGGAGAGCACGAACTCCCGCAGCGCGTCCGGCCAGGAAAAGCTGCCGCTGACGGCGGCGGAGATGGCCACGTGGTAGAGCACGATCGCGGTGACGTCGTTGAACAGGCCCTCGCCCTCCAGGATCGACACCATGCGGCGCGGCAGCCCGAGCGCTCCGGCGACGGCGGTCGCGGCTACGGGGTCGGGCGGGGCCACCAGCGCGCCGAGCGCGACCGCGGCGGCGAGCGGCAGCCCGGGGACGATGGCGTTCGCGACGGCGGCGACCGCGGCGGTCGTGACGAAGACGAGGGCCACGGCGAGCAGGAGGATGGGCCGGACGTTGGCGGCGAACTGCCGCCAGGAGGTGCGCTGCGCCGAGGCGTAGAGCAGCGGCGGCAGGACGAGCGGCAGGATGAACTCGGGCGGGATGTCGACATTCGGCACGACCGGCACCAGCGCGAGCGCGACCCCGCCGATGGTCATCAGGACGGGCGCGGGCAGCCCGAGCCGGTCTCCGAGCGGCACGGTGACCACGGCCCCGAGCAGCAGTACGAACAGCAGAGCAAGCTGATCCACTCCCCCACCCTGCCGTACCGCCTGCCGCGGAAACCCACGCCCCGTCGAAGCCTCGCCCGCCTGGCGGGTGCCACGCCCCGGCCGGGGGCCGGCCCCCGGAAACCCGCGTGGCGGGTCCGGGCAGGGCACGGGAAGCGGAGCATGGGCGGGGGCGGGGCGGGGCGGGGAAGCCCCGCGCAGCGGGGCCTCGGGGCCGGGCTACGGCAGGTGGCGCCGCATCGCGCGGTGCGCAATGCCCGCGTCCTCGAACTCCGGCCCGTAGGCCACGTACCCCAGCCCGGCGTAGAAGCCGAGCGCGTGCGTCTGCGCACCCAGGTCGACGGCCGACAGCCCCAGCCGGCCCGCCTCCGCCTCGATGGCCCGCACCAGCGCCGCCCCCACACCCAGCCCGCGCGCGGCCTTGCGTACGGCCAGCCGGCCGAGCGAGCCGACCGTCGGGTCACCGCCCGTCTTGCCCAGTGCCGCAGGCCCGTGCAGCAGTCGCCCGGTGCCCAGCGGCTCCCCGTCCGGCCCCACGGCCAGCACATGCACCGCGACCGCGTCGTACGCGTCGTACTCGATCGACTCCGGCACGGCCTGCTCCACCACGAACACCTCGGTCCGCACCGCGAAGCACGCCGCCATGTCCGCCTCGGAGGCGGCCACCCGGACGGCGAAGTCCGCGCCGGACGTCACTCGCTCTCGGCCCGGATCACGTCCAGCGCGTGCTGGAGGTCCGCCGGGTAGGTGCTCTCGAACTCCACCCACTGGCCGTCCGAGGGGTGCTCGAAGCCGAGCCGCACCGCGTGCAGCCACTGACGGGTCAGGCCCAGCCGCTTCGCCACGGTCGGGTCGGCGCCGTACGTGAGGTCGCCGACGCACGGGTGCCGGTGCGCGGACATGTGCACGCGGATCTGGTGGGTGCGCCCGGTCTCGAGCTTGATGTCGAGCAGCGAGGCCGCGCGGAAGGCCTCGATCAGGTCGTAGTGGGTGACGGAGGGCTTGCCCTCCTGGGTCACGGCCCACTTGTAGTCCGCGCTGGGGTGGCGGCCGATCGGGGCGTCGATGGTGCCGCTCATCGGGTCCGGGTGGCCCTGTACGAGCGCGTGGTAGCGCTTGTCCACGACGCGCTCGCGGAACTGGTTCTTCAGCGAGGTGTACGCGCGCTCGGACTTGGCGACGGCCATCAGGCCGGACGTGCCGACGTCGAGGCGGTGCACGATGCCCTGGCGCTCGGACGCGCCGGAGGTGGAGATCCGGTAGCCGGCGGCGGCGAGGCCGCCGATGACGGTGGTGCCGGTCCAGCCGGGGCTCGGGTGGGCGGCGACGCCCACCGGCTTCATGATGACGACGATGTCGTCGTCGTCATGGACGATCTCCATGCCCGGGACGGGCTCGGCGACGAGTTCGACCGGCCGCGGCGGCGCGGGCATCTCGACTTCGAGCCAGGCGCCGCCGTGCACGCGCTCGGACTTCCCGACGACGCTGCCGTCGACCGACACCTTCCCCGCGGCGGCGAGCTCGGCCGCCTTCGTCCGGGAAAAACCGAACATACGGGCGATGGCGGCGTCGACGCGCTCGCCCTCGAGGCCATCGGGAACGGGCAGGGTGCGGATCTCGGGAATCGTACTCACCCGTCGAGTATGCAGGACTCGGCAGCGCAGCTTTCCCGCGATCACAGCGCGACCAGTGCGCGGTCGGTCCGCAGTCGGCCCGCAGTCGGTGCCCGATCAGTCCTTGTGGACCGTGCCGTCGGGGTCCAGACCCTTGAACGACAGCAGCACGATCAGGATGCCGCCGCACACGATCGCCGAGTCCGCGAGGTTGAAGACCGCGAAGTGGGCGGGCGCGATGAAGTCGACGACGGCCCCGCGGAACACCCCCGGCGAACGGAAGATGCGGTCGGTGAGATTGCCCAGCGCACCGCCCAGCAGCAGGCCCAGCGCGATCGCCCACGGCAGGCTGTAGAGCTTCCGGGCCAGCCGCACGATCACGATGATCACGGTGGCCGCGATGCAGGTGAAGATGATGGTGAAGGCCTCGCCGAAGCCGAAGGCCGCGCCCGGGTTGCGGATCGCCTCGAACTTCAGCAGGTCGCCGATGATCCGGATCGGCGGCTGGTGCTCCAGCTTCGCGACGACCAGCATCTTGCTGCCGAAGTCGAGCAGGTAGGCGAGCAGCGCGACGACGAGCAGCGCGACGATCCGCCGACGCCCCTTGGGCTCGACGGACTCCGGCTGGGCGTCGTCCCCGACCTCCGGCGTACCGATGATGCTCTCCGCCTCTGCCACGTGAGTCCCTCGACTAGCTCGAACCAGGTTGCCGACGACACAGCCCTGCCAGGTCCCTGGACCCTGACGAGACACGAGAGTACGTCAGGGTCCGCCTGCGGCGGCAGCCCGGCCAGCCATCTCACCGCCCGCTCAGTGCCGCCGCTCCTGCTTCTGCTTGCAGTCCACGCACAGCGTCGCCCGCGGGAAGGCCTGCATCCTGGCCTTGCCGATGGGCTGGCCGCAGTTCTCGCAGAGCCCGTACGTGCCCGCGTCCAGCCGCTCCAGGGCCCGCTCGGTCTGTTCGAGCATCTCGCGGGCGTTCGCGGCGAGGGCCAGCTCGGACTCCCGGGTGATGTTCTTGGTGCCCGTGTCGGCCTGGTCGTCGCCCGCGCCGTCGCCGGAGTCCCGCATCAGCCCCGAGATGGCCTCGTCGGAGGCCTGCAGCTCGTCCCGCAGCCGCAGGACCTCGCTCTGCAGCTCGCTGCGGGCCTCGGCGACCTCCGCCGGGGTCCAGGGGTCCTCGCCGGGCCGTACGGCCAGCTCGCCCGGCGCCAGGCCCGCCGTGGCCCTGGCCTTCGGCAGACCGCTGGTGGCGGCCGCAGCCGTCTTCCTGGCCGTGCCGGTGCTCTTCTTGGCAACCACTTTCCGGGCTCCCGTCTGTTGCGCGGCGTGCGCCGCCCCCTCGGCCCCGGCCGCCTTGGCCGTGGCCTTCCTCGCGGTCGTCTTCCCGACGCCGGTCGCCTTCTTCACGGCCACCTTGTCGACGGCCGCCGTGTTCACGGCCGAGGTCTTCCTGGCCGGAGTCTTCCCGGCGACCGCCTTCACGGTCGCCGCCTTCTTGGCCGCCGTCTTCTTGGCGGGCGCCTTCTTGGCGGGCGCCTTCTCGACCGCCGTCTTCTCGACCGCCGTCTTCTTGGCGGGCGCCTTCTCGGCCGCCTTGGCCGCCGCCGTGGTCGCTTTGGTCGCCGACTTCACCGAATGCACCGAATTCACCGCCGTCCCGGCCGCCGGCTTCGCGGCCTTCTTCCCGACAGCGGTCGCCTTCCGGACCGGAGCCGCATCCTCGGCCGCCGTCGCCTTCCCGGCGGCCTTTCCGACAGCCCTCTCGGCAGTTCTGTCGGCGGTCTTCTTCGCCACCATGGCCGCGGCCCCTTCACATACTGTGATCTTGCGCGCGAATCGTGCCGGAACGATAAATCGACTCCGGCCTCGCGGCAACGGGGCACGCGTCCATCGATGCCAACCTGCATCCGTTGTGCCCATCAGGGAGCCCGGTAATCCGCCCCACCCGTCACACCGGAACCCGGACCGGCCCATCGGCCCGTTCGGGTCATGCGCCGCCCCCGCCCGGCCGCGGCCCCGCACGCTGCCCCGGGCCCCGCCGGAACCCGCGCCCCGACCCCCCGCAAGCCGGTCTGCCGAGCGCGCCCCCGCCCCGTACACTGGGCCCAGCGAAAGGCATGGACGGGGACGAGTAGCGTCGGACGCAGCCATGAGCGACCCGGGGACGGTGAGAGCCCGGGGGCGAGCGCGATGCGAAGGATCACCCCTGAGCCGCCGGAAGAAGGCCCGCACGGATCCCGTGGGCAGTAGAACCGGCTTCGCACCCCAATGAGGGGGCCACCGGATCCGTCCGGCGGCCAAGGAGGGTGGTACCGCGGGAGCAGCAGTCGGCTCTCGTCCCTCCGGACGGAAGTGACATCCCGCCGGAGGAAGAGTTCAGCCTCATGACCACACCGCCCCAGTACCGCCCGGTACCCGCCCAGGTCGACCTGCCCGCCCTCGAGCACGCCGTTCTCGACTTCTGGCGCGAGAGCAAGACGTTCGCCAAGACCCTGGAGCAGTCCGAGGGACGCCCCGAGTGGGTCTTCTACGAGGGCCCGCCGACCGCGAACGGCATGCCCGGTGCGCACCACATCGAGGCCCGCGTCTTCAAGGACGTCTTCCCCCGGTTCCGCACGATGCGCGGTTACCACGTGGCCCGCAAGGCGGGCTGGGACTGCCACGGCCTGCCCGTGGAGCTCGCCGTCGAGAAGGAGCTGGGCTTCAGCGGCAAGCAGGACATCGAGGCGTACGGCATCGCCGAGTTCAATGCCAAGTGCCGCGAGTCGGTGACCCGCCACACCGACGCGTTCACCGAGCTCACGACCCGGATGGGCTACTGGGTCGACCTGGACGACGCCTACCGGACGATGGACCCCGAGTACGTGGAGTCCGTGTGGTGGTCGCTGAAGGAGATCTTCAACAAGGGTCTGCTCACCCAGGACCACCGCGTCGCCCCCTGGTGCCCGCGCTGCGGCACCGGCCTCTCCGACCACGAGCTGGCGCAGGGCTACGAGACGGTCGTCGACCCCTCCGTCTACGTCCGCTTCCCGCTGACCTCCGGCCCGCTCGCGGGCGAGGCGGCGCTGGTGGTCTGGACGACGACCCCGTGGACCCTGGTGTCCAACACGGCCGTGGCCTCGCACCCGGACGTCACGTACGTCGTCGCGACCAACGGCGAAGAGAAGCTCGTCGTCGCCCAGCCTCTGCTGGAGAAGGCCCTCGGCGAGGGCTGGGAGGCCACCGAGCAGACCTTCACGGGCAAGGAGATGGAGCGCTGGACCTACCAGCGCCCCTTCGACCTCGTGGAATTCCCGGCCGAGGCCCACTACGTCGTGAACGCCGAGTACGTCACGACCGAGGACGGTACGGGCCTGGTCCACCAGTCCCCCGCCTTCGGCGCCGAGGACCTCGCGGTCTGCCGCGCGTACGGCCTGCCCGTCGTGAACCCGGTCCGCCCCGACGGCACCTTCGAGGAGGAGGTCCCGCTGGTCGGCGGCGTCTTCTTCAAGAAGGCCGACGAGAAGCTGACCGCCGACCTCGACGCGCGCGGCCTGCTCTTCAAGCACATCGCGTACGAGCACAGCTATCCGCACTGCTGGCGCTGCCACACCGCGCTGCTGTACTACGCGCAGCCGTCCTGGTACATCCGCACCACCGCCGTCAAGGACGCGATGCTGCGGGAGAACGAGAAGACGAACTGGTTCCCGGACTCGGTCAAGCAGGGCCGTTTCGGGGACTGGCTGAACAACAACATCGACTGGGCGCTCTCGCGCAACCGGTACTGGGGCACCCCGCTGCCGATCTGGCGCTGTGAGGAGGACCACCTCACCTGTATCGGCTCGCGCGCCGAGCTGAGCGAGCTGTCCGGCACCGACCACAGCGAGCTGGACCCGCACCGCCCCTACATCGACGACGTCACCTTCCCCTG
>NZ_JBVING010000010.1:0-323502 GCF_055579465.1 Streptomyces sp. NPDC032745 | reverse complement strand
AGGGGGGACCCTGTGGGAGAGTAGGACGCCGCCGAACAATCATTGTAGAAAGCCCCGTACCGGGTATCCGGTACGGGGCTTTTCTGCGTTTACGGGCCATGTTTTACAAGGGGCGGGGCTTGCGTAGGGTCGGGTCCATGGGCTACGACCTCGTCATCTTCGACAACGACGGCGTGCTGGTGGACAGTGAGCCGATCGCCAACAGCATTCTCGCCGGGTACCTGACCGAGCTGGGGCACCCCACCTCGTACGAGGACTCGATCCGCGACTACATGGGCGCCGCCGTCCACCGGGTGCACGATCTCGTGCTCGAGCGGACCGGGGAGCGGCTGCCCGCCGCGTTCGATGCGACCCTGCACGCGCGGACGTTCGCCGCGTTCGAGCGGGAGCTGACGCCCGTCGCCGGCGTGGTGGACGTACTCGGAGCGCTGACCGCCCACGGGGTGCCGTACTGCCTGGCCTCCTCCGGGAGTCACGAGCGGATCCGGGTCGGGCACCGGGCGGCCGGGCTCGACGGATGGTTCGAAGAGGAGTGGATCTTCAGCTCGCAGGACGTGGGCAAGGGGAAGCCCGCTCCCGATCTGTTCCTGCACGCGGCCCGGGTCATGGGCGTCGATCCTGCGCGGTGTGTGGTGATCGAGGACAGTCCGCTCGGGGTGCAGGCCGCGGTCGCCGCCGGGATGGACGTGTACGGGTTCACCGGGATGATGCCCGCCGAGCGGCTGGCCGGGGCCACCGGTTTCTTCGGGGAGATGAAGGAGCTGACGGGGCTTCTGGAACGGCCTGTGTGATCTCTCTACCCACGGGTAGCCCGCGGGCCTACGCTGTGCCGCCATGACAGAAGACGTGCGGCTGCGCCGGGGGCGGGGCTCCCTGGGGTTCAGCTTCTTCGTGCAGGGCGTGACGTTCGCCCTCCTCGTGACGCGGATCCCCGCCATCCAGGACCGGTACGGGATATCCGACGGGCTGCTGCCCGCCTTCCTCGCCGCCGTGCCGGTTCTCGCCGGGGTCTCCAGCGTCGCCACCGAGCACCTGGTGAAGCGGGTCGGGCCCGCCGCCGTACTGCGATGGGCGCAGCCGCTGGTCCTGCTCTCCCTGCTGGGGGTCGGGGCCGGCAGCACGATGTGGCATGTGGCGGTGGCCCTGGGGGCGTTCGGGCTGTCCGTCGGTGCGCTGGACGCCTCGATGAACATGCTCGGGGTCAGCCTGCAGCGGGCGTACGGGCGCAGCATCATGCTCGGCTTCCACGCCGCGTACAGCCTCGGCGGGATCGTCGGGGCGTCCGCGGCCTGGGCCGGGGCGCACTGGCATCTGTCGCTGTTCACCTCGTACCTGCCGGCCGTGGTGGTGCTGCTGCCGCTCGCTTTCTACGGCAGCCGGTTCTACGTGGACCGGAGCGGGGAGGGGGAGGTCCCCGAGAAGGGGCTGGGGGCCGGCGGGTTCAAGCTGCTGCTGCCGCTCTGCCTGGTGATGGCGTGCGCGTACATCGGGGACTCGACCGTCTCGAACTGGAGCGCCAAGTACCTCCAGGACGTGCTGGGGAGCTCGGAGCAGCTGGCGACGGTCCCGTACAACGTGTACATGGTGACCACGCTGATCGGGCGGGCCGTCGGGGACCTGGGCGTGCGGCGCTTCGGGGCGGTGGCCGTCGTACGGATGGGGACGCTGGTCGCGGCCGGCGGGTTCGCGGTGGTGGCGGCCGCGCCCGGGGCGTGGGCGGGGATGCTCGGGTTCACGCTGCTGGGGATCGGGTTGTGCGTGATCGTGCCGCAGACCTTCGCGGCCGCGGGGAGACTCTTCCCCGGGGCTTCCGATACGGCCATCGCGCGGCTGAACATCTTCAACTACGTCGGCTTCCTGATCGGATCTCCGCTCGTCGGCGGGATCGGGGACGCCTGGAGTTACCGGGGCGCGATGCTCGTGCCGATGGCGCTGGTGCTTGTGACACTCTTCCACGCCCGTTCGTTCGGCTCGGAGGGCGCCCGATACGGTGTCGGGCATGAGCGGCCGCGGGTTGTTGATGTGGGACGAGGCGGTAACGAGGTATGACTTCGGACCGAGCCATCCGATGGACCCGGTGCGCCTGGCGCTGACCATGGGCCTGGTGCGCGCCTTCGGGCTGGACCGGGAGATGGAGGTACGGGCGGCCCGCGCGGCGGGGGACTCCACGCTGCGGCTGGTCCACCGGGAGGACTACGTGGCCGCGGTGCGCGAGGTGTCCGCGGATCCGGGGGTGGCCGACGGGTCGTACGGGCTGGGGACGATGGACGATCCGGCCTTCCACGGGATGCACGAGGCGTCGGCGTTGATCGCGGGCCAGTCGGTGGCGGCCGCGGAGGCGATCTGGCACGGGGAGGCCGAGCACGCGGTGAACTTCGCGGGCGGGCTGCACCATGCGATGCCGGGCGGGGCCGCCGGGTTCTGCGTGTACAACGACGCGGCGCTGGCGATCGCGCGGCTGCTGGAGCTGGGGGCCGAGCGGGTCGCGTACGTGGATGTGGACGTGCACCACGGGGACGGGGTCCAGGCGGCGTTCTGGGACGACCCGCGGGTGCTGACGGTCTCCCTGCACGAGCATCCGCGGACCCTGTTCCCGCAGACCGGCTGGCCGGAGGAGACGGGCGGGCCGGCCGCGGAGGGCTCGGCGGTGAACGTGGCGCTGCCCGCCGGGACCGGGGACGAGGGGTGGCTCCGGGCCTTTCACGCGACGGTGCCCGAGCTGTTGGAGGACTTCCGGCCACAGGTGCTGGTGACCCAGCACGGGGCGGACACGCATTTCGAGGACCCCCTCGCCCATCTCGCGGTGTCGCTGGACGCGCAGCGGGCGGTGCAGGAGGCGTGTCACCGGCTCGCGCACGAGCATGCGGGGGGCCGGTGGCTGGCGCTGGGCGGCGGCGGGTACGCGGTCGTGGATGTCGTACCGCGGTCGTGGACGCATCTGGTGGGGATCGCGGCGCACCATCCGGTCGATCCGGAGTCGGTGGTGCCGGACGCGTGGCGGGACGAGGTGTACGCGAGGACGCGGCAGCCGGCGCCGGCCCGGATGACGGACGGGCGGGCGGTCGCGTGGCGGGACTGGGAGGCGGGCTACGACCCGGCCGACCGGATCGATCAGGCCGTTCTGGCGACCCGGCGGGCGGTGTTCCCGTTGCGCGGCCTGCTCACGTAAGGGCGGCTGCGAGGCCTGGGAGCGGTGATGCATCGTTTCGCCGGGTGTTACGCCAAGTGTGGGGCTGTTCGCCGGAATTGATGATCCGCCAGGTCCGGTGCGTCAGCATCGGAGGGTGTTGAGCACCGGCGCGCTGCGTGCGCATCTGCTGGCCGCCCGGTTGGCCGGGCCCGTCGCCACCCCACGGGAGGAGAGCCTGCGCAGATACCGGCTGTTCGCGGCGAGGGATCCGCGGGTGCTGCTGGGGCTGGATCCGGAGGGGGGCTGGGGCGAGGGTGACCTGCTGAGGCTGATGGCGGACAAGTGCGGGGTCTCGGCGGATCCTGCGCACGTCAGCGGGCCGGACGTGATCGATCCGGAGCTGACGCTGGCGGCGTTGGAGGCGTTCGCGGAGCGGCTGCGCGAGGCGGCCGGGGCGCGGTCGCCGGTGTTGTTCGGGACGGGGCATCCGCACCGTCTCCTGGGGTTCTACGCCAGTTTGGCGCGGGCCCTGTCGGCGGTGGGATGTGTTGTGCTCACTCCGGCGCAGGGGGCCGGTGTCGACATGGCGACCCGGTTCGGCGTACGCAGGCACAGCATCGATTACGTACGGGGAGTCGCGTTGGTGCGGGAACCCGGCGCGCGGCCGCCGGGGAGTGCAACCGGCGTGCACACCCATTCACCCCTGCCGGTTCGGATCGCGCTCGGGGCGCTGGCGGAGGCCGGCGGGCCGTTGCCGGAATTGGTGGTGGGGGATCACGGGTGGGTCTGCGGCGCAGGTCAGCTCGGTGTGGAGGCGATCGGGCTGGCGGATACGGACGACCCGGCGCTGTTCGTCGGGGAGGCGGAGGGGCGTGTGGCGGTGGCCGTTCCGCTTGATGACGCGGTGCGCGCGGACTACTACAGACCGCTCATTCGCTATCTACTCGATCGGGCGAGTCTGCCGGGTGCGCAGGAGTGGCCGTAGCTCCTCTTCCCCACTCGTATCACACGCCCCTACTCTGTGGAGTGAGCGTGCGACGACGAGGAGTAACCGGAGGGGAAGCCGGTGCCCGTCATGCGCGGAAGGTCAAGGTGTGTCATGGCTGCTGGCGAGAGGCCTCTCAGTGAGGTTCAGTTCCTGACCGTGGCGGAGGTCGCCTCGGTGATGCGAGTGTCGAAGATGACCGTGTACCGCCTGGTGCACAACGGTCATCTGCCCGCAATCCGGGTGGGCCGGTCCTTCCGGGTCCCCGAGAACGCGGTTCACGAGTACCTCCGAGAGTCCTATGTGGGGGTGGAGTCGGCCTGAGACTGAAGCTCCGGCGAACTCTCCGAACCCCTCGGATTACAGGCTAAGAGCTCGGGCGGGTAGGCTAGGCCGACGTAGGTCGTGTGGGCCCAGACGCCCCGCACCGTTCCCCGCTGACGCGGGGATGTTCCGAGAAGTGAGCGAGGGTAGTCGTGGGCTCTGTTATCAAGAAGCGGCGTAAGCGGATGGCTAAGAAGAAGCACCGCAAGCTGCTCAAGCGCACCCGCGTCCAGCGCCGTAACAAGAAGTAAACGGCAGCTGTACGTGTTCTCCGCAGCCCCTCCACCATCCTTTGGTGGAGGGGCTGCGGTGTAGCCGGGGGACGACGAGGAAGGCGCTGAGCTCGTGGGGAAGGTCGTGCTCGTTACCGGGGCAGCCCGGCAGCTGGGGGGCCGCTTCGTGCGGCGGGTCCAGCGTGATCCTGAGGTCGAGCGGGTCATCGCGGTCGACGCGGCCGAGCCGCCGCACCGGCTGGGCTCGGCGGAGTTCGTCCGTACGGACATCCGGCAGTCGTCCATCGCCCGGGTGCTCGCCGAGCACGCCGTGGACACGGTGGTCCATCTCGCCGTGACCGGGAGCGGTGCAGGGCCGGGCGGCACGGGGAGCGCCGTCAAGGAGACCAACGTCATCGGGACGATGCAGCTGCTGGGGGCCTGCCAGAAGTCGCCGACGGTACGGCGGCTGGTGGTGAAGTCGAGTACGAGCGTGTACGGGGGCGCCTCGCGGGATCCGGCCGTTTTCACGGAGACCACGCACCCCAAGTCGCTGCCGGCGGCAGGCTTCGCCAAGGACGCCGTCGAGGTCGAGTCGTACGTACGGGGCTTCGCGCGCAGGCGGCCCGACGTGGCGGTGTGCGTGCTGCGGTTCGCGAACATCCTGGGGCCCTACGCGGACTCCTCGCTCGCCGAGTACTTCTCGATGTCCGTGATGCCGACGGTGCTGGGGTACGACCCGCGGCTGCAGTTCGTCCACGAGGACGACGTGCTGGAGGTGCTGCGGCTGGCGGCGGCGGAGCCCCAGCGCGGGACGCTGAACAGCGGGACCTTCAACATCGCGGGTGACGGGGTGCTGCTGCTGTCGCAGTGCGCCCGGCGGCTGGGGCGGCCGACGGTGCCGCTGTTGCTGCCCGCGGTGACGTGGGTGGGGTCGGCGCTGCGCGCGGTGGGGGTCACCGATTTCTCGCCGGAGCAGATCAGACTCCTCACGCACGGGCGGGTCGTGGAGACGTCCCAGATGCGGGAGGTGCTGGGATTCAAGCCCATGTACACGACCGCCGAGACCTTCGCCGATTTCGCGCGCAGCCGGGGGAGAGGGCTGCTGCCGCCGGAGCGTGCAGGGCGGGCCGTGGACCGGGTTGCCGGAATGTTGCACGTGAACGTCGGGGTTGCCGGATCCGAAGAGGGAGCGCAGCGATAGTGGCGGACGCCAAGGTCATTCCGTTCGACGAGGACCGGCCGCGCCGGCGGGGCGCCGGGACCCGGAGAGTGCGGGCGGTGCCGGCTCCGGCGCCGGAGCCGGTGGTGGAGGCCGCGGAGCCGGCTGCGCCGGAGCCGGCTCCCGTGCAGTCCGGCGGGGCCGCGTGGGACCGGCGGATCGCCGGCGGGCTGGCGTTCCTGCGGCGCCGGGTCACCGGGGACTACGACGTCGACGAGTTCGGCTACGACAAGGAACTGACGGACCAGGTCCTGATGTCCCTGATGCGGCCGCTGTTCGACAAGTACTTCCGGGTCGAGGTCAAGGGCATCGAGAACATCCCGGCCGAGGGCGGGGCGCTGATCGTGGCGAACCACTCCGGGACGCTGCCGCTGGACGGGCTGATGATGCAGGTGGCGGTCCACGACCACCACCCGGCGCAGCGGCACCTGCGGCTGCTGGCGGCGGACCTGGTGTTCATGCTGCCGGTGGTGAACGAGCTGGCGCGCAAGGCCGGGCACACGCTGGCGTGCTCGGAGGACGCGCAGCGGCTGCTCGAGGCGGGGGAACTGGTCGGGGTGATGCCGGAGGGCTTCAAGGGGATAGGGAAGCCGTTCGGAGACCGGTACAAGCTCCAGCGGTTCGGGCGGGGCGGGTTCGTCTCGACGGCGCTGCGGGCGGGGACGCCGATCGTGCCGTGCTCGATCGTGGGGGCGGAGGAGATCTACCCGATGGTCGGGAACGCGAAGACGCTGGCACGGCTGCTGGGGATTCCGTACTTCCCGCTCACGCCGACGTTCCCGTGGCTGGGGCCGCTGGGAGCGGTGCCGCTGCCGACGAAGTGGACGATCCAGTTCGGCGAGCCGATCGCGACGGACGGGTATCCGCCGGAGGCGGCGGAGGACCCGATGCTGATGTTCAACCTGACGGACGAGGTCCGCGAGCAGATCCAGCACACCTTGTACAAGCTGCTGGTGCAGCGGCGGTCCGTGTTCTTCTGAGTGGGTTCGCTGCGGGCGCGACGCCGCCCCGGCAGAGGGAGAGGCCTTTCATGGCGCAGGCCCTCAGTCCCGAACGGGGCTGAGGGCCTGCGGCCGTTCCGTCCTACCCGGCGTCCTCCGCCTTGAGGCCCAGGCCCGGGAGGAGGCCCGGGAGCAGGGGCGGCAGGGTGATGTCGGGCTGTACCTGCTCCGGGGAGGACGAGGCCCCCGGGGTGTTCTGACCCGCGGGCGGGTGCAGGAGGTCGCCCGTGCCGCCCAGGAGGCCGCCGGGGGCCGGTGAGGGCTTGCCGCCGGTGGTTGCGGGCGGGGTCGGGCTGGCCGAGGGCGCGCCCGCCGCCGGTGCGGACTGGTGCTGCCCGGCCGGGGCGCTCGGCTTGGCCGGGGCGACGGAGCCGCCGCGGTTCTGCTCCGGGGGCTTGGGGAGCAGGCTCTGGAGGGGCGCCACGTCATCGTCTATGGCCTGGAAGACCGATTCGACCTCCCCGCCCACGTCGGTGAGCTGCGCCGGGAGCTTGTCCCGGAGCCGGCCCCACGCATCGCGGTGCGAGCGGGAGAACGACGACAGCGCCTGGATCGGGCCGAGCGAGCCGTCCCGTTGGTAGGCGGCCTGGAGGAGCCGGTGGCCCTCCGCCGCGTCGTGCTTCATGCCCGCCAGGGCCCGGCGGATCTCGCCGAGCGACTCGTGGTCCAGTACGCCCGTCCGGCCGCGCTCCATCAGCCTGCGGGCTTCCGACAGGCGGTTGGAGGCCTGGTCGAGATAGAGCTCGCCGCGGTCCGCGTCCTCGTCGGCCATGCCGAGCTTCAGGTCCTCCATGCCCCGTTTGATCGGGTAGAGGGAGTCACCGGGCAGGGCGTCCGTGCTGGCAGCGGCCACGCCGCTGAAGGCCCCCGCGGCCACACCTACGGTGAGGCCGCCCGCTGCGATGCCCTTGGACCAGCGGGAGCGGGGCCGCAATTTCCGGAGCGAGGTCGCCCGGTGGGCGCCGCGGCCGGTCCGCTGCTCGGGCATTTGAGGGTCCGGGGCGGCACCGCCCCCGGCCCTCTCTTCCATCACCAGGGCCTCCATGGCGGCCACGAGCTGGGCTCGTTGCACCACTTTGACCTCGGGGTCCAGCACCGGGCGCGGCATTCTTTCGCCGAGCGCGCTCGCCAGGGCCAACAACCGGTCGTGGTCGGCAGGTTCGGCAGGTGCCTCGGACTGCTCGGCCGCCGGGTCCGGTTCCGAAAGGTCGGATGGGGTCCGATCCTCCAGGGCCTGGGCGAAGGCGTTCGCCCGCCGGTGCGGAGTCACGTTCGCGATCACTGGCGGCACCTCCTCTCGTCATGACGATCGACTCCCCAAGGTGTCCGGAAGGTTGCCTTCCTTGAGCACGTCCACACTTTCGAGTGAGCGGCTTCGGGCAGGGCGTGTCCACAGGGAGCCTGCATTCCGCACAACGAGCGGCGCGGCACTTGGGTTACGGACGAAGGATGATCGGACCACAGCGTCATCGAGGGGTCACCGGTTGTGTGGATTGTCAGGAGGGTCGGAAGGCGCGGGGGGTCTGCGGGGCGTGGGGGGAGTCGCAGGGTGAGGCGCCCGGTGGTGGCGGTGCGGGGCGGGTCGGAGGTCAGCGGGCGTCGTCCGGGAGCAGGCGGGCCAGGGTGCGGACCGCCCGGTACTGGAGCGTCTTGATGGCGCCCTCGTTCTTCCCCATCACCCGGGCGGTCTCGGCGACCGACAGGCCTTGGAGGAACCGCAGGGTCACGCACTCCTGCTGCTGGGGATTGAGCTTGCGTACGGCTTCCAGCAGGGCGGCGTTGGAGAGGGACTCCAGGACCGAGTCCTCGGGGGATCGTTCCACCTCGTTCGCGTCCAGCATCTCGCCCGTGGTCACTTCCAGACGGAAGCGGCTGGACTTGAAGTGGTCCGCGACCAGGTTGCGGGCGATCGTGACGAGCCAGGCGCCGAAGTCGCGGCCCTGCCAGGTGAAGGTGGAGATGCGGCGCAGGGCGCGCAGGAAGGTCTCACTGGTGAGGTCCTCCGCGGTCGCCTTGCCGCCGACGCGGTAGTAGATGTAGCGGTAGACCGTGTCGCTGTACTGGTCGTACAGCCGGCCGAAGGCCTCGGCCTCGCCGGCCTGGGCGCGTTCGACCAGGTCCATCATGCGGGCCTGGTCGCTGTCCGCGGTGGGGCGGCGTGCGGCGGGCGCGCTCGTACCGGTGGCGGTGCCGCCGGAGCCTCCCCCCGTGCGACCGCGTCTGCCCACCGTCGCTCCGCCGTCGGTCAGGGCATAGCAAGGACCGGCCGGGCCGAGGCCGGCAGGGACCGCGGCGGCGAAGGCGGGGACGGCGTACGCGGTGGGGACGAAGCCGCGCAGGTGGTCGAGGACCGTTGCGCGCAGCGTAGCCAGGCCCGAGGCGTCAACCCCGACAGGTGGGTACACGGGACTCCCAGAGGCAGAGCTTCCATCACGTGCAGTGCGGGACCGTTCACCCGTCGTGGCGACAGATGAGCGGTGGCATGCGTTTGAGGAGAATAACGCTTCGTACAGGCGGCGCTACACCCAGTTGCTCAAATCACCGATTCCGACACTTCTGTTGCGTGTCGAAGGCATATTCAGTCGCAGTTGGTGATCGATTCTTGATCGGTTGAATACGCGGAATGGACGCTTCCACGCTGGCTCGCGACCGAGTCGGGCATGCGGGAGTGCCGCGCGGGGCGCGGGGGTAGAAGTGGGTGAATGCCCGCGGCGCAGCGGGCCGAGAGCCCGCGAAGCGCGGCCCCGGCGGGCCGCAGGGCGGCTCCGGCGCAGGCGGAAGCCGGGCCGGCGGCGGAGGGGGCGGCTACTTGCGGCGGCGGTGCAGGGCGATGGCGGCGGCTGCGCCACCCGCGATCGCGCCGACGCCGGCGGCGGCCGGGACGCCGACCTTCACGGCCTTGCGGCCGGTCCGATAGTCGCGCAGCCGCCAGTCGTGTGCCCGGGCATGCTTGCGCAGTTTTGTGTCGGGATTGATCGCGTACGGATGCCCGACCAGCGACAGCATCGGAATGTCGTTGTGCGAATCGGAGTACGCCGCGCAGCGTTCGAGGTCGAGGCCCTCGGCGGCGGCCAGGGCGCGGACCGCCTCGGCCTTCGCGGGGCCGTGCAGCGGCTCGCCGACGAGCCGGCCGGTGTAGATGCCGTCGACGGATTCGGCGACCGTGCCGAGCGCCCCGGTCAGGCCGAGCCGGCGGGCGATGATCGTGGCGGTCTCCACGGGCGCGGCCGTGACGAGCCAGACCTTCTGGCCGGCGTCGAGGTGGGCCTGGGCCAGGGCGCGGGTGCCCGGCCAGATCCGCTCGGCCATGTACTCGTCGTAGATCTCCTCGCCGATCGCCATGAGTTCGCAGACCTTGTGGCCCTTGACGATGGAGAGGGCGCTGTCGCGGGCGTCCTGCATGTGCTCGGGGTCCTCGACCCCGGCGAGCCGGAACCAGGCCTGCTGCCAGGCGAAGCGGGCGAGTTCGCGGCGGTGGAAGAACTCCCGCTTGTAGAGGCCGCGGCCGAAGTGGAAGATCGCGGCGCCCTGCATGACGGTGTTGTCGAGGTCGAAGAAGGCGGCGGCGAGCTCGTCGCCGGCGACGGGGAACTCGGGCTCGGCCGGTTCCGCTTCCTCGGCTGCCTGCGCCGCGGTCTCCTCGGGCTCGGCCGGTGGTCCGGCCTCCGCCTCGAGGGCCAGCGCGGTCTTGCGGGCGGCTTCGGCCGAGGCCTCGCCTGCCAGCACGCTCCGCGCGGTGGCGGAGCGCCTACGGGGGGTGAGCCATCCCAGAGCGGCCATGACGCGAGCATAGCCATTGTGTTCGGGAGTTCCCGAACCGATGGGATGCCGGGGGCGTGAACTCTTCGGTGCCGTGGTGTTACGCGGTGGCGCGGGAGAATGGTGGCATGAGCCCTTTGCTGCGTCGTAAGGAAAAGAAGCGTCCCGGCGAGCGGTTGGTGACGCTCATCGGGAAGCCGGGGTGCCATCTGTGCGATGACGCACAAGAGGTGATCGAGAAGGTGTGCGCGGAAGTCGGGGCGCAGTGGGAGAAGAAGGACATCTCGCAGGACGCGGAGCTCTACCGGCTGCACTGGGAGCAGATCCCGGTGGTGCTGGTGGACGGCGAACAGCACACCTTCTGGAGGGTGAACCCGGACCGGCTGCGTCGCGCGTTGGAGGGCTGACCCTCCGGCCGGTTACCATCATGGGCGATTTGTGGGATCTCGGGGGTGTATTGATGAGGAGTGTGTACCGTTTTGCCCCCCTCGGGATTTGAACGGGTTCGGCGTGTTGTGGGTTCCCGCCCTAGGGGCCCGGGCCGCGTGACCCCGGTCACTTTGCTCGGACAAAGCGGACACAATCTTTGTGCACGCGTTCACAAAGACATAGCCTGCATTCGACGGGGCGGTCTTGGGACAAGTGACCGCCTGCAGCCCCGCTCATCCCGCAGGAGCATCGTGGCAACTGGCCGAACTCACCGACCGGCGACCCGCAGCCGAGGTATTCCCGAGGCCACTGTCGCCAGGCTTCCGCTGTACTTGCGCGCACTCACCGCGCTCTCCGAGCGATCGGTGCCCACGGTGTCCTCCGAGGAGCTCGCGGCAGCCGCCGGAGTCAACTCCGCCAAGCTCCGCAAGGACTTCTCCTACCTGGGTTCGTACGGGACGCGCGGCGTCGGCTACGACGTCGAGTACCTCGTCTACCAGATCTCCCGCGAGCTGGGCCTGACCCAGGACTGGCCGGTCGTCATCGTCGGCATCGGTAACCTCGGCGCCGCCCTGGCCAACTACGGCGGCTTCTCCGCGCGCGGATTCCGCGTCGCGGCGCTCATCGACGCCGACCCGGCGATGGCCGGCAAGCCGGTCGCGGGCATGCCCGTGCAGCACACCGATGATCTGGAGAAGATCATCTCGGAGAACGGCGTCTCGATCGGAGTGATCGCGACCCCCGCGGGCGCGGCGCAGCAGGTCAGTGAGCGGCTGATCGCCGCCGGCGTCACCTCCATCCTGAACTTCGCGCCGACCGTGCTGTCCGTGCCGGACGGCGTGGACGTACGCAAGGTCGACCTGTCGATCGAGCTGCAGATCCTGGCGTTCCACGAGCAGCGCAAGGCCGGGGAGGAGGCGGCGGCCAACGCCACGCCCTCCTCGTCCTCCTCCGCTGTGCTCTCCGCGTCCGGTGACATCGCCGAGACCGCCGCCGGTTCCGGCGCGGCCCCCGCCGCGGCCGTCGAGCCGCCCGCCGGACGGCCCGCCGCCGTCGCACGCAAGAGCGGCCCCGAGGGCGACGTTCCGGCGGTGATGCCGGCATGAGTCTGCTCGTCGTAGGGCTGAGCCACCGCAGCGCGCCGGTGAGCGTGCTCGAACGTGCCTCCCTGTCGGCCGACGCCAAGGTCAAGCTGGTGCACGACACCCTCGCCGCGGAACCGGCGACGGAGGCGACGGTGCTCGCCACGTGCAACCGGATCGAGCTGTACGCGGACGTGGACAAGTTCCACGCCGGTGTGGCCGAGCTGTCGACCCTGCTCGCCCAGCACAGCGGGGTGGCTCTGGAGGAGCTCACTCCGTACCTGTACGTCCACTACGAGGACCGGGCCGTCCACCACCTGTTCTCGGTGGCGTGCGGGCTGGACTCGATGGTGATCGGCGAGGGCCAGATCCTCGGGCAGATCAAGGACGCGCTGGCGCTGGGGCAGGAGCTCCACAGCGCAGGCCGCCTGATCAACGACCTGTTCCAGCAGGCGCTGCGCGTCGGCAAGCGGGCGCACTCCGAGACCGGGATCGACCGCGCCGGGCAGTCGCTGGTGACCTTCGGGCTCGAGCAGCTGACCGCCGGGCGCGAGCCGGTGGACGTGTGGGCCAAGGACAAGCGGGCGCTGGTGATCGGCGCGGGGTCGATGTCCTCGCTGGCCGCGGCCACGCTGGCGCGGGTGGGCGTCGCGGAGATCGTCGTCGCGAACCGCACCGCGGAGCGAGCGGACCGTTTGGCCGAGATTCTGGTTGCCTCAGGCACTGGGGTGGTGGCCAGGTCCGTTCCGATGGCGTCGGTCGCCGATGAGCTGACACGAGTCGACGTCGTGGTGTCCTGTACCGGGGCCACCGGGCTGGTGCTGACCGGGGAGCAGGTCGCGGCTGCGGTGGCGGGCCCTGCGGGGCTCGTCCCCTCCCCTCCCCTTCCCGATTCCCGGGGGCTCCGCCTCCGGACCGTCCCCCAGCCATCGCCGGGGGCATCCCCGCGGCTGGATGCGGCTGACGCCGATGTCCTGGCGCGGCTCGTGGCCGCCGCCGAGGCCGGGGTGCGGCTCGCCGATGGCGGGGTGGCGCGGACCATCGTGCCCGGGGCCGACCGCGACGGGTGTCCCGTCGACGTGCCGACCGGCGACGGGCGGGCCGCGCTCACCGGAGTCGACGCCAACTCCCTCGAACTGCACGGCACATGGGCCGACCAGGGCGAGGCCGCCGCGCAGCGGCAGCCCCGCAAGGGCGCCCGCAGCCAGGTCGACGCCGCGCCCGTACGGCTGGCCCTGCTGGACCTGGCCATGCCGCGCGACATCGACGCCGCCGTGCACCGGATCCCGGGCGTGCGGCTCGTCGACATCGAATCGCTCGCCGAAGCATCGGCCGACGCGCCGATGGCGGCCGACGTGGACGCCGTACGCGGCATCGTCGCCGAAGAGGTGGCGGCATTCGGGGCGGCGCAGCGGGCCGCGCACATCACGCCGACCGTCGTCGCCCTGCGGGCGATGGCCGCCGAGGTCGTGGCCATGGAAGTGGCACGGCTCGACGGGCGGCTTCCGGACTTGGACGAACGGCAGCGGGCCGAGGTCACCCAGACCGTGCGCCGTGTCGTCGACAAGCTCCTCCACGCGCCGACCGTGCGCGTCAAGCAGCTCGCCAGCGAGCCCGGGGGCGCCGGGTACGCGGAGGCGCTGCGTGAACTCTTCGATCTCGACCCGCAGACGGTGGCCTCCGTCAGCCGGGCGGATGCGGCAGACAAGAACGACGACTCAGGACGGGCATCATGAATCCACGTCTCGACCAGCCCCTGCGGCTGGGCACGCGGCGCAGCAAGCTGGCCATGTCCCAGTCCGGCCATGTCGCCGACGCGGTAAGGGCGATCACCGGCCGGCCCGTCGAGCTCGTGGAGATCACGACCTACGGTGACGTGTCCCGTGAGAACCTCGCGCAGATCGGCGGCACCGGAGTCTTCGTCACCGCGCTGCGCGACGCGCTGGTGCGCGGCGAGGTCGACTTCGCCGTCCACTCGCTGAAGGACCTGCCGACCGCGCAGCCCGAGGAGCTCGTGATCGCGGCCATGCCGCTGCGCGAGGACCCGCGCGACGCGCTCGTCGCCCGCGACGGCCTGACCTTCGAGCAGCTGCCCGACGGCGCCCGTATCGGTACCGGGTCGCCGCGCCGCATGGCGCAGCTCAACCACTACGCGCGCACCCTCGGGAAGCGCATCGAGACCGTCGCCATCCGGGGGAACGTCGACACCCGGATCGGCTTCGTGCGCGACGGCGAGCTGGATGCCGTCGTCCTCGCCGCCGCCGGGCTGAACCGGATCGGCCGCAGCGCCGAGGCGACCGACTTCCTGTCGGTCGACAACGTGCTGCCCGCTCCCGGCCAGGGTGCCCTGGCCGTGGAGTGCCTCGCGTCCGACGCGGAGCTCATCGCTTCGCTCGCCGAGCTCGACGACCCGCACACCCGGGCCGCCGTGACCGCCGAGCGTTCCCTGCTCGCCGCCCTGGAGGCCGGCTGCAGTGCACCCGTGGGCGCGCTCGCCGATCTCCTGGCCGACGGCCAGGTTGTCAATGAAATGCGCCTGCGCGGCGTCGTCGGTACCCTCGACGGCTCGACGCTCGTGCAGCTGTCCACCACCGGTCCCGTGCCCCAGTCGTACGACGAGGCCATGGCGCTCGGCCGCGAACTCGCGGACGAGATGCTGGCCAAGGGCGCGGCCGGTCTGATGGGGGAGCGATCGCTTTGAACCCCTCACGTCCGACCACCTCCGCTTTTCCGGTCGTCGCCGCGCACGGGCACGTCACCTTCCTCGGTGCCGGCCCCGGTGACCCGGGTCTGCTGACGCTCCGCGCCGTCGAGGCGCTCGCGGCCGCGGACGTACTGATCGCGGAGCCCGAGGTGCTCGAGGTCGTACGCACGCATGCGCGCGCGGGAGTGGACACGCCACAGCTGACGATTGCTGACGAAGTGTCAGCAGCCGCCGGTGTCCCGGTGATCCGGGATGCGGCCAATCTTGTCATGGAGGCCGCGCGCTCCGGCAGGCGGGTCGTCCGTGCCGTCACCGGCGACCCCGGGCTCGACGGCAACGCGGCCGAGGAGATGCTCGCCTGCGCCACCGGCGGCATCCCCTTCGAGGTGGTGCCCGGTGTCGCGACGGCCGTCGGCGTGCCCGCGTACGCAGGTGTGCCGCTGCGCGGCGGCCAGGGTGCCGATGTGCGGTTCGTGGACGCGCGCAACGCCTCCGCGCGCTGCTGGAGCGAGGTCGGCGCCAGCGACGGCACCCTCGTCGTCTCCGCGACGCTGGAGACCGTCTCGAGCGCGGCAGCCGAGCTGGTGTCCGCCGGGCGCAAGCCCGACACCCCGCTCACGGTGACGGTCGCAGGCACGACGACCCGCCAGCGGACCTGGAACGCCACCCTCGGGACCATCGCCCAGGTGTTCAAGCAGGGCAAGGTGCTCCCGTCGCCCGAGGGCGCCAGGCCGGTCATAGCCGTGGTCGGTGAGCACGGCGCCGCCGCGCGGCGCGAGGAGCTGGCCTGGTTCGAGTCGAAGCCGCTGTTCGGCTGGCGGGTCCTCGTACCGCGTACCAAGGAGCAGGCCGCTTCGCTCTCCGACCAGCTGCGTTCGTACGGCGCGGTGCCGCACGAGGTGCCGACCATCGCCGTGGAGCCGCCGCGCACCCCGCAGCAGATGGAGCGCGCGGTCAAGGGCCTGGTGACGGGCCGCTACGAGTGGATCGCCTTCACCAGCGTGAACGCGGTGAAGGCCGTCCGGGAGAAGTTCGAGGAGTACGGGCTCGACGCCCGTGCCTTCGCGGGCATCAAGGTCGCCGCCGTGGGCGAGCAGACCGCCGCCGCGCTGGTCGAGTTCGGCGTCAAGCCGGACCTGGTGCCGAGCGGCGAGCAGTCCGCGGCCGGGCTGCTGGAGGACTGGCCGCCGTACGACCCGGTCTTCGACCCGATCGACCGAGTCTTCCTGCCACGTGCCGACATCGCCACCGAGACCCTGGTGGCCGGGCTGATAGAGCTGGGCTGGGAGGTCGACGACGTCACGGCCTACCGGACCGTGCGCGCGTCGCCGCCGCCGGCGGACACGCGCGAGGCGATCAAGGGCGGCGGCTTCGACGCCGTTCTCTTCACGTCGTCCTCGACGGTGCGCAACCTCGTCGGCATCGCCGGCAAGCCGCACAACGTGACGGTCATCGCCTGCATCGGGCCGGCCACGGCCAAGACGGCGGAGGAGCACGGCCTGCGCGTCGACGTCCTGTCGCCGGAGCCGAGCGTGAGCAAGCTGGCGGAGGCCCTGGCCGAGTACGGCGCGGCGCGCCGCGAGGCGGCCAAGGAGGCCGGCGAGTCGGTGTCCCGCCCGAGCGAGCGCCGCCCGGGCGCACGGCGGAGGCGGACCACCTGAGGGTGGGCTCGAGCAGGGGTCAGGGCCCGGACGCGCTGCGTCCGGGCCCTGACCCGTGCAGGGGCGGCGGCGGGCACGGCCTACGCTGTTTCACGACTGTTCTCGAAGCTCGAAGAGGCGACTGAGTATGAGCGCGTACGGATCCTTCCCCGGCTCGCGGCCCCGCCGGCTGCGCACCACCCCGGCGATGCGGCGGATGGTCGCGGAGAACCGGCTGCACCCCTCGGACCTGATCCTCCCGGCGTTCGTGCGGGAAGGCATCAGCGAGCCCCTCGCGATCTCGGCGATGCCGGGCGTGGTCCAGCACACGCGGGACACGCTGCGCAAGGCCGCGGTGGAGGCCGTGGAGGCGGGCGTCGCGGGGATCATGCTCTTCGGGGTCCCGGCGGACGAGAACAAGGACGCGCTGGGCACGGCGGGCACGGAGCCGGACGGCATCCTGCAGCTCGCGATCCGCGACGTGAAGGCGGAGGTCGGCGACGACCTCGTCATCATGTCGGACCTGTGCCTGGACGAGTACACCGACCACGGCCACTGCGGCGTACTGGACGAGCACGGACGCGTCGACAACGACGCGACGCTGGAGCGGTACGCGGAGATGGCCCAGGTCCAGGCCGACGCGGGCGTCCACGTGGTCGGACCGAGCGGCATGATGGACGGCCAGGTCGGCGTCATCCGCGACGCGCTCGACGAGACGGGCCACGAGGACGTCTCGATCCTCGCCTACACCGCCAAGTACTCCTCGGCCTTCTACGGCCCCTTCCGCGAGGCCGTCGCCTCCTCCCTCCAGGGTGACCGCAAGACCTACCAGCAGGACCCGGCGAACGCCCGGGAGTCCCTGCGGGAGCTGGCGCTCGACCTGGAGGAGGGCGCCGACATGGTCATGGTCAAGCCGGCCGGCCCGTACCTGGACATCCTGTACCGGGTCGCGCAGGCCGTGGACGTCCCGGTGGCCGCGTACCAGATCAGCGGCGAGTTCGCGATGATCGAGGCGGCGGCGGAGAAGGGCTGGATCGAGCGCGACCGGGCCATCCTGGAGACCCTGCTGGGCATCAAGCGGGCCGGGGCGGACACGATCCTGACGTACTGGGCGACGGAGGTCGCGGGCTGGCTGCGCGAGGCACGCTGACCCTTGCCGGTGGGCCCCCGCCGGTCAGCGCAGCGGCCACACGTGCCGCTCGGACCCGGCGGGGGCCCCGGCTCGCCAGACCCGCCACCACACCAGCCACCGCCCCGACTTCAGCCGCCGTGCTCTGTCCATGCGGGGGAGCGTAGGGGGACGGGGGCGATGTCCCCGTGGAGCGGGGGTGGAGTACGTCAGCTCGGCTTCCGGCTCAAGGCCGGCCGGCGATCCCGGCGAACAGGACGTCCCGCGGCCGTGCGGTGCCGGGGGCTCAGGCGGGGAAGCCCAGCGCCAGGGCGCCGACCACGGGGGCCATGTACAGGAGCGGGAAGGGGACGTGTCCGTACGACCGGGCCCGGACGACGGCGATCACGGCCCCGGTGAAGTACAGGACCAGGCCGATGGCGGCCAGCAGGCCGATGACCGGGACGAACAGCCCGACGAGAAGACCCGCCGCGCCTGCGGCCTTCGCCGCACCCAGCCAGTTCCACCAGGACCGGGGGACCCCGTACGCGGCCAGCGGTTCGACGACGAACTTGGCGCGGAGGAAGATCGAACCGCCCGAGAAGCCCGACATGACGGCGGCGACGATGGTGACGACGGTGGCGGTGGTGGACATCAGATGCTCCTCATCGGGCGGTTCCGTTGCGTTCTTCACTCCCATGACTCGCCGCGCCACGCGAATGTGACAGCCCACCGAAAAAATCTTCACGGCCGCAGGACGCCGAAGGACGAGGAGCACGTAGCGATCTGACGCGACACGGCCCCCGCCCCCACCCCCCGCTCGCGTTCCCGTCCCCCCGGGCGCACCCTGGAGGCAAGGTGACCCCCTGGAGGTGATGCACCATGCCCACACTCGTCGGGTGGCACGTGGAGCTCGAATTCACCGAGGAAGGCCACCGCACCAGTGCGGCGGCCATGGTCAGACTCGGCGACGGCTCCGAGATGAGGGCGCACGGCTACGCCATGCGTCACCCCTCCGACCCGGAGCAGCTGCGGGTCGGGGAAGAGATCGCAGGCGCTCGCGCGCTCATGGATCTCGCTTCCCAGATGTTGCAGAAGGCCCACTCGGAGATCGACGAGGCGACGGGCCGGCACTCCTATCCGCTGAACCAGTGAGTGAGCAGCGACCACGCGGTGGGAGTGAGGGCGAGCAAAGGGCCGTGAGGGACTTTCGAGTCCCTCACGTGCCGAACAAGCCTTGCGGCACGGCTGGTTGGGGGAGATGTTCTTACGTACCTGGCTTCAGAGGTTCGGTTCATCGGCTGGAGGGGGCCCGATGTCGCGTCCGTTGCGGTGGGTTGTAGTCGTCGCCGGTTCGGCGGTCATGTTCTTCGTCTGCTTCAAGCTGGCCCAGGCTGATCCCTTCGGCTGGCTGCCCGAGAAGGATTCCGACGCCGTCGCCGTGGCCGCCGGGTTCGCCGGGGCCATGACCGCCGCCGTAGGGCTGGCCGGCGGCTGGTGGGCCGGTACGGCGCCCACCGCGCCCGTCGCGGCTCCCGTGGTGCCGGAACGCCCCGTACGGCAGAAGGCCGAAGCGTCGGGCACCTCGGAGATCAGCCAGGCGGGCGGGGCCGCCCCTGCCGGGCCCGTCGATCAGGAGGCCACGGCCCGGGACAACAGCCGGATCCGGCAGTCCGGCGGCGACGGGCAGGGTGCGCCGTAGGCGCCGCGCAGGGAATCCGGACAGCGGACGGCCCCGCCCCCGCCGGCAACGGGTGCCGGCGGGGGCGGGGCCGCGGACAGGGTCAGAGACGCTCGGGGGTGCGGATGCCCAGGAGGGACATGCCCTTCGTCAGCGTCCGGGCCGTCAGGTCGCACAGGAACAGGCGGTTCTCGCCGACGACGAGCTCCGGCTCCGGCTTCACGACCGGGCACTCGGTGTAGAACGTGGTGAACAGCGAGGCCAGCTGGTACAGGTAGGCGGCCACCTTGTGCGGGGCGTGCTCCGCTGCCGCCTCCTGGACCAGCGCGCCGAACCCGTCCAGGTGCAGGCCCAGCGCCCGCTCGGCCGGCGCCAGCGCCAGCTCCGGGTGGGCCACCGGGGAACGGTCGCCCGCGTTGCGCAGGATGGACCGGATCCGGGCGTACGCGTACTGGAGGTACACGGACGTGTCACCGGTCAGCGAGACCATCTGGTCCAGGTCGAACTTGTAGTCGCGCGCGGCCGAGGTGGAGAGGTCCGCGTACTTGACCGCGCCGATGCCGACCTGGAGGCCGTTCTCGACGATCTCCCGCTCGGTGAGCAGGCCACGGTCCTTGTCCTTCTCCCGGACCACGGCGGTCGCCCGCTCCACGGCCTCGTCCAGCAGGTCCACCAGCCGCACCGTCTCGCCCTCGCGGGTCTTGAACGGCTTGCCGTCCTTGCCGAGGACCGTGCCGAAGGCCAGCTGGACGGCCTTGACCTCGTCGCTCAGCCAGCCGGCCCGGCGGGCCGTCTCGAAGACCATCTTGAAGTGCAGCGACTGGCGGGCGTCGACCACGTAGATGAGGGTGTCCGCCTTCAGGTTGCCCACGCGGTCCCGGATCGCCGACAGGTCGGTCGCGGCGTAGCCGAAGCCGCCGTCCGACTTCTGGACGATCAGCGGGGTCGGGTTGCCGTCCGGGCCCTTGTACTCGTCGAAGAACACGCACAGCGCGCCGTTGGAGCGGACGGCGACGCCCGACTCCTCCAGCAGCTTGCACGTCTCGACCAGCATGTCGTTGTAGCCGGACTCGCCGACGACGTCCGCGTCCTGGATGTCCATGTCCAGCTTGTTGAAGACGGAGTAGAAGTAGATCTTCGACTCGTCGACGAACCGCTGCCACATCGCGAGGGTCTCCGCCTCGCCCGCCTGGAGGTCGACGACCCGCGCCCGGGCCCGCGTCTTGAACTCCTCGTTCGAGTCGAAGAGCGCCCGCGAGGCCTTGTACAGGCGGTTCAGGTTGGACATGGCCTCCTCGCCGGAGACCTCCGCCGACTCGCCCGCGGCCTTGTGGTCCAGCTCGTGCGGGTGCTCGATCAGGTACTGGATGAGCATGCCGAACTGGGTGCCCCAGTCGCCGATGTGGTGGCGCCGGACCACCTTCTCGCCCGTGAACTCCAGGATCTCGACCATCGCCGCGCCGATGACCGCCGACCGCAGGTGGCCGACGTGCATCTCCTTCGCGACGTTCGGCTGCGCGTAGTCGACCACCGTCGTGCCCGCGTCGGCCGCGTACGGGACGCCGAGCCGGTCGTCGCCGGCGCGCGCCGCCAGGGTCTCGATGATCGCCCGGTCGGAGACCGTGATGTTGAGGAAGCCGGGGCCCGAGACCTCGATCTCCTTGATCAGGTCATCGGCGGTGCCGGCGGGGATGGAACCGACCACGGTCGCCGCCAGCTCGCGCGGGTTGGCCTTCGCCTTCTTCGCGAGCGCCAGGATGCCGTTGGCCTGGAAATCGGCCCGGTCGCTTCGTCGCAGCAGCGGGTCGGCGCCACCGGCCTCCGGCAGGGCCGAGGCGAGGGCGTCCGCGACGCGCTGATTGACGGAAGAAGCGAGGGAAGGGACCGAGGCCATGAGCTGCCGTTCCTGTGAGGTCGTGCCTGAAGGTGCACTTGGTTGTTCCGACAAGTGCCGAGTATCCCACGTGGGAGCTGTCCGGTGCCCGGGATAAAGGGGGTCCGCAGGCAACCCCGGAGCGGCCTGTTCCGTCTGGGAGAATGGCTGAAGCCAGCATTCGAGATAGAAGGACGTGTCGTGGCTCAGAGCAGCACCGAGACCGACTGGGTCTCCCGTTTCGCGGACGAGGTCATCGCCGAGGCGGAGCGCCGAGCACCCGGCAAACCTGTCGTCGTCGCGTCCGGACTCTCCCCCTCCGGCCCGATCCACCTGGGCAACCTCCGCGAGGTCATGACCCCGCACCTGGTCGCCGACGAGATCCGCCGCCGCGGTTTCGAGGTCCGGCACGTCCTGTCCTGGGACGACTACGACCGCTACCGCAAGGTGCCGGCCGGCATCCCCGGCGTCGACCCCGAGACCTACGGCCAGTACATCGGCATGCCGCTGACCTCCGTCCCGGCCCCGGCCGGATCGGCGTACGCGACCTGGGCCGAGCACTTCAAGGCCGCCATGGTCGAGGCGCTGGCCGAGCTGGGCGTCGAGTACGACCCGATCAGCCAGACCGAGCAGTACACCTCCGGCGCGTACCGCGAGCAGGTCCTGTTCGCGATGAAGCACCGCGGCGACATCGACGCCGTCCTCGACCAGTACCGCACCAAGCAGAAGCCGGGCGGCAAGAAGCCCCAGCAGAAGCAGGTCGACGAGGCCGAGCTGGAGGCCGCCGAGGGCTCCGGCGCGGCCGCCGAGGACGACGGCAGCAGCGCCGAGGGCGGGTACTTCCCGTACAAGCCGTACTGCGGCCAGTGCGGCAAGGACTTCACCAAGGTCACCTCGTACAACGACGAGACGACCGAGCTGACCTACGTCTGCACCGAGGACGAGTTCACCGAGACCGTCAAGCTGAGCGAGTTCAACCGCGGCAAGCTGGTCTGGAAGGTGGACTGGCCGATGCGCTGGGCCTTCGAAGGCGTGATCTTCGAGCCCTCGGGCGTCGACCACTCCTCGCCCGGCTCGTCCTTCCAGGTCGGCGGCCAGATCGTGCACATCTTCGGCGGCGAGCAGCCGATCGGACCGATGTACGCGTTCGTCGGCATCAGCGGCATGGCCAAGATGTCGTCGTCGAAGGGCGGGGTCCCGACCCCGGCCGACGCGCTGAAGATCATGGAGCCGCAGCTGCTGCGCTGGCTGTACGCCCGCCGCAAGCCGAACCAGTCCTTCAAGATCGCCTTCGACCAGGAGATCCAGCGGCTCTACGACGAGTGGGACAAGCTCGAGGCCAAGGTCGCCGACGGCTCCGTGCTGCCGGCCGACGCCGCCGCGCACACCCGTGCCGTACGCGTCGCCTCGCACGAGCTGCCGCGCACCCCGCGCCCGCTGCCGTACCGGACCCTCGCGTCCGTCGTGGACATCACCGCCGGGCACGACGAGCAGACCCTGCGCATCCTGGCCGACCTGGACCCGTCGCAGCCGCTGACCTCCCTCGACGAGGTACGGCCGCGCCTGGACCGCGCCGAGAACTGGATCACCACCCAGGTCCCGGCCGACCAGCGGACCCTCGTACGCGAGGAGCCCGACACCGAGCTGCTGTCCTCGCTGGACGACGAGGGCCGTGAGTCGCTGCGGATGCTCGTGGACGGGCTGGACTCGCACTGGTCGCTCGACGGGCTCACCACGCTCGTCTACGGCGTCCCCAAGGTGATGGCGGGCCTGGAGCCCGACGCCAAGCCCACCCCCGAGCTCAAGGTCGCACAGCGCTCGTTCTTCGCGCTGCTGTACCGCCTGCTCGTGACCCGGGAGACCGGGCCTCGCCTGCCCACGCTGCTCCTCGCCGTGGGCGCGGACCGGGTGCGCAAGCTGCTCGCCGCCTGACGCGGACGCCGAAGGGCCCGCATCCCCTCGGGGGTGCGGGCCCTTCGCGTGCGGGTACTGCTTCCGGCTCAGGCGATGTGCTCGTTCTCCAGCTCGCGCTGGTAACGCAGCTTCAGGCCCGGCATGAGCTTGCGGATCATCGAGGAGCTGCGCGGGTGGTCGATCCCGTGGCGGTCCGAGAGGTGTATGTCCACCTGCTCGGGGGTCGGGAAGTCGGAGTGCTCGTCGAGGTACGAGCGGAACACCTCGTAGGCCGCCTCGTTGAACTTGACCTGGTCGAAGCCGGAGTCGTCGTCATCGGCGGCCGGCGGTACGGGAAGCTGCTCCTGCTGCGGAACGTCCTCGTCCGGGCCGGTCGGGGGCATGACCGGGGTCGGCTCCAGGCCCTCGACGTACTGGGGGTTGTACCCGCCCTCGTACGCGGCCTGCGGGGCCAGTGGTGCGGCGAACCAGGCGCTGTCGTGGGCCGCGGGCATGGCCGTCGGGTCGACCGCGAAGGGGGGCGGGGTGTGGCCCTGCGGGGCTGCTGCCCCACCCGCCCCTTCCCGGGACCGGGGCTCCGCCCCAGACCCCGGGTGGGGCTGTGCCCCGGGGGTGTGCGCGGAGCCCGGCGCCTGCGGCGCGGCCTGGCCCGCGGGGCCGGCGGCTCCGCCGGGGACGCCCGCCTGGCCGGGGACGCCCGCGGCCGCACCGGCAAGGCCCGGCCGGCCATCGGCTCCGCCCGACAGGCCCGGGACGCCCGCGGCCACGTCGGCGAGGTCCGCCCGGCCCGGGGCTGCGCCCTGCAGGCCCGCCTGGCCGGGGATGCCCGCGGCCGCGGCGACGAGGCCCGCCCGGCCCGCCGGGCCCGCGGTGGCCGCCTGGCCCGGTATGCCTGCCGCGCCGGGGCCCGCCAGGCCCGCCGCGCCCGCCTCCAAGGCCGGAGCCGATGACGCCGCGCCCGTCGCGATGGCCGCGGCCGCCGGAGGGAGCAGCATCGGGTCGATGCCCGCCGCCGCCAGGCCCTCCGGGGCCGTCTGGGAAAGGGGGACGCCGATCCGGGCCAGCCGGAGCGGCATCAGCGCCTCCACCGGGGCCTTGCGGCGCCACGCCCGCCCGTACCGGGCCTGCAGCCGCGCCTGGTAGATCAGCCGGTCCTGCTCCATGCCGACGGCCTGCTCGTAGGAGCGCAGCTCCCACAGCTTCATCCGGCGCCACAGCTTGAAGGTGGGGACGGGGGAGAGGAGCCACCGCGTGATGCGGACGCCCTCCATGTGCCGGTCCGCGGTGATGTCCGCGATCCGGCCCACCGCGTGCCGGGCCGCCTCCACCGTGACCACGAACAGGATCGGGATCACGGCGTGCATGCCCACGCCCAGCGGGTCCGGCCAGGCCGCCGCGCCGTTGAACGCGATCGTCGCCGCGGTCAGCAGCCACGCCGTCTGGCGCAGCAGCGGGAACGGGATCCGGATCCACGTCAGCAGCAGGTCCAGCGCCAGCAGCACGCAGATGCCCGCGTCGATGCCGATCGGGAACACCAGCGAGAAGCTCCCGAACCCCTTCTGCAGGGCGAGCGCGCGGACCGCGGCGTACGAGCCCGCGAAACCGATCCCCGCGATGACCACGGCTCCTGCGACCACGACGCCGATGAGTATCCGGTGCGTACGAGTCAGCTGCATCGCGGCCACCCGCGGTCCCCTCCCCTTGTCGAGCTACGGCAGGCACAGCGTACGGGTGACTGCACAGGTGACTGAATGTCAGCCTCCTGTTAAGCCGCCCGGGTCAGCCGACGCCTACTGCGCGGAGGGCGAAGCCTGCTGCTCAGGCTGCTTCTGCTGCTGGTTGGCGGTGCCGACCGAGGCCGCCGCCTCCTTCGCCGCCGCGATCGCGTTCTCGAGCAGCTTGGCCTGATCCGGAGCGCCGGCACCCTCGTACGCCGCACCGTTGTAGTCGAGCGTGATCACGACGTTCTGCGTGCGCGCCACGATCGTCGTGTTGAAGAAGTCGACGTCCTTCTTCACGCCGTACACGACCGACGACGCCTGGTCGCCGATGCCGCCCGCCTGCTCGACCTTCACGTCGTGCGCGCCCTCGGTCGTCTTGGCGGTCTCGACCTGCTTGTTGAACTGCTCCTCGGCGCGCTTGTTCGCGCCGCCGAGGGAGGCGTGCGACTCGTAGCGGACCAGGGAGATCGACAGCCAGCGGTACTGCGAGCCCTTCAGGCCGTCCTCGTCCAGACCGTTCCAGGAGCAGCTGGCGCGGGTGGTCAGGTCGTTCGACTTCGTCGCGGTGCCGTTCTTGTCCTTCGCCTCCGGGACGAGGGTGTCGACGGTCTTGGTCTGGATCGACTTGCACGGGTCGGACAGCGTCGCGAACGCCGCCTTCTCCAGCGCGGCCGACGCCTTGCCGCTCGGCTTGGCGGACGAGGACGCGCCGGGCTTCTTGTCGCCGCCCGAACCCGAGTCCTTGCCCGAGTCGGACGAACAGCCGGCGACGGTGAGTATCACCGGGACGGCTGCGCAGGCGAGAACGCGAGTGAGGCGCGAGGCTGATCGGTGCATGGTTCCTTCAGTACGTAGTGGGGCGCGTTCTGTGGACGCGGTGCGGGCGTAGTGCAGGCGTGGTGCGGGCGCGGGACCCGAGCAACGGTAGCCCGACCCGGCGCGCACCTGCTGTGCGCGCCGTCACGCCGAGCCCCCCGCGCCCGCTCTCGGGCGCTCTCTCAGTCGTTGAAACGCTCGACGAGAGCCTGCGCCAACTGCCGTGCCTTGTCCTGGGTTTCGGGGCTCGCCGGGACCGTACCGGGCAGCGCGGGCTGCACGCTGTACTCGACGGTGACGATGACGTTCGAGGTGCGGAACACAATCCGCACGGTCCGCGACTGCGCCGCGCTGGCCCCGGCCGCGCTCAGCTTGTCCTCCAGGAACGCCTCGGTCCCGAGCCCTTCGATGACGCGGGACCCGAGCTCGGGCGGCGGCACGGAGGGGCTGCCGGCACCGGGGGACGGCGACTGCCCGGCCGGCGGGGGAGCGCTTGCGGCCGGCGGAGTGCTGGGGGCGGTGCTGGGGGCGGGGCTGGTACCCGTACTCGTACTGGGGCTCGGCGTGGGGCCGGGGAAGGGCAGGTGCGCGTCCGTCAGCCGGCGCACGTACACCTGTCGCGCCTTGTCGTCGTCGCTCATGAGGGTCCGGTCGTACGAGACCACGCGCTCGAAGCCGACCGACAGCAGCCGCGTCTCCGCGGGCGTCTGCGCCGTCCAGCGGCAGCCGACGTGCCGGTCGCCGTCGTACGAGGTGTCCGCGGCGCCGGCGTACAGCTGCGCGCGCTGCTCGTCGGTGAGGCTGTCCGCGGCCGGGAGCATGGCCTTCAGGCGCTTGCCGTCGGCGGCCCTGCACGGCGCGGGCAGGCTGCGGTACTTGCCGGCCGGTGCGGGTGCGGGGCTGCTGTCGCCCGCCTTGGAGTCGGTGTCGTCCCCGACGCCGTTGCCGCTGGTGCACCCGGTCAGGCCGGCCAGGCCGGCCATGAGTGCGGTCAGCATCGCGATGCCCGGCAGGACTCGTCGCCGTACCGCCTTGCGCTGCACGTCCACTGGCTCCCTTCGACCGGCCGGCGGCCCGGCGGTCAGGAAAATACGTTGCCGCGCTTTGGACGCGGATGAACACAATGTCTATCGCACACGCTGGTGCTGGCGCCGGTCTCCTGTCTGGTTTGGGGCTAAGAGCGAGGCTTTTTGCGTATAGCGAATTTTCTATGCTTTCTCGGGGGATTGAAGTCGTATGTCGTATGTAGAGGTACCGGGAGCGAAGGTCCCGATCCGGATGTGGACCGACCCGGCGTCGGTCGAGGCCGGCGCGATGCAGCAGCTGCACAACGTCGCCACCCTTCCGTGGATCAAGGGCCTGGCGGTCATGCCGGACGTCCACTACGGCAAGGGCGCCACGGTCGGCTCGGTGATCGCGATGAAGGACGCGGTGTGCCCGGCGGCGGTGGGGGTGGACATCGGCTGCGGCATGTCGGCGGTGAAGACGTCCCTGACGGCGAACGACCTGCCGGGGGACCTGTCCAAGCTCCGCTCGAAGATCGAGCAGGCGATCCCGGTGGGCATGGGCCTCCACAAGGAGGCGGTGGACCCGTCGCGGCTGTACGGCTTCTCGGAGGCGGGGTACGAGGACCTCTGGGCGCGCTTCGACTACCTCACCGATGCGGTCAAGTTCCGTCAGGAGCGTGCCACGAAGCAGATCGGAACGCTCGGAAGTGGCAACCACTTCATCGAATTCTGTCTCGATGAGACGGGTTCGGTCTGGCTGATGCTGCACTCCGGGTCCCGGAACATCGGCAACGAGCTCGCCGCGTACCACATCGGCGTGGCCCGCAGCCTGGACCACAACCAGAACCTGGTCGACCGGGACCTGGCGGTGTTCCTGTCCGCGACCCCGGAGATGGAGGCGTACCGCAACGACCTCTTCTGGGCGCAGGAGTACGCCAAGTACAACCGCGCGGCGATGATGAGCCTCTTCAAGGAGGTCGTGCGCAAGGAGTTCCGCAAGGCGAAGGTCTCCTTCGACCGGGAGATCAGCTGCCACCACAACTACGTGGCGGAGGAGCGGTACGACGGCATGGACCTGCTGGTCACGCGCAAGGGCGCGATCCGCGCCGGCAGCGGCGACTACGGGATCATCCCGGGCTCCATGGGGACGGGCTCTTACATCGTGAAGGGCCTCGGCAACGAGAAGTCCTTCAACTCGGCCTCGCACGGCGCGGGCCGGAAGATGAGCCGGACGGCGGCGAAGAAGAAGTTCTCGGCGCGCGACCTGGTCGAGCAGACCAAGGGCGTGGAGTGCCGCAAGGACTCGGGCGTCGTGGACGAGATCCCGGGCGCGTACAAGTCGATCGAGCAGGTCATCGACCAGCAGACGGACCTCGTCGAGGTCGTGGCCAAGCTCAAGCAGGTCATCTGCGTCAAGGGCTGAGCCCTGGGCGCAGTTGTCGGGGGAGTGGAGGGGCCCGGACCGAACGTGATCGGTCCGGGCCCCTCCGCGTCGACCGGTCAACGGATCTGGAGCGTGCCCCGGGTGCGGCGGAGGCCGCCGGGCTGAAGCCGGCGGCCCTCATGCCGCATCTGAAGGCGGCGGGAATCGTCTAGAGCTCGCGGTGGACCTTGGTGTTCGAGGCCTGGGCGCGGGGGCGGACCACCAGGAGGTCGATGTTGACGTGGCTGGGGCGGGTCACGGCCCAGGTGATGGTGTCGGCCACGTCGTCGGCGGTGAGGGGGGCCGCGACGCCCGCGTAGACCTTCTCGGCCTTCTCCTCGTCGCCGCGGAAGCGGGTCTTGGCGAATTCCTCGGTCTTCACCATGCCCGGGGCGATCTCGATGACGCGGACGGGCTGGCCGACGATCTCCAGGCGGAGGGTCTCGGCCAGGACGCGGGCGCCGTTCTTGGCGGCGACGTAGCCGGCGCCGCCCTCGTACGTGGAGTGGCCGGCGGTGGAGGACAGGACCACGACCGTGCCGTCGCCGGAGGCGACGAGGGCGGGCAGGAGGGCCTGGGTGAGGTTGAGCGTGCCGATGACGTTGACCTCGTACATCGTGCGCCAGTCGGCGGGGTCGCCGGTGGCCACGGGCTCGGCTCCGATGGCGCCGCCTGCGTTGTTGACGAGTACGTCGACGGAGGGGTAGCGGTCGAGGGAGGCCGCGAACGCGTCGACGGCGGGCCGGTCGGTGACGTCGAGGGCGTGGGCCACGGCGGAGTGGCCGGCTGCGGTGAGCTCCGCGGCGAGGGCCTCGATGCGGTCCTTGCGGCGGGCCGTGAGGACGACGTGGTAGCCGGCGTCGGCGAGCTGCCGGGCGGTGGCCGCGCCGATGCCGCTGCTCGCGCCGGTGACTACGGCGGTTCGGGTGGCCGTGCTCATGTGCGGGGCTCCTCGGGCGGTCGGTCGTTCGTACGGGCGAATACCCGCCAGCATAGGCGGGGGTCAGCGGCCGCGCGGGACGTACATGATCACCGCCATGCCGGCGAGGCAGACCAGGGCGCCGGCGATGTCCCAGCGGTCGGGGCGGTAGCCGTCGGCGGCCATTCCCCACACGAGGGAGCCGGCGACGAAGACTCCGCCGTACGCGGCGAGGACGCGGGCGAAGTCACCCTGGGGCTGGAGGGTGGCGACGAAGCCGTAGAGGCCGAGGGCGATGACGCCGGCGCCGATCCAGGCCCAGCCCTTGTGCTCGCGGACGCCTTGCCAGACGAGCCACGCGCCGCCGATCTCGAGGAGGGCGGCGAGGGCGAACAGGGCGGCGGAGCGTGCGATCAGCATGGCTCGAAGCGTACGCAGGGGGGCGCGGGCGCCCCGCCGGATGGGGGAGGGCGCGCCCTCGTTCGTGTGATGGTCCGACCGGACGGAGGCGGTGCTGGCTAGCCTCCGCGCGTGGAGGTGGTGGCGGTGCGCCGTTGTGCCGTACGGAGTGTGGTGGTGGCGGGCTTGCTGGTGCTCGGGGTGTCCGGGGTGCCTGGGGTGCCCGGGGTGCCGGGGATGTCCGGGAGCGCCGAGGCGTGGAGCGGACCTGAGGCGGACTTGGCGTACCACGGGCGGGTGTCCCTGTCCCAGGGGCGGCTGAGGGTGTGGGTGGTGCCGCAGAACGAGGGGCCGGCCGCGCTGCCGAACGCGACGCTGCGGGTCCGGCTGTCGGCGGAGCTCGCGGACCGGCAGGAGCTGGCGGAGGGCTGCGCGCGGGCCGGGCTGCGCGAGGTGGTGTGCGAGACGGGCGCGCTGCCGCTGCACGGGCGGGGCCGGCACATCGGGCTGCTGCTGGAGCTGAAGGCGCGGGTGCCGGAGGTGGTGGTCCGGATCGACACGTGGTGGAACGGCGGGGCGTCCGACCGGGACCTGTCCAACAACCAGCACGCGGTGCTGGCGCTGGACACGGGCGACGCCTACGCCTTCTGAGCCGGGGGCGGGGCCGGCCTGCTACGGGGTGGCCACGCCGCCGAACTCCTCCACGGCCTCGCTGACGATCCGCTCCAGGCGGGCGTGGTGGGCGCCGCGCCAGTAGACGCGCTCGCACGCCGTGCACTGCGCGAAGACGTCGTACGAGCGGTGCGTGCCGCTCTCGAGGCGGTCGCCGACGCTGTCCTTGTCGGCGCTGCGGAGGGGCCCGTTGCAGGCGGTGCAGCGGGTCCAGGGAGTGAGGGCGGGGGCGAACCGGCCCAGTACGTCGCGCAGTTGCTCGTCGGGGTTGTCGCTGTAGACGTACGCGCCGGCGAAGAGCTCGCGGCGGCGCAGCAGTCCGCGGTCGCGGGAGAGCAGCACGCGCTGCTCGGCGGCGGAGCGGGTGGCGAGGGCGGGGTCGCCGATGTCCTCGTTCTCGTACGCGGCGTCCACGCCGAGCAGGCGCAGGCGGCGGGCGAGGGTGCCGAGGTGGACGTCGAGGAGGAAGCGCAGCGGCGGGGCGCCGGGGATCTGCTGGGGTCGCTCGACGCCGAAGACCTCGACGGACTGCCCGGCGCTGGGCACGTACGAGACGGGTACCTCGTGGCCGTCGACGAGGAGCCGGCCGACCTCGGTGAGCGGGACGCCGGCCGATTCCACGACGTGGCCGAGGCTGGAGGCGCCGTCGGTGGCGGTCGGTACGCGTTCGGCCCGCCGGCTGGGCGGGGCGAACAGGCGTAGTTCGGGGGCGAGGGTGAGCTGAATGCCGGGTCCGTTCACGCTGTCAGCATGCCATTGGGGCCGCGGCGGCGCGGCCGAATTACGCGGCCGGATCACGCGGCCGGATCACGCGGCCGGATCACGCGGTGGCGGCGGAGCCGTCGTAGGCGGTGCGGTGGGCGTCGACCTCGTCGAAGTGGTTCTCGGCCCACTGCTTCACGGAGGTGAGGAGGCAGGCGAGGCTGTTGCCGAGTCCGGTGAGGCGGTAGTCGACGCGGACGGGGACGGTGGGGGTGACGGTGCGGGTGACGAGGCCGTCGCGTTCGAGGGAGCGCAGGGTCTGGGTGAGCATCTTCTGGCTGACGCCCGGGATCTTGCGGCCGAGGTCGCTGTAGCGCATGGAGCTGTCCTCGGCCTGGGCGAGGGCGGCGACGATGAGGCCGACCCATTTGTCGCTGATGCGGGCGAGGAGCTGGCTGGTGGGGCACTCCTTGAGGAACGCGTCGTAGGCGTAACGGGCCTCTTCGCGGAGCGCGGCGGCGGTACGGGTGGCCATCAAGTGCCCCACTTCCGGGTCGGGTACGCACCTTCGAGTACGTACTTACGAAAGGAGAGTACCTCTCCCTAGGTTAGTGCTCAGTTGAACGCAGGAAACGAGCGAACGAACCGAAGCGGGGAGACACCATGAGCGAGAACGCGCAGACCGTACGGACCATGCAGGCGGCCGTCGTGAACACCTTCGGCGGGCCGGAGCAGGTGGAGATCGTGCGGGTGCCGATCCCGCAGCCGGGGGCCGGCCAGGTCCGGATCCGGGTCGCGGCGGCCGGGGTGAACCCGGTGGACGGTGCGGTCCGCGTCGGTGTCTTCGGCGGCGCCGGGACGCGGCTCGGGCTCGGCTGGGACGTGGCGGGCGAGATCGACGCGGTCGGCGCCGAAGTCACCGGCTGGTCGGCGGGGCAGCGGGTGGTCGGTCTGCACTACGGGCCGGTCAAGCCGCTGGGCACGCACGCGGAGTACGCGGTGCTCGACGCCTCGGCGGTGGCGGCCGCGCCGGTCACCGTGGACGCCGTGGCCGCGGCCGCGCTCCCGCTGAGCGGGCTGACCGCCGCACGGGCGGTGGGGCTGCTGGGGCTGGCCCCGGGGTCCTCGGTGCTGGTGACCGGGGCCGCAGGGATGGTCGGCGGGCTCGCGGTGCAGCTCGCGGTACGGGCCGGGCTGGTGGTGACGGCCCTGGCGGGGGAGTCGGACGAGGAGTTCGTACGGTCGCTGGGCGCGACGGCGTTCGTCCCGCGGGGCTCGGCTCCGGCCGAGCCGGTGGACGGGGTCGTGGACGCGGCCGTCCTGGGGGAACCGGCGCTGGGCTTCATCCGTGACGGCGGGGTCTACGTGGGCCTGCGGCCGCACGCCGGCCCGGCCGCGGAGCGGGGGATCCGGGTGGTGGAGCAGGAGGTCGCCGCGGACGGCGCGCACCTGGCGGAGCTGGTGGGTCTGGTGGACGCGGGCGCCCTGACCCTGCGGGTCTCGGAGACGGTCCCGCTGGCGGACGCGGTGAAGGTCCACGCCCGCCTGGCGGAGCCGGGCAACCGCGGCCGCCTGGTCCTGACGGCCTCCTGACGGCGGCCCGCCCGGGGGCCCGGGCCTCAGTGGAACAGGCGTAGCCGGGGTCCGGGGGCGCGACGTGCATCAGGACCTGGGTGGCGGAGACGGTGCTGCCGGCGAGCGCGGCCACGACGGCCCGGCCCCAGCCGGCGGCCCGTTCCCCGGCGGTCACCGCTCCCGGTGCCGGATCAGGCTGGGCCGGCGGGGGCGGTGGCGGGGGCGCGGCCTTGTGCCCACCGTGACCCGGCGCGGTGACCTCAGCGAACAGTGCGCGCAAGCGGACTACGGCTGGCCCGCCCGTCTCCGCGGTGGAACACTCGTGGGAGAGCGGCGACGAGCCGCCGGGAGTGTCCCATGGGTACCTCGACCGTGCCGGTCCGGCTGGACGACCACGCGTACCACGAGCTGGCGCGTTCCTTCCGGGGGAGCCTGGTGCGGGACGGGGATGCCCCGTACGAGGAGCGCCGGCGGATCTGGAACGGTTCGATCGACCGGCATCCCGCCCTGATCGCGCCCTGCACCGGTTCGGCCGATGTGGTCGCGGCGCTGAAGTGGGTGGTGGAGACGGGCGCGCCGGTTGCGGTGCGCAGCGGCGGGCACAGTTTCCCCGGGCATTCGGTCTGCGACGGCGGCGTGGTGATCGACCTGTCGGCGCTGAAGGAGGTCCGGGTGGACCCCGAGGCCCGTACGGTCCGGGTCCAGGCGGGGGTGCTGCTCGGCGAGCTGGACGCGGCGACGCAGCCGTTCGGGCTGGCGGTGCCGTCGGGGATCGTGACGCACACGGGGGTCGCGGGGCTCACCCTCGGCGGCGGGATCGGCTGGCTGAGCCGCAAGTACGGGCTGAGCGTGGACCAGCTGCTGTCGGTGGACCTGGTCACCGCGGGCGGGGACCGGATCACGGCGAGCGCGTCGCACGAGCCGGAGCTGTTCTGGGGGATGCGCGGGGCGGGAGGCAATTTCGGGATCGTCACGGAGTTCACGTTCCGGCTGAACCCGGTCGGCCCGACCGTGCTCGCCGGGCCGGTGATGTGGCCGGTGGAGGACTCGGTGCAGGTGCTCGGCCGCTACCGGGAGTGGATCGCGGGGGTGCCCGACGAGCTGACGACGATCGTGGTCCACCGCAAGGTCCCGCCGCTGCCGGCGATCCCGCCGGAGCTGTACGGCCGGCGGGTGGTGATGGTGATCGGCTGCTGGGTGGGGGACGTGGAGGCCGGGGAGGACGTGATGAGGCCGATGCGGGAGTTCGGGCGGCCGCTGCTCGATCTGTGCCGGCCCAAGCCGTACCTGGCGCACCAGGCGATGTTCGACCCGTCGTTCCCGCACGGCTGGTGGTACTACTTCCGGGGCTGCGGCCTCGACCGGCTGGCCGACGGGGCCGTGGAGACGATGGCCGAGTACGCGGCGCGGATCGCCTCTCCGCAGAGCGGGTTCCCGCTGTTCCAGCTGGGCGGTGCGGTCGCCCGGGTCGGCGAGGACGACACGGCGGCCGGCGGCCGGGCCCTGGGCCACATGCTCAACATCAACGGGATCCGGGAGACGGCGGAGGGTTTCGCCGAGGAGTGCCGGTGGGTCCGGGAGTTCTGGTCCGCGCTGGAGCCGTACCACGCGGGCGTGTACGTGAACTTCCTGATGGACGAGGGCGAGCAGCGGATCCGCCAGGCCTACGGTGCGCGGGAGCGGAAGCTGGACCGGCTGCGGGCGCTGAAGAGCGAGTGGGACCCGGGGAACGTGTTCCGGCTCAACCAGAACATCCCGCCGGCGGCCCGGGCCGACAGCCCTTAGCCGCAACCGGGCCGCCTCCGGCGCGGCTACGGGCGCTCGTGCGACGGCATGGCCAGGCTGGGCGGGGAGACCAGAGGCCACCACCGAGCCGGAGGCACAGATGAACCAGGCCGTACCGTTCACGACCGCCGAGACCAGCGCACTGCACGACGCGCTGTGCGAGATCGTCGCCGATGGCGCCACCCCGGGCGGGGTCGTCGTCTGCGGTACGGCGGCCGGGGACCGCACCGTCCGGTCGGCCGGCGTCGTCTCCCCGTTCACGGGCCCCGGCACTCCCGACGCGGACACCGTCTACGACATCGCGTCCCTGACGAAGGTCACCGCCACCTGGCCGCTCGTCGGCCGCGCCGTCGACGAGGGCCTGCTCGAGCTCGACACCCCCGTACGGGAGTTCCTGCCGGTCATGGACGGGCCGATGCCGAGCGCGGAGGCCACCGTGCGGCAGCTGCTCTCGCACACCTGCGGCCTGCGGGTCGCCACCCGGCTCGATCTCTACGACCTGACCGAGCGGCCCCTGTACGAGCTGATCTGCCGTGAGCTCATGGAGAACCTGCCGGGCACCCACCGCTACATCAACCGCGGCTACATCCTCCTCGGCCTCGTGCTCGCCCACGTCCACGGGCAGCCGCTGGACGAGCTGGCCGCCGACCTGTGGGCCGAGCTGGGCATGGAGGACACCGCGTACGGGCCCGTCGAGCAGTCGCCCCGGGTCGCGCCGACCGAGCGGCACGACGGTCACGACCGGCTCTGGGGCGCCGTCCACGACGAGAACGCGGCCGTCATGGGCGGCGTCGCCGGACACGCCGGGGTCTTCGCACCGGCCGCCGACCTCGCCACGTACGCCGAGCACCTGCTCGCCGGGGACGGGAGCCCGCTGGGCCGGTGGTTCCGGGCCGGCCTCGAACCGCAGGCCGAGATCGAGCCCGGTCTGCAGCGCGGCCTGGGCTGGATCGTCGCCGCCGGGGGCGCGGTGGCCTACCACCACGGATTCACCGGAACGAGTCTCCACCTCGCTCCCGCCACCGGCCGGTACGTGGTGATCGCCACCAACGCCGTCCACAACGGCGCCGCCTCGCGCACCCGGATCACCCCGCTGCGCGAGCGCGCCCTCAAGACCCTCGCGGCCGGCTGACCGGGCGAAGGGAAGCCGTCAGGGCCAGACCAGGCAGTACGGCTGGTGGCCCGCCTCGTGCAGGCGGTGGCTGAAGTCCTGCCACTCGTGGAGCAGCTGGTAGACGTTGAAGGCGTCGCGCGGTCCGCCGCGGTCCGGGACCGTGGACCAGATGAACGCCGCGGCGCCGACCGACTCCTCGCCGATGCCGCGCAGTGGGTCGACCACCGTCATCGGGAGCTTGACCACCGCGTAGTCGGGGTGGAGGACGACCAGCTCCAGCGGGGGCACCTTGTGCAGGGGTATGCCCTCGATGCCGGTCAGGACCATCGCGGCCACCGTCTCCGGCTTGATCTTGGTGAACAGGCCGCCCATGCCGAGCTCGTCGCCGCCGAGCTCCTCCGGCCGCATCGTGACCGGGACCCGGGCCGCCGTCGCGCCGTCGGGCGCGCCGAAGTACTTGTACGTCACGCCCATGCCGCGGCCCCTGGGCAGGCCGTCGGCGTCCTCGAGGGGCCCGGGCGCCGGATCGGCCGCGTCCGCTGCCCGCCGCCGGTGCTTGCCTCGGCGGCGGGCTTCACGCGCCTCGCGGGCGCGCTGCGGGTCGAGGCCGTCCGTACCCTCGCCCGGTCCACCACCGCGTTGCATATCTCCACCCGACTGGTCTTGCCTGCCCCGGCCCCGTGGCCCCCGCCACGCAGCCTGATCATCATGGCAGTGACCTCCCCAGGGGCGGCGCGGTGAAACGCCCGTCCGCAAGTCAGTCGCGGCCTGATGAGACCATGGCTGGTGTGAGCTACCCGTACCCGTATGAAGCCAAAGTCTCGCAGACTCTCTTTGACCGCGCGTCCCTCGTGACGCCTGGCGGCGTGAACTCTCCCGTGCGCGCCTTCCGCGCCGTGGGTGGAACGCCCAGGTTCATGGTGTCCGGTACCGGTCCGTACCTGACCGATGCCGACGGCCGCGAGTACGTCGATCTGGTCTGCTCGTGGGGGCCGATGATTCTCGGCCACGCCCACCCGGCCGTGGTGGAGGCCATCCAGGCCGCCGTCGCCCGCGGCACCTCCTTCGGCACGCCCGGTGAGGGCGAGGTCGCGCTCGCCGAGGAGATCGTGGGGCGCATCGAGCCCGTCGAGCAGGTCCGCCTGGTGTCCTCGGGCACCGAGGCGACCATGTCGGCGATCCGGCTGGCGCGCGGCTTCACGGGCCGGGCCAAGGTCGTGAAGTTCGCCGGCTGCTACCACGGTCACGTGGACGCGCTGCTGGCCGCCGCCGGTTCCGGGCTCGCGACGTTCGCGCTGCCGGACACCCCCGGGGTGACGGGGGCGCAGGCCGGCGACACGATCGTGCTGCCGTACAACGACCTGGAAGCGGTACGGGCGGCGTTCGCCGCGCACCCCGGCGAGATCGCCTGTGTGATCACCGAGGCCGCGCCCGGCAACATGGGCGTCGTGACCCCGGCCGAAGGGTTCAACCAGGGGCTCGCCGACCTGTGCCGGGAGAACGGCGCGCTGTACATCTCCGACGAGGTGATGACCGGTTTCCGTACCTCCCGCGCCGGCTGGTACGGCGTCGACGGGGTCAAGCCCGACCTGATGACCTTCGGCAAGGTCATGGGCGGCGGCTTCCCGGCCGCGGCGTTCGGCGGCCGCGCCGACGTGATGGGGTACCTGGCCCCGGCGGGCCCGGTCTACCAGGCGGGCACGCTCTCGGGTAACCCGATCGCCACCGCCGCGGGCCTCGCGCAGCTGCGGCTGCTCGACGCGGCCGCGTACGAGAAGCTCGACGCGGTGTCGGCGCAGATCCAGGGCCTGGTCACGGACGCGCTCGCCAAGGAGGGCGTGGCGCACCGGCTGCAGACCGCGTCCAACATGTTCTCCGTCTTCTTCACCGAGGACGAGGTGAAGAACTACGACGACGCCAAGAAGCAGGAGTCCTTCCGCTTCAACGGTTTCTTCCACTCGATGCTGTCGCAGGGCGTGTACCTGCCGCCGTCGGCCTTCGAGTCGTGGTTCGTCTCCACCGCCCACGACGAGCAGGCGGTCGAGCGCATCGCGGCTGCGCTGCCCGCCGCCGCCCGCGCCGCCGCGCAGGCCACCCCGGAGGGGACCGCATGAGCAGCAGCGAGATCACCGTCGTCCACCTGATGCGGCACGGCGAGGTGCACAACCCGGACGGGGTGCTCTACGGGCGCCGTTCCGGCTACCACCTCTCCGAGCTGGGCCGGGAGATGGCCGAGCGCGTCGCCGAGCACCTGCAGAACCGTGACATCACGTACGTGGTCTCCTCCCCGCTGGAGCGGGCGCAGGAGACGGCGGCGCCGGTGGCCAAGGGCCACGGCCTGGACGTGGCGACGGACGCGCGGCTGCTGGAGGCGGAGAACGTCTTCGAGGGCAAGACCTTCGGTGTCGGGGACGGTGCGCTGCGCAAGCCCGCCAACTGGAAGCACCTGACGAACCCGTTCAAGCCGTCCTGGGGCGAGCCGTACGTGGAGCAGGTCGTCCGGATGACGAGCGCCATCGAGGCGGCGCGCGATGCGGCCCGCGGCCACGAGGCGGTGGCGGTCAGCCACCAGCTGCCGATCTGGATCGTGCGCAGCTTCGCGGAGAAGCGCCGGCTGTGGCACGACCCGCGGCGCCGGCAGTGCACGCTGGCCTCGCTCACGTCGTTCACGTACCAGGGCGACCGGCTGGTGTCGGTGGGCTACAGCGAGCCGGCCCGGGACTTGGTCCCGGCGCATCTCCTCGCGGGGGCGAAGCCGGTGAAGGGCAAGTCGAAGGCCTTCGGCGCCTAAAAGTTCATACAAGTCCTGTCGAATCGCCGCGCCGAGCCTCGACTTCATTGAAAAGTCCGTTTATGTGACTATTCATGAGCGAAGCGAAGCGCGACTTCACCCGAAGGGGTCTGCTCGGGCTCGGCGCAGCCGCGGTGGCGGCCGGGGTCGTCGGCTGCGGCGCCGACGGCCGCCCGGCCCGTCCCGGTCCCGGGGGCTCCGGCCCGTCCGGGTCCGCGCCCGCGGTCCGGCCGATCGGTGACGGCTCCACCGCCGACTCCGGCCCGCAGCCCCGGCAGCCGGACGGGCCCGTGCCGCTCCAGCCGGGTGAGACCCCGCCGCAGTTCGTGGTGTTCAGCTGGGACGGCGCGGGGGAGATCGGCAACGGCCTCTTCCCCCGCTTCCTCAAGCTCGCCAAGGACCACGGCGCGGCCATGACGTTCTTCCTCTCCGGCATCTACCTCCTGCCCGAGTCGAAGAAGGACCTCTACAAGCCGCCGAACAACCCGGCCGGGGCCTCCGACATCGGCTACCTCAAGGACGAGAACGTCCGCAACACCCTGAAGTGCGTCCGCGAGGCGTGGCTCGACGGCCACGAGGTCGGGACCCACTTCAACGGCCACTTCTGCGGCGGCTCCGGCTCCGTGGCCCACTGGACCCCGGACGACTGGCAGAGCGAGATCGACCAGGCCGTGGCCTTCGTCACCAACTGGCGCACCAACACCGGCTTCACCGACCTCGAGCCCCTGCCCTTCGACTACCGCAGGGAACTGGTCGGCGGCCGCACCCCCTGCCTGCTCGGCCGGGACGGCATGCTGCCGGTCGCGCAGAAGCTGGGCTGGCGCTACGACGCCTCCTCGCCCGGCGGCCTCCAGATGTGGCCGGGGAAGAAGTCGGGCATCTGGGACCTGCCGCTGCAGTCCATGCCGTTCCCGGGGCACTCCTTCGAGGTGCTGTCGATGGACTACAACATCCTCGCCAACCAGTCGAAGAACACCACCCGGGGCATGCCCTCCAACTACCCGGCCTGGCGCACCCAGGCCACCGGCACCTACCTCGGCGGCTTCCGGCGCGCGTACGAGACGAACCGCGCCCCGCTGTTCATCGGCAACCACTTCGAGGACTGGAACGGCGGCATCTACATGGACGCCGTCGAGGACGCCCTCAAGGGCATGTCGGACAAAAAGGACGTACGGCTGGTCTCCTTCCGGCAGTTCGCCGACTGGCTCGACGTCCAGGACCCCAAGCTGCTCGCCCGGCTCCAGGAGCTGGCCCCGGGTCAGTCGCCGGCCGGCGGCTGGGGCGCCTACCTCTCCGCTGCCTGATCAGCCGGCCGGCCGACCGGCTGACCAGCGGCTTGGCGCACCTCCGGGGGGCGGGAAAGATCCGCAAATCGCTCATGCGAAACTTTTCACATGAGAATTGGCCGTGCTCTCCTGCTCACCGCAGTGACCCTCGCGAGCGCCCTGACCCTGTCGGCGTGCGACGACGGCGGCAAGCCGAACGGCTCCGCCGGCGGCAACTACGTGACCGGCGCCGCCGGTATCTCCACCGTCGCCCAGGGCTCGCGCACCGAGGCGCCCAAGCTCGACGGCGAGACCGTCGACGGCAAGACCCTCGACGTCACCAGCCTCAAGGGCAAGGTCGTCGTCCTCAACGTGTGGGGATCCTGGTGCCCGCCGTGCCGCAACGAGGCCAAGTACTTCGCGAAGGTGTCCAAGGAGCTCGCCGACGGCGGCAAGGACGTCGCCTTCGTCGGCATCAACACCCGCGACAACAGCAAGCAGAACGCAGTCGCGTTCGAGGAGAACTTCGGGATCACCTACCCGAGCCTCTACGATCCGGACGGGAAGCTGATGCTCCGCTTCCCCTCGGGCACCCTGAACCCGCAGGCCATCCCCTCCACGATCGTCCTCGACAAGCAGGGCCGGATCGCCGCCCGCACCCTCGTCGCGATCAACGACCAGCAGCTGCGCTCCATGATCGACCCCGTGCTCGCGGAGCAGTGACCTCGTGGTCTCCGAGCTCCTCACCCTGGCCGCCGAGCCGACCGGCGTGAACACGACGGTCCTCGACGGGGCCCTGATGCTGGCGCTGCCCATCTCGGTCCTCGCCGGACTCGTCTCGTTCTTCTCGCCCTGCGTGCTGCCGCTGGTCCCCGGCTACCTCTCGTACGTCACCGGCATCAGCGGGGCCGACCTCGCCGAGGCCCGGCGCGGCCGGATGCTGGCCGGCGCGAGCCTGTTCATCGCCGGCTTCACGGCCGTGTTCGTCTCCACCGGCGCGCTCTTCGGGTACTTCGGCGGGACGCTCCAGGAGAACCGGGAGATCATCTCCAGGGTCCTCGGCGGTCTGGTGATCGTCCTCGGCCTGTTCTTCATGGGCCTGATCCCGGGCCTGACGATGCGGGAGTTCCGCTTCCACAAGAAGCCGACCGCGGGCCTGCTCGGCGCACCCGTGCTCGGCGTGCTCTTCGGCGTCGGGTGGACCCCCTGCATGGGCCCGACCCTCGCCGCGGTCAACACGCTCTCCATCGACCAGGCCAGCGCCGGCCGGGGCGCGCTGCTGACCGTCGCCTACTGTCTGGGCCTGGGCCTGCCCTTCATCCTCGCCGCGATCGCCTTCCGCAAGGCGCTCGGCGCTTTCGGCTGGGTGAAGCAGCACTATGCATGGGTGATGCGGATCGGCGGCGGCATGCTGGTGCTGACCGGTCTGCTGCTCGTCACAGGTTTGTGGGCCAGCATCGTCAACGACATGCAGAGCTGGACCCAAGGCTTCACGGTGGGGATCTGAGGACTACACACACATGAGTACGACAGACAAGGCGTCCACCGAGGCGCCGAACCCGTCCGAGGAAGCCGCGGATTCCGCCGAGGCCCGCGAGAACGCAGCCGAGGAAGCCGCCGGCGCGCAGCTGTCCACCGCCCCCGCGGAGGACACCGGCGGCCCCGTCGGCATCGGCGTGATCGGCTGGATCCGCTGGTTCTGGCGGCAGCTCACCTCCATGCGGGTGGCGCTGATCCTCCTCTTCCTGCTCTCCCTGGGCTCCATCCCGGGATCGCTCGTCCCGCAGAACCAGGTCGACGCGATGAAGGTGGCCCAGTGGAAGAAGGACCACTCCTTCTGGGTCCCGCTCGCCGAGAAGCTCCAGCTCTTCGACGTGTACAGCTCGGTGTGGTTCTCCGCGATCTACCTGCTGCTGTTCATCTCGCTGATCGGCTGCATCGTCCCGCGCAGCTGGCAGTTCGTCGGCCAGCTCACCGGCCGCCCGCCCGGCGCCCCCAAGCGGCTGGACCGGCTGCCCGCGTATGCGACGTGGCGTACGGAGAAGGCCCCGGACGAGGTGCTCGCACACGCGAAGTCGGTCCTCGGCGGGCGGCGTTTTCGCACCGAGGCCGCAGCGGCCTCCGTCGCCGCCGAGAAGGGCTACCTCCGCGAGGCCGGCAACCTGGCCTTCCACATCGCCCTGATCGTGATGCTGGTCGCGTTCGCCTGGGGCCAGCTGTTCAAGTCCGAGGGCGGCAAGCTCGTGCTGCGCGGCAAGGGCTTCGCGAACACGCTGACCCAGTACGACGACTTCAAGTACGGCAGCTTCTTCAGCCCCGACGACCTGGCGCCCTTCTCCTTCACGCTCGACAAGTTCGACGCCACGTACGAGGAGAGCGGCCCGCAGAAGGGCACCGCGCGCGACTTCAAGGCGTACGTCACCTTCAGCGACGGCGCGGACGGCGCACCGCAGAAGCGCGAGATCCAGGTCAACAAGCCCCTGGAAGTCGACGGTGCCAAGGTCTACCTGCTCGGCCACGGCTACGCGCCGATCGTCTCGGTGACCGACCCGACCGGCAAGGTGGTCTTCAAGGACGCCGTGCCGATGCTGCCCTTCGACGCGAACCTCAGCTCCTCCGGCGCGGTGAAGGTCCCGGACGGCTACAGCGACAAGGACGGGAAGAAGGAGCAGCTCGGCTTCAACGCGATGTTCGTGCCGACCTTCGCCGGTGAGGGCAAGGGCACGATGCTCTCCCAGTTCCCGGACCTGAAGTTCCCCGTCCTCGCGCTGAGCGCCTACCACGGCAGCCTGGGCGTGGATGCGGGCCTGCCGCAGAACGTGTACCAGCTGAACACCTCCAAGATGCAGGAGTTCAAGGACGCCGACGGGCAGCTGTTCAAGAAGCGGCTGCTGCCCGGCGAGGCGATGGAGCTGCCGAACGGCGCGGGCACCGTGAAGTTCGAGGGCGTCGAGCGCTGGGCCACCTTCTCGATCACCCGGCAGCCGGGCAGCGGCCTCGCCCTCGGGGGCGCGATCGCCGCGATCGGCGGCCTGGCCGCGTCGCTGTTCATCCAGCGCCGCCGGGTCTGGGTGCGCGCGGTGGCCGGCAAGGACGGCGTGACCGTCGTCGAGATGGCGGGCCTCGGCCGCAGCGAGTCGGCCAAGCTCCCGGAGGAGCTGGGGCAGCTCGCCGCCGCCCTCCACCAGCAGGCGCCCACGGCGCCCGACCAACCTGTCAAGGAAACTGTTGAAGGGGAGCGCGGATGACGCCGCTCGCAGCCGAAGTCAACGAGAATCTGGCTCAGATCAGTAACTACCTGATCTATTCGTCGATGGCGGTCTACACACTCGCCTTCCTCGCCCACATCACCGAGTGGATCTTCGGCAGCCGCAGCAAGGTGGGCCGTACGGCCGCGGCGCTGACCGGCACCAAGGCCGCCGGGGCCGGGACCGCCGACGCTCCCGCCGTCCAGGTGCGCGGCAAGGGGGGCACGGCCGTCCTCGACAAGCCGAAGGTCGTCACGCGTTCCGCTGCCGGCACCCGCGACGTCCCGGACGGCCCCGGCGCGGCCGGCGGCACCGAGGACGGCGACCTGTACGGCCGGATCGCGGTCTCGCTGACCGCGCTCGGCTTCCTCATCGAGGCGGCCGGCGTGGTCGCCCGCGCGATGTCCGTGCAGCGGGCCCCCTGGGGCAACATGTACGAGTTCTCGGTGACCTTCTCCACCGTCGCCGTCGGCGCCTACCTGCTGCTCCTGGCGCTGAAGAAGAACGTCCGCTGGCTCGGCCTGATCCTGGTCACCACCGTCCTGCTGGACCTCGGCATCGCCACCACCTGGCTCTACACCGACAGCGACCAGCTGGTCCCGGCCCTGCACTCGTACTGGCTGTGGATCCACGTCTCGACCGCGATCTTCTGCGGCGCGGTCTTCTACATCGGTGCGGCCGGCGCGGTGCTCTACCTCTTCCGCGACTCCTACGAGAGCCACCTCGAGCAGGGCCGCACGCCGGGCCGCTTCCGCTCCTCGGTGCTGGAGCGGCTGCCCTCGGCCGCCTCGCTCGACAAGTTCTCGTACCGGATCAACGCGGCCGTGTTCCCGCTGTGGACCTTCACCATCGTCGCGGGCGCGATCTGGGCGGGCGACGCCTGGGGCCGCTACTGGGGCTGGGACCCCAAGGAGGTCTGGTCCTTCGTGACCTGGGTGGCGTACGCCTGCTACCTGCACGCCCGCGCCACCGCCGGCTGGAAGGGCCGCAAGGCCGCGTACCTCGCGCTCTTCGCCTTCGCCTGCTGGATCTGGAACTACTACGGCGTGAACATCCTGCTCAGCGGCAAGCACTCGTACGCAGGCGTCTGACCCGCGGGAGTGGGACGCTGGTGGCATGGCACCTGTGAGTCATGCCACCAGTGAGAGCCGCGGCGGGAACCGCTGGCTGCTGCGCTTCGAGGTCCACGTCCCCAGCGCGTACGAGACCGTGTGGCCCGCCCTGACCACGCCGGACGGGCTGCGCGGCTGGCTGGCCGCGGCGGACGTCCTGGAACGCAGGCTCGGCGGGGTCGTCACGCTGCACTGGCTGAACGGCGGGACGACGGTCTCGGGCCACGTCACGGCCTGGGACGTCGAGCGGGTCGTGGAGTACACGGTGAGCGAGCACGGCCGGATCCGCTTCCATCTGGAGGCGGTGGGGACGGATTCGACCGTGATCCGCTTCCTGAACGAGCGGGCCGGCTCGGACGAGGACCGCCTCGACTGCCTGGCCGGCTGGCACCACCACTTCGAGCTGCTGGAATCCGCGCTGCAAGGCCATCCGGCGGACTGGTCCCGGTGGACCGACGCCCGCTGGGCGGAGCTGCGGACGTCCTACGCGTCCTTCTCCAGGACGTAGGCGCTGCGCGCGCCCGGATCGCCGAGGAAGAAGTACAGCTCGAGGGTCTGCCGGTGGTCGCGGCGCAGCTCGAAGGTCCACTTGTACCGTGCGGGTGCGGCCTGCCGGTCCGGTGCGCCGCCCCTGGCCGCGGCGAAGGCCGGGGCGGGCAGGTGGAGGCGGACGTGCTGGCCGTAGTTCCAGCCGGCGGGTTCCCGGCCGATCAGCTTCCAGGTGCCGGAGCCGGAGAGCCGCCAGCCGTGGTCGTAGTCCCGCTCCTGCCCGTAGAGGAGGGTGACGGTGGCGCTCCCGTCGGCCCGGAAGACGACCTCGGTGCCCCCGATGCAGCGCCAGGTGCCGACGATCTCGTCGGTGCGCGCGTCGTAGACGGCGGGGACGGCGTGGTGGGTGTGCGGATTGCCACCGGCCATGGTGAGCAGGGCGGCGACGGCGACCCCGTACGCGAGCAGATTGCGCAGGATCGTGTCGACGACCCGCGGCCCTCCGCAGTTCTCCGGCATCCGCCCATTGTTGCAGCCACCTTGAACGTGTTCAATTGTGCGCTGCGCCACACGCGGACGCCGTGGCGCTCAGTCCTTGTCCGTGTCCCGGTCCTTGTCCCGGTCCTTGTTCTTGTCGCGCTCCTCGCCGAGCGACCGCAGGAACTCCGGGTTGTCGTCGGGCGCGACCCACTGCGTCCGGCGCGCCCGGCCGCCGCCGACCACGGACCGCTGCCTGCCGGCGAACAGCCACACCACCGGACCGACGATCGAGAAGAGCAGGATGATGATCACCCAGACCACCTTGGGGAGGTGCTTGACCTCCTCCTCGGGGGTGTTCAGGCAGTCGATGAAGGCGTAGATGGTCAGCGCGATGATCAACAGGAACGGCAGGTAGCGCAGCACGGTGTGGGACCGACTCCCCAGCAGTGACGGGGGACCCGCCTCGGGCCCCGGTGACGCTCCCAGGTTAGTCGGTGACGGATACTGGCCCCTATGGCTTACGACGATCTCCGCTCGCTGCTCCGGGCTCTGGAGCGGGAGGGCGACCTCAAGCGCATCAAGGCCGAAGTCGACCCGTACCTCGAGGTCGGGGAGATCGTCGACCGAGTGAACAAGGCGGGAGGTCCCGCCCTCCTCTTCGAGAACGTCAAGGGCTCGGCGATGCCGCTGGCCATGAACGTCTTCGGGACCGACCGGCGCCTCCTGAAGGCCCTCGGCCTCAAGTCGTACGGCGAGATCAGCGAGAAGATCGGCGGCCTGCTCAAGCCGGAGCTGCCGCAGGGCTTCATCGGGGTCCGCGAGGCGTTCGGCAAGCTCGGCTCGATGGTGCACGTGCCGCCGAAGAAGGTGAAGGGCGACGCCGCCCCCGTCCAGGAGGTCGTCCTCACCGGCGACGACGTCGACCTGGACCAGCTCCCGGCGCTCTTCACCTGGCCGAAGGACGGCGGGTCCTTCTTCAACCTCGGCCTGACCCACACCAAGCACCCCGAGACGGGCGTGCGCAACCTCGGCCTCTACCGCCTCCAGCGCCACGACAAGCGCACCATCGGCATGCACTGGCAGATCCACAAGGACAGCCGCAACCACTACGCGGTCGCCGCCAAGCGCGGCGAGCGGCTGCCGGTCGCGATCGCCTTCGGCTGCCCGCCGGCCGTGACGTACGCGTCGACCGCGCCGCTGCCCGGCGACATCGACGAGTACCTCTTCGCGGGGTTCGTCGCGGGCAAGCGGATCGAGATGGTCGACTGCAAGACCGTCCCGCTCCAGGTCCCGGCCAACGCCGAAGTCGTCATCGAGGGCTGGCTGGAGCCGGGGGAGATGCTGCCGGAGGGTCCCTTCGGCGACCACACCGGCTTCTACACCCCGCAGGAGCCGTTCCCGGCGCTGAAGATCGACTGCGTGACGATGCGCAAGCGCCCGTTGCTCCAGTCGATCGTGGTCGGCCGGCCGCCGACGGAGGACGGCCCGCTGGGCCGCGCCACGGAGCGCTTCTTCCTCCCGCTGCTGAAGATCATCGTGCCGGACATCGTGGACTACCACCTGCCCGAGTCGGGCGGCTTCCACAACTGCGCGATCGTCTCGATCGACAAGAAGTACCCGAAGCACGCCCAGAAGGTCATGCACGCCATCTGGGGCGCGCACATGATGTCGCTGACCAAGCTGATCATCGTGGTGGACGCCGACTGCGACGTCCACGACCTGCACGAGGTGTCCTGGCGGGCGCTCGGCAACACGGACTACTCCCGCGACCTCACGGTCGTGGAGGGCCCGGTCGACCACCTCGACCACGCCTCGTACCAGCAGTTCTGGGGCGGCAAGGCGGGCATCGACGCGACGAAGAAGCTCCCCGAGGAGGGCTACACCCGCGACGGCGGCTGGCCCGACATGGTGGAGTCCGACCCGGCGACGGCGGCACTGGTGGACCGCCGCTGGAAGGAGTACGGCCTGTGAGCCCGATCGTGGTCGGAGGTCCCGAGCTCTTCCTCGGCACCGGCAGCGTCTACGTGGCCCTGTTGCGCCCGAAGATCGACCCGGCGGACCCGGGCGTCCGGACGGCCGCCGAGCAGGCGGGCGTCTCACCCGAGGAGTTCGCCGGCCCCGGCGACGTCTGGGCGCTGATGTACGAGGACGGCCCGGGCTACGGCGAATTCGAGCTCCCCGGCGCACGGGACGTCGAGGCGGACGGCTTCGCTGAGCAGCTCGGGGCCGCCTTGGCGGCGGGCGAGCCGTTCACCGTCGAGGCCGGGGACTTCCTGCGCATCGACGCCCACCCGGCGGCCGGTGCCTGGCGGCTGACCGCGCACGTCACTCCGCCGGAGGACGACGGAGCCCCGCACACGCTGGAGCTCGATCCGCTCCCGGCCGCGGAACTGCTGGCCGGCCTCGAAGACTTCCGGAGAGCCCTCGCATGATGACCACCGCCGACGGAGTCATCGGCCCCGGTTCCGCGCCGCAGGCACCCGGCAAGGTGAAGGCGTTCCTCCGGCTCGTCATGATCGAGCACTCGGTCTTCGCGCTGCCGTTCGCGTACATCGCGGCGCTGACGGCCATGTTCCGGCTCGACCGGACCATGCACTGGGCCGAACTGCTGCTCGTCACCGTCTGCATGGTGGGGCTGCGGACCTTCGCGATGGCCGCGAACCGGATCATCGACCGGGAGATCGACGCGCGCAATCCGCGTACCGCCGGGCGCGAGCTCGTCACGGGTGCGGTGTCCGTACGGTCGGCCTGGACCGGGGCCGGGATCGCGCTGGCCGTGTTCCTCGGGTCGGCGGCGCTGCTGAACCCGCTGTGCCTGGCGCTGGCGCCGGTCGCGGTGATCCCGATGGTGGTGTACCCGTACGGCAAGCGGTTCACGAACTTCCCGCACGCCATCCTGGGCCTGGCCCAGGCGATGGGGCCGGTCGGGGCGTGGCTGGCGATCACCGGCGAGTGGTCCTGGGACGCGGTGATCCTGGGCCTGGCGGTGGGTGTGTGGATCGGCGGCTTCGACCTGATCTTCGCCTGCCAGGACGTGGCCGCGGACCGCGCGGACGGCGTCAGGTCCGTCCCGGCGCGGTTCGGTGTCCCGGCGGCCCTGTGGGGCGCGCGAGGCGCGCACGCGGTGACGACGGCCCTGCTGGCGTGGTACGCCGTGGCGACCGATGCCGGCCCGCTGTTCTGGTTCGGCCTGCTGATCGTGGTGGGGGCCTTCCTCTACGAGCACACGATCGTGAAGCCGCACGACCTGTCCCGCCTGAACCGCGCCTTCTTCACGGTGAACGGCTTCATCGGCATGGCGCTCTTCGTCTGCGCCCTGGCGGACCTGGTGGCCCGCGGCCTCACGCTGTAACGCCACTCGGCGCCGCAGGCGGAACCCCTCCGGGGCTAGCCCCGGAGGGGTTCCGCCTGCGGCGGAACAGGAACGCGCAGGCGACGCCCGTCAGGAGGCCGAAGAGGTGGCCCTGCCAGCTGACCGTGGTGTTCGTCGGCAGGATGCCGCTCAGGATCCCCGCCCCCCAGTACGCGGCGATCCCGACGCCGACCAGCACACCCAGCGGCCGCCGCTCCACGAACCCGCGGACCAGCAGGTAGCCGAAGAGTCCGAAGACCAGCCCCGACGCCCCGGCCGTGACGGTGTTCGACGCGGAAACCAGCCACACCCCGAGCCCGTCCACGAGCACGACCACCGCGCACAGCACGAGGAACCGCCGAATCCCGCTCGACGCGGCGACGAACCCGAGCACCAGCAGCGGGACGCTGTTGGACGCCACATGGCCGAAGCCGAAGTGGAGGAACGGGGAAAGGGGAATCCCGGTCAGTCCATCGGCGGTGCGCGGGATGATCCCGTACGCGTCCAGCGGGTGCCCGGTGGCCAGGTCCACCACCTCGATCAGCCACAACAGGGCCACCCAGCCCAGCACCAGCTTCCCGGCGGCCTTGGCCCGTTCGGCCTGGCTCCACTCTTCGAGGTGTACCCCGGCCATGTCCCGATCCCCCTGCCCGCCGACCACCCGTCGACGCTCAGGTCACCTTACTCAGCGTCGTTTTGCAGTGGCCGGATAGTCTCGGAGCTATGACTGACGGCAAGCGCACCCCGTGGGTGGTCGGGGTTTCCGGGGCGTCCGGGACGCCGTACGCGGCCGCGGTGATCCGCGGACTGCTGGCGGCGGGGGAGAGCGTGGATCTGGTGGTCAGCCGGGCCTCGCGGCTGACCCTGCTGGACGAGACCGGGATCGCCTTCCGCGACGCGCACTGGCGCGACGATCTCGCCGCCTGGCTCGAGCACGGGGCGGACGGCAAGCCCGCGACCTTCGCCCGGCCGGAACTGGACGACGTCCGCTACTGGGGCGCCGGCGACCTGGCCGCCGGACCGAGCTCGGGCTCGTACCCCGTGAAGGGGATGCTGATCGTGCCGGCGTCCACGGCCTGTGTGGCGGGGGTGGCGCTCGGACTGTCGAAGGACCTGCTCCAGCGCGTCGCGAGCGTGACGCTCAAGGAGCGGCGCCGGCTGGTGGTCGCGGTGCGGGAGACCCCGCTGAACGGGCAGACGCTGCGGCATCTGGTGGCGCTGGACGAGGCGGGCGCAGTGGTGCTGCCCGCCTCTCCGGCGTTCTATGCGGGTGCGACGCACATCCAGGACCTGGTGGATTTCGTCGCGGGGCGGGTGCTTGACGCGGCAGGGGTGCCGCACAAGCTGTACCGCCGGTGGGAGGGGGAGCTCGGTGGAGCGTCCCGCTCCCGGGAGGCAAGCGGTGGTGAGAAGTGACCGGCGCAGAAGCGACTAGCGCTTCTTCGCGGTGCTCGGCTTGCGGGTCCGGTCGACGCGGTGGGCGGCGGCGGGCTGGTCGGTGCGGGATCGGTTGGCCAGCTCCTGGAGCTGTCGCATGTGCGCATAGGCCATCTCGATCGTGTACACGGTGAACCACTCCTGATGTCGTCAGATCATCGAGATCATCGCTGATCTGTTGAAAGATTCACAGGGTGTTGACCCTGTGCGCCTTTGATTCTATACGTAAACTTGCGGGATCGCCGAATAATGGAAGGCTCCAGGTATATGGACGCGGTGGATAGGCAGCTCATCCAGGCACTCCGGGAGAACGGACGTGCCTCGTACGCGGAGCTGGGCCGGCTCGTGGGCCTCTCCGGCCCCAGCGTCACCGACCGGATCAACCGGCTCGAGTCGGCCGGCGTGATCACCGGCTACCGCGCGACCGTCGACGCGGCCTCGCTCGGCCTCGGCGTCACGGCGCTGATCGGCATCTCCCTCTCCGACGCCGCGGACCACGAGGACGTGGCCCGCCGGCTGCGCGACCTGGCGGAGATCGAGGACTGCTGGTTCATCGCCGGCGACGACTCGTACATGCTCAAGGTGCGCGCCGGCGACGTGGACGGGCTGGAGCGGATCATCCGCAAGCTCTCCAGCACCAAGGGCGTCTCCCGCACCCGTACCACCATCGTGCTCTCCACCAAGTGGGAGAACCGGGTCGGGGACCTGCCCGAGGAGCGCTAAGAGTACGGTGGGTGGCGGTTTGCAGGCAGGACGGGACGCGTAGAGGAGACGACCGGGATGACCGGAATGGACGCTGGGCTCAAGCGCGAGCTGGAGGAGAAGGTCCGCTCCGGCGAGCGGCTGACCCGTGAGGACGGCATCGCCCTCTACGAGTCCGACGACCTGGCCTGGCTGGGCGGCCTCGCCCACGAGGTGCGCATGCGCAAGAACGGCGACGTCGTCCACTTCAACGTGAACCGCCACCTCAACATGACGAACGTGTGCACCGCGTCGTGCGCCTACTGCTCGTTCCAGCGCAAGCCGGGCGAGAAGGACGCGTACACGATGCGCATCGAGGAGGCCGTGCGCCTGGCCAAGGCCATGGAGAACGAGAACCTCACCGAGCTGCACATCGTCAACGGCCTGCACCCGAGCCTGCCGTGGCGGTACTACCCGCGCTCGCTCTCCGCGCTGAAGGAGGCACTGCCGAACGTCTCGCTGAAGGCGTTCACGGCGACCGAGATCCACCACTTCGAGACGATCTCCGGGATGTCGGCCTCCGACATCCTGGACGAGCTGATCGAGGCCGGTCTGGAGTCGCTGACCGGCGGTGGCGCGGAGATCTTCGACTGGGAGGTCCGCCAGCACATCGTCGACCACCGCACCCACTGGGAGGACTGGTCGCGCATCCACCGGCTCGCCCACGAGAAGGGTCTCAAGACCCCGAGCACGATGCTGTACGGGCACATCGAGGAGCCGCGCCACCGCGTGGACCACGTGCTCCGGCTGCGCGAGCTCCAGGACGAGACCGGCGGCTTCCAGGTCTTCATCCCGCTGCGCTACCAGCACGACTTCGTGGACATGCAGGACGGCAAGGTCCGCAACAAGCTCCAGGCGCGGACGACGATGGCGACGGGCGCGGAGGCGCTGAAGACCTTCGCCGTCTCGCGGCTGCTGTTCGACAACGTGCCGCACGTCAAGGTGTTCTGGGTGATGCACGGCGTGCAGACCGCCCAGCTGGCCCTCCAGCACGGCGCGGACGACATGGACGGCTCGGTCGTCGAGTACAAGATCACGCACGACGCGGACAACTACGGCACGCCGAACAAGCTCGGCCGTGACGATCTGCTCGAGCTGATCCGCGAGGCGGGCTTCCGCCCGGTCGAGCGGAACACCCGCTACGAGATCATCCGCGAGTACCCCGGCCCGGACGCGGCCCTGCGCGAGACCCCGCAGGCGATGCGCGTCTGACGCGCTCCGTTGCTCGAAAGGCCCCGGTCCCACGAGGACCGGGGCCTTTCGCGCGTCGGCGTGCCTTTTTCGTTGCCGAGGCTGTCGGTAATAGATAATCTGCCTGCATGACCCTTACTTTCACGGTCGACCCAGTCGTCGACCCCGCACTGCGCGACGGCGTCATCGAACTCTGGACCGAGGTCTCCAACGCCGGCGGGGCGGTCGGGTTCGTGCCGCCCGTCACCGCCGAGGACATCCGGCCCGAGCTGGTGAAGCACCTCGTCGCGATGGCCGAGGGGCGCCACCGGCTGGTCGTCGGTCGTGATCCGGACGGGCGGGTGCTGGCTGCCGCGGTCCTCGCGTTCAACGCGCACCGGTTGCAGACGCACTGGGTCTGGGCGTACACGGTCATGGTCAGCCCGGGCCTCCAGGGGCGGGGCGCCGGCCGGGCGCTGATGGAGGCCGTCGCCGACGCCGCGCGCTCGTTCGACGGCGTCGAGGCGATCCGGCTCAGCTGCCGCGGCGGCATGGGCCTGGAGCACTTCTACGCGGCCTGCGGCTACAAGGAGGTCGGCCGCGTCCCGGACGCCATCCGGGTGGCCCCGGGCGACGACCGCGACGACGTCACGATGCTGCTGCCGCTGCACTGACCCCCGGAGGGTTTGCCCGCGGCTGCGGCGTGCTTCACTGGACGGGCACGTGCTGGACGGGCACGTGACGACGTACCCGACGTACCGACGAGAGAGAAGGGGTCACCGTGTCCCTCAAGCCGAGCGCGACGATCCGCTACACCGCGATGCGCCTGGGCATCTTCGTCGGATGCCTCGTCCTGGTCGCCGTCCTGGTCAACGTGGGCTGGGTGCCCGCCGGCCTCGGCGACGCCAACCCCGCCTGGGTCGTGCTGCTCGCCCTCGTGATCTCCGCGCCGCTGTCCTTCGTGCTCCTGCGCAAGCAGCGCGACGAGATGTCCGCGCAGATCTCCGGACGCGTCGCGGGTGCGAAGGAGCGGCTCGCCGCGAACCGCTCCCAGGAGGACGCGGCCGACGACGCCGCCCGCGCGTAGTTAGCTGCGTCACAGACCAAACCACACCGAACCGCCCCAGCACCGGGAACTTCCCCTGCGTGCCGGGGCGGTTCGGCGTTTCGGGGTACGCGTGTCTCAAAGTGCACCTTTGAGATCCTCAAAGGGAAAGTGTTAGCGTGTTAAACATGTTGACCACAGTTGCGCATGAAATGACCACGGGTGTCCTGCTCGTGGCGCGCCTGCACGTCGACCTCTGCCGCCGCGTGTCCGCGGCCTGTTGTGGCTGTCGCTGAGTCCACGCCGTTCTTCCTTCCCCACTTTCTTTGCGCATCACCCCCGGAGTGTGTCCGTGTCCGCGACCCCTCAGGCCCCCGCCAAGGCCTCTTTCAAGTTCCCGTTCTGGGCCCAGATCGTCACCGGTCTCGTGCTCGGTGTCCTGTTCGGCTGGCTCGCCCGAAGCCAGGACGTCAGCTGGCTGGCCAAGACCCTCGAGCAGATCGGCGACATCTTCGTCCAGCTGCTGAAGCTGGCCGTGGCCCCCCTCGTCTTCTTCGCGATCCTGGTGTCCATCACCAACCTGCGGAAGGTGAACAACGCCGCCCGCCTCGCCTCGCGCACGCTGCTCTGGTTCATGATCACCTCGCTGATCGCGGTCGGCATCGGCCTCGCGATCGGCCTGCTGACCAACCCGGGCGCCGGCACCGGCCTCACCCCGCAGGACGGCAAGCTCCCCAAGCGCACCGGCTCCTGGCTCGACTTCCTGACCGGCATCGTCCCGAAGGACGTCATCACGCCGTTCACCGAGCTGAACGTGCTTCAGATCGTCTTCCTGGCCGCCGTCGCCGGTATCGCCGCCCTCCAGCTGGGCAGCAAGGCGCAGCCCCTGCTGAACGTCGCCGAGTCGGTCCTGGAGCTGCTCCAGAAGGCCCTGTGGTGGGTCATCCGCCTCGCCCCGATCGGCACCGTCGGCCTGATCGGCACCGCGATCGCCTCCTACGGCTGGGAACTCATCGGCAAGTACGCGACCTTCACCGCGGACGTGTACGTCGGCTCGGCGCTCGTGATGTTCGGCGTCTACCCGCTGCTCCTCGCGACGGTCGCCAAGGTCAACCCGATCCAGTTCTTCAAGGGCGCCTGGCCCGCGATCCAGCTGGCCTTCGTCTCCCGCTCGTCGGTCGGCACCATGCCGGTCACCCAGAAGGTCACCGAGCGCCTCGGCGTCCCGAAGGAGTACGCCTCCTTCGCCGTCCCGTTCGGCGCCACCACGAAGATGGACGGCTGCGCCGCGATCTACCCGGCGCTCGCCGCGATCTTCATCGCGCAGATCTTCGACGTCCAGCTGACGATCACCGACTACCTGCTGATCGCCTTCGTCTCGGTCGTCGGCTCGGCCGCCACGGCCGGCCTGACGGGCGCCACGGTCATGCTGACGCTGACCCTCTCCACCCTGGGCCTGCCCCTGGAGGGCGTCGGCCTGCTGATGGCGATCGACCCGATCCTGGACATGATGCGCACCGCCACCAACGTCGCCGGCCAGGCCCTGGTCCCGGTCGTGGTCGCGGCCCGCGAGGGAATCCTGGACAAGAAGGCCTACGAGGCCGCCTCGTCCTCCCCGCTGGACGAGCCCACCGCGGTCCCCGTCCCCGCCTGACCGTCCCACCACCCCGCAGCCCCCGCCCCCGTCCGGGCGGGGGCTGCGTGCGTTCGGGGGTGGATGCATTAACTTGTCTCCAACTCGTCCGCTCTCACGGGAAGTTCACCCGTGAGGGCTCCGCTGAGCTGGAGGAACACGGTGCTGACGGAAACGCTGGAGTTACTGGCCGCCACGGGCGGTACGGCCTTGGTGAGCGCGGCCGCGACCGATGCGTGGCACACCACCCGCTCCGGCTTCACCCGGCTCTTGGGACGCGGGAACCCGCAGGCCGAACAGACCGCCGCCGGCCGCCTCGACCGCCTCGCCGCGGAGGTGGGCCGGGCCGCCTCCCCCCAGGAGCTGGAAGCCGTGCGCCGCGAACTCCAGGCCGAGTGGCGCGTCCGGCTGAAGGACCTCCTGGAGGAGCAGCCCGAGCTCGCGGCGGAGCTCGGCGAGCTGATCGCCCGCGTCCAGGGCGAGCTGCCGGCACCCCAGCAGACGTTCGTACAGAACAACACGGCGTACGGGGGCGGGATCCAGAACATCACCCAGGGCGGCGACATCATCGTCGGCGACCCCGCCCGGCGGCAGCGGTGACCGAGCCCGTCCGCCAGGACAACGCCGCCCATGACGGTGGGACCCAGAACATCACCCACGGCGGCAACGTCATCAACAACAACTTCAACGTGTACCCGTCGGCGCCTGCCGAGCCGGACGCGCCTGCGGCCGGGAGCCGCGCACGGGGGTGGTTGTCGGGCCGCCGTCTCGCCCTCGTGGCAGCCGGCACCGCCGCCGTGATCGCCGTACCGGTCACGATCCTGAACCTCCCGCACGACCCGCTGAAGACCGAGAACGCCGACAGCGCCCGGTCCGCCGCACCCGGTGGCCCGTCCTCGCCCAGCGCCTCGGCCGCAGCCTCGCCGTCCCCGTCGGCCACGCCCCCGCCGCCGGGTCCCGAGATCGCCGCAGCCCCGGCCGCGACACCGACGCCGTCGGCTTCGCCGAGCCGCCGGTCGGCCACGGTGGGCTCCTCCCCGTATCCGTCCAAGGACGTGGGCTGCCCGAGCAGATGGCTTCGGACCAGCGTCATCAACATCGACATGCAGCCCTGCACCCAGGCGGTGAGCGGAACGGGAGCGGCCCAGTTCGGTGTCGCGCTGAGGAACGCGGGCCCCACCCAGTTGGTCGTCACGGTCTCCGTCAAGCCCGTCGTGAGCGGGGCCTACGGAACGTGCCCACTGCATCCGGGGCCATGGCGGCAGGTCGTCATCGACCCGGGCAAGGTCTGGTACAGCTCGTTCTCGGACTGCTCGGTCAGCGGAACCGTCAAGGGGCAGCGGGTGCAGTCCTCGGCCCGGGTCGCCGGCGAATTCGCAAGCGATGCGGAAGTCGGGGACGCCATGCTCGGCCTCGGGTGGTCGTACGAAATCGACGCGAACGGCACGGTCACGAAGGCCCCCTGAGACGGCTCAGCCCAGGGATACCCCCTGGAAATAGGCGATCGCCCCGAGCACGAGCGGGACGGCGTACCACCAGCGGTTCATCGTCCGGCGGTAGACCGGGAGGAGGGACAGGAGCAGGCCGGCGAAGCTGATGCACAGGGCCACGGCGCCCATCGCGTAGGCGTCGTCGCGCGTGTGCTGGTCCGCGGGGGCGATCGGGTCCGCCATCAGCAGGAGGAAGCAGATGTAGACCGCAGGCAGGTAGATGAGGGCCAGCGGGACGCCCAGGACCCACTGGAGGCAGCCCCGGTCCTCGGGCAGGTCGATGCTCTCGCGCCCGCTCCCGTACGTCATTGCATGGCCTTCTTCACGTTGCCGAGGTTGTTCCGGAAATCATCGCCGTAGTCCTGGGCCTTCTTCGACTCCCAGTACGGGCCGCCGTTGTAGCGGGCGGCGATCTCCTGCATCTGGGCCTCGGTCAGCTGGTCCGCCGGGACGTTCGCGTAACCGGTCTCCTCCTTGATCTGCGCCAGGAAGCCCGCCGCTATGAAGGCGTTCTGCTTCGGGTCCTGGAGCGCGGACTTGACCACGTTGCGCTGCTGGTCCGTGAGGTTCTCCGGGTCGTAGCCGAGCACCTCCGCGCCGCGCCGCAGCTGGACCGCGATCGGGCCGAAGGAGGTCTCGTCAGGCTTGCCGCCCGCCCGGTCCGGCAGGTTCTCGGCCGTGACCGGGCTCAGCCCCCACGGGGCGTCCGCCGCCTGGCGGAAGAAGTCCACGCCGTCGTCGAAGATCCCCGGCTGTCCGCCGACCTCCTTCCAGGCGATGCCCGCGACCATCTCCTCCGGCAGCCCCGCCCGCTGCGCGGCCGCCCGCAGGATCTCCTTGTTGTTGCGGATCCACTCCGCCCGGCCCTCGTCCGACTGCGGCGGGTCCCAGTAGTTGTCGTCCGCCTCCGGCAGCCCCGCCACCCGCATCCGGATGTCGCGCAGCTCGGGGGAGACCGGCTCGTTCCCGACCGGGCCGGTCATCTCCTTCTTCGGACCGCTGCCCGGCAGGTGCGTCAGGGGGTTGGCGCGGGCTTCGGCCGCTTCTCGGCGGATGTCGGCCATGGCCGCGTAGACGTCGACCCCGGCGCCGCCGGCACCGCTCTTCACCTTGAACTCGGGCAGCAGCTCGTACGCCTGCTTCAGCGCGTGCACGCACACGCTGCGCGCCTCCTGCTCGGCCGTCTTGGCCTGGTGGAAGCTGCCGCCCGCGTCGTCGTGGAGCCGGTTGGCCTCGTCGCGGATGTCGTCCACGTCCATGGTCAGTTCGGCGAAGAAGTCCATGACGCCGGTCGTCGCCCGCATGTCCTCCCACTGGCACATCGGCTCCGCCTCCTGCGCCGTGCGCGTGATCGCCGTGCCCTTCGTGGCGATGAGCGCCGCGAGCTTGCGCTCGGTGCGCTTGCCGTTCGAGTAGTGCGACTTGGCGGTCGTCAGGGCCGCCGCGTACGCGTGCAGCGCGCTCGCCGCCTTGTCGTACCCCTCGGCCATGTGGAGCACGAGCTGCCGGGCCTCCGACAGGCGGTCGGTGTACGTGTGGCTGCCGTCGCTCTGCCATTGCGTACCGGTCTCGGCGCGCCGGGCGGGCTCCTCGGCCTGCACCAGCAGATCGCGCAGCCGCTTGAACTCGGCGGCGTTGCGCTCCACCAGCGCCGGGTTGCACTCCTCCAGGAACTGGACGTCCTTGCGGTGGCTCAGGCTCACTTCGACTCCGGCTTCACGTACTGGCCCCCGTCGAGGAGGTTGTCGAGGAAGTTGCGGGCGGTCCCGTCGTCCACCTGCGCGAAGCTGGTACCGGTGGTCTTGAGCTTGGTGGCCAGGGCGGCGAACAGGTTGATCGTGTCCTTGAACTGGTCGTCGGCGAAGCGCGCGAAGCGCAGGGCTTCCGCCGAGACGTCCGCGTGGGCCCGCGGGGCGCGGGCCATGGTGCTCGCGTCGCCGTCGGGCCGGCCCTCGTGGAGGAGCGCGGCGATCTCGATCAGCAGGTTGGCGTTGCCGTTGATGGACTGGGCCCCGGCGACGAGGCTCCCGGCCGGGCTGCCCGGGGCGCTCGCCTCGGCGGGCACGTGGTTGAGGCGCATGGCGGGCGACTGCTGCGCGAGTACGGCGGCCTTGTGCTGAGCCCATTCCGCGTCGAACGACATGTGTCCCCTGGGTAGTTGATAACCGGACATGACCAGAATTGATTGATCATGTTCATGAGGGACGCGGAAGGGGGAGGGCATGGTTCCAAGCAGTGGAAGTGACGCCCGTTGCCCCTGCCGTGACGCCCGTTGCCCCTGCCGTGACGGCCGGGGCAACGGCCGCCCCTGCTCAGGCGGGCTGCTCCGGCGCAGTGGCGGTGATCACCGCGAAGGTGCCGCCCTGGGGGTCGGCGAGGACCGCCATCCGCCCGGCCGCCATGTCGAACGCCGGAGCCATGACGTTGCCGCCGGCCCGGACCGCGGCCGCCTGGATGCTGTCGACGTCGTCGACGGCGAAGTACGGCAGCCAGTGCGGCGGAACCCCGTCCGGCAGCGCGGAGAGGTCCATCATCCCGCCGACCGCGCGACTGCCGACCTTGAACTCCGTGTACCCCTCGGCGCCCGGCATCTGCGACGCGATCGTGGTGAGCGGCAGTACGGCCGAGTAGAACGCGGCGGCGGCGCCGGTGTCCCCGGTGTTCAGCTCGTTCCAGATCAGCGCGCCGTGCTCGTTGACGATGCCCGCCCCGGGGAAGGTCCCGTACTGCCAGAGGCCGACTGCGGCACCGGTCGGGTCGGTGATGACGGCCATCCGCCCGAGGTCCATGACGTCCATCGGGCCCATCATCACGCTGCCGCCCGCGTCGGTGACCGTCTTGAGGGTGGCGTCGACGTCGTCGGTGGCCAGGTACGTGGTCCAGACGGTCGGCGGCATCGGGTCCGGCACCGTCCCGTCCGGGTTGGAAGCGCGCATGATCCCGGCCACCGGCTTGCCCTTGAGGGTGCAGACGGAGTACCCGCCGGTCTCCGCCGGGCCGATCTCCCCCTGCCAGCCGAAGAGGTCGCGGTAGAAGTCGAGAGCGGCCTGCTGGTCGGGGACCATCAGGTCGATCCAGCAGGGGGTGCCGGCCTGGTAGGGGCCGTTCATTTCGGGCACGGATGCCTCCGGGGCTACCGATGAGAGTTGGACGGCCCGTGAATACCCCGTCCGTAAGGTCCGAATCGGGCCGTCCGGCTGAATGTGCGAGCGCTCACCTATAGTCGGTCGCCGTTGATCAACCGACTTTGTACGGGGGCCTGATGACGGTACGAGAGATACGCGCTGCGGCACAGGTGATCGGGCGGCGCAACGCGCTGCGCTACCTGGCGATCGGGGTCGGCGCCTCGCTGGTCGCAGCGTGCGGCGGCAAGGGCAAGGCCCCGGCCTCCGGGGGCGCGGCGGCATCGTCCACGGCTCCGGCCGCGGGACAGGCCTCGGCCTCGGCCTCCGCCTCGGGGCCGGCGGGTGGCGGGGCCGCCTCCTCCGCAGCCCCGGCGCCGACGGCCTCCAGCGTGGTGACCAGGGCCTTCGACGCGTTCATCAAGGGCGACTGGCACCTCGAGTCGACCACGCCGAACGGCGAGACCGTGAAGGGGACCGCCACCGTGAACGCGGACGGCGGCGGGAACTCCGGCTGGACCATCACCTGGACCAGCGGCCCCGAGCCGGTCACCTGGCACGGAGGCTGGCTGCACCGCGGCGGCCACCTGGTCCTCGACGTGTACGAGGCCCCCAAGGGCGTGAGCCGGCTGACCGGCGGCCAAGCCCTGACCGTCCCCAAGGAGGTCGGCGACAACGTCTCGCTCACGTTCCCCTGGCAGCCCCCGGGCCACAAGGACACGAGCGACGGCCAGGTGCTGAAGGTGACGTACAAGAACAACGTGCTGCGGATCGTCCACAGCGAGGGCGGAAACAGCGAGTCGGTGCACGTCTGCACCCGCGCCTAGGGTCGTCGTCAGATGTCGGACGCGTGGGCCACGAACCCGGCCCACGCGTCGGGGCCGAAGGCCAGGTGGTCCCGCTGGATGTCCTTGGAGTCCCGTACGAGGACGGCGCCGGGGGTGGTGGCCACCTCGACGCAGTCGTTGATGTCGCCGCTGTCGCTGTAGCTGCTCTTGAACCAGGCGACCTCGACGCAGTCGTTGCCGTCGCTGCTGTCGCTGTAGCTGCTCTTGAACCACTCCAGCTCGGACTCGTGGATCATGTCTCTCCCAGCACTTGCTCGATGAATGCGACGGACTCCCGTGGCGTGAGAGCCTGGGACCGGATCATGGCATGGCATTGGTCAAGGATCCGGACCTGCCTCGGATCTGAGACGGGGCGGCCGTTGAACGCCCCTTCGGAGCGCCCTACCGCCGATCCGTCCGCGAATTTCAGCACTTGGATCAACCCACCCATTCCGGCGTGCTCTTCGAGATGGGTGGGCATGACTTGGATCGTCACGTGCCGCAGCTCGGCAACCTCCAGCAGGCGTTCGAGTTGCCCACGCATCACCATTGTCCCCCCGATGCGGCGCCGCAGGGTCACCTCTTCCTGGACGAAGCACAGAGCGGGCGCGGGGCTGCGTTCGAAGATTGACCGTCGTGCCATCCGAGCGGCCAAACCGCGTTCCACCTCTTCCGTCGTCTGCGGAGGCTGCCACATCTCGAACAGGGCCCGTGCGTAGTCGTCCGTCTGCAATAGGCCATGGATGTTGTGGTTGCCGTACGCCGACAGTTCGACCGCCCGGCCTTCCATCTTCACCAGGTCCCGGACCTTCTTCGGGTAGCGGACCTGCTCAAGGTCGGCCTTCATGGCGGAGATCTTGCCGCCGGCGTTCAGCACCTCATCGGCCCTGTCGAGGTACTCGGGGCGGGGGATCCGCTTGCCCGCCTCGACCTTGCGGACCTGGTCCTCCCCGTACTGGATGGCCGCCCCGAACTCGGCGGCCCGCATGCCGGCCGACTCGCGCCAGGCCTTGAGCTGGCGGCCCAGCGCGGCCACCACCGCCACGCCCTGTTCGTCCTCCGGGTCGACGTCCCAGCCGGGCTCTTCCGTACCGTCACTGCTGTCCACGCTCATGCGCGCCCACCTCCGACGAGCCGATGTCCTCAGCGCCCCGTACCCGTCGCGTCGGTCCGGACAGCCGCGACAGCGCTGGACAAGCGCCGGACAAACGCGGGACGTACAGGCGATGTTGGTTCCCACGGTACGCACGGACGGACACGCTGAGTGACGTGATTCCTCAACTCGTCGACTTTCACGTCCAGCTGTCCGCGACCCCCCGCGGGGCTCGACTCGGGCGCGTGCTCGCCATCGAACAACTCCGGGCCTGGGGGCTGTCCTTGGAGGCGCCGGCGCAGATCATCGCCGAGCTGTCCGCCAATGCGATCACCCATGGCCGGGTTCCCGGGCGGGACTTCAAACTCGCCCTCACCGTCACCCCCGAAACGCTGCTGATCGAGGTGACGGACACCCGGGGTGACCGCATCCCGGAGATTCGCGATTCGGGCCGGGGTCTGGTCCTGGTCGATGCGCTGGCAGACCGTTGGGGCGTAAGGGAAGGGCCGGTTCCGTCCAAGGTGGTGTGGGCGGAGATCTCACTCGATGCCGCGTCGCGATTCGTCGCGATCCGGCGCGCTTAGACGCATAAAGACCTAAAGAACCGGGGGAAAGAACCAACCGACCCAACCCCACCGGCCCCCGTCGCTCGGTCGGGTGAACTGTGCCAACTGAGCTGGATTCAGGGCCGGTTGGCGGGCATATGCTCGCCCCGACAACAGCAGACATGAGACGGCCCCCGGCGGGACTGGCATCCCGGTCGAGGGCCTGACCAATCAGGAAGCAGCAACCTTCCCCATGGCTCTTGAGCACCCTAGCGCGCCCTCGCGCGCCTCGTCCCGAGTTCGTGCCGGGACCCCCCGATCCGGTGTCATCCACGTCAACACGTGGCACGCCAGTCACTACACCGTGATCGGCAACCACCTGCTCCAGCACCGCGAGCTGTCGGCGACGGCGATCGGGGTCGCGTCGTACATCCAGTCGCTCCCCGACGGCGCCCCGGTCGGCATCAGGGCCCTCACCGACCGCTTCACGGAGGGCGAGAGGCGCATCAGCGCCGCCCTCCACGAGCTGGAGCGCCACGGCTACCTGGAACGCCGGACCGAGCGCCTGCCCACCGGCCGGGTGGCAACCCGCACGTACTCGTACAACAAGCCGCTGACCACCCCGGACGGCCCGCCCCCACCACCCCGCAAGCCCGCACCGGACCGGGACCCAGACCCGGACCGGGAGCCAGACCCGGACCGGGACCCAGACCCGGACCGGGAGCCGGAGCCGACACCGGAGGCGGACCCCTCACCGGGGCCGGGGCGGGAGCCGGAGCAGGGGCCTTCGCCCGCGCCGGAGCCGGATCCTGCACCCGAACCACGGCAGCTGCACGCCGGGGCGGCCGATCTGCTCGCCGGCCTCCGCCGCTACGACCCGCGCCTGCTCCTGGCCGAGCGCGACGTACAACGCCTCGCACCCGCCGTGTCGACCTGGCTGGACCGAGGTGCGGACCCGGAGGCGGTCGGGCTGGCCCTGACCGCGAACCTCCCCGAGCCGATGCGCAGCCCCGCCTCCGTACTCGCGTACCGGCTCGAGGCGCTGCTCCCGCCCCGCCTGCCACAAGCCCCGTCGGCGAGGCCGGTCAGACGGCCGGACCCGTTCCAGACCTGCGACGGCTGCGACCGCGCCTTCCGGTCCCCGCACCCCGGCCGCTGCCGCGACTGCCCGCCCGAGGCGTGCGAGGCCGCCTGAGCCGGGCCCTCTCCGGGGTTGTCGTGCTGCGCCGTCCGGCCGCTCCGGCGGGATGTCGCCACGGTTGCGGCCTCGGGGCGTGGTCGGCTGGTCGTCGTCCCCACTGACCGACATCGAAAGGTGGACCGGGCGACATCGTGATCAACCTGTCTGCGCCAAGGTGAATCCTGCTGGTCAGGCCGCCGCGAGAGCTGTTTCGCGGTGTGCGCAGTCCGGTTGCGGGGCATTCGGCGCAGAGTAGCCTGGACTTGATCGACACTGCCTGATATCGGAGGTAGGCGATGTTTGTCCGAAGGCTGCGGCGCCGTATGCCGCATCGGCTTGTTCTTCTCGGCAACGGCCGTTTGATCCGAGGCCTCAGCGGAGGGTTCTACGACGGCCACGGATACCAGTCCTGATACAGCCCACCGCGTCGAACTCGGCCTGCCGCAGAGTCCGTGCGGCAGACCGAGTTTGGAGTGTGCGCGGTGGCGGAAGAGACCGACACCCTGGTGGCCATTACGCGGGTCCTGTCACCGCATTGCCGTGTCACCAGGACGTCCAGCGGTGCCCTGATCGCCGACTGGAGGCGGCGAACCCGTTTTCTCGGCATGACGACGACGGACGTTCAGAAATTCGTAGAGGGAACCTCCGAGGAACGCGCCGAACTCGTCACCGATCTCATCCGCGCCGGTTGTGCGACGGATCACCGGAAGGCGTACTCGGACGTCGAGGTCGGGCTCTGGCTGCGCGGAGTGCACCTGTCCATCCGGACGATGGGATTCGGGCGCGTCCTGCGGCTCCTGTCCTTGGCAGCCCCGGTGTACGCACGCGCAGACCCCCCTTCGGCGGAGGAGGTTGCGCGGCTGAAACGAGCGGTGCGATCAAACAGTCGCAGAAGCTGGTTCGTGAACGACGACTGCAAGGCCGAGGCCGTGACGGCCTTCGTCCTCCTGCGGCGATGCGGTTTGAACGCCGTGCTTCACGTCGGGATGCGCGAGCACCCGTTCGGTTTGCATGCCTGGAGCTCTTCGGCGGGCGTGTGCATCCCTGACGCCGATCCGCGGGGCCACGCGTTCGCGCCGGTTCTCTCGATCAGTTGCGGCGGGCAGTGACGTGCAAGCACTCCGCCTTGATTGGGCCGCGGGTGCACCGAGGCTCCGGGCGGCCGAGGCCATGGCTCGGCAGGGGCTCGTGACGACGGTCTCCTCACAGGCCGGCACTGCCGTGGTCGTCGGCTGGGTCGGCTCGGTCCGTGACCGTGTGGCGGGCGCGCGCCGGCTCCTGGACGACGTCGGCCGGACGGGAGGCACACCACGTCTGCCAATCGGCGACTACGCGGCCGTCCTGGTGTGCCGCGACCGCATCGTGCTGATGCGCGACGACTACGCGCGCATCCCCTTGTTCTTCAGGGAGTCCGGCGGGCGCGTGAGCGCGGTGAGTACGTCGGCGCGCTGTCTGGGCGACTTCGAAGCGCTGGAGCGCAGCTACTTCTGCCGGTACCTGACCGGGAACATGGCGCAACCGCACTCGGAACTCACCCCGTTCTCCGGTGTGCACCGGATCCTCGGCGGCGAGGTCGTGGAACTTTCGCTCACCGGGCAGATGCGCGGGCGGGTGCGAAGACGCATCGGTGAGGCCGACGACCCGTGGGAATCGACGGCAGTCGGGCTCCGGCTGAGCGGGGCCGCGAAGAACCTGCGCCTCGCGCTGGAGCAGGCCGTCGGGCGCCGGGTCGGCCGGATGACGGCGTGCCACGTCTCCGGCGGCACCGACTCCACCAGCATCGCCCTGCTCGCAGCACGCCTGCTGGCCGAGGAACAGCGCCGCCCCGGGGGCCTCGTCCTGCTCGCCGGGCGCTTCGACAGGGGAGAGCTGGCCGGGGAGCGGCCGTACCTCGAAGAGGCGATGAAGGAGATCTGCCGCCATGCACCGGCAGCCCGCCCGGTGATCGCGGATGTCGGCGACGTGGCCGACTTCGACGACTTCGAACACCACGCGGGAGACGCGGACGAGCCCCATACGCACGCCTTTCGCGCCCCGTTCTGGAGCAGGCTCCACGGCCATGCGGCGGAACTCGGCTGCGACACCCTCATGACCGGTTGCGGGGCCGATCCGATTGTCGACGCCAACCCTCTTCACCTGCACCGGCTGGCCCGCACAGGGCAGCTCCGGCAAATGACGAAGCAGGCACGCGCCTGGGCCGCAGGCACCGAACGCGGCGTGCGCGACGTCGTCTACGACTACGTCGTGCGGCCGGCCCTTCCACTCGCAGCCGAACGGTTCGCCGCGCTCGACCGCCGCGGGACCGTGCTGGGTGGCCTCGGCCGCTTCGCCCGCCCCCGCTGGCTGCGATCCGGATTCGCGCGGGCCCACGGCTACCGTGAGGCGAGCACCGCGGAGAGCCGCTTCGTGTTCGGACGCAGGCCGGAAGAGTCGTTCTTCGAGGCGGCGAACTACCTCGCCGCTCCCGACCCGCTGTCCTGGCGCCGAGCCCGGCAGGACGGGTTCTTCCTCTCGCACCCCTTCCTCGACCGCGAGGTCATCGCCGCGATGCGCCGCCTTCCGGCCGAAGCCACGTTCCATCCGGGCCGTCCCAAGGCGGTTCTGCGCGAGGCGATGGCGGATCTGCTCCCCTCCCGGATCCACGGCCGGGCGGTCAAGGTCCCCTTCGACCAGCTCTACGCCCGGGGCCTGCGGGCACACGGCGACGCACTCATCGACCTCTGCCGCTCCGCGAGGCATCCGCTGGTCGCGGAGATGTTCGACATCGAGGTGCTGTGCCGGGCGGTGAGGGAGGCGCGGCTCGGCGTCGGGAACGCGGAATCCTGGGATCGCATGAACAGCTCCCTCGCCCTCGTGGCGTGGCTGGAGCGACTGGACCCGCGACCCCGCGCGCTCGGTGCGGCAACGGCGGTCATTGGCGGATCTTGCTCTTGATGTCCCACAGTGATCGCTGGATCGGGCCCGTCACGACAGTGACGAGGCCGTACCGGCTGTTCACTTCTCGGATTTGCCGGTCCCCCAGCTTGATATCTTCCTCGCCTTTTCGCGCGATGGATGCGGCCACGCTTGCACCGTGTTTGCCGAAATTCCAATAGATGGAGACGAAACGGGGATCCATCGTGAGCTCATTGATCGAATTGTTTTCGTGCACCCTGCCGTAGTAAATGACGGAGTCATAATCCTTCTGCGCCTTCACCCACCGAGGTACATCGCTGCTGCTCCAGGAATAGCCTTTAAAATCCACTTTATCCAGGCTGAGCCGGTCCTTGCGTGCGAGGCTCGCGGTGGTGTAAAAGGCCACTTGGTCGTACGGCGTGTCGATGGGCAGCTCCAAGACCGTTCGCATGGCGAACGAGTCGCTCGCCTCGATCCAGCCCCCAGGGAGCATCCACGGCTGTGCCGCCAGCAACTGGCCGGTCTCGTGTTTCTCCCGGCGGGAGAGCGGGCTTCTCTCCTGGGATTTCTCCCACCGCTCGGCGTCATCACGCCATTGCTGCTGGAGCCGGTCGTATTTGCTCACCGGCACCTTTTGCCCCATGGCGTGGAACTCGGCACCCATGATGTAGAAACCCACATCGCTGTGGTTTTCGAGCGTGATGTCGACCGGAACGGCGAATGATTTCCGGTCCATGCTCAATTCCGGCTCCCCCATCACCAGCTTGATGACGGGCCTGGCCCCGTGCTGGGATGGCTGATAGAGGTTCTGATAGCCGAAATTGGCGATCGCGAATACAGATGAGGCGATGACCGCCGTGGCCACCCGCTTCGGAGCGGGGATCGAGGTCAATGCCCGCCACACCGCGAAGGCGGCCCATGCGGAACCCACCGTGAGCAGGCTCGACAGCGCCATGTAGTACGGAGAGTCGCCGTCCAATACCTCAAGCAGGACCATCAGATTGCTCAACGATGCCGCAACCGTGCCGGCCAGCGCGACCATTCCGGAGTGGGGGAAGCTGCCCCGGAACCAGTAGTCCATGACCGCGGCGCCGCCAAACAGTGCGGCGGCCGAGGCCACGACGAGGCCGGCGCCGGTCATGCGGCCCGTGAAGCTCAGGGCCTCATTGAGGTCCTTGATGCCGAACCGGCCCAGGTAGCCCGCCGTCCCGAGGAGGATCAGCAGGATCAGTACCGGGGTCGTCCACCACCATCGGGTCGTCTTCGGTACCCGTCGTGCCCGCGGGCGCGAGCCGGATCCGGACGTGGGTGGAGTCCTCACGTGATCACCTCCTGGCGCTGCAGGTGATCCGGGGTGCTCCGGATGCGCGGATGACGACCGCGAACGGATACACACCCGGCATCGGCACGCGCGAATAGCAGGCACGGTGTCGCCTTCCCGTGTCGGACAGGGCGGTCCGGCGTTGCGCTGAGGGCTCAAGCGTCATCGTCCGTGCCGATCCGCGGGATCACCATCCGGATACCTCTGGACGGCCTAACCAAGAGGGTCCGGGGTGCCCGGCGCGGGCGACGGCGAGGGATTCGCCGTCACCCGCGCAGGCTTGTCGGGGCTGAGGCTCAGCCGAGCTTGGTCGTGAAGTCGGAGTAGAAGGTCTTGCCCGAGGTGTGGTCGATGACCTTGGCCCGGCAGGTGCCGCGGGCGCCGACGGCGAAGACGTAGCTGCGGGTCTCGCTCGGGTTGATCCAGAAGGCGCCGTTGTCCCCGTAGGTGTAGCCGTTCTGGCACTCGAGGTTGAAGTCGATGTAGTGGGCGCGGCCGTCGTCCCAGTGCTTGATGTACTGGACGTCGTAGCCGTTGCCGACGGTGCGGACGCAGGCGTTGCCCTCGTTGTAGAAGCGGCACTTCCACGAGCCCGCGGCCTCGGCCGACGAGGCGAAGGCGATCGTGCCGGTGACGACGGTGAGGGCGGCGGCAGCGAGTGTGCCGATGCGCTTGGCGATGTTCATGCATTCCCCCTGAATGACATCCGATGTGGCACGCCGGAACCAGGCGAGGGCGGTGCGAACCGGCCCCGTCCTGATCTCGGCGATGATTCGAACTTACCAGCGAGGACTGACAGTTCAGGGTTGGCGTCACGCCGGTGGTTCGTGCGCACGCTCGTCCGGTGCGTCGGCTACGACGACGAGGCCTCTTCGGGTGCGGGGCAGGCCGACACCTGAGGCGAGGGGACATGCCGCCGACACCACGTCGGTCCTGGCAGGCCACCCCCGAATCCTGATGCGCCTCGCCCTGCGCCGACGGACCCGCACCGGGCCCGGGCGGGGCGGCCGCCGTGCGTCGGCCAACGGCAGGCCGACGCACGGGGAGACGCTCCGGCGTTACGTCGTGTAGTAGCCGGCGATGTCGGCGATGAGGTCGACGGAGCCTGCGTTGTTGTAGAAGCTGACCTTTCCGTTCACGACGGGGACGATGACCAGGTTCGGGATCGTCTGACCGGCGGTGAAGTTCAGGTTGGAGGCGCTGGTGCGGGTCGTCCCGTTGGGGTAGACGGAGACGTAACTGCCGGTGGTGGGGTCGGTGGCCGTGACGTTCAGGACGACGGCCGTCACCCCTGCTGCCGGGATCCCCGCGGTGCCCGCGACTTGCAGGGTTGCGGTGCCGCCCTGGCCGACCTTCGCCTTGGGGACGCCGAGTCCGCTGCGGGTGTCCATGAGCCGCGTGGGCGTGATCGGCTTGTAGGTGGAGCCGGTGCCGTCGGTCGTGTAGTAGCCGGCGATGTCGGCGATGAGGTCGACGGAGCCTGCGTTGTTGTAGAAGCTGACCTTTCCGTTGACGACGGGGACGATGACCAGGTTCGGGATCGTCTGGCCCGCGGTGAAGTTGAGGTTGGAGGCGCTGGTGCGGGTCGTCCCGTCGGGGTAGACGGAGACGTAACTGCCGGTGGTGGGGTCGGTGGCCGTGACGTTCAGGACGACCGCCGTCACCCCTGCTGCCGGGATCCCCGCCGTGCCCGTGGCCTGCAGGGTCACTGTCCCGCCCTGGCCCACCTTCGCCTTCGGTACGCCGAGTCCCTCGCGGGTGTCCATGAGCCGCGTGGGCGTGATCGGCTTGTACGTGGAGCCGGTGCCGTCGGTCGTGTAGTAGCCGGCGATGTCGGCGATGAGGTCGACGGAGCCTGCGTTGTTGTAGAAGCTGACCTTTCCGTTGACGACGGGGACGATGACCAGGTTCGGGATGGTCTGGCCCGCGGTGACGTTCAGGTTGGAGGCGCTGGTGCGGGTCGTGCCGTCGGGGTAGACGGAGACGTAGCTGGCGTCGGTGGGGTCGGTCGCCGTGACGTTCAGGACGACGGCCGTCACCCCTGTGGCGGGGAGTCCGGCGGTGCCCGTGACCTGCAGGGTTGCGGTGCCGCCCTGGCCGACCTTGGCCTTGGGGACGCCGAGTCCGCTACGGGTGTCCATGAGCCGCGTGGGCGTGATCGGCTTGTAGGTACCCAGGCCGGAGACCGGGGGCGGCGTCACCGTCAGCGTGCCGCGCGCGTACTCGCTGCCGAGCGCGACGACGCTGATGTTCCAGTTGCCTGCGGGGGCCGTACGCAGGTCCACGCTTGCCTTCAGCGTCCGGCCGTCGTCGGAGACCGAGACGGTCGTCGCCGTCAGCGGCGCCGGGCCGCCGGTCAGCCGGACGGTGGTGCCCATGCCCAGCGCAGTGCCCTGCACGGTGAGGGTGGCGACCGTACCGCTCTGCGCAGTGCCCGGCGTCACCGTCCCGACCGACACGTCCTCGGAACCGCAAGGCGCGTTGGTGCAGACGAGATTCGCGCGGTAGGCCGAATGGTCGGCCCAGTTCTGCAGCGAGAGGACGAACAGGCCCTGGTCGGCGCCCTGGCAGTCGTACGTGGACGAGCTGGACGAGCTGCCCGTGCAGAGGTTGCGCCCCGTGTTGTCGTAGAGCGCGGGCTCCGGGCCGGGGGACCCGTCCGTGGCGGTGGAGGTGATGTCCGCCCTGAACCGGTCGCCCTGGACGCTCGGCAGGACGGCGCACGCGCCGGTGCGCTGCTCGGAGAGCGTGCCGGTCAGCGGGCCGTACCCGTACGCGACCGATCCGACCCGGGGGCATTCGGGGGCGGGCCCGGCGGCCGTGGCGATCCGCCAGGCGTCGAGGCGGTAGGAAGCGGGCAGGTGGAAGTTCTCCGGGACCTGGGTGACCACCTGGTAGCCGGTGGAGCCCGTGGGGGTGCACGCCGAGGTCCGCTGGTGGCAGGCGATGCCGCCGTTGTTGTCCATGACCAGCACGTTCGTGCCGTCGTGGGCATCCCGGGGGTTGATGTACAGCCGGTCCGTGGCGGCGGCCGTGGTGATCCGGTGGCAGCGCAACGTACCGACCTTGCCGGACGTTCCGGTCACGGCCGGGGCGCCGATCGCCGTCGCGGCGGAGACGGTGCAGCCCCGGGCCGTGGCCGTGACGTCCCGGCGGTCCAGGGTGTGGCTGCGCGGGGCGTCCTGGCCCCGCAGGAGCACGGTGTACGCCTTGCCGGTGGTGAAGGAGCAGCTGGTGAGGCCGTCCGTCCGGAGCTGCTGGCCCGGGGCGGGGTGGTCGTAGCACGAGGGCGGCCCGTTGCCGTCGGTGTCGACCACGCTGAGCTCGTAACGCGGGAACAGGTCCGTGTCGTCCGGGACGCCGTAGCGGATACGGAGGAGCTCGGAGGTGGAGTGCGCATCGGCCGGGATGGTCAGGCAGTGCGAGAAGACACCGCTGCCGGTCTCCAGCTGTACGGCCGCCGCGTCGTCGGCGAAGCTCCCGGAGGGCAGGACCTGACAGCCGTTCTGGGCCACGTCCGTACGTACGAAGTGGACGCCGTACGGCCCGGTCGCGGTGGTGTCCTCGGCGTGCACCAGTGCACGGAAAGGTGCCGTTCCGGTGAGGGCGCAGCCACCCCGGCCGAGAACGGCGGGGGTGCACTGTGCCGTGCCGTTCTTGTCGACCACCTCGACCCGGACGGTCACGCCCGCGCCGCCGAGCGAGGTGAGGGCGGCGATCCGGGCGCCCTGCGGGCTCGGCAGCTCCAGGCAGTGGGTCTGTCCGGCGGTGGTGAACTCACCTGCGTACCGCCCTTCGGCGACGCCGACGCAGTCCTGGGCGACCGGCGCGGCATGCGAGGAGCCCGCCGGCAGGAGGAGTGCGGCGAGGACGGCGAGCAGGCACGTCAGTACGGTGGAAACCGGACGTCTTATGGACGCCGATGGCGTTGGCATGAACCCCCCAGGGTGGTGTGCGACGAGTGATCGTCGCATGCCCCGGGCGGAGCCGAGGTGTTGGGGGACCGGCTTCGTGCAACGCCCTTCAGGCCACGCCTCCCAGGTGGCAGAACTCGCCATGGCTCGTCGCCTGGTTGGGCCACCACTGGGAACCGGTTGCCACACGGAAGATCAGCGGCGGGGCGAGCCTCCGCTCGGGCCCGCGTCGCGCAGTTCCGTCCAGGCCGCACGCAGGACGGCGAGCTCGCGGTCCACGTCGTGGTGCAGGTCGTTGAGGTTCATCAGCTGTAGGCGCCGGCGGCCGTCGGTCGGGTACGCGTACATGAGCATGCTCGGCGTCAGAGAGGGCCGGGCGCCGATGGCCGGGGCGCGCAGGGGCTCGGCCCTGATGTCCTCGATCTCCGACCACGCCAGCCGGCGCGTCCGGATCGGCCCCCGGACCGTGAGGCCGGTGCGGTCCGCCATGGTGGCGGTCCGTGGAACGGTGGCGAGCGTCCCCGCCATGGCCAGCGCCAGGACGCTCAACAGCCACCTCAACCAGGCGGGGACGTTCTCCTGGGTCCAGGCCGACACCAGCAACCCGAGCATCGTGACCCCGATGACGGCCGCAGCCGTGGCCAGCTTCCGCCCGTTCACCCGGTACTCGCGCGGCAGTTCCGCTGTTCCCCGTGCCCCCATGGCCTCCGCCCCTCTCGCAGTTCGTCCACCGTACGCGGGCGGTGTGGAGAAGTCGCGTGGGTTCGTCCAATGCGTGCGCAGGGGCTGGTCAGAGGGGTCACCCGTGCATAGATTACCGGCGGTAACCCCTGAGTCGAGCCGAGGAGGGCGCCGTGGAAGGCGAGCCCAAGCTGGTACCACCCGTGCTGACCGTCGTCGACGGGGCGGTGCGGCAGGTGGAGGTGCCCGCGCTGGCCGGGGTGCCGGGGAGCGGGTCGCTCGGGGACATCCCCTTCCAGAACGCCCGTGAGGCCCCCGGCGAGGTGGTGCTCGCCCGCAAGGAGCGGGACGGGAGCTGGCGGGACGTCACCGCCGCCGAGTTCGCGGCCCAGGTGACGGCTGTCGCCAAGGGGCTGATCGCCGAGGGGCTGCGCGAGGGCGACCGGCTCGCGATCATGGCCCGGACCACCTACGAGTGGACCCTGCTGGACTTCGCCGGATGGGCCGCGGGCCTGGTCACCGTGCCCATCTACCCGACCTCCTCCGCGCTCCAGGCCCGCTGGATCATCCAGGACTCCGGCGCCGTGGCCTGCGCCGTCGAGGACACCGCGCAGGCCCGCATCATCAGCGCCGAGCGGGCGCACCTGCCCTGGCTGGCGCACCTGTGGGAGTTCGACACCGGCGCGCTGGCACGGCTGGTCAAGGCCGGTGAGGACCTGCCCGACGCGGTGGTGCACGCGCGCCGGTCCGTCCGTACGCCGGACTCCGCGGCCACCCTCATCTACACGTCCGGCACGACCGGGCAGCCCAAGGGCTGCGTGATCACGCACGCCAACTTCTTCGCCGATGCGGACAACGCGGTCGAGCTGCTGCATCCCGTCTTCAAGTCGGTCAGTAAAGATGCGGCCTCTACGCTCCTCTTTCTGCCGCTCTCCCACGTGTTCGGGCGGATGGTGGCCGTCGGCTGCATGCGGGCGCGGGTGAAGCTCGGGCATGCGCCGAGCATCCGGACCGAGGACCTGCTCGCCGATCTCGCGGGCTTCCAGCCGACGTTCCTGCTGGCCATCCCGTACGTGCTGGAGAAGGTCTACAACACCGCGCGGGCCACGGCCGAACGGATGGGCCGGGCCTCGTCGTTCGACCGGGCGGCGCGGATCGCCCAGCGGTACGGGGAGATCGTCGAGGGCCGGACCCCGGGGGTGAGCCTGCGGGCGGCGCGGGCGCTGTACGACCCGCTCGTCTACCGGCGGATCCGGGCGGCGCTGGGCGGGCGCGTGCGGTACATCCTGAGCGGGGGCTCGCCGCTCGGGCGGCGGCTCGCGGCGTTCTACACCGGAGCCGGGATCGAGGTCTTCGAGGGGTACGGGCTCACGGAGACGACCGGGGCCAGCACCGTCACCCCGCCGCTGAAGCCGAGGCTCGGGACGGTGGGGTGGCCGCTGCCGGGCACGGCCGTGCGGATCGCGGACGACGGTGAGGTGCTGCTGCGCGGGCGGCACGTGTTCGCGGGGTACTGGAACACCGCCGCTCACGGGGGCGTGGGGGCCGGGGGCTGGCTCGCCACCGGGGACATCGGGGAGCTGGACGGGGAGGGGTACCTGACGATCACCGGGCGGAAGAAGGACCTGATCATCACGTCGGGCGGCAAGAACGTGGCCCCGGCCCCGCTCGAGGACTGGCTGCGGGCGCACCCGCTGGTCGGCCAGTGCATGGTGGTCGGTGACAACCGGCCGTACGTGGTGGCGCTGATCACGCTGGAGCCGGAGGGGCTGGCGCACTGGCGGCAGATGCGGAAGAAGACGACGATGCCGATGCGGGAGCTGGTGCAGGACGAGGAACTGCGGGCGGAACTCCAGCGGGCGGTGGACGAGGCGAACCAGCTGGTGTCGCGGGCGGAGTCGATACGCCGCTTCGCGGTGCTGCCGGGGGAGTTCACGGAGGCCCGTGGCCATCTGACGCCGTCGCTGAAGCTGAAGCGGGGCGTGATCGCCCGCGAGTTCGAGCGGGAGATCGAGGTCCTCTACCGCCGCGCATGACCGCAGGGCCGCAGGGCCGCAGGGCCGCAGGGCCGGGGGCTACGGGGCGTGCTGGGCGGGCTCCCCGATCGGCCAGGCGATCTCGAAGCGGTTGTCGGCGTGGTCCGGAGTCCCCGTCCAGCGGCGGTAGACCATCCGGACCGGGCCGGCGAAGGCGAAGCCGTGCGCGCTGATCCAGTCGGCGACGGCATCGTACGCGGTGAGGATCGCGGGGAACTCGGCCGCCGGGCCGGTCACCTCCGTGCAGGCGAAGGTGTTCTCCGGGAGGTCGAGGACGACCGTCCCCTCGGGCAGGCCGGTCGGCTGTGCGCCGTCCGCCCAGAAGGGGATGCAGGCCTCGACCAGCGTCTCGTTCTCCTCGTCACACACCCCGTGGTAGCGGACGAACGCCGGACCGGTGAAGGTCAGCGGGCCGCGGCCCGCGACGGCGTACATGTCCTGGAAGGCGGTTCGGAGGAACCCGTCGAGGCCGGAGTTCTTGAGGGTCGCGCCGCGCACGAGGACGCGTTCGGCGTCGCTCTCGCGGACGGTGACGCGGTGGTTCATCTCTGCTCCTTCGGACAGGCGGGTCAACAGGCTGTGGACGAGGGTGCGCTGGACGGCCAGGCGGCTCTCTGCGGCTTTCAGGTGCGCGGCCAGTGCCGGGGCCAGGTCGGCCCCCGCCTCGGCCCGCGCGAGCATGCCGCGCACCTGCTCGACCGGGATGCCGAGTTGCCGCAGGACCCGGATCAGCTGGGCCGTCCGGACCTGGTCGCGCCGGAAGTAGCGGTAGCCGCTCAACGGGTCGACGTGGGCGGGCGGCAGTACACCGCTGGCGTCGTAGTGCCGCAGGGCGGTGACCGTGAGGCCGCTGGCCTGCGCGAACTGCCCGATCGGCAGCAGGTTCGTCATGTCCACGGAGAAGACTGTGCCGTCTCGGGTAACCCGAGAGTCAACGCCCGGGCGCCATGGTGACGGTCCGGGCGGGCGTACGGGCCAGGTCCGCGGAGGGGGTGTCGTGACCGGCGCGGACGACGGGCCGCGGGCCGCGGGCCGCGAACAGCATCGTGGCCCGGCGGGCAGGGGCGGCTGCGAGCCTGCCCGCGGTGCATGCCGCCGAGCCGACCGGCACCGGGCAGGGCGCCCCTGCCGGGTGTCTTCCCCCGCCCCGCCCCGCCCCTTCTCCCTTTCCCGAGGGCCGGGTTCCGTTACGCCGGGATGCCCTTCAGCCCGGCCTCGGCGATCTTCACGTCGTCCGACCAGTGGCCGCCCGAGACGCCTATGCCGCCGACGAGCTGGCCGTCCACGACGATCGGCAGGCCGCCGCCGAAGGTGACCAGGCGGTCGATACCGGTCCGGGCGCCGACCGACAGCTGCGCGTCGTTCTCGACGAACTCGTGCCAGTCGGTGGTGCTCAGGCCGAAGGCGGCCGCGGTGTAGGCCTTGTCCTGGGCGATCTGGATGGTCATCAGGCCCGACCCGTCCATCCGGGCGAACGCGCTGAGGTGGCCGGACTCGTCGACCACCGCGACGGCGAACCGCAGCTCCGTCTCCCGGGCCGCGGCGAGGGCGGCGTCGACGATGGCGCGTGCGAGGTCGTTGCTGAGGGCGGGGCGGATGCGGACGGCAGTCATGTCGAGCTCCTTGCAGAGGTGGCTGTCAGTTATTCGTATGCATGCAGCTAACAGCATGCGAATAGCCGTACGCAAGCTGCCTGCCATCTCGGCGGGAACTGGTGACCGTCTCCTACACTCGGCGCATGCATTACTCCGAGCGACTGTTGGTCTTCATCAAGCAGGCCGAGCGCGTGACCCAGGCCGCGAAGGAGGCCGCCGTGCGCGAGGCGGGGATCACCGCTGCGCAGCAGGGCGCGCTCGCCGTGCTCAGCGACAACCCCGGGATCAACGCCGCCGAGCTCGCGCGCAAGCTCTCGGTGACTCCGCAGACGATGAACAGCCTGCTCGGCCGGCTGGAGACGCGCGGCCTGGTCGCCCGTACCCCGCACCCGATCCACGGAACGCTGATCGAGATCCGCATGACCGAGCGCGGCGCGGAGGTGTTCGCCCAGGCCGACGCGCTGGTGGCGAAGCTCGACGCCCGGCTCCACGAGGGGCTGTCCGAGGACGAGTCGGCCGCCGTACGGGACCTGCTCACCCGGATCATCCGGAACGCCGAGGCCCCAGGTCTCTGAGTCCTGGGGCCCGGGGTGGGTCGGTCAGCAGTTCGGGTGGGTCGGGCGGCCTGCGAAGCGGTCCGCCAGCCAGTCGCCCGCCGCCAGGGAGTGGGTGATCACGCCGCTGACGTGCTCGCCGACCCAGATCGTGTCCCACTCCACGTTCGCGCCTTTCGCGCACCACTCGGAGCGCAGCTGCCGCCCGACGGCGTACGGGATGAGCTCGTCGCCGAGCGCGTGGTACTGGTGCACCGGCGCGGCCGGAGCCGTCCGCCCGAGCCTGCTCTGGTTCAACCGGGCCTGCCAGTCGGGCTGTTCGAGGGGGTTGCGGGTGGTGAGGTCGGAGATCCGCTTGAAGGAGCCGGCGATGGCGTCGATCGCCACGCAGTTCTCCTTCATCCCGGCCACGAGGGCCTTGCCCGCCGGGTTGAGGTACGAGTCGAGCCGGAGCTCGGGGAAGGCCGCGTCCTGACCGGCCGCCGCCATGAAGATGAGGCCGGAGCCGTACGAGCCGTCGTTGAAGTCGGCCACCTTCATCAGGTCGGCCGGGACCCCGCCGGTCGCCGTGCCCTTCACCTTCAGCTCGGGTGCGTACGAACCCTGCAGCTCGGCGGCCCAGCTGCTGGCCTGGCCGCCCTGGGAGTAGCCCATGATGCCGACCGGGGTGTCGGCGGAGAGGCCCGCCTCCGGGAGGCGCTCGGCGGCGCGCGCCGCATCGAGCACGGCGCGGCCGGCCGAGGGGCCGACCGTGTAGGTGTGCACCCCCGGGGTGCCGAGGCCCTCGTAGTCGGTGACGACCACGGCCCAGCCGCGCAGGGTGAGCTGTTGGATCAGGTTGGCCTCCATGGCGGTGCCGTACGGGAGGTTGTTGCCCGGCGCGCAGGAGTCGCCCATGCCGACGGTGCCGACGGCGTACGTGACGAGCGGGCGCGGGCCGGTCCGGCCGTCCTGCGGGACGATCACGGTGCCGGAGACGGTGTTCGGGGCGCCGTCTGCGGTGGTGGAGCGGTAGTGGATCTTCCAGGCCTTGGTGTCGGTCGGCTGGCCGGGCAGCGGGTGGAAGGCGGAGGGCGCCACACCGACGAGGTCGCCGGGCCGGCCGGCTCCGGCTTCGGACGCGGTGGCCGTGGCGGGGATCCCGGCCGGGACGGCGGCCAGTGCGGCCATGGTGGTCACGGCGGCCACGGCGGTCCTGCGGGTGGGGGTTCGCAAACGCATGGGCGGCTCTCCCAACGGAACGTTTCGTGCGGGGGGTAGGTGAGGAGAAGGTAGTGACCGACCGGTCGGCACGTCGCTGACCGCGCAGCTCACCTTTCCTGGCCCGGGGTTCACACCCGCCCGCCGGCCTCAGCCGGCCTCAGCCGCCCGAGGCGATCCGGTACGCGCCCGGCGTCGTGCCCGTCCAGCGGCGGAACGCGCGGTGGAAGGCGGTGTCCTCCGAGAAGCCGAGGCGGGCCGCCAGGTCCGCTATCGGCTCGCCGCTCTCCGCCAGGCCCGCGATCGCCGCGTCCCGCCGGACGTGGTCCTTCAGCTGCTGGAACGACGTGCCCTCCTGCTGCAGCCGCCGCCGCAGCGTCGCCGGGGACACCGCGAGCCGCGCCGCCACCTCCCCCAGCGCCGGGAGCCGCGGAGAGCTGCGCAACTGCCGTGCGAGGGCCCGGCGGACCTGCTCCGCGACCGTCGTCCCGTACTCCGGCCGCGACAGCAGGTCGAAGGGGGCCCGGCGCAGCATCGCGTCCAGCGCAGCCTCGTCCCGTACGAGCGGTGCGGCCAGCCAGTGCGCGTCGAAGGCGGCGCCCGTCCGGTCCGCCCCGAAGCGGACCGGACAGTCGAAGAGGATCTCGTACTCGGCCTCGTGCGGCGGCGCAGGGTACGCGAACGCGGCGTACGCGAGCGGGATGCGCCGCCCGATCAGCCAGCTGCTCAGCCGGTGCCAGATGGCGAGCACGCACTCGGTCAGGAAGCGCTCCTCGTCCCGCGCGAAATCGTTGTGCACGGCGAACCGCGCCTCGGCGCCGGTCACTTCGAGCGCCAGCTCCGGGCCGCCCGGGAAGAGGCCGTAGAAGGTCGCCGCGCGCTCCACGGCCGCGCCGAGGTCGCGGCAGCCGAGCGAGGCGCAGCACATCATCGCGAACGTACCCGGGCGGCTCGGCACCGCGGACAGTCTCAGGAACTCGTCCTGCGTGGTCCGGTACAGCGCCCGGAACAGCCGGGCGAACTGCGCCGGCGTGACCCGCGCCCGGTCGTCGCCGAGCAGCAACGGAGGGATCTGCGCCTCCTGGAGCAGCGGCACGGTGTCGATGCCGCTGCGCGCCGCCCCCGCGAGCACGGCGCGCACATGGTGCACGGTGATCGTCCGCCTCCCCATGGGTCCGACGGTAGCCCCATTGAGCGCTGGGGTCAGCGGGGGTGACGCTTCCGGTCATGTCGCGGGGCATGCGGGCCTGCCTAGCGTCGTCCGTACGTACGTACCCCGGACGTACCCCCAGGGAGGCGAGGGCGATGGACGCTGTGCGACCGGAGACGCTGGCGGTGTTCACGGAGTGGACGGGGGACCGGTACGGCGGCGAGACCGCCCTGCGGTTCAGAGGGGACGGGGGCTGGACCACCGTCACGTACGCCGAACTGCGCGCCCGCGTACGGCAGACCGGGCGGGCGCTGCTCGGGCTGGGCGTCGCGCCGGGGGAGCGGGTGGCGGTCCTGGCCGAGACCCGGCCGGCGTGGACGTACACCCACTTCGGGATCCTGGCGGCGGGCGCCGTCCTCGTACCGGTGTACCCGACGGCGGGGGACGAGGAGCTGGCCTGGGTCCTGGCGGACTCGGAAGCGGTGGCCGTGGTCTGCGACGACGCGGCGCAGGCGGACCGGGTGGAGGTGCTGCGGGCGGAGCTGCCGGCACTGCGCGCGGTCGTACGGATGGACGCACTGGCGGAGCTGCCGGGGATCGAACCCGCCCCGGAGGCGGAACTCCTGGACCGGGCGCGGCGGGTGGCCCCCGGCGCCGACGCGTCGATCGTCTACACCTCGGGGACGACGGGCCTGCCGAAGGGCTGCCGCCTCACGCACGGCAACCTGGGCGCCATCCAGGACGCGACGCTCCGGCTGACCCCGGGCGGACCGGGCGACTCCACGTACCTGTACCTGCCGCTGGCGCACCTGCTGGCACAGCTGATCCAGTTCACGACCCTGCTGCAGGGCGGTGAGCTGTGCTACTTCGGCGGCCGGATCGAGGACGTGCTGTCCGAGCTCGCCGAGGCACGTCCCACCCATCTCCCGTCCGTGCCGCGCCTGTTCGAGAAGGTCCACTCGGTGGTGCTGTCCCTGGCGGAGTCCGGGGAGGGCGGCGCCGAGCGCTTCCGGGAGGCGGTGCGCCTCGGGGTGCTGGCGGCGGAGGGCAGGCTGCCGGAATCCTCGCGGGCGGCGTACGAGGAGGCGGAGAAGAACCTGTACTCGCTGGTCAGGGGCGCCTTCGGGGGCCGGCTGAACTGGGCGCTGACCGGGGGAGCGCCGATCGCCCCGGCGACCCTGGACTTCCTGCGGGCCTGCGGGATCGCGGTCTACGAGGGCTACGGAATGACCGAGTCCGGCGGGGTGATCAGCCTGAACCACCCGGCGGCCGTCCGCCACGGCACGGTGGGCCGGCCGATCGCGGGCTGCGAGGTCCGCATCGCGGCGGACGGCGAGGTCCTGGCCCGGGGGCCGATGGTCTTCCCCGGATACCACGCGAACCCGGCCGCGACGGCGCAGGCGCTGGACGCGCAGGGCTGGCTGCACACCGGAGACCTGGGGGAGCTGGACGCCGACGGGTTCCTGTCGATCACGGGCCGCAAGAAGGAGCTGATCATCACCTCGTCGGGGAAGAACATCACCCCGACGGAGGTCGAGTTCGCCGTCCAGCGCTCCCGGTACGTGTCGCGGGCGGTCCTGATCGGCGACCACCGGCCCCACCCGGTCGCCCTGATCACCCTGGACTCGGAGGAGATCACGGCGTGGGCGAAGCGGGAGGGCATCGAGGCCATCGAGGGCCGGGGTGGCCTCGGGCCGGACCTGCCCGCCGCGGCCGCCCACCCGGCGGTCCGCGCCCTGGTCGAGGAGGCGGTGACGGCGGCCAACGCCACGGTCTCCCGCCCGGCCCGCATCCGTGCCTTCCACGTCCTGCCCGAGGACTTCACCATCGAGGAGGGCACCCTGACCCCGACCCTGAAGCTCCGCCGCAAGGCGGTGGCGGAGCGGTACGCGACGGAGATCGACGCGCTGTACGGGGAGCCGGCTCGATGACGTGGTCCTCCACGGGCCGGCGCGGTGGGCTTCCCGGCCGTCCGCCGGCCCCGGGGGCGCGCAGCACCCGCAAAGGCGCCTCTTGTGCTCGTCGCGGGAGCGAGGCGACCATGCAGGAGTTGCGTCGCGCATGCGAGGAGCGAGTTCGCCTGCTGGGGGTGGAGCGCATGAAGATGACGATCAGGGTGGCGGTCCCGGAGCTGTCCGTGGAGGCCGAGACCCGCTCTCTGTACAACTGGCTGCAACAGGAGCGTGTGATACGGCGTCATGCGACGGTCTCCACGGCGTCTTCGCGACCGCCGGTGCCCGGGGCGCAGGGCAACCTCATCGACCTCGTGTCGCTCGTCGTGAGCAGCGGTCTGAGCGCCGGGTCGCTCGGCATGTCGATCGCCACATGGCGTCGGGCGCGGCCGCGGCAGCCTGTGGTCGTGGTCGAAGCCGGCGGCACGACCGTGACCATCGAAGGGGCATCACCGGAGGAGGCGCAGCGGTTGCTGGAGCCTCTGTTCCGGGCCGGCGAGGGTGAGGGGAGCGGCGGCGGGAACGGCGGGTGAGCACGCTTCCCGATCCTGCGAGTACCCGGGCCCTGCTCATCGGCGTCGGCACGTTCGCGCATCTGGAGGACCTGCCCACGGTGCGGGCGAACCTCACCGCCCTACGACGCCTGCTGACGGGTGACGTGTGGGGGCTCGAGCCCGCGCACTGCACCGTGCTGGAGGATCCGGCGTCGCCGCATGAAGTCGAGCGCGCGGTCGCGCGGACGCTGAACGAGGCGGAAACTGCGCTGCTGTACTACGTGGGCCACGGTGTGCTGGAGGGCGAGGACGGCAGTCTGTGCCTGGCCCTGCCGCAGAGCGAGGAGGGGTTCTACCAGTCCACCGCTGTGCCCTACCAGTGGATCCGGCGCCGCGTGGCGCAGGCTCACGCCTCCCGGATCATCGTCGTGCTCGACTGCTGCTTCAGCGCGAGGGCGATGCAGGGAGGGAGCTCGTCCTCGGCCGTTGCGGCGCTGGCCACGGCCGAGGGGACGTACCTGATGGCGGCGGCGTCGGAAAATGCAGTGGCTCTTTCTCCGCCCGGCGCCCGCCACACCGCGTTCACCGGAGCCTGGATCGACGTGCTGACGCGCGGGGTGCCGGACGGGCCGCAGCATCTGACCCTCGACATGACGTTCGATGCGGTGAAGACCTCGCTCGCCGAACAAGGCATGCCCGTGCCCGTGCCGCTCGACCGGAACCGGTTGGGCCGGTATCCCTGCTTTCCCAATCGGGCCCATCGGCCCGTCAAGCCCGACCTCCGGGTCCTGCGGGAGGAAGAACGGGAACGGGAGGCGCGACCGACACAGCGCGAGATCCGACGGCTGGTCCGGGAACTGGACCGCCTGCATCGGGCGCGGCGACGCGAGGAGTACGCGCAGCTCATCGGCGAGCTGGCCGGGAGCGGCGTCGGCGCCCTCAAGCAGGCGGTACTCGTCCGAGAACTGGAGGAGCAGCATCCCGACATCGCCCGCGACCTCGCCACGGCGATCGGGGAGCACACGTACTACAAAAGGCTGCCGGAGGTGGTTCTCGCCCTGGACCGGGCGGGTGCCGCCGACGGCTGGCGGGCCGCCCTGCACGCGGCCGGACGGCGCCTTCCCTTGGACCTGCTGCGGTGGGTGGCGGAGCACCTGCCGACCGAAACGTACGCCGGCGCCCGGAACCAACTGTTCACCGGAACGGCGCAGAGCGGGGATCAGGCCCGGTGGTCGTCGGTCGCCCTCTACCTGGCATGGCGTGACAACCGCTCCGGACTGTCGTCCTTCCTGTCCGCGAGCGCACGGCACCAGCCGGTCCCGGTACTGGTCCAGTCCCTCGCGACCCTACGGTCGGACATGCACGACCACACCGCGGCGGCTCACGAACTTCTCCGCGATGTCGCGGCGGACCGGCCGGCAGCCGACGTGGTGGCCCTCCTGCAGGCGGTGGAGGGTGCAGGAAGGCAAGGTGCCCGGGACGCGGATACCGTGCTGCGGCTGGCCGCCGAGGTGCGTCGGGCGTCCGAGGCCCCCGGAATCGTCGCGGCACTGCGCGGCGCGGGCAGGGAGAAGCAGGCGTCCCGGGTCCTGAGGCTCATGGCCGTGGACGAGTACGCCGAACCGCCGCGGGTGGCGGACCTGATCACGGCCTTCGAGGAGGCGGGGCAGCCTGCGGACGCCGAGTCCGTCATCCGGATCCTGGGGCGGAAGGGTCCGCCGTCGTTGTTCGTCGCCACGCTTCAGGACTTCGACCGGAAAGGCCGCCTGCGGGAACGGGACGCGTTGCGCACCGCGGCCGGCGGATGGCTCAGACGCATGCGCGTGGCACGGCCGATGCGCCGCGCGGGATACGACGAGTACCGGGTCGGTGCGGCGGTGGCAGCGGTCGCAGGCGCTCTGCGCCGGAGCGCGGTGCCCGTGCTGATCTCGGGCCTCGTCCTGTGCCTTGCGGCCATGGTGGGGAGCCTGGCGATGGACGACGCCACGCTCGTCGACGACTTCGTCTCCGGCACTGCGCCCACCCCCTGCCTGAACGTGGACTGCAGCATCGAGGCCGGTTTCGGCTACACGCTCTCCAGCGGGGAGACCGTCCGGTCGACGTACGCGTTGCCCGGGTCCCCCCGCCACTTCGCGGCGGACCTCAAGGTGACCGTTCCGGTGACGTGCCCCCCGGGTTCCTCGACCGTGGCGTTCACCTTCTCGGCCGGGCAGTCCCGTACGTCGGGTCGGGCCGGGCAGGGCCGCACGCACGTCGCGTTCTCCACGGGCGGAGCCCGTGAGTTCGTCCTCGACCTGCGGGCCCCGGGCGCCTCGCCGGGCTGTGAGCCGTCGGTGGGAGTCGCCGACCCGGCAGTCCACCGGTTCCCGTGGTCATGGCTGCAGGACTCCAGCGGGCTGCGGTGAGCACGCCTGAAGGGCGAGCGGTGGAGCCTGGTGCGGATGCAGACGGGCCACTGGCCGATGTTCTCGCAGCCGGCGGAACTGGCGGAGGTGCTGGTGGCGGCCGCGGCCCAGGGAGGCTGAGGCCGCCGGGGCGGTCGAGGCGGTAGAGGTGGCCGGGGCGGTCGAGGCCTCAGTCGCGGGCGTACGAACCGAGGCCGACCAGGCAGTACACGTACTGGTTGATGGTGACCCCGCCCCGGCTGTAGCGGTACGAGAACGCGTACTGGGTCTTCGGATTGCTGTTGCAGCGGTCCAGCTCCGACGTCAGCGGGATGCTCTCGATCACCTTGTAGTGCGCGTCGGACGCCGAGCAGGAGACCTCCTCCACGCCGGTGACCTTCTGCGGGGTCGTGGAGTCGGGGAGGGTCCCGTTGAGGCAGGTGCCCCGGTCGAACGGGCTGGGGGCCGGCTCCTCGGAGGGCGAGGCGAGCGGATCGCTCGAGCTGTTCACCGGGGGCGGAGCCGGGGCCGGCGACCAGGAGCTGTACGAGGGCGTGGGCCGCGGGGCGGCGGTGCCGTCCTCGTCGTCCTCCCCGCTGCTCAGCAGGATCGCGCCGATGACCACGGCGACGACGACCCCCAGCGCCACCAGGCATCCCCGCGAGCTCGACGCGGGTGCCGGTGCCGGTGCCGGTCCCGGGGCGACCCGGATGCGCAACAGCACCTCGTCCTCGCCCAGCCGGGCCCGCACGAGATCGCCGTCCCGGGCGGGCGGAATCCTGAGCCGGGCCGCGCCGGTCGCCAGCGTCACGGTCAGAATCACACCGTGGGCGGCCTGCTGCGGAGTGATGGTGATCGGGATCTCCTGAGACTCCACCGGCTGCTCCACGGGGTAGCGGGACGATTGCCTGACGGGCCTTCATGAAGTGTGCAGCACTGGGGTGTTGGGACGCAGTGGTTCCGCCGGGTGCAGTCCGCCCGCCGTCCCTGGTGTGACGATCAGGGGCGGCGGGCGGCAGGGCGGGCCCTACTCGCTCGTGATCAGCCGAACTGGCCCGGCTGGTAGTCGCCGGCCGGCTGCTGGACGATCACGTTCATCCGGTTGTAGGCGTTGATCAGGGCGATGAGGGAGACCAGGGCGGCCAGCTGGTCCTCGTCGTAGTACTTGGCGGCGTCCGCCCAGGCCTCGTCCGTGACGCCGCCGGCGGCGTCGGCGATGCGCGTGCCCTGCTCCGTGAGCTCCAGGGCCGCACGCTCGGCGTCGGTGAACACCGTCGCCTCACGCCAGGCTGCGACCAGGTTGAGCCGCACGGCGGTCTCCCCGGCGTGCACGGCGTCCTTGAAGTGCATGTCGGTGCAGAAACCGCAGCCGTTGATCTGGCTGGCCCGCAGCTTCACCAGCTCCTGCGTCGCGGCCGGCAGGGCCGAGTCCGAGATGACCTTGCCTGCCGAGTTGATGTACCGCGCGAACTTGGCGGCGACGGGGTTGCCGAAGAAGTTGAGTCGAGCTTCCATCGTGATCTCCTTGCCGTATCGACCGTTACACCGCTCTGACGGAACAGCCCGGGCGGATGTGACAGCTCGGCGACGCGGCCGGGTGTGACGCGCGTCTCACCCGGCCGGGGGCGGGGGCCGAGGTGGCGCGCCTACGACGCGGGGCCCGTGAGGGCCTCGTCCTGGCTCGCCAGGACCTCGTGCCAGGCCGACTCGTGGGCGTCGCGGGCGGCCTCGTCGTAGAACCCGGCGTGGGTGAGGTGCAGCCGTGTGCCGATCGGGTGGGGGCTGAGCTCGACGGTGACCACCGTCTCGGCGCCGGCCGTGCCGGCCCGGCCCGTCACCCAGGTCAGCTCCACCAGCCGGTCGGGCACCAGGCGCAGGAAGCGCCCGTAGTGCGGATGCCTGGCCCGCGGAGCCCCCGGCTCCGTGGCGGACTCCGTTTCGAAGAAGAACGGCGCGTCCACCTCGGCCGTCATCACCACCGAGCCCGGCGCGGCGAACCAGCGGTCGAACTCCTCGGTCCACGCCGCGTACAGGGTGTGCTCGGAGGCGATCATCGCGCGCTCGACGGTCAGCCGGTGGGGGCGCTCCGTCAGGTCGGGGACGCGGATCGGATCGGTGTCGGTCATGGCACCTCACCGTAGTGGCGGGTAGCCCGGCGCCGGGGTACGACGCTCAGTACGACTGGAGCTCCCACAGGTTGCCCTCGGGGTCGCGGACATGGGCGCTGCGCAGGGTCGGGCCCCACTCCGGGCGGTCGGCCGGCGGGCCGGCCGGGGCGGCGCCGCGGGCCAGGCAGGCGGCGTAGGCGGTGTCCACGTCCGGGACGCGGCTGACCAGCATGGTGCGGTCATCGGGGCCGGCAGGACCGGGGGATACGGCCGTGGCGGCCATCGCCGCGCGGTCGAGCAGCGCGAGCACGCCTTGGCCGTCCACGTCCCACGAGGCGTACGGACCCTCGGCGCCGCCACGTGTGCGCGTCGCGCCGAACAGGGCGGGGAGCAGGGCCTCGTAGAAACGGAAAGCGTCGCCGAAGCGGGTGACGAGCAGGCGGGTGTGCAGGGCGTCCATGGGGGCTCCGTTCGCGCGCAATCAGTAGGGTGATACCAATGATTGGTGTCACCCTACAATGTGCCCATGGTTGCCCCCTCGACGCCCCGACTGACCGCGCTCACCCCCTACTTGCTCTCGACGGTGGGCAAGGAGGCCCGTGCCCTCGTCGGCGACCAGGTGGCCGCGCGCGGCCTGCGGCTGTGGGACATGGCCGTGCTCGCCGCCCTCGCCGATCACGGGCCGCAGCCGCAGCGCGATCTCGCCGAGCGGCTCGAGGTGCACCCGAGCGACGTGGTCAAGGTGCTCGACGGACTCGCCCGGCTCGGATACGTCGACCGGGAGCGCGACACGGCCGACCGCCGCCGGGTCCTGGCGAGCATCAGCGAGCCGGGCCGGCGGCTCCTGGGCGAGCTGACCGCGGAGGTCGCCGCCGTCCGCGACGACTTGCTGGCCCCTCTCGACGGGGCCGAACAGGCCACCCTGCACGCGCTTCTGCTGCGCGTGCACACGCACGCGGCGAGCCGGTGACTCAGCGCTTGGGCAGGGCCCGGAGTACGGCCAGTTCCTCGGTGTGGCGGCGCATGGCCAGGCTGACGGTGCCCGAGGTGTACTGGAAGACGCCGACGGCCGCGAGCGGGAGGGAGACCATGAGCATGCCGAGCAGGTCGGCCGAGTCCCGTGCGGCCGCGCAGCGGTCCCCCTCGGCATCGGCGTAGCTGCGCTTCCCGGAGTCCCCCTCGTCGTAGAAGACGCGGGAGGCGCACGTCCTGCTGCTGCTCGAGCCGTAGCCGAGGCTGAAGGGGGCGAACAGTTGGTAGGCGAGCCAGAGCCAGATGCCGCCCGTCGCGATGAACAGGAGCACCCCCACGGTCCGCTTGCGCTCCGCCCGCTGGCGGAAGGTTATCTCGTACGCCTCAGCAGTCATGGGCGCCGAATCTAGCCGAATCCGGCAGCGTGTCCGGATCGTTTCCTTCCCGCGCGACGCGGCGCGCTCACGAGCCAAGAACGGTCAAACCATCGGGTATTGGGGTGTTTCCGGCGAGGACTTGGATCCTTTGTTCGTTCGGCCGTGAGGACCCGGTGAAGCCGAGACGAATGGTGTGTCACATCTGCCGCTGCGGCGGCGAGTCGTATCCGAATACCTGATAGACAGTGGATATCCACGGCTCGACCCGCCGTATACCTTGTCGGCCGCCTTGGGGGGATCGCCGCACCGTGAAGCCGCTTCACCGTCACCTCGTCAACACCTCGCGCAAGGTCCTGTGCACGGCCGCGCTCGCGGCCAGCCTGACGACCGCCGCCGTGGTGACCAACACGCCCACCGCCGACGCGGGCGAGTCCGAGCCCACCCCGGACAGCCCCCAGGCGACCGACCGCGGCGACGCCCGCCTCGATCTGCCCGACCCGCTCGCCGACCCGGCGGTGCCGCCCGCCGGCACTGCGGGCGAGGGGGCCAGCGGCATTCCCGCGACCGCCCTCGACGCGTACCGGCGCGCCGAGGTCTCCGTGGCCGCCGCACTCCCGGGCTGCAAGCTGCCCTGGCAACTGCTCGCCGGCATAGGCCGGGTCGAGTCCGTGCACGCCTCCGGCTACGGGCTCAAGGCCGACGGCTACACCGAGAAGCCGATCCGCGGCCCCCGCCTCGACGGCAACGGCTTCGCCGAGGTCAAGGACACCGACAAGGGCGAGTTCGACGGGGACGCGGTGTACGACCGCGCCGTCGGCCCGATGCAGTTCATCCCCTCCACCTGGGCCACCTGGGGCGCCGACGGCAACGGGGACTCCAAGCGCGACCCGAACAACATCTACGACGCGGCGCTGGGCGCGGGCCTCTACCTGTGCGCGGGTGACCGGAACCTCTCGGACCAGGCGCAGCTCGACCGGGCGATCCTCAGTTACAACAACTCCCGCGAGTACGTGAACACCGTGGTCGGGTACATGCACCAGTACCAGAACGGTGCCGCCGGCGTGCCGAACCCGCCCGTCGGGAACTACCCGACGCCGCCCACGACGACGCTGCCCACGCCGTCGCAGACGAAGCCGAGCTCTCCGAGTACGCAGACGCCGAAGCCCACGCCGACCCCGACGCCCACGCCGTCGAAGCCGGCCGAGCCCCAGAAGCCCACGCCTGCCCCGACCCTGGCCAAGCTGGAGCTGCTCGGCAGCCCTGAGCTCAAGGCCGAGGCCGGGTCCGCGTTCACCGCGGTCCCGCGCATCAAGGCGGTGCTCAGCGACGGCAAGCCGGCTACTGCGAAGCCCATCCTGTTCGAGCTCAAGGGCGACACCACGGGCAGCTTCATCGGCGCCGAGGGCAAGACCTTCCTCGTGGTCGAGACCGACGCCGAGGGCATCGCGGCCCTGCCCGGCCTGAAGGCCGGGGCCAAGGCGGGCGGGTTCACCCTGCGGGTGGCGGCCTACAACACCGAGGCCCAGCTCACGGTGAACTTCACCGGCACCGTCACGGCGAAGCCGGCCCCGGTCGCGGACAAGCTGACCCGTACCGACGCCGACGCGGCGAAGCCGCTGGAGGTCGTGGCGGGGAGCAGCTTCACGGGCGTTCAGGTCACGGCCACCGCCCAGGACAAGGCGGTGGAGGGTACGCAGGTCACCGCCGGGCTGGTCGAGAAGAGCCAGGACGGTGCGTGGGTGCCGGTGGACCCGGCGAAGGCCAAGGGCCCGTGGTTCAAGGACAAGGACGGCGCGAAGGTGACCAGCCTGCTGCTGGCCCCGACCGGCGCGGACGGCAAGATCGCGCTGCCGGAGCTGTTCACCACGGACGTCGCCCCGGGCACGTACCACCTCCGCCTGATCACGAAGGACAACGTGGTCCTGATCCTGGACCTGAAGATCACGGCAGCTCCGACGACGCCTCCGACGACGCCTCCGACGACGCCGGCCGCCAAGCAGTAGCGCCACGGGCTCCGGGGCCGCGTCCCGGAGGCCGGGCTCGCGGGCCCGCGCGCAAACGCCGACCGCCCCGGTCACCGTTCCACGGTGACCGGGGCGGTCGGCGTTTGCCCCGTCACCCCACCCGGGAGGGCTGCGGCGTTCGGAAAAAGGCAGGAGCCCCGCGACCTCCGTCGGAACGGAGGAGGCAGGGCTCCTTGGGTACTGCTATCCAACCGCGATTAGGTTGGCCCAGGCGACTAGGCCGGGGTGACGTTCTCCGCCTGCGGGCCCTTCGGACCCTGCGTGACGTCGAAGTTCACCATCTGGTTCTCCTCGAGGGAGCGGAAGCCAGAGGCGTTGATCGCGGAGTAGTGGACGAAGACATCCGGGCCGCCGCCGTCCTGGGCGATGAAGCCGAAGCCCTTTTCAGCGTTGAACCACTTCACGGTTCCGGTAGCCATGAGCCCTCCTATGGGCCAAAGGGTCGCCCTGCTCCAGAACCTGCTAAGAAGTCTGAAAACTACAAAAGCCTGCGGGTCACATTCTCCGCAGGCCTCGTACTGCAAGGGAAACCAAACTGCAACTTGCGTCGAGCCTAGCACGCACCCTGCGGCGGAGACCAGAGGGAAAGATCACGTCACCCGGACGTTTGAGGCCCGCCCGAAGGCTGACGGAGACCCGGGGGCTAGTCTCGCGATGTGGACGTCTATCGCAGCCGGCCCCGCGTCGGCCACATTCAGTTCCTGAACTGCCTTCCCCTCTACTGGGGACTGGCCAGAACCGGCACGCTGCTGGACCTGGAGCTGACCAAGGACACCCCCGAGAAGCTCAGCGAACGGCTCGTCCAGGGGGACCTGGACATGGGTCCGATCACCCTCGTGGAGTTCCTCCGCAACGCCGACCAGCTCGTCGCGTTCCCCGATCTCGCGGTCGGCTGCGACGGCCCGGTCATGTCCTGCGTGATCGTTTCGCAGGTGCCGCTGGAGCAGCTCGACGGGGCCCGGGTCGCCCTCGGCTCGACCTCCCGTACGTCCGTACGCCTCGCCCAGCTGCTGCTTTCCGAGCGGTACGGGGTCCAGCCGGACTACTACACCTGCCCGCCCGACCTGGGCCTGATGATGCAGGAGGCCGACGCGGCCGTGCTGATCGGCGACGCCGCGCTGCGCGCCTCGCTGCACGATGCGCCACGGCTCGGCCTCGACGTGCACGACCTGGGGCTGATGTGGAAGGAGTGGACCGGACTGCCGTTCGTCTTCGCCGTCTGGGCCGCCCGCAAGGACTACCTCGCCCGCGAGCCGGTCGTCGTGCGCAAGGTCCACGAGGCCTTCCTCGACTCCCGAGACCTCTCCCTCGAGGAGGTCGCCAAGGTCGCCGAGCAGGCGGCCCGCTGGGAGGCCTTCGACGCCGATCTGCTGCAGCGGTACTTCACGACGCTCGACTTCCGCTTCGGACCCGAACAGTTGGCCGGTGTAAGGGAATTCGCCCGTCGTACGGGACCGACCACGGGCTATCCCGCGGATGTCGCGGTGGAGCTGCTGAGCGGCGACGGCGCCCGCCTCTGATCACTTCCGGCCCGTTCTGCTGATCGAATTACCGGGCGGTAGCCCGGGTTCCGGTAGGGGGCTATGCCGTTTCCCGGGAATTCCCCCTCTTTTCGCTTTTCTGTCCGTTTCCCATCCGCTCCGCCGGAATGCGCGGACCCCGATGCGCGGACCCCGATGCGCGGACCCGATGCGCGGTGCCCGCGCACGTGCGGGGCCGCGCCGAGCGGGACACCATGGACAGAAGAGGAGGGGCACCACCTCCTCGGGCGGCCGCGTTCGTTCTCATGCAGGGGGCCATGGGAGTGCGCCATGACCAATCGCAAGGTCGCCCCGGACATCACGGTCCTCGCAGACAGCCTCGAAGTGCCGGGGATCGGCTTCCTCCCGGTCAACGCGTACGTTCTGCACGCCCGGGAGCCCGTCGTCGTCGACACCGGGCTCGGTCTGCCCGACCGGAACTTCCTCGAGGTGCTGGGCGCGGCCGTCGACCCCGCCGACGTCCGGTGGATCTGGCTGACCCACCCCGACCGGGACCACACCGGCGGGATCTTCGCCCTGCTGGAAGCCGCCCCGAAGGCGAAGCTCGTGACCACCTTCCTGGCCGCCGGGATCATGTCCTGCGAGCGGCCGCTGCCCATGGACCGGATCTTCCTGCTGAACCCCGGGCAGTCCCTGGACGTCGGGGACCGTTCGCTCGCCGCCTTCCGGCCGCCGCTGTTCGACAACCCGGCGACCGTCGGCTTCTACGACGACCGCTCGCGGGCCTGCTTCAGCTCCGACTGCTTCGGCGCGCCCATGCCGAGCGCGGAAGCCGCCGACAGCGGCGATGCCCGGGCCGTCGCAGCCGAGGACCTGCGGGCGGCGCAGCTCCTGTGGGCCTCGGTGGACAGCCCGTGGGTGCACGTCGTGGACCGCGACCGCTACCTCGCCTCGCTGGAGCCGCTGCGGGAGATGGACCCGGAGATCGTGGTCTCCACGCACCTGCCGCCCGCCGCCGGGATCACCGGGCGGATGGTCGAGACGGTGGGCCTCGCGGCGGGCATCGACCCGTTCGTGGGCCCCGACCAGCAGGCCCTCGAGCAGATGCTCGCCGGGTTCGAGCCCGCAGGATCGGCCCCGGCGGGCCGGTGACCGCTCTAAGGTGCTCTTGGTGATCGGCAACCGGCAGCCGGTGATAGGCAACCGGTGATCGGCAACCGGTGATCGGCGATCAGCCGTCTGGGACCGAACGGGGGAAGGGGGACGCGATGCAGCCGCTCGAAGCCGGCGAACCGCGGACCATCGGCGCGTACCGGCTGCTCGGCCGGCTCGGCTCGGGTGGCATGGGGCGGGTCTACCTGGGGCGCAGTACGGGCGGCCGGACGGTGGCCGTCAAGATCGTGCACCCGCACTTCGCCTCCGACGAGGAGTTCCGCGCCCGGTTCCGCCGCGAGGTCGAGGCCGCCCGGCGGGTCGGCGGCGAGTGGACCGCGCCCGTCCTGGACGCCGACCCGGAGGCGCCGGTCCCGTGGGTGGCCACCGGGTACGTGGCGGGACCTTCCCTGGGCGGCGCGGTGGCCTCGCACGGTCCCCTTCCGGAGACCTCCGTACGGGCCATCGGCGAAGGCCTGGCCCGCGCTCTGGTGGCCGTCCACGGGCTGGGGCTCGTCCACCGGGACGTGAAGCCGTCGAACGTGATGCTGACCCTGGACGGCCCCCGGCTGATCGACTTCGGGATCGCCCGCGCCACGGACGGCACGGCCTCGCTCACCTCCACCGGCGTCTCCATCGGCTCGCCCGGCTACATGTCCCCCGAACAGATCCTCGGCAAGGGGATCACCGGGGCGGCCGACGTGTTCTCGCTCGGCGCCGTGCTGGCCTTCGCGGCGACCGGGCAGCCGCCGTTCACCGGGGACAACTCGGCGACCCTCCTCTACAAGGTGGTCCACGAACCGCCGGACCTCGACGCCGTCCCGGCCGGCGGGCTGCGCGAACTGATCGCCGCCTGCCTGGCCAAGGCCGCCGCCGACCGGCCCGCGCCGGAGGCGATTGCGCAGGCGCTCGCCGGCGCCCTGCGCGCCCCCGGATGGCTTCCCGCGCCCCTGGTGGAGGAGGCCAGCCGCGCGGCGGTGGCCCTGCTGGACCTGGAGGCCGCACCGGCCGGCCCCGCAGCGGCGGACGCCCCGGCGCCCGTCCCCGAATCCGCTTCTGGGCCAGTGCCGTTCACGGCCTCCTCGTACGGGGGACCGGCGGTCGGCTTCGGCGCGCCGGACCCCTCGTACGGGAGCGCGGCCGTTTCCGGCGCAGGCTCGGCGGGCACCTCGTACGGCCCTTACGGTCCGCCCGCGGACGCGGTGCACGGCCCCTACGGGCCGCCGCCGGGCGCCGTCCACGCGAGTCCCACCGAGACCGCCGGCGGCGGTGTGCCGCAGCCGCGGACCGCACCCGACCAGGCGCGCCAGGTCACCTTCAGCGCGGCCGGGCGGCGGTTCAGCTGCTCGCTGGTCCTCGCGGCGACGGCCGTCCTGGCCGTGCTGTCCGGGGGCGGGCTGTACGGGCTGGGGCTGCTGCCGGGCACGGGCGGCGACTCCGACCAGCATGCGTCGGGCGACTCCGCCGCCACGCCCCCGCCGGCGACGGCGGCATCAGGCACCCCCACCCCGACGGGCTCGGCCACGCCGTCGGCCACGCCCTCGGCGGCGACGCCGACCGGCACCCGGGGCGACGTCCCCAAGGAGCTCACCGGCACCTGGAAGGGCACGGTCACCACCGCCCGCGCCGGGGTCTCCAGCGAGTTCGAGATCACGATCAAGGCCGGCAAGGTCGGCGAGGTCGTCGCCCGGGACAAGTCGATCCTCCCGATCTTCGGCACCGACTGCAGCGGTGACTGGAAGCTCGCCTCGGCCACCGACCGCTCCCTCGTCCTGGACACCGCGGGCGGCCCCAACCCGGCCCCCGGCATCTGCTCGAACGGGTCAGCCGACGAGCGCTTCACCCTCAACACCAACGGGACGCTCCATTACAAGTCGGGCGACGGTCCGGCCGGAAACCCCGAAGGCGACCTGACCCGTATCCCCTGAAGTCCGCGGACGGCCCCTGGCGTAGGCTGGATCGGTCCGCAGCTCTTGACACACCGCCTTGACACACCGCCGAAAGGTGACGCACCGGTGACCGACCAGGCCGCTCTCCAGTCTGTCCTCGACCGCGCCGCCGCAGGGGGCCGGATCACCAAGGAAGAGGCGCTCGACCTCTACCGGCACGCCCCGCTGCACGCGCTCGGCCAGGCGGCCGACGCGGTGCGCCGCCGCCGCTACGCCGGCACCGAGCACATCGCGACGTACATCATCGAGCGCAACATCAACTACACCAACGTGTGTGTCACGGCGTGCAAGTTCTGCGCCTTCTACGCGGCCCCGAAGGACACCAAGAAGGGCTGGTCCCGCGACCTCGACGACATCCTGCGCCGCTGCGCGGAGACCGTGGAGCTCGGCGGCACGCAGGTCATGTTCCAGGGCGGCCACCACCCGGACTACGGCGTGGAGTACTACGAGGAGCACTTCTCCGCCATCAAGAAGGCGTTCCCGCAGCTGGTCATCCACTCCCTCGGCGCGTCCGAGGTCGACCACATGGCCCGCATCTCCGGCGTCTCCGCGGAGGAGGCCATCCGCCGCATCCACGCGGCCGGACTGGACTCGTTCGCGGGCGCCGGCGCCGAACTCCTGCCGGAGCGGCCGCGCAAGGCGATCGCCCCGCTGAAGGAGTCCGGCGAGCGCTGGCTGGAGATCATGGAGATCGCCCACAAGCTGGGCGTGGAGTCCACCTCCACCATGCTGATGGGCACCGGCGAGACCAACGCCGAGCGCATCGAGCACATCGCGATGATCCGGGACACGCAGGACCGCACGGGCGGCTTCCGCGCGTTCATCCCGTACACGTACCAGCCCGAGAACAACCACCTCAAGGGCCGGACCCAGGCGACCGTCTTCGAGTACCTGCGCATGATCGCGATCGCGCGGCTCTTCCTCGACAACATCGCCCACATCCAGGGCTCCTGGCTCACCGTGGGCAAGGAGGCGGGCCAGCTCTCGCTGCACTACGGCGCGGACGACCTCGGCTCGATCATGCTCGAGGAGAACGTGGTCTCCTCGGCCGGAGCCAAGCACCGCTCCAACCGCCAGGAGATCATCGACCTGATCCGCAAGGCGGGTCGCGTCCCCGCGCAGCGCGCGACGACGTACGAGCACCTGCTCGTGCACGACGACCCGGCGAACGACCCGGTCGACGACCGCGTGGTCTCGCACATCTCGTCCACCGCGATCGAGGGCGGCACGGCGCACCCCGAGCTGAAGCTCATCTCGACGAACTGACGACGGACTGACGCGCCCGTGCTGACCCTCCACACCGCCGAACTCCTCGTCCCGGGGGCGGGTTCCGCCGCGCTGCCCGGCGGGGCGGTCCTCGTCGACGGCGACCTGATCGCCCGCGTGGGCCCGTACGCGGAGCTCGCCGCGGAGTTCCCGCACGCGCGGGTCCGGCGCTGGCCCGGGGTGCTGACCCCGGGGCTGCTCGTGCGCGGGGCGGACGTGCTGCTGGAGCGCACGTACTACCCGGACGACCCGTACGAGGTCACCGAGCTCGGCGCCGACCCGATCACCGGCGCCGAGGCGCTGGCCGATCTGAAGCTGACCGAGTCCCGCTGGGGCAACAGCGCCCGCCGGGCCACGCAGAAGCTGCTGGCCCGCGGGGTGGTGGCGGTGGCCGGGCGGCTCACGGTCCCGGCGGTGCGGACGGCGGTGGTCCGCTCGGGGCTGATGGTCCTCCCGCCGGCGGCCGAGGTGTCCCCGGACCCGCCGTCGCTGGACCCGTTCGCCGGCCGGGGCACGGCCGAACAGGCCTTCTTCGGCATCCTGGAGCCGGGCGCCCCGGCCCGTTTCGCGGTGTTCGCGGCCCCCGACGCCGAGGCGCTGCTGGAGCAGGGCGCCACCACCTGCGTGGCCACGGTCATCACCGGCCGCCTCCTCCACCGCCGCCGCTAGGCGACGCCAGTCGCGGCGCTACGTTCTGACGCCCTCGCGGGCCAGGGCGGCCAGGAGGCAGGCCTGGAGGCGGCTGATCCCGCCCAGCTTCGCCCGTATGTTGTGGACGTGGAACTTGACCGTGCTGACGGACAGTTGCAGCTCGCCGGCGAGTTCCGCATTGGAGGCGCCGGTCGCCAGGCACAGGAACACGGCCGACTCCTGCTCGGTGAGCTGGACTTCCCGCCGCACCTCCGCCCCGGTCCGGGGCGGAAACCAGGCCGGGACGCTGAAGCTGACGACGCGCACGGTTTCCACTCCTCGCCCCCCGCCGATGCCCCTGTGGTCAGCTCATCGGCTCTCCCTGTTCTCTAAGGGACGCTCGGGCCGGACAGGTAGGTTCCCTTCCGGTCGAACGGCCAGGCATTGGCGTGGCAGCCGAGCAGCCCCTTGATCTGCTGCATCATCGCCGGAGCGGGCTTGCCGGGGCCCGGGCAGGTCTCGTGGTCGCGGCCTATCTCGTGGCCCACCTCGTGGTTGACGATCAGCGCCCGGTACTCCTCCACAGGGCCCTTGAACTGCGGAGATCCCTCCTGCCAGCGCTTGAGGTTCACCACGACCGTGTGGCCGGCCCGGCAGTTGGTCTCGCCGACGAGCTCGGGGGTGACCACCTCGCACAGCCGGTCGGTGGTGGTGGGCGTCGCGATCTTCACCGTGAAGTCCACGGGCTGGCCGGCCCCGACGAGCTGGAAGCCGTACGCCGGGTCCTTGATCCAGCCGCGGGGGTCCCCGAGGATCGCCTCCACCGACTGGGCGGCGGCGTCGGGGTCGACCCCGCTGCCCTCCTCGACCTCGATCCGCCAGCGGCGGGCGGGCCCTTTGCCCTGCGGCTGCCCCGCGCGGGAGGAGGCCGCGAACACCCCGGGCCCGGACTGCGGGACCGGGGCGGTCGAGCTGCTGCCGCCCGGCTTCGACGCCGTGGCGGCCGGGTCGGGCGAGGCGGCGGAGGGCTGCCCGGGGGCGGGCGAGCCGGACGAGGCCGACGGGGACGGAGCGGCGGCGGCGGGATCCTGGTCTGGCGATGCGGCAGCCGGCGCGGCCACGCTGTCGGAGACGGAGGCGGCGTCGTCCAGCGGCACGATCGCGTACGCGGTCGCCGAGACGGCGACCACCGCGGCCGAGCCGAGGACCGTACGGCGCAGCCGCCTGCGCCGCTCGGCCCGGCGCTTGGCGCGGGGGCTGAGAGCGGAGCGTCGACCGGTGGAATGGCCTGCCGGCATCGTGAACCCTTTGTTCGGCAATATCTTCAGGATCTTCACGAACGTGTTCGTGAAAATGCTCGTGAATGTCCTACTTCAGTAGGCCTTGTCAGGCCGTTCCGGCCAGTCAACGCGGATGCGCGGGCTCCGCGTAACTGTCCATCGGGCCAGTTGTGCCCCCGACGGTGGGGCGTGGGGGCGCCTGCGAGAATGGCCCGGTATCCGCCCACCCGCACCGCATCGCACCTGAGGGGCCAACGCCAGTGACCCGCGCTTCCCTGGACAAGCAGCCGCACGAAGTCGCCTCCATGTTCGACGGTGTGGCGGCGAACTACGATCTCACCAACGACGTCCTCTCCCTCGGGCAGGCCCGCCTGTGGCGCAAGGAGGTCGCCAAGGCGGTCGGTGCGCGCCCCGGGCACAAGGTGCTGGACCTGGCCGCCGGAACCGCCACCTCCTCGCTGCCGTTCGCCGCGACCGGCGCGTACGTCGTCCCCTGCGACTTCTCCCTCGGCATGCTCCGCGAGGGCAAGAAGCGCCACGCCTGGCTGCCGCTGACCGCGGGCGACGCGACGAAGCTGCCGTTCGCGGACGACGTCTTCGACACCGTGACGATCTCCTTCGGGCTGCGCAACGTGCAGGACACCGACGCCGCGCTGCGCGAGCTGTACCGGGTGACCAAGCCCGGCGGCCAGGTCGTGATCTGCGAGTTCTCGCAGCCGACGTGGGCTCCGCTGCGCACGGTGTACGTGGAGTACCTGATGCGCGCCCTGCCGCCGGTGGCCCGCGCCGTGTCCTCCAACCCCGACGCGTACGTGTACCTCGCCGAGTCGATCCGCGAGTGGCCGGACCAGCCGGCGCTGGCCGCGCTGCTGCAGAAGGCCGGCTGGTCCAAGGTCGCCTGGCGCAACCTGAGCGGCGGGATCGTCGCGCTGCACCGCGGTTTCAAGGCGTAGGAAGCGTGGACTACCAGGCCCTCCTGGAGCAGATCGCGGCGGACGTCGCCCCGTTGGTGGGCAGCGGCACACCGGCCGAGTACATCCCGGCGCTCGCGTCCGTGGATCCCGGGCAGTTCGGGATGGCCGTCGCCGATCTCGACGGCAACGTCTTCGGGGTGGGGGACTGGGAAGTTCCGTTCTCCGCCCAGTCCATCACCAAGGTCTTCGCCCTGGCCCTGGCGCTGGCCGAGGGCGGCGACAGCCTGTGGGAGCGGGTCGGCCGGGAGCCCTCCGGCAACCCGTTCAACTCCCTCGTGCAGCTGGAGTACGAGAACGGCATCCCGCGCAATCCGTTCATCAACGCCGGAGCGCTCGTGGTCACCGACCGGCTGCAGACCCTGACGGGCGACGCGAGCAGCGAGCTCCTGAAGTTCCTCCAGGAGGAGAGCGGGAACCCGGGCCTCGGCTTCGACGCGGAGGTGGCGGCCTCGGAGCACGAGCACGGGGACCGCAATGCCGCGCTGGCTCATTTCATGGCCTCGTACGGGAACATCGACAACCCCGTGCCGACGCTGCTGGACCACTACTTCTGGCAGTGTTCGATCGAGATGTCCTGCGCGGACCTGGCGCGGGCGGGCCGCTTCCTGGCCCGCCACGGGCTGCGCGCGGACGGCTCCCGCCTCCTTACGCGCAGCGAGGCGAAGCAGGTCAACGCGGTGATGCTGACCTGCGGGACGTACGACGCGGCGGGGGAGTTCGCGTACCGCGTCGGCCTGCCTGGCAAGAGCGGCGTGGGCGGCGGGATCGTGGCGGTCGTACCGGGCCGCTGCACGCTGGCCGCGTGGAGCCCGGGCCTCGACCTCCACGGCAACTCCGTCGCAGCGGCAGCCGCCCTCGACCGCTTCACGACCCTGACGGGCCTTTCCGTCTTCTGACCCCCCTCCCGCGTCCCGGGGCCGGCGGGGGGTTACCCGGGGGTGAGGGACAGTTCGTAGCGGCGGCCGTAGCGGAGCCCGTTGGGGAGGAGGAAGCGTTCTGCCAGCTTCATGCCCAGCCGCTCCGCGACCGCGATCGAGCGCCGGTTCTCGTCGTTGATCATCGCCACCACCTGCGGAACGCCCGCCTCCCGGAGCCGGTCGAGGGTGGACAGCGCCGCGGCGTACGCGTAGCCCCGGCCCCAGGCGGAGCGGGCCAGGCGCCAGCCGATCTCGATCTCGCCCACCGGGCCCCACTCCTTCTCCGCCGGCCACGGCTGCGCGCCCGTGAAGCCGATCACCGCACCCTCCGCGTCCAGCAGCGTCCACAGGCAGTATCCGAGCAGTGCGTCGTGCATCCGCTGCCGCGCGGTGAACTCCTCGTACAAGGACAGCTCGGCGGGACCTCCGAGGAACTCCATGACATCGGGGTCGTCGAAGACCCCGTGCCAGGCCCGCGCGTCCTCATCGGTGGGCACGCGCAGCTGTACGACGGGGAGCGAGGCGGGCGAAGCAGGCGAGGTGGTCATCGGGGGGCAGCCCTTCGGGTTCGTGATCTCTCTCGCTGCATAGACTGCACATGTCCTGTGCCGTTGGGCACCCCTTATCGAGCCTTCGGGAGACCCCGCAGTGACCGAGCCCCTCTCCGAACACTCCGCGGATGTGATCGTCGTCGGAGCCGGGCCCGCCGGCTCGACCACCGCCTACTACCTCGCCAAGGCCGGACTGGACGTCCTGCTGCTGGAGAAGACGGCCTTCCCGCGCGAGAAGGTCTGCGGCGACGGCCTGACCCCGCGCGCCACCAAGCAGCTGGTGGCGATGGGCATCGACATCTCCGAAGAGGCCGGCTGGCTCCGCAACAAGGGCCTGCGGATCATCGGCGGCGGCCAGCGGCTCCAGCTGGACTGGCCGGAACTCGCCTCCTTCCCGGACTACGGACTCGTCCGCAAGCGCGACGACTTCGACGAGACCCTGGCCCGCCAGGCCCAGAAGGCCGGCGCGCGCCTCTACGAGCGCTGCACCGTCGGCGAGCCGGTACGTGACCCCCGTACCGGCCACATCACCGGCGTGCACGCGAAGCTGGGCGAGGAGAAGACCCCGGTCACCTTCAGCGCCCCGCTCGTCGTGGCCGCCGACGGCAACTCCTCCCGCCTCTCCCTGGCGATGGGCCTGCACCGGCGCGAGGACCGCCCGATGGGCGTCGCGGTCCGTACGTACTTCACCTCGCCCCGGCACGACGACGACTACCTCGAGTCCTGGCTGGAGCTGTGGGACCGGCGTGGCCCGCAGGACCGGCTGCTGCCCGGCTACGGCTGGATCTTCGGCATGGGCGACGGCACGTCCAACGTCGGCCTCGGCATCCTCAACTCCTCCTCCGCCTTCAAGGAGCTGGACTGGCGCGAGGTCCTCAAGGCCTGGTGCGCGTCCATGCCGGAGGACTGGGGCTACACCCCCGAGAACATGACGCAGCCGATCCGCGGTGCGGCCCTGCCGATGGCCTTCAACCGGCAGCCGCACTACACCAAGGGCCTGCTGCTGGTCGGTGACGCGGGCGGGCTCGTCAACCCGTTCAACGGCGAGGGCATCGCCTACGCGATGGAGTCGGGCCGGATCGCCGCCGACGTCGTCGTCCAGGCGCACTCCCGGGCCACCCCCGCGTTGCGCGAACTGACGCTGCACAGCTACCCGAAGGTGCTCAAGGAGACCTACGGCGGCTACTACACGCTCGGCCGCGCCTTCGTGAAGCTGATCGGCAACCCGAAGGTCATGAAGGTCGCCACCCAGCGCGGCCTGACCCACCCGGTGCTGATGAAGTTCACGCTGAAGATGCTCGCCAACCTGACCGACCCGGCGGGCGGCGACGCGATGGACCGCATCATCAACGGCCTCTCCAAGGTGGCCCCCAAGGCCTGAGTCGCGCTGCGCTAAGGAGCGGGTCGAGCCGGGGTTCCACTGGTTCGGCCCGCTTCGCCGCTTCCGTCCCCGTATGCCCGCTGCCGCGGGCCGTGGACCGTCCGTACGCAGCGGGCCACCAGCACGGTCCCCCACAGCAGCAGCGCGAACGCAACGGCCCAGCCGAGTCCCAGGATGACGGGATGTCCGGGTTTGTGCCACGGGCGGGTGGTGTTCAGCAGCCAGCCGCCGACGGCGAGCAGGAAGAGCCCGGCGGCGGCAGGTACGGCCGTAGGGTCGGCGGTCTCCCCGCCGGAGCCGTGTTCCTCGTACGCGTCGGTCATCGCGGTCCGACACCTCCTGGCCTGAATCGGGCGCTGCGCACTGCCATCCTCTCAGGGCGCCGGCGAACGCGGAAAGGGCCGGCACTCCGCCCCCGAGCGGGGGAGTGCCGGCCCTCGGGCCGTGCTGAGGCGTGCCGAGAGGCACCGGGACGTGCCTGAGAGGGGCTCAGGAGCCCTTGGGGAACCTCAGGGACGTACGGGAGCTCAGAGGACGCGGCGGGCGCCCGTCGGCGGGTCGTAGCTCAGGGAGCGCTCGACGACGCCCGTGCCGGAGTTCTGGGCGCCCACGAACTTGCCGCCGCCGACGTAGATGGCGACGTGGTAGGCGCTGCCGCTGGGGCCCCAGTACAGGATGTCGCCCGGCTGCAGGGCGCTCAGGGAGACCGAGGAGCCCCTCGTGGACTGGTCCTGCGACACGCGCGGCAGGGAGACGCCGGCCTGACGGTAGGCGGCCTGGACGAGACCGGAGCAGTCGAACGAGGACGGCCCGGTGCCGCCCGAGATGTAGGCCTTGCCGACCTGCGCGCGGGCGAAGTTCACGATGGCGGCGGCGGAGCCGGTCGCCGGGGCGCTGACGGTGCCCGAGCCCTGCTCGTCGGAGGCGGAGGCGGAGGTGCTCTGCAGCGAGCCGCGCGCGGAGCTGCGGGTGGCGCGCTCGGCCGCGGCCTTGCGGTCCGCCTCCTCCTTCGCCTTCTTCTCGGCGTCGGCCTTCTGGGCGTCTTCCTTGGCCTTCTTCGCCTCGGCGGCGGCGCCGGTACGCGCCTGCTCCTCCTGGGAGCGCAGCTCACCGGTGACGGCGGCGGCGGCCGTGTTCTCGGCGGCGGTGGTGACGGCGGAGGAGACGTCGGCGGCCAGGTCCAGGTTCAGGACCGGCATTTCGAGCGTCGTCTCGGTCACGGGCTCGGACGGGGACGCGCTCGCCGTGCCGGCCATCGCCAGGGTGCTGAGGACGCCACCGGCAACTCCGGCGCGGACCGCGAGCTTCGAGGCGCTGCGACGGGGCTTCCGGTGGCTGGGTATGTGAGCGGTGTGGGACATGAGGACAACCGCTATCAGGGCGTCCGGGTTCCCTTCAAGAAACGTGGTCTGCGCCACAGTTGCGCGCGAAGCGGGCTAACCGGGCGCGTCGCACGTCTTATTGACGCCGTAACGGACGTATCGGACACACCTTCACAAGGCTGTGATCAAGGGGTTTCAGTAATAAGTCCGAATTGATCTGCGGCCTACCATCCCTGCGTACAGATGGCCAAGCCCTCTTTCGGAACCAAGAATTCGGCGTGGCGCAGGTCACAGGAACGTCTCACTGTGAGGGCGCTGTGGTCCGTCCGTGACCCAGTCGTGAAGTTGCCGTGCGGCGGGATCCCGGCGTTCGTGAATGTGTGCACGCGTCCACTCCCGTCCCCGGGGGCTCCCCCGACCGGGCGACGCGGTTTCCTTTACCCTGCAAGGCTTGATGGCGCAAATTTGCCTGCACCGGACATCGTTTGATAGTGCCGCCCGCCCTCTACCTGCGGTAACGGGGTCGGATGTCACCTTTGGTGATCATGTGGATGCTTCGCGTATGAAGATCACGGCTCATCGGGCTTCATGATCGTTCGTCGGGTGGTGGAGATCACAAACTCGTTGTTGTTACCCGTGTCGCAGATCACAGACCGGCGGGCATAAGATGCGCAGCAGTCCGGCTTGTGAACTGCCTCACATGCAAGTGCTCGATCACAGCGTGATCTTCGCGAGGCGGCTCGCTCGGCGCCGGCACAGCGGTCCAACGGTCAAGGACGACTGGAAGGAGCGAGGAGCGTGAATGCGTACGCGCCCATCCTCGTGCTCGGCGCCCTCGGCGCAGGGTTTGCGATCTTCTCCGTGGTCATGGCCACGCTGATCGGCCCAAAACGGTACAACCGGGCGAAGCTCGAGGCGTACGAGTGCGGCATCGAGCCGACGCCCACGCCGGCCGGCGGCGGTCGCTTCCCCATCAAGTACTACCTGACGGCGATGCTCTTCATCGTCTTCGACATCGAAGTTGTCTTCCTCTACCCCTGGGCCGTCACCTTCGACTCCCTGGGGATCTTCGGGCTCGTCGAGATGCTGCTCTTCGTGCTCACCGTCTTCGTCGCCTACGCCTACGTGTGGCGCCGCGGCGGCCTGGAATGGGACTGAGGGGCTGAATTTCCCATGGGACTGGAAGAGAAGCTGCCGAGCGGCTTTCTGCTGACCACCGTCGAACAGGCCGCGGGCTGGGTGCGCAAGTCATCCGTCTTCCCCGCGACCTTCGGCCTGGCCTGTTGCGCCATCGAGATGATGACCACCGGAGCGGGCCGCTACGACCTGGCCCGCTTCGGCATGGAGGTCTTCCGCGGCTCCCCGCGCCAGGCCGATCTGATGATCGTGGCCGGCCGGGTCAGCCAGAAGATGGCGCCGGTGCTGCGGCAGGTGTACGACCAGATGCCCGCTCCCAAATGGGTCATCTCCATGGGGGTTTGTGCATCTTCAGGCGGAATGTTCAATAACTACGCGATTGTCCAGGGCGTCGACCACATCGTCCCGGTGGACATCTATCTACCAGGCTGTCCGCCCCGCCCCGAGATGCTGCTGGACGCGATCCTCAAGCTCCACCAGAAGATCCAGGGCGGAAAGCTCGGCGTGAACCGGGAAGAGGCGGCCCGCGAGGCGGAGGCGGCGGCCCTCAAGGCCCTTCCCACGATCGAGATGAAGGGGCTGCTCCGGTGAGCGACACGAGCGACACCACCCCGGGCGCCGACGACAACGGCAACGGGAACAACGTTCCTGCCCCGAGGGGCTCCGCCGGCGGTCCTGAGGTGATCGGCGTCCGCAAGGGCATGTTCGGAGCACGGAACGGCGGCGACACCAGCGGCTACGGCGGCCTCGTCCGCACCGTGGCCATGCCCGGCGCGAGCCACCGCCCGTACGGCTCCTACTTCGACGAGGTCGTCGACGAGCTCGAGGGGGCGCTGGAGGAGCAGGACCTGCTCCCGGAGAACGCGATCGAGAAGGTCGTCGTCGACCGGGGCGAGCTGACGCTCCACATCGCCCGCGAGCACCTCGTCCGCGTCGCGAAGACCCTGCGCGACGACCCGGCCCTGCGCTTCGAACTCTGCACCGGTGTCTGCGGGGTGCACTTCCCCGACGACAAGAGCCGCGAGCTGCACGCCGTCTACCACCTGCGCTCGATCACCCACGGCCGGGTGGTGCGCCTGGAGGTGAGCGCCCCGGACGCCGACCCGCACATCCCGTCGCTCGTCTCCGTCTACCCGACCAACGACTGGCACGAGCGCGAGACGTACGACTTCTTCGGCCTGGTCTTCGACGGGCACCCGGCCCTCACCCGGATCATGATGCCGGACGACTGGCAGGGCTTCCCGCAGCGCAAGGACTACCCGCTCGGCGGCATCCCCATCGAGTACAAGGGCGCCCAGATCCCGGCTCCCGACCAGCGGAGGTCGTACAGCTGATGTCCCCCACCTCGAACCACGCAGAAGACCACGCCTCCTCGAACCACGCGGCCTCCCGGGAGACCACCGAGGGCACCGTCTACACCGTCACCGGCGGCGACTGGGACGAGATCGTCCGGTCGGCGGCGAAGGCCGACGACGAGCGGATCGTCGTCAACATGGGTCCGCAGCACCCGTCCACCCACGGAGTGCTCCGGCTGATCCTGGAGATCGACGGCGAAACGGTCACCGAGGCCCGCTGCGGCATCGGCTACCTGCACACCGGCATCGAGAAGAACCTCGAATTCCGGAACTGGACGCAGGGCACCACCTTCGTGACGCGCATGGACTACCTGACGCCGTTCTTCAACGAGACGGCGTACTGCCTCGGCGTCGAGAAGCTGCTCGGCATCACCGACCAGATCCCGGACCGCGCCACCGTCATCCGCGTCCTGCTGATGGAGCTCAACCGGCTCTCCTCCCACCTGGTGTGCATCGCCACCGGCGGCATGGAGCTGGGCGCGACCACGATCATGATCTACGGCTTCCGCGACCGCGAGCTGATCCTCGACATCTTCGAGCTGATCACCGGCCTGCGCATGAACCACGCGTTCGTCCGCCCCGGCGGCCTCGCGCAGGACCTGCCCCCGGGCGCCGTCGACCAGCTGCGCGACTTCCTCAAGACCATGAAGAAGAACCTGCCGGAGTACGACAAGCTCGCCACCGGCAACCCCATCTTCAAGGCCCGCATGCAGGACGTCGGCTACCTCGACCTCACCGGCTGCATGGCGCTCGGCGCCACCGGCCCGATCCTGCGCTCCGCCGGCCTGCCGCACGACCTGCGCAAGGCGGACCCGTACTGCGGATACGAGACGTACGAGTTCGACGTCCCGACCACCGAGACCTGTGACTCGTACGGGCGGTTCCTGGTCCGCCTGGAGGAGATGCGCCAGTCCCTGCGGATCGTCGAGCAGTGCCTGGAGCGGCTCGAGCCGGGACCGGTCATGGTCGCCGACAAGAAGATCGCCTGGCCGGCGCAGCTCGCGATGGGCCCGGACGGCCTCGGCAACTCGCTCGACCACATCAAGAACATCATGGGCACCTCCATGGAGGCCCTCATCCACCACTTCAAGCTGGTGACCGAGGGCTTCCGGGTGCCGGCCGGGCAGGCGTACGCGGCGGTCGAGTCCCCCAAGGGCGAACTCGGCGTCCACGTCGTCTCCGACGGAGGCACCCGCCCCTACCGGGTCCACTTCCGCGACCCGTCCTTCACCAACCTGCAGGCCATGGCCGCGATGTGCGAGGGCGGCCAGGTCGCCGACGTCATCGTCGCCGTCGCCTCCATCGACCCCGTGATGGGAGGCGTCGACCGATGACCGCCAATGCGCCCGGTCAAGGGGTGGGTCTGGGCATGCCCCAGCTGCCGGCCCCCGATTTCCCGGCGGACGTACGCGCCCGGCTCGAAGCGGACGCGAAGGAGATCATCGCCCGCTACCCCGACAGCCGGTCCGCGCTGCTGCCGCTGCTGCACCTGACCCAGGCGGAGGAGGGCTTCGTCTCGCGCACCGGCATCCGGTTCTGCGCCGAGCTGCTGGGCCTGACCACCGCCGAGGTCACCGCCGTGGCCACCTTCTACACGATGTACCGGCGCAAGGCCTCGGGCGACTACCAGGTCGGCGTCTGTACGAACACCCTGTGCGCGGTCATGGGCGGCGACGCGATCTTCGACGAGCTCAAGCAGCACCTCGGGGTCGGCAACAACGAGACCACCCCCGACGGCAAGGTGACCCTCGAGCACATCGAGTGCAACGCGGCCTGCGACTACGCCCCCGTGGTGATGGTCAACTGGGAGTTCTTCGACAACCAGACCCCCGAGTCCGCCAAGGCCATGGTCGATGACCTGATCGCCGGCCGTCCCGTCGCGCCGACCCGGGGCGCGCCGCTGTGCACGTACAAGGAGACCGCCCGGATCCTGGCCGGCTTCCCGGACGAGCGCGAGGGCGCGGTCGAGGCGAGCGGCGGGGCCGGCCCCGCCTCCCTGATCGGCCTGCGCATCGCGCGCGGCGAGAGCACGCAGCTCGGCAAGGTCGTGCACCCGCGTGGTGAGGCTCCGGCTGCCACCGAGGAGGGGGAGTGATGACGGTGACTGCCGAAATGCATGAGAACGGCGCCCCGGAGAAGCTGCTGGCGCCCGTGCTGTCGGCGTTCTGGGACGAGCCGCAGTCGTGGACGCTGGACACCTACCGGCGGCACGAGGGGTACGAGGGCCTGCGCAAGGCGCTCGCGATGACCCCGGACGACCTCATCGCATACGTGAAGGACTCCGGTCTGCGCGGCCGCGGCGGCGCGGGCTTCCCCACCGGAATGAAGTGGCAGTTCATCCCGCAGGGCGACGGAAAGCCGCACTACCTCGTCGTGAACGCGGACGAGTCGGAGCCGGGAACCTGCAAGGACATCCCCCTTCTCTTCGCCAACCCGCACTCCCTCATCGAGGGAATGATCATTGCCTGCTACGCGATCCGGTCGGAGCACGCCTTCATCTACCTGCGCGGCGAGGTCGTGCCGGTGCTGCGGCGCCTGCACGAGGCGGTGCGCGAGGCGTACGAGGCCGGCTACCTCGGCAAGGACATCCTGGGGAGCGGGCTCGACCTCGACATCACGGTGCACGCGGGGGCGGGCGCGTACATCTGCGGTGAGGAGACGGCACTCCTCGACTCCCTCGAAGGCCGGCGCGGTCAGCCCCGGCTGCGTCCCCCCTTCCCTGCCGTCGAGGGGCTCTACGCGTGCCCCACTGTCGTCAACAACGTGGAGTCGATCGCGTCGGTTCCCGCGATCCTGAACAAGGGCAAGGACTGGTTCAAGTCGATGGGGACCGAGAAGTCCCCCGGCTTCACCCTGTACTCGCTCTCCGGGCACGTCGCCGGACCCGGCCAGTACGAGGCCCCGCTCGGCATCACCCTGCGCCAGCTGCTCGACATGAGCGGCGGGATGCGCCCCGGGCACCGGCTGAAGTTCTGGACCCCGGGCGGCTCGTCCACCCCGATGTTCACGGACGAGCACCTGGACGTCCCGCTGGACTACGAGGGCGTCGGCGCGGCCGGCTCCATGCTCGGCACCAAGGCGCTCCAGTGCTTCGACGAGACGACCTGCGTGGTGCGGGCCGTCACCCGCTGGACCGAGTTCTACGCCCATGAGTCCTGCGGCAAGTGCACCCCCTGCCGCGAAGGCACCTACTGGCTCGTCCAGTTGCTGCGCGACATCGAGGCCGGCAAGGGCGTCATGTCCGACCTCGACAAGCTGAACGACATCGCCGACAACATCAACGGCAAGTCGTTCTGCGCGCTCGGCGACGGCGCCGCCAGCCCGATCTTCTCCTCGCTCAAGTACTTCCGCGAGGAGTACGAGCAGCACATCACGGGCAAGGGCTGCCCCTTCGACCCCAAGAAGTCGACCCTCTGGGCTGACACGGAGGTGAACGCATGACCGTCACCACGAATGCTCCGACCGGTGGCGGAGAGGCCGCCGTGCCGCCCGAAGACCTGATCTCCCTGACCATCGACGGCGTCGAACTGTCGGTGCCCAAGGGGACCCTGGTCATCCGGGCCGCCGAGCAGATCGGCATCGAGATCCCCCGGTTCTGCGACCACCCGCTCCTCGACCCGGTCGGCGCCTGCCGCCAGTGCATCGTCGAGGTCGAGGGCCAGCGCAAGCCGATGGCCTCCTGCACCATCACCTGCACCGACGGCATGGTCGTCAAGACGCAGCTGACCTCCCCGGTCGCCGAGAAGTCGCAGCGCGGGGTGATGGAGCTGCTGCTCATCAACCACCCGCTGGACTGCCCGGTCTGCGACAAGGGCGGCGAGTGCCCGCTGCAGAACCAGGCGATGTCCCACGGGCAGAGCGACTCGCGTTTCGAGGGCAAGAAGCGCACGTACGAGAAGCCGGTCCCGATCTCCACCCAGGTGCTGCTGGACCGCGAGCGGTGCGTCCTGTGCGCGCGCTGCACCCGGTTCTCCAACCAGGTCGCGGGCGACCCGATGATCGAGCTCCTGGAGCGCGGCGCGCTGCAGCAGGTCGGCATCGGCGAGGGCGACCCCTTCGAGTCGTACTTCTCCGGCAACACCATCCAGATCTGTCCCGTCGGCGCCCTCACCTCGGCCGCCTACCGGTTCCGCTCCCGCCCGTTCGACCTCGTCTCCTCCCCGAGCGTGTGCGAGCACTGCGCGGGCGGCTGCGCGACCCGGACCGACCACCGCCGCGGCAAGGTGCTGCGCCGGATGGCCGCCGAGGACCCCGAGGTCAACGAGGAGTGGATCTGCGACAAGGGCCGCTTCGGGTTCCGCTACGCGCAGCGCCCGGACCGCCTCACCACACCGCTGGTACGCGGCACGGACGGGATCCTCGCCCCGGCCAGCTGGCCCGAGGCCCTGGAGGCCGCGGCCGCCGGGCTCGCCGCCGCGCGCGGCCGGGCCGGGGTGCTGACCGGCGGGCGGCTCACCGTCGAGGACGCGTACGCGTACGCCAAGTTCGCCCGCGTCGTCCTCGACACCAACGACATCGACTTCCGGGCCCGGATCCACAGCGCGGAGGAGGCCGAGTTCCTGGCCGCCACCGTGGCCGGCACCGGCAAGGACCTCGACGGCCGCGGTGTGACGTACGCGAAGCTGGAGGCGGCGCCCGCCGTCCTGCTCGCCGGCATCGAGTCCGAGGAGGAGGCCCCCGGCGTCTTCCTGCGGCTGCGCAAGGCCCACCGCAAGCACAAGCAGCGGACCTTCGCCCTCGCCCCGTTCGCCACCCGCGGCCTGGAGAAGGCGGGCGGCACCCTGCTGGCCGCCGCCCCCGGCACCGAGCCCGAGTGGCTGGACGCACTGGCCACCCGGACCGGCCTGGAGGCCGGCGGGGCCGGGGCCGCCGACGCGCTGCGCCGGCCCGGCGCGGTCATCGTCGTCGGGGAGCGCCTCGCCGGGGTGCCCGGCGCGCTGACCGCCGCCGTACGGGCCGCCGCCGCGACCGGCGCGCAGCTCGTATGGATCCCGCGCCGGGCCGGGGAGCGGGCCGCCGTCGAGGCGGGCGCGCTGCCGTCCCTGCTGCCGGGGGGCCGTCCGGCCACCGATCCGCGGGCCCGCGACGAGGTCGCCACCGCCTGGGGGCTGGACGAACTCCCGCACCGCTACGGCCGCGACACCGGCCAGATCGTCGAGGCCGCCGCCGGGCGCGAGCTCTCCGCCCTGCTGGTCGCCGGAGTCGAGATCGCCGACCTGCCGGACCCGGCCCGGGCGCTGGTCGCCCTCCAGGAGGCCTTCGTGGTCTCGCTGGAACTGCGGCCCGGGCAGGTCACCGACCACGCGGACGTGGTCTTCCCGGTCGCCGCCGTCGCCGAGAAGGCCGGCGCGTTCATCAACTGGGAGGGCAGGGTCCGGCCGTTCGAGGCCGCGCTCAAGCCCGACCAGATGGCCCGCCCGCTCGCCCCCGCCGACGCCCGCGTGCTGCACATGCTGGCCGACGCGGCCGACCGGCCGATCGCGCTGCCCGACGTACACGCCGTACGCCGCGAGCTCGACGCGCTCGGCCCGTGGGCCGGGGAGCGGGCCGCCGGGCAGTCCGCGGACACCGTGCCACTGCCCCGCCCCGGGGCGGGCGAGGCGGTCCTCGCGGGCCACCGGCTCCTGCTCGACCTGGGCCGGCTCCAGGAGGGCGAAGACGCCCTGGCCGGCACCCGGCACGAGGCGAGCGCCCGGCTCTCGGCCGGCACGGCCGCCGAGACCGGCGTCAAGGACGGCGACGTCCTCGCCGTGACCGGCCCGGCCGGCTCCGTGGAACTCCCGCTGCGGATCACCGAGATGCCCGACCGGGTGGTCTGGCTCCCGCTGAACTCCACCGGGCACGGCGTCCTCGCCGACACCGGGGCCCACCCGGGCACCCTCGTACGGATCGGCCCGGCGACGCCGGCCGACAGCAGCGGCACCGATGCGGAGGTGGGCGCGTGAACGCGGTACAGCTCGCTGCCGAGGACCTCTCCCTGTTCGGCAGGGACGTCTGGTGGCTGGTCGTCGTCAAGGCGGTGTTCTGCTTCGCCTTCCTGATGGTGACCGTGCTCTTCTCCATCGTCTGGGAGCGCAAGGTCGTCGCCTGGATGCAGCTGCGCATCGGCCCCAACCGGCACGGCCCCTGGGGCATGCTCCAGTCGCTCGCCGACGGCGTGAAGCTGATGCTCAAGGAAGACATCATCGTCAAGCGGGCCGACAAGGTGGTGTACGTCCTGGCCCCGATCATCGCGGCGATCCCGGCCTTCATGGCCATTGCGGTGATCCCGTTCGGCCCGGCCGACGACGAGGTCTCGATCTTCGGCCAGCGCACCACGATGCAGCTGACCGACCTGCCGATCGCGATGCTCTACATCCTCGCGGTCGCCTCGGTCGGCATCTACGGCATCGTCCTGGCCGGCTGGTCCTCGGGGTCGACGTACCCGCTGCTCGGCGGACTGCGCTCCTGCGCGCAGATGATCTCGTACGAGATCGCGATGGGCGCGGCCTTCGCCTCGGTCTTCCTCTACTCCGGGTCGATGTCGACCTCGGCGATCGTGGAGGCGCAGGCGGACCGCTGGTACATCATCCTGCTGCCGGTCTCGTTCATCATCTACGTCATCACGATGGTCGGCGAGACGAACCGCGCCCCCTTCGACATGCCGGAGTCCGAGGGCGACCTCGTCGGCGGCTTCAACACCGAGTACTCCTCCATCAAGTTCGCGCTGTTCATGCTGGCCGAGTACGTCAACATGGTCACCGTCTCGGCGGTCTCGGTCACCCTCTTCCTCGGCGGCTGGCGGGCCCCGTACCCGATCAGCCACTTCTGGGAGGGCGCGAACCACGGCTGGTGGCCGATGCTCTGGTTCGTCATCAAGGTCCAGCTGCTGCTGTTCTTCTTCATCTGGCTGCGCGGCACGCTGCCCCGCGTGCGCTACGACCAGCTGATGAAGCTCGGCTGGAAGGTCCTGATCCCGGTCTCCGTGGTCTGGCTGATGCTGGTGGCGACCGTCCGGGCGCTGCGCAACGAGAGTTACGACTTCTCGGAGATCGTCCTGTACGTCGGCGGCGCCGTCGTCGCGATCCTGCTGCTGTCCTTCGTCGCGGACCTCTTCCGCGACCGGAAGGAGAAGGCGGCCGCCGAGCAGGCCGACGAGGCCTCCGCGGCCGAGCCGTTCGACCCGCTGGCGGGCGGGTTCCCCGTACCGCCCAAGCCCGGCCAGCGACTGGCACCCGTACCTCGCAGGCGGCCCCGCAGTGAGCGGGAGCTGATTGTCAGTGGCGGGACGAATACTGACAGTGACCGAGAGGAGGGTGCTGAGAATGCCTGACGCGGACCGGAACGAGAAGAACGACAAGTGGCAGAACCCGGTGGCCGGCTTCGGCGTGACCTTCAAGGCCATGTTCAAGAAGCGCCTCACCGAGCAGTACCCGGAACAGCAGAAGACGACCGCTCCGCGCTTCCACGGACGGCACCAGCTGAACCGGCACCCGGACGGTCTGGAGAAGTGCATCGGGTGCGAGCTCTGCGCCTGGGCCTGTCCCGCCGACGCCATCTACGTGGAGGGCGCGGACAACACCGAGGAGGAGCGGTACTCCCCGGGTGAGCGGTACGGCCGGGTCTACCAGATCAACTACGCCCGATGCATCCTGTGCGGGCTGTGCATCGAGGCCTGCCCGACGCGGGCGCTGACGATGACGAACGAGTTCGAACTGGCCGACGACAGCCGCGAATCGCTCATCTACACCAAGGAGCAGCTGCTCGCCGGCCTGACCGAGGGCATGGTGGAGTCGCCGCACTCGATCTTCCCGGGCATGGACGAGCAGGACTACTACCGCGGACTGGTGACCGGGGCGGCTCCCGGTACGCAGCGGCAGGTGGCGGTCTCCAAGGGCGAGCAGGCGGCGCCCTCCGAGGGGGTGGGGGCGTGAGCACCATCGCCGCGGCCACCCTGACCTCCACGGGCGAGGCGGTCCAGTTCTGGGTCCTCGCCGCCGTCGCCGTCATCGGCGCGCTGTCCACGGTCCTGATGAAGAAGGCCGTGCACAGCGCACTGAGCCTGGCCGGCACGATGATCATCCTGGCGGTCTTCTACCTCGCCAACGGGGCGTACTTCCTGGGCGTCGTCCAGGTCATCGTCTACACCGGCGCGATCATGATGCTCTTCCTCTTCGTGGTCATGCTCGTCGGCGTCACCGCCGCCGACTCGCTGAAGGAGACGCTCAAGGGGCAGCGCTGGCTGGCCGCCCTGTGCGGGCTCGGCTTCGGCGTCCTGCTGATCGCCGGCATCGCCAACGCCGGGCTCAGCCACTTCAACGGGCTCGGCCGGGTCAACTCCGCCGGGCACGTGGAGGGGCTGGCCACGCTGATCTTCACCAAGTACGTGTTCGCCTTCGAGATCACCGGCGCGCTGCTGATCACTGCCGCCGTCGGAGCGATGGTCCTCACCCACCGCGAGCGCACCGAGCGGGCCGCCACGCAGCGCGAGCTCGCCGAGCGCCGCGTCCGCGAAGGCGTGCAGCTCCCGCCGCTGCCCGCGCCCGGTGTCTACGCCCGGCACAACGCGGTGGACGTCGCCGGTCTGCTGCCGGACGGCACCCCGTCCGAGCTGACCGTCAACAAGACGCTGCGCGCCCGCGGTCAGATCCGGGACGTCTCCAGCGAGGCGCTGAACGACCTGAAGGCGCTGGAGCAGGCGTCGGCCGAGCGGCTCGGCCGTGAGGAGGCCTCGAAGTGAACCCGGTCAACTACCTGTACCTGTCGGCGCTGCTGTTCACCATCGGCGCCGCCGGAGTGCTGATCCGGAAGAACGCGATCGTGCTGTTCATGTGCATCGAGCTGATGCTCAACGCCTGCAACCTCGCCTTCGTCGTCTTCTCCCGGATGCACGGCAACCTCGACGGCCAGATCATCGCCTTCTTCACGATGGTCGTCGCCGCCGCGGAGGTCGTGGTGGGCCTCGCGATCATCGTGTCGCTGTTCCGTACCCGCCACTCGGCCTCGGTCGACGACGCCAGCCTGATGAAGCTGTAAGGGGCGCTCACAGTGGAGAATCTGATTGGGCTGCTGATCGCGGCGCCCCTGCTCGGAGCGGCGGTGCTGCTCTGCGGCGGCCGCCGCCTCGACAAGGCCGGCCACTGGCTCGGCACCCTGCTCGCCGCCGTCTCCTTCGGCGTCGGCGTGGCCCTGTTCGCCGACCTGCTCGGGCGCAGCGCCGACGACCGGACCCTGTACCAGAAGCTGTACACCTGGATCCCGGTCGAGAGCTTCCAGGCGGACGTCGCCTTCCAGCTCGACCAGCTGTCGATGACCTTCGTCCTGCTGATCACCGGGGTGGGCACGCTCATCCACGTGTACTCGATCGGGTACATGGAGCACGACGAGCGCCGCCGCCGCTTCTTCGGCTACCTCAACCTGTTCCTCGCGGCGATGCTGCTGCTGGTCCTCGCCGACAACTACCTGCTGCTGTACGTCGGGTGGGAGGGCGTCGGCCTCGCCTCGTACCTGCTCATCGGCTTCTGGCAGCACAAGCCCAGCGCGGCGACCGCCGCGAAGAAGGCCTTCCTGGTCAACCGGGTCGGCGACATGGGCCTGTCGATCGCGATCATGCTGCTGTTCACCACCTTCGGGACCTTCGCCTTCGGGCCGGTGTTCGCCTCCGTGGGCAACGCCACCGAGGGCAAGCTGACGGCGATCGCCCTGATGCTGCTGCTCGCCGCGTGCGGCAAGTCGGCCCAGGTCCCGCTGCAGTCCTGGCTCGGCGACGCGATGGAGGGCCCGACCCCGGTCTCGGCCCTGATCCACGCGGCGACGATGGTGACGGCGGGCGTGTACCTCATCACCCGATCCGGGGCGATCTTCAACGCCGCGCCGGACGCGCAGACCGCGGTCGTCGTGGTCGGCGGGGTCACGCTCCTCTTCGGTGCGATCGTCGGTTGCGCGAAGGACGACATCAAGAAGGCCCTCGCCGGCTCGACGATGTCGCAGATCGGATACATGATCCTGGCCGCGGGCCTCGGCCCCATCGGCTACGCCTTCGCGATCATGCACTTGGTGACGCACGGCTTCTTCAAGGCCGGCCTCTTCCTCGGCGCGGGTTCCGTGATGCACGGGATGAACGACGAGGTGGACATGCGGCGCTACGGCGGCCTGCGCAAGTTCATGCCGATCACCTTCGTCACCTTCGGCCTCGGCTACCTCGCCATCATCGGCTTCCCGGGCCTGTCGGGCTTCTGGTCCAAGGACAAGATCATCGAGGCGGCCTTCGCGAAGGGCGGCACCGAGGGCTGGATCCTCGGCGCGGTCACCCTGCTGGGCGCGGCCGTCACCGCGTTCTACATGACCCGGGTGATGCTGCTGACCTTCTTCGGCGAGAAGCGCTGGCAGCCGGACGCCGACGGCCACGAGCCGCACCCGCACGAGTCCCCGAAGTCCATGACCCTCCCGATGGTCGTCCTGGCCTTCGGATCGGTCTTCGCCGGCGCCCTCTTCAGCTTCAACGAGTCCTTCGTGAAGTGGCTGGAGCCCGTCACCTCCTTCGAGCACGGGAACCCGCCGATCGGAGCCGCCGCCATCACCGCCTCGACGGTCGTGGTCCTGCTCATCGGCGTGGGCCTCGCCTACGTCCAGTACGGCAGGAAGCCCGTCCCGGTCGTCGCCCCGCGCGGCAGCTGGGTCACCCGCGCGGCCCGCAAGGACCTGTACCAGGACGACTTCAACCACGTCGTGCTGGTGCGCGGCGGGGAGCACCTGACCCGCTCGCTCGTGTACGTCGACCACAGCCTGGTCGACGGGGTGGTCAACGGGACGGCCGCCTCGGTCGGCGGACTGTCGGGCCGGCTGCGCAAGCTGCAGAACGGCTACGCCCGCAGCTACGCGGTCTCGATGTTCGGGGGCACGGCGATCCTCATCGCCGCGACCCTGCTGATGAGGGCGGTGTGAGATGAGTTTCCCGCTTCTGACGGTGACGGCCGCGGTCCCCGCGGTCGGCGCCGTCCTGACGGCGGCCGTCCCGGCCGCCCGCAGGACCGCCGCCAAGTGGCTCGCGCTGCTGTTCTCGCTGGCGACGCTGGCCCTGGCCGTGCTCGTCGCGGTCCGCTTCGAGCCCGGTGGCGCCCGCTACCAGCTCACCGAATCACATGCCTGGATCCCCGACTTCGGCGTCCGCTACGAACTGGGCGTCGACGGCATCGGGGTGGTGCTGATCGCGCTCACCGCGCTGCTGATCCCCTTCGTCATCGCCGCCGGCTGGCACGACGCCGACCCGCTGGAGACCTCGTCCTCCCGCTGGCGGCCGACGCAGGGCTTCTTCGCCCTGATCCTGCTGGTCGAGGCGATGGTGGTCATCTCCTTCGAGGCCACCGACGTCTTCCTCTTCTACATCTTCTTCGAAGCCATGCTCATCCCGATGTACTTCCTCATCGGCGGCTTCGGGGACCGGGCGCACGCGGGCACCGACGAGAACGCGGCAGCGCAGCGCTCGTACGCGGCGGTCAAGTTCCTCCTCTACAACCTGGCCGGCGGCCTGATCATGCTGGCCGCGGTCATCGGGCTGTACGTGGTCGCCGGGAACTTCTCGCTCCAGGAGATCGCCGCCGCCCGCGCCGCGGGCACGCTCGACATGTCGACCAACACCGAGCGGCTGCTGTTCCTCGGGTTCTTCTTCGCCTTCGCGGTGAAGGCCCCGCTGTGGCCGCTGCACACCTGGCTGCCGAACGCGATGGGCGAGTCCACCGCCCCCGTCGCCGTACTGATCACCGCGGTCGTCGACAAGGTCGGCACCTTCGCGATGCTCCGCTTCTGCCTCGGGCTGTTCCCCGACGCCAGCAAGTGGGCCACGCCGGTGATCCTCGTCCTGGCCCTGATCAGCATCGTCTACGGCGCGCTGGTCGCGGTCGGGCAGCGGGACATCAAGCGGCTGGTCGCGTACGCCTCCATCTCGCACTTCGGGTTCATCATCATGGGCATCTTCGCCATGACCTCCCAGGGGCAGTCGGGCGCGACGCTGTACATGGTCAACCACGGGCTCTCGACGGCCGCGCTGATGCTGGTGGCCGGATTCCTGATCTCGCGGCGCGGCTCCCGGCTCATCGCCGACTACGGCGGTGTGCAGAAGGTGGCCCCGGTACTGGCCGGCACCTTCCTGATCGGCGGCCTCGCCACGCTGTCGCTGCCGGGCCTCGCGCCCTTCGTCAGTGAATTCCTGGTCCTGGTCGGCACGTTCGCCCGGTACCCCGTCATCGGCATCATCGCCACCATCGGCATCGTGCTGGCCGCGCTCTACACCCTGGTGCTCTACCAGCGCACGATGACCGGCCCCGTGAAGGAGGAGGTCCGCACCATGCCGGACCTGCGCCTGCGGGAGGTGCTGGTGGTCGCCCCGCTGATCGCGCTGCTGATCGCGCTGGGCGTGTACCCGAAGCCGCTCACCGAGATCGTCAACCCGGCGGTGGAGCACACCATGTCCGACGTACACCAGAAGGACCCGAAGCCAGAAGTGGCTGTCGAGGCCAAGAACGGGGAGGCGGCGAAGTGAGCACCATGGCTGCTGCCCAAGGGCTGCTGACGCTGGCGGCCGCGGGACCGGTCGACCGGATCCCGGCCCCGCACATCGAGTACGCGCAGCTCGCGCCCACGCTGATCGTGGTGGGCGCGGCGGTCATCGGAGTCCTCGTCGAGGCCTTCGTACCGCGCAAGTCCCGCTACTACGTCCAGGTGTTCCTCGCCGTCGCCGCGCTGGCCTCGGCCTTCGCGGCGGTCGTCGGCCTCGCCGCCGGCGGGTACGGGAGCGACAAGGCGCACATCGCGGCGATGGGCGCCGTGGCCGTGGACGGCCCGGCGCTGTTCCTGCAGGGCACCATCCTGCTGGCCTCGATCGTCGCGGTCTTCACCTTCGCCGAGCGGCGCCTGGACCCGGCCGCACACGGCAACCGGGTGGACTCGTTCGCCGCGCAGGCGGCGTCCGTACCGGGCAGCGACAGCGAGAAGGCCGCCGTCAAGGCGGGCTTCACCACCACCGAGGTCTTCCCGCTGGTCCTGTTCGCGATCTCCGGCATGCTGATCTTCCCGGCGGCCAACGACCTGCTGACGCTGTTCGTGGCCCTGGAGGTCTTCTCCCTCCCGCTGTACCTGCTCTGCGCCGTCGCCCGCCGCCAGCGGCTGATGTCGCAGGAGGCGGCGGTCAAGTACTTCCTGCTCGGGGCCTTCTCCTCGGCCTTCCTCCTCTTCGGCATCGCGCTGGTCTACGGGTACGCGGGCTCGGTCTCGTACGCGGCCATCGCCGACGTGGTCGACGGCACCGTCACGAAGATCGACCCGGCGCTCGCCGACACCATGGGCAACGACGCGCTGCTGCTGATCGGCGGGGCGCTGATCGTGACGGGCCTGCTCTTCAAGGTCGGCGCGGTCCCGTTCCACATGTGGACGCCGGACGTCTACCAGGGCGCCCCGACCCCGGTCACGGGCTTCATGGCGGCGGCGACGAAGGTGGCCGCCTTCGGCGCGCTGCTGCGCCTGCTGTACGTGGTCCTCCCGGGCCTGCGGTGGGACTGGCGGCCGGTCATGTGGGGCGTGGCCATCGTGACGATGCTGGCCGGCGCGGTGATCGCGGTGACCCAGACCGACGTCAAGCGCCTGCTGGCCTACTCCTCGATCGCACACGCGGGCTTCATCCTGGCCGGTGTGATCGCGACCTCGGCGGAGGGCGTCCAGTCCGTCCTCTTCTACCTGCTCGCGTACTCCTTCGTGACGATCGGCGCCTTCGCGGTGGTCACGCTGGTGCGCGATGCGGGCGGCGAGGCGACGCACCTGTCCAAGTGGGCGGGCCTGGGCCGCCGTTCCCCGATGACGGCGGCGGTCTTCGCGGTGTTCCTGCTGGCCTTCGCCGGCATCCCGCTGACGTCCGGCTTCGCCGGCAAGTTCGCCGTGTTCAAGGCGGCGGCGGAGGGCGGCGCGGGCGTGCTGGTCGTGGTCGGTGTCATCTCGTCCGCGATCGCCGCGTTCTTCTACATCCGGGTGATCGTCCTGATGTTCTTCAGCGAGCCGAAGCCGGACGGCCCGACGGTGGCCGTCCCGTCGCCGCTGACGATGACGACGATCGCGGTGGGCGTGGCGGTGACCCTGGTCCTGGGCCTGGCGCCGCAGTACTTCCTGGACCTGGCGGGGCAGGCGAGCACGTTCGTGCGGTAGCCGTACGGCGTACGTGTCGGGGCCCGGCTCCCATCGGGGAGCCGGGCCCTTTGCCGTGTGCCGGCTACTCCGGCCCCCGCCGTTTCGGCCAGATCTCGGTGAGGTCCAGGTCGATGAGGAAGGGGACAGAGACCTTCAGCCGGTCATGGAAGATCCCGGTGCTCGTGTAGGAGCCGGTGGCTGGTTCGCGCTCGAAGACGTAGACCACTGCCCGGCCATCCTGGTTCTCGACCCGCCAGAAGTGGGGGATCTTGGCGCGGGCGTACTTCACGGGTTTGGTCTCACGGTCGCGGCTGACCGATTCCGGGGACACCACTTCGATCGCGAGCCGGACGGACTCGGCCGGAAGCCGGGTCTGGTTGGGATCCTCGTCGTCTTCCGCGGGTACCACGATGACATCCGGCTCAGGACGGTTCCGACGGTCGATGTCGATGGTGAACTCCCGAAGCACATCCAGCTCGTCCGGTGCCAAGGCGCTCAGCTGCCGTTCGAAGAAACTCACCGCACGCACGTGGAAACGGGTCTGCGGACTCACGAAAATCAGGCTCCCGTCGATCAGCTCCGTGTGAGGAGGCAGATTCGGAAGCGTGTCCAGGTCGTCCGCGGTCCAGCCGCCCTCAGGTGGCTCCGGCCAGCTGTATTCCGGGTTCATCAGTGCTCCCATGAACTGGAGTCTCGCGAGTCGGTCCAGCGTATCGCCGGGGATCGTGCAGGACCGTCCCCACGTGTGAACGGTGTCGCGGTGTTGACGGAGTCAGTGGCGACTGGCATATGCGCGGACATCCGCGTCGGGGTCGGAGGCGGCGCCAGCCAGGGCCGTGCGGGCCTCCGGGACGGTGCGGTGGGCGCGGAGGGAGAGGACCGCGGCCTTGCGGACGTCCGCGTTGTCGTCCTTCAGGGCCGAGGCCAGGGGGGCGACGGCGGTGGCGGGGTCGGCCGCCGCGAGGGCGGTGGCGGCGCCGGTGCGGACCTGCCACGCCGGGTCGGTGAGGGCTGCGGCGGCTGTGGCGGCGTACGGGGCCGGGCAGCCCGTGGCGGCCAGCGCCGCCAGGGCCGCGGCGCGGACCAGCGGGTCCGGGTCCGCGAGGAGGGGGGCCAGCGGGGCGGGGGCCGGGGCGTGGACCGCCGCGAGCCCCTTGGCCACCGCGACCCGGACCTCCCGGGCCGGGTCCGCCGCGGCGCGCGCCAAGGCCTCGACGGCATCCACCGAGACCAGCGCCCGTACGGCGTGGATACGGACCTCCGGGTCGGGATCCGCCAGGGACTCGGCGTACAGGGCGGCCCCGCCGAGCCGCAGCGCGCGCAGGGCCTCCAGGGCCGCGGCGCGCACCACCGGGTCCGGTACGGCGAGTGCCGCGCGCAGCGCGGCCCCGAGCTCCGGGTCCCCGGGCAGCACCTCCAGCAGCTCCCGCAGCGAGCCTGCGGCGGCCGCCCGTACCGCAGGGGCCGGGTCGGCCAGGGCGGCGGCCAGCGCCGGGCCGGCGCCGGCCGGGACGGTCTCGGTGACGACGCCGACGGCAGCGGTGCGCACGCCCGGGTCGGGGTCGCTCAGGTAGGGCCGCAGCCCGTCGAGGGCGGGCGCCTCCTCGGCGAGCGCGAGCAGGGCCAGCAGCCGCGGGGAGGCGGCGGCCGGGCCGGTACCGGGCGCGGTCCCCGCACCGGCGGCGGCCGCGGCACCGGAGGGGCTGGCCTCGGCGGGCGCCCCGGGCTGCGGGTCCGCCCCGGGTCGGGCGCCGGAGCCGGGGGCCGCGCCGGCCGCGAGCCCCGCTCCGGCCGAAGGCTCGGCCACGCCCGCTCCGGCCGCTGCGCCCGCTCCGGCTGAAGGCTCGGCTCCGGCCGCTGCGCCCGCTCCGGCTGCTCCGCCCGCTCCGGCCGAAGGCTCGGCTGCGCCCGCTCCGGCCGCTGCGCCCGCTCCGCCTGCTGCGCCTGCTGCGTCCGCTCCGGCTGAAGGCTCGGCTGCGCCCGCTCCGGCCGCTGCGCCCGCTCCGGCCGAAGGCTCGGCTGTGCCCGCAGCGCCCGCTCCGGCGGAAGGCTCGGCTGTGCCCGCTGCGGCGGAGGGCTCGGCTCCGGCCGGCCGGGGCGCGGCCCCGTGCGGGCCCGCCGTCGCCACGCCGACCAGTTCGACCTCGCCCAGGTGGCGGGAGGGGCCGCCCATCGGGAGGAATTCGGGGACGGGGACCACGTACGGCTCCACCGGCCGGGCCGTGAACTCCATCGCCCCCGAAGCCGACTTGCGCAGGTCCAGGTGGTGCAGCCAGCCCGCGTCGTCGCGCCCCGGATGGTCGAGCCGCTCGTGGTACAGGCCCCAGCGGGACTCCGTCCGCGCCAGCGACGCCCGGGCCGCCATCTCGGCGCAGTCCCGGATGAAGGACACCTCCGCGCACCGCATCAGCTCGTGCGGGGTCTGCGCCCCCATCTCCTCGATCTCGCCGCTCATCCGGGTGAAGGCCTCCACGGCGAGGGAGAGCTTCGCGCCCGTCTTCGGCGGGGCCACGTAGTCGTTGACGAAGCGCCGCAGCTTGTACTCCACCTGTGGCTGCGGCGGCCCGTCCGGCCGGCGCAGCGGACGGTAGACCAGCTCGTGCGCCGCCGCCACCTGGTCCGCCGGGAGCGGCCCCTCGTACGCCGTGTACTGCGCCGCGTCACCGCCCGCCAGGTCGCCGAAGACGAACGCCCCGATCATGTAGTTGTGCGGTACGGAGGCCAGGTCCCCGGCCGCGTACAGCCGCGGAACGGTGGTGCGTGCGTGGTCGTCGACGCGCACGCCCGACGCCGAGTGGCCCCCGCACAGTCCGATCTCCGAGATGTGCATCTCGATGTCGTGCGTGCGGTAGTCGTGGCCGCGGCCCGCGTGGAAGGTGCCGCGGGTCGGCCGCTCCGTGGTGTGCAGGATCGATTCGAGGGAGGAGACGGTCTCCTCCGGGAGGTGGCTGAGCTTCAGGTACACCGGCCCCCGGTCGGAGGCGAGTTCGGCCGCGAACTCGGACATCATCTGCCCCGACCAGTAGTCGGAGTCGACGAACCGCTCCCCGTGCCGGTTGACCTGGTAGCCGCCGAACGGGTTGGCGACGTACGCGCACGCCGGCCCGTTGTAGTCCTTGATCAGCGGGTTGATCTGGAAGCACTCGATCCCGGTGAGGGCCGCGCCCGCGTGGTAGGCCATGGCGTAGCCGTCGCCCGCGTTGGTCGGGTTCTCGTACGTCCCGTAGAGGTATCCGGAGGCGGGGAGTCCGAGCCGGCCGCAAGGGCCGGTCGCGAGGATGACAGCGCCCGCGCGGACCGTCACGAAGGCGCCGGTACGGGTGTTGAAAGCGGCCGCGCCGATGGCCCGGCCGTCCTCGGGCGAGGTGAGGACCCGGACCGGCATCACCCGGTTCTCGATCCGGATCCGCTCGCGCATCTCGCGGCGGCGCAGCTGCCGGTAGAGGACCTTCTTGACGTCCTTGCCCTCGGGCATGGGCAGTACGTACGAGCCGGAGCGGTGGACGCGGCGGACCGCGTACTCGCCGTGCTCGTCCTTCTCGAACTTCACGCCGTACGACTCCAGGCGCTGCACCATCGCGAAGCCGCGGGTGGCGGTCTGGTGGACGGTGGACTGGTCGACGACGCCGTCGTTGGCGCGGGTGATCTCGGCGACGTAGTCGTCGGGCTCGGCGCGGCCGGGGACGACCGCGTTGTTGACCCCGTCCATGCCCATGGCGAGGGCGCCGGAGTGGCGTACGTGCGCCTTCTCCAGCAGCAGGACCCGCGCGCCGCGGCCGGCGGCGGTCAGGGCCGCCATGGTGCCGGCGGTGCCGCCGCCGATGACGAGGACGTCGCAGGAGAGTTCCTCGGCGTCGGCGATCGCGGGGATGTCCATGGTGGGGGCTGCCCTTCGGGGGTCGGGGGGTCAGGGGCCGAGGCCCGGGGGCCGGCGGTCAGAGGGAGGAGAGGATCCGGCGGCGGAGGGCCGAATGATCGGCGGTCCGGTCGCGCGGAAGCGGTACGTCGACCACGGTGTCGGCGTGGAGCAGCGCGATGCGGTCGCCCACGAAGAGGGCCTCGTCCACGTCGTGGGTGACGAAGACGACCGTCGCCCCGGTGCCGGCGAGGACGTCGACCAGGAGGTCCTGCATCCCGGCGCGGGTCTGGGCGTCGAGCGCTCCGAAGGGCTCGTCCATGAGGACGGCACGGGGGCGCGCGGCGAGGGCGCGGGCCAGCTGGACGCGCTGGCGCTGGCCGCCGGAGAGCTGGTGCGGGAGCTTGTGCGCGTGCTCCGCGAGGCCGACGCGGGCCAGCCAGTCCTCGGCGGTCCGCCGCCGCTCGGAGCGGGGCACGCGCCGGATGGCGAGGGGCAGTTCGACGTTGCCCCGTACGGTGCGCCAGGGCAGCAGGGCGTCGTCCTGGAAGATGAGCGCCCGGTCGGCGGCGGGCCGGTCGACCGGGGTTCCGTCCTGCGTGACGGTGCCGGCGAGCGGAGGCAGCAGCCCGGCCAGGGTGCGCAGCAGCGTGGACTTGCCGCATCCGGAGGGCCCTACGACGGCCAGCACCTCCCCGGCCCGGATGTCGAGGTCGAGCCCGTCGAGGACGGCCTGGCCGCCGCTCCGGCCGAGCCGCACCCGGTCCAGCCGGAGGGCGGAGCCGGGCGACGCTGCGGCCGCGGTGGCGGGGACGCGGCTGGTGGGTGGGGCCGCATGTGCGGACATCGGGGGACCTCCTGTGAGTAGTCGAATGCCGGTCGGCGGCGCGGGTCCCGCTGCGCGGGGCCTTCTCCCCGCCCCGCCCCTTTCTCCTCCCCCGGCTACCGCTGGGAGGTGCCACCGGGGCACAGCCCCGGACCCCGCACGGGTACGGCGCCGTTGCGGGGGCCGGCCCGCGCGCCCCCGCGCCTCAAACGCCGGCGGGGCCGAAATGGCGCTGCGCGCCAACCGGCCGCCGGGCACGTCCAGCGGCGGGTGGCCCTGCGGAGGGGCGCTCGACGCGGGTCGGGAGCCAGTGCGTGAGGCGGCGGCCCAGGCGTTCCACCGCCGTCGAGGTCAACCAGCCCAGTGCGCCGATCGTGGCCATGCCGACGAAGACCCCCGGGTAGTCCACCACCGTGTAGTCCTGCCACGTGCGGTAGCCCACCCCGTACTCGCCCGAGATCATCTCCGCCGAGATCACGCAGATCCACCCGACCCCGATCCCGACCGACAGGCCCCCGAAGATCCCGGGGAGCGCCCCGGGCAGGACCACCGACAGCAGGATCCGCCCCCGGCCCCCGCCCATCGTCAGGACCGCCTCCTCCCAGACCGGGGACAACGCCGCCACCGCGTGGCGCGTCGACACCAGGACCGGGAAGAACGCCGCCGTGCACGTGATGAACACGATCCCCTGCTCGTTCGAGGGGAAGAGGAGGATCGCGACCGGGACGAGCGCGATCGCCGGGATCGGGCGCAGCACCTCCAGCACCGGGCCCAGCACGTCCGCCGCCACCCGCGAGCGGGCGATCGCCGTGCCCACCGCCACGCCCAGCACCGCCGCCAGCGCGAAGCCCGACACGATCCGGCTCAGGCTGGAGACGAGGTCCTGCCAGTACGGACCGGTCGACGCCCGCTCGGCGAGCTTCGCCGCGACCTCCCCCACCGTCGGGAACTGCCCGAACCGGAGCCAGAGTTCCACGTCCAGCGAAGTCAGCAGCTGCCACACCACCAGGGCCGCCCCCAGCGAAGCCACGCGCAGCAGCCGGCGCCCCGGGGTCATGAGGCGATGCCTCCGGCTTCGGCGAAGCTCACGATCCGCGCCCCGGATCCCCTGTGCTGGCCGACGTACGACGTGGCGCCCGCCGGCGTGACGAACGCCCGCAGTTCGGAGCCTTCCGCCACCCACACCGCCTTGTCGGCGAACCAGAGGGTCCCGGTCACCGCGTCCGGCACGTACGCCGCCCGGACGTCCGCGCCCTTCAGGGCCTTCAGGAGGGCCGCCGGGGTGTCGAAGGTCCGGGTGGCGGGCTCGTTCTTCAGCCACAGCTCGGGGCGGGCGGGGGCCGCCGCCGGGTAGTCCGCGTCCGGCACGGCGCGCTTCAGCGGTGCCGGGTCCACGAACGCGTCCACGTCCACGTCGCCGACCAGCTTCGCGTCCTTGAGGACCGGCACGTCCTCCTTGAGCGCCGCCAGCAGCTCCGGCCGCAGCGCCGGGTCGAAGGTCGCGATCCCGTTCGCGCCGTTGTACAGGTACACGACCTCCGCCGGTAGCCCGGTCTCCTTCGCCACCGACTCGGCCGCCGCGACCGGCTGCGTCCGCAGGTACTCGGTCGCCTTGCGCTGCGCCCGCAGGAAGTCGTCCAGGACGCCGGCCCGTTCGGCCGCGAACTTCTGCCGCACCGTGACCCCGTGGAAGGTCGGCAGGTTCAGCTCGGCACCGTCGTAGAGCGCCTTGGCCTTCCCCTCGTACGCGAGCTGCCCCGGCCAGGCCACGAACTGCGACAGGGCGTCCGCGCTGCCCGCCTGGAGGGCCGAAGCGCCCACGCTGGGCTGCTGGTTGAGCTTCTGGATGCCGCTCGACGGATCGATCCCGGCGCGCTGCAGGGCCCGTACGAGGGTCCCGTCCGCGGCGGAGCCGACCGAGGTCGACACCTTCTTGCCGCGCAGGTCGGCCAGCGACCCGAACTTCGCGTTCGGCGCGGTGACGACCGTGTTGAGGCCGCCGCGCAGGTTGTAGCCGGTCACGGACACGAGGCGGGTCGGCTGCTTCAGCTCCTTGCCGCGGGCCGCGTTGATCAGGAGCGGGAAGTCGCCCATCGAGCCGATGTCGATCTTCCCGGCGGTCATCTGGGCGGTGATGGGCGCGCCCGTGGCGTAGTCCTGCCAGTCGACCTCGTACGTGACGCCGTCCCTCTTGCCGCGCGCCGTGAGCTCCTGCTCGAAGTAGCCGAGGGAGCGCAGCAGGGTGCCGGCGGTGACGGTGTTGATGGTCTTGGACTGGTAGCCGACGGTCACGGTCACGGTCTTGGGGCCGTCCGCCCCGGAGGCGTCCCCGCCGCACGCGGTGGCCAGCGGAGCGAGGAGCAGGAGGGCGAGGGCGGTGGGTGCGAGAGCTCTCGTACGGAACATCGGATGGGGGCCTTTCACCGGAGTTGCCAGGGTCGCCGGAGTCACCGGAGTCACCGGAGCAGGTACGGCATGTTGACGGTCACCGCGCCCGTGGGGCAGCGGGCGGCGCACGGGCCGCAGTACCAGCACTCGTCGACGTGCATGTACGCCTTGCCGCTGTCCTGGTGGATCGCGAGGGAGTCGAGCGGGCACATGTCGACGCAGAGGGTGCAGCCGTCGATGCACAGGGACTCGTCGATGGTCACGGGCACGTCGCCGCGCTGGGGGACCAGGGGCATGGCTGTCTCCAGGAAGGAAGGTGGGGGAAGGCGGGGCTCAGGGAAGGCGGGGCTCAGGGAGGCGGGGCTCAGAGGGAGCGGCGGAGCAGGCCGCTCATGGTGATCCGGTCGCCGCGGAAGCGGATGAACTCCAGGTCCACGGGCCGGCCGTCACCCAGATGGGTGAGGCGCTCCAGCATCAGCACCGCGGCCCCGCGCGGGGCCTGCAGGACGGCGGCGGAGTGCGCGTCGGCGTTGACGGCCTCGAGGGTGATCTCGGCGTGGCCGAGGGGCTGTCCCGTCAGGGACTCCAGCAGCCGGAAGACGTCGGTGTTCTCCAGGTCGCAGCCGAGCAGTCCGGCGCCGATCTCCAGGGGGACGTACGTGAGGTCGAGGGAGAGCGGGAGCCCGTTCAGGCGCCGCAGCCGCTCGATGTAGAGCACGTCGGCGTGCTCGGGAAGCCGCAGCCGGCCGGCGACCGGGGCGGGGGCGCGCACCGGGCCGACGGTGCGGACCTCGTTCGTCACCCGGCCGTGCTCGTGCAGGGTCTCGGCCAGGCCCTGGAGGCGGTCGAGGCCGTGGGGGTACTTCTCGCAGACGACGACGGTCCCGACCCCGGGCCGGCGTTCGACGAGCCGCTCGCCGCGCAGCAGGTCGAGGGCCTGGCGGACGGTGTTGCGGCCGGCTCCGTAGTCGGCGGCCAGGACGTCCTCCAGGGGGAGGACCCCGCCGGGGTAGCCGCCGGCCAGGATCTGGTGGCGCAGCAGGTCGGCGAGCTGCCGCGCCCGGTCCGCGCGCAGTCGCCGCCGGCGCGCGGCGGCGACCGGGACGGTGTGCTCACGGGTGCGTTCGGCTGGCATGGCACGGAACATACCGACGGCCCCCGGCCGGTGGTGTTGCCGCAGTGTTGCGCCACTGCGAGGCCTCAGGCGCAGGGCTGTGACCTGCCATGACGCCGGGGTGGCGGAAAGATCCGCCACCCCGGTGGGGCCGTTCGTCCCGAGGGGCGGACTAGCGGGATCCCACAATGCGGCCGGTGACCTCGCCGAGGCCCACACGGGTGCCCTCGGGGCCCGGGGCCCATGCGGTCATGGTGACGGTGTCGCCGTCCTCGAGGAAGGTGCGCTTGCCGTCGGCGAGCTCGATGGCGTCGCGCCCGTTCCACGTCAGCTCCAGCAGCGAGCCGCGCTGTCCGACCTCGGGGCCGCTGACCGTGCCCGAGCCGAAGACGTCTCCGGTGCGCAGGGAGGCGCCGTTGACGGTCATGTGCGCGAGCTGCTGGGCGGCGGTCCAGTACATCGTCGCGAACGGCGGCTGCGCGACCTCCTGTCCGTTGATGGACACGGTGATGTGCAGGTCGAAGCCGCCGGGCCGGTCGGCGTCGGCGTCGTCGAGGTAGGGCAGGAGGGGGAACTCGCGGGCCGGCGGGGCGACCCGGGCCGCCTCCAGGGCCTCCAGCGGGGTCACCCAGGCGGAGACGGAGGTGGCGAAGGACTTGCCGAGGAAGGGGCCCAGCGGCACGTACTCCCAGGCCTGGATGTCGCGCGCCGACCAGTCGTTGAGCAGGAACAGCCCGAAGACGTGGTCCTCGAAGGCGCCCAGCGGCACCGGGCTGCCCAGCTCGGACGGAGTGCCGACGACGAAGCCGACCTCGGCCTCGATGTCGAGTTTGACGGACGGGCCGAAGACGGGCGCCGGGTCGGCCGGGGCCTTGCGCTGCCCGGAGGGGCGGACGACATCGGTGCCGGAGACGACGATCGTGCCGGAGCGGCCGTGGTAACCGATCGGCAGGTGCTTCCAGTTGGGGGTGAGCGCGTCCCCGTCCGGGCGGAACATCCTGCCGACGTTGGTGGCGTGGTGCTCGCTCGCGTAGAAGTCGACGTAGTCGGCGACCTCGTACGGCAGGTGCAGGGTGACGGCGTCCAGCGGGACGAGGTGCGGCTCGACCGTCACGCGGTGGCCGGGGTCGGTCACCCAGGCGGTCAGCGCGCGGCGCACATCGCGCCAGGCGGTGCGGCCGGCGGCCAGCAGCGGGTTGAGCGAGGACTGCCCGAGCAGCGCGGCGTACGGGGAACCGAGCGCGACCGCGGCCGCCCCCGCGTCGAGCACGTGTCCGCCGATGCGCACGCCGATGCGACGGCGGCCGGGCTCCGCGGAGGTGGAGAAGACGCCGTACGGGAGGTTGTGCGGCCCGAACGGGTCGCCCTCGGGCACATCGAGGGGGCTCTGCTGGGGCATGGGGTACTGCCTCGCTTTCGACGCGGTCCGGGGGTGTCCCGGTGGGCTGGTTGATACGTTACGTGGCCAGTGGGGCCTGCGGGAGGCCGGATTCGGGCTCTATTTGTAGGACTTGTCCACAGGGGTCCGTATCCTTGCGCCGTGACTTCCGCCCCGCTTTCGGCCCTCCCCTATGCCTTGATCGCCACTGACCTGGACGGGACCCTGCTGCGCGCCGGAGACACCGTCTCCGCGCGGTCGTACGCGGCGCTCGCGACGGCGCGCGCCGCCGGCGCCCAACACATCATCGTCACCGGGCGGCCCGTCCCGCAGGTCCGCCACGTCCTGGACGACCTCGGCTACACAGGGCTCGCGGTGTGCGGGCAGGGCGCGCAGGTGTACGACACGGCGCGCGCGCGCCTGTTGCACTCCATTCCGTTGGACCGGGACCTGGCGGAGGTGGCGCTCGGGAAGATCGAGGCGGAGATCGGCGAGGTGTACGCGGCGGTCAACCAGGAGGCGGTGGACGCCGAAATGCTGATAGGGCCGGGCTACCGGATGTGGCACCCGCACCTCCCGACGGTCCGGGTGCACAGGCGCGGAGACCTGTGGGCCGCGCCGATCAACAAGGTGCTGCTCCAGCACCCGGAGCTGGACGACGACGAGCTGACGCGGGTCGCCCGTTCGGTGGTCGGGGACCTGGTGAACGTGACGATGGCGGGGGAGCACACGGTGGAGCTCCAGCCGCCGGGCGTCAGCAAGGGGAGCGGGCTGGCCCTGGCGGCGGAGGTGCTGGGAGTCGGCCCGTCGTCGACCATCGCCTTCGGCGACATGCCGAACGACATCCCGATGTTCGCGTGGGCGGCGCACGGCGTGGCGATGGCCAACGCCCACCGCGAACTGATGGCCGTGGCCGACGAACTGACCCTCTCGAACGAACAGGACGGCATCGCGGTGGTCCTGGAACGCCTCTTCGCCGGCGAATCCGGCCCCATCAGGCCGATTCCGGCGCAGCCGGGCCGATCCAGCCCCGCCGGCGTTTGAGGCGCGGGGGCCCGGGGGCGGAGCACCGGATCCTTCCCGGGTCTGGGGCGGAGCCCCCGGGGGCACCTCCCGGCGGCAGCCGGGGGAGGAATGGTGGAAAGGCGGATAGCGGATAGGGGACGGGCCCCGCAGGGCCGTCAGCCCGCCGCCCGCGGCAGCCGACGCTCCCACGTCCGGTGGAAGACGATCTCCTCCCCCTCCCGGCACACCAGCTCGTTCGAGGTCAGGAAGCCGCCCTCGTCGCACGAGACCTCCGACCGGGTCTCCACCCCTACGTCCCAGCCCAGTTCCGGCCGGTGCAACCGGATCCGCCAGTCCGAGCGGGTCCGGGCCGACAACGGGTCCGCCGAGTCGATCTCGTACACCTCCAGCGCGTCCTCCCCGTACTCCAGCCCGTCCGGATACACCCGCGTGCCCCCGTACCGCGGGTCCACCTCCAGCCGCCACCGCCCGCGCGCGACGTCCCGGACGACCAGCCGCTGCGGCCGCGGCTCGTCCAGCGTGGCCGGGACGACCACCCCCAGCGGCTCCGCCTGCTCCGGCGGCTCGAAGCCGACCTCCGGCTCCGGCCCCGCGGACCGGACCGGCAGGACCAGCGCACTCCCGGCCGGGTCCAGCGTCCACCCCGCCTCCGACCCGGCCCGCGGCCAGATCCACGGCCAGTACGCCGAGGACAGCGCGAGCCGGATCCGGTGGCCCGCCGCGAAGCGGTGCCCGATGCCGTTCAGCTCGAACACCACGTCCTCGTACGCGCCCACCGGCCACGGCACCGCCTTGTCCCGGCCCAGCCGGGCCGAGAGGTTCAGCGCGCCCCGGGTGACCAGCGTCGAGGAGCCGTCGGGCGCCACGTCGCACAGCCGGGCCACCACCTGCCCGTACGGGACGTCCATCCGCAGCCGGGCCGTCACCTGGGCCCGGCCCAGGATCTCCGCCGGCTCGCGCCCCACCGGGAACTCGAAGCAGGCCGACTTCGCGTCCTCCTCGCGCTGGTCCGGCGGCAGGTCCGCGTCGTTGCCGGACGGGAAGAACCGCCCCGCGTCCAGCCCCGTGTGCTGCGGGGACGCCACGGCCACCGGCGCGCCCTGGAGCGCGTACGTGACGGGGGTGACGGCGGGGGAGGGCCACTCGGCGTCCCCGACCCAGCGGCCCGGCAGCACCTCGTACGTGGTCGCCGGCGGATGGGACTCCGAGATCCAGGAGCGCAGCAGGGGCTCGTCCATCACCCCGTTGTCAGCGCCCTTCAGCCAGTGGTCCCACCACCGCAGGGTCTCCTGGAGGAACCCGATCGCCGGCCCGGGCGGCAGCCCCCGGTCCGGGTACTGGTGCGACCACGGGCCGATCAGCCCCCGTACCCGGTCGGCGGGCAGATGGGAGACCAGCCGCAGCACCGCGTCCCGGTACGGGTCGTGCCAGCCGCCCACCGCGAGGACGGCCGCGCCGATCGCCGGGTAGTCCTCGCAGACGCTGCCGTGGCGCCAGTAGTCGTCCCGCGTCTGGTGGGCCAGCCAGGTGTGGATCAGGGGTTCGACGGATTCCAGCCGCGCCAGCCACTGCTCGCGCCAGCCGTCGCCGGCGAACAGCGGGTCCGGCGGCCGCGCCGCGAAGGCCAGCATGGTCGCCGCCCACGCGTGCATGTCCACGGCCAGCACCGAGCCGCCCATGTAGTGGACGTCGTTGTCGTACCGGTCGTCCGTCGAGCAGACGGTGACGACCGCCTTGAGAGCCTCCGGCGCCAGCGCCGCGATCTGGAGGGAGTTGAACCCGCCCCACGAGATCCCGAACATCCCGACCGACCCCGTGCACCAAGGCTGCGCCGCCAGCCACTCCACCACCGCGACCCCGTCGGCCAGTTCCCGCGCGTCGTACTCGTCGCCCGGGTTCCCGCCGCTGCAGCCGTGGCCGCGTACGTCCACCCGTACGGAGGCGTAGCCGTGGCCGGCGTACCAGGGGTGGCGCTGCCGGTCCCGCGGGGCGGTCCAGTCCGTCAGCCGGTACGGCAGGTACTCCAGCAGGGCCGGAACCGGCTCGTCCGTCACCGGGCGCCAGATCCGGGCGTACAGCTCCACCCCGTCGGCCATCGGGATACGGACGTCCTCGTGCGTGGCCTCGTACGGGAACTCGGTACGGATGATCATGCGGGAACCACCTCGTTCGCCTCAGTGGACGGGGTGCATCGTGCGCCGAAGCGGCCCGTGGTCAGCCGGCCGGCGGCGGCCAGAAGGGTGGCGGGCGCGCCCGCGGCGAGGAGTCCGGCGACGATGCGGCGCACGGCGCGGCGCATCGCGTCGGGAGCGAGGGCGTACTCGGCCGAGTGCTTTCGTCCGGCCAGATGGCGGCGGCCGAGTACGTACTGGACCAGGCCCGCGGTCATGCCGACGGCGGCGGCGGAGAAGCCCCGGTGCCGGCCCTGGTGCTCGCCGGGCCGGCCGGTGATCAGGGGGCCGGCCCAGAGCACGGCCCGGTACGAACCGGGGATCCGGTCGGCGAGCCATCCGCCCGCGACGGAGAGGAGGTAGACCATGGTCCCGTAGGCAGCCGAGACGGAGGCCGCGGTGCCCGGGTCCATCCCCGGGCCGCCGTTCGCCACCGTGTCCGCGAAGTAGAGGACGAGGATGGCCTGCATGCCGAGGAACGAGAAGCGCGCCTCCGGGTGGACCGGTTCCGCCGGTTCCCCTATTTCGGTTGCAGTTCTGGACAAAACGCATTCTCCGGTTGTTTCGGCTCCTGACGAACATACCGGTGCGCATAGGGCGCTGCGCGGGTGGCGACATGGCGGGCGCTCTCGGTGATCGAAAACAGACCGGATACGCTGGCTTGAGTGATGGCAGCGACACATCGACAATCCAGGTGATCGTCAGCGTGATCGTCAGCAGACAGGAGTACCCCTCGTGACCGTCGTCGGGCCGTTCGGACTGAGCGTGCGGGACCAGGCTCTTGAGACCGATGTCCAGGCGGGACTGGCCGCCGTCGAGGCGGGTCTGCTGGAGGCCACCAAGAGCGAAGTCCCCTTCATCACCGAGGCCGCACAGCATCTGGTCCGGGCCGGAGGCAAGCGGTTCCGGCCGCTGCTGGTGATGCTCGCCTCGCGCTTCGGCGATCCCTACGCGCCCGGCATCGTGCCCTCCGCGGTGGTCGTCGAACTCACCCATCTGGCGACGCTCTACCACGACGACGTCATGGACGAGGCGGACGTGCGCCGCGGTGTGGCCAGCGCCAACGCCCGCTGGGGCAACTCGGTGGCCGTCCTGACGGGTGACTTCCTGTTCGCCCGCGCCTCGCACATACTGGCCGACCTCGGGCCGGAGGCCGTACGCATCCAGGCCGAGGCCTTCGAGCGGCTGGTGACGGGCCAGATCCTGGAGACGGCCGGCCCGCGCGACGGCCGCGACCCGGTCGCCCACTACCTCGACGTCATCGCCGGCAAGACCGGCTCGCTGATCGCGGTCTCCGGCCGGTTCGGCGCGCTGATGTCCGGCGCCGACGAGTCGGTCGTCGACATCCTGACCCAGTACGGCGAGCGCCTCGGTACCGCCTTCCAGCTCGCCGACGACGTTCTGGACATCGCCTCCGACTCGCACGAGTCCGGCAAGACCCCGGGGACGGACCTGCGCGAGGGCATCCCGACCCTGCCCGTGCTGCGGCTGCGCGAGATGGCGGCCCAGGGCGGCGACCCCGGCGACCTGGAGCTCGTAGGCCTCCTGGACGGCGATCTGGCCGACGACGCGCTGCACGCCGAGGTCCTCGCCCGGCTGCGGGTGCACCCCGCGCTGGAGCAGGCCCGCCGCGACACCATCCGGTACGCGCAGGACGCGCGGGCCACGCTCGCCCCGCTGCAGGAGTGCTTCGCGAAGTCGGCGCTCGAGGAGCTGTGCGACGCGGTGGTGCACCGCGCCGGCTAGGAGCTGTTCGGCAGAGGTGAGGGCCCGGCATCCCCTACGGGTGGGGGATGCCGGGCCCTCGCCGTGTCATCCCTGGGGCGTACGCGGAGTTGGCCCCGGGGAGTGACGCCCCGACCCCCACCCCTTTGGTCAGATGGAGACACACCAGAACGGGTGACAAAGAGGTAGGGCAGACATGGCAACGAACGCAAAGACCCGCAAGGCCGCCCGGTACGCCGTACCGGTCGCGGTGGCGGGTGTGGCCGCCGCGACCGTGGCGATGGTCCCGGCCTTCGCGAACTCCGGCAGCCCGGACCTGCCGAAGGTGACGGCACAGCAGCTCATCGAGAAGGTCGCCGCCTCGGACGTGCAGCAGCTGTCCGGCAGCGCGAAGATCAGCACCGACCTGGGCCTGCCGACCCTGGCGAGCGGCCTGCTCGGCGGCGGGGGCGTCACGGGCGGCTCGGCCAACCCCGAGGACAAGATCGCGCAGCTGGCGAGCGGCACGCACACCGTGCGCGTCGCGGCAGACGGCCCGGACCGCCAGAAGCTCACGTTCGTGGACGGCAAGGACGAGTACAGCCTCATCCACAACGGCGCCGACGTCTGGGGGTACGACAGCAAGGCCAACGAGGTCTGGCACGAGAAGGACACCGAGGGCGCGGCGCACGGCAAGGACCAGCAGGGCAAGGACCACAAGAAGACGGCCGACCGGATGGGCGGCGCCTCGCCCCAGCAGCTGGCCCAGGACATCCTGACGGCCGCCGGCCCGACCACGGACGTCAGCGTGGGCGACACCGCGCAGGTGGCCGGCCGGGACGCGTACCAGCTGGTGCTGAAGCCCAAGCACGGCGGGTCCACGGTCGGCTCGGTCAAGATCGCGGTGGATGCCAAGAACGGCGTGCCGCTGCGGGTGCAGCTGCTGGCGGCCGAGGGCGGCAAGCCGATCGTCGACGCCGGGTTCACCAAGGTGGACTTCGCCAAGCCGTCCGCCGACACCTTCGCGTTCACCGCCCCCAAGGGCGCCAAGGTGACCGAGGGCGCGGCCGGGGCGGGCAAGGACGGCGCCGGCCACGGCAAGGAGTTCAAGGGCCTGGAGTCCTTCCCCGGCCTCGACGCCCTGACCGGCGGCGCGGGCCTCGCGGGCGGCAAGGGCGGCGAGACGAAGGTGCTCGGCGAGGGCTGGTCGACCATCGCCCGGATCGACACCGGCGCCGGCAAGGGCCTCCAGGACCTCGAGAAGTCGGCGAACGACAAGAACGCGCCCAAGGAGGCCAAGCAGTTCCTCGACTCCCTCGGGGGCAAGGTCACCGGCAAGTTCGGCGAGGGCCGGGTCTTCAAGACCCGCCTGGTCAACGCCCTGATCACCGACGACGGCAAGGTCTACGTCGGCGCGGTCACCAAGGACGCGCTGGTGAAGGCGGCCGACGCCAACAAGTAGCCGCAGCAGGGCGGGTGCACGCGTAGGACTGTCCGAAGGGTGGGCGGGGACTGTGTCCCTGCCCACCCTTCGGCCGTTCCGGCCCTGTGTACAGCAGGCCCGCTGTACCGTGAAAAGCATGTCGAGACACGTCACCATCCGCCTGAACGAAGAGTTCCACGAGCGCCTCAAGGCGCGCGCGGCGGCGCTGGGGACGACGGTCACCGCGCTGATCACCGAGGTGACGGAACGCGAACTCGACGAGGACCGGAAGAACTTCCTGTCCGGCATCGAGGAGTTCGCCGACCACTGGGGCTACTTCCAGGAGCGGTTCGGCAATTGAAGATCACCATGGAGTGGGCCTGGACCGCTCTGGCCCACCATCTCCCGTCGGATCCCGCCGTGTGGGACCCCTCCGGGGTGGCCGCCGCGGTCGCCCGGCACCAGAACGACCTCGTCCTGGTGCCCGAACAGCCCGCCCCGGACACCGCGTGGCGGGCCGCCGCGTTTCTGCACACCCTCGCGGTGTGCCCCGCGCTGGAATCGCCGATGAACGAGTTCTACGCGGCCGCCGCCACCCGCTCGTACCTGCGGGTGGCGGGAGCCAAGCAGCTGCCCTCGCCGGAGGAACTCGGCGATCTGGTGGAGGCGGCGAAGCTGGGCCGCGCGGACATCGGCGCGGTGGCCGAGGAGCTCCGCGCGCTGATACAGGAGCCGTTGACGGTCCCGCCGCAGGCCCGCACGGAGGACGCGCCCTGAGTCGGCGCGCCCCCGGGGCGAGCGCTAGAAGGTGATCTTCCAGCTGTTGATGTAGCCGACGTCCTGCGCCGCCCCGTCCTTGGCCTGGAGCTTCCAGACGCCGTTGGCCACCTCGCTCGACGCATTGACCGTGTACGTCTGGACGAGGTTGTCGGCGCTGCCTCCGCTGCGGTTGTGGAGGTTGTAGACGGTGCCGTCGGGGGCGATCAGGTCGACCACCAGGTCACCGCGGTAGGTGTGGACGATGTTCACGTCGACCTTGGTGGTGGCCGGGGCGTTGCCCGTGACGCCGGAGACCGTGATCGGCGAGGTCACCGCGGCGCCGGGGGAGTCCGGGATGTTCACGTCCGCCGTGTTCTCGAAGGACGGGCCCGGCGGGACCGGGGTGGCCGCCCCGAGGTTCCAGATCGCGTACGCGATGGCGTCGGAGTTGCGGTCCAGGGCGGTGTCGTTGATGTTCGCCGACGTGTCGCAGGAGGAGTGGTAGCAGCGGTCGAAGGCCTGCCCGGAGGTGCCGCCCCACTTCTGCGCCTGGGCCGCCGTCTTCGTGTAGTCGGCGCCGGAGAACAGGCCGCCGACCGGGATGCCCGCGCTCTTGAACGGGGCGTGGTCGGAGCGGCCGTCGCCCTCGGTCTCGATCTCCGTCGGGATGCCGATCCCCGCGTAGTAGTTCTTGAAGGTCTGCTCGATGGTCGGGTCGTCGTCGTAGACGAAGTAGCCCGGGTTCGGCGAGCCGATCATGTCGAAGTTCAGGTAGCCGGAGATCTTCGCCTTCTCGGCGCTCGGCAGGTTGTTCACGTAGTACTTCGACCCGACCATGCCGAGCTCCTCCGCGCCCCACCAGCCGAACCGCAGGTGCTTGGTGGGCTGGAGCTGTGCGCGCGAGACGGCCAGGGCCGTCTCCAGGATGGCGGCCGAGCCGGATCCGTTGTCGTTGATGCCGGGACCGGCGGTCACCGAGTCCAGGTGCGAGCCGGACATCAGCACCGAGTTCGGGTCGCCGCCCGGCCAGTCGGCGATCAGGTTGTAGCCGGTCGCGCCGCTGCTGGTGAAGGTCTGCAGGGTGGTCGTGAAGCCGGCCGCGTCCAGCTTGGCCTTCACGTAGTCGATCGAGGCCTTGTAGCCCGCCCTGCCGTGGGCGCGGTTGCCGCCGTTGGCGGTGGCTATGGACTGGAGCTGCGCCAGGTGTGCCTTGACGTTGGCCACCGGGATGTCGGGCGGTGTCGGCGCCGCGGCCGCCGCCGTGGGGGCGGCGAGTGCGGCGGGGGCGGTGGGGGCGAACAGGCCGGCGACCGCGATCGCGGTCACGGCGGCGAGACGCCGGGAGACGGACAGGCTCATGTGGGGGACTCCGGGATTCCGTTGGGGATTGAACGGAACGTGCGGGGTGGCGCAAGTGAGCGATAGTGCGTCAGTGCGAGCCTGATGTTCAGTGGAAGCGTGACTGTCCGTCAAGACCGAGATTCGGTCAGGGTGGTTCGGAAAACGGACGATCCCCGCTACGAGAGTTCCGTAGCGGGGATCGTGGGGGTATGGGGCCGGCGCCCGGTGCTGCGCGGTGCTGCCCGGTACTACGCGGGCTCGGGCTCCGGGGCCGTCGCCGGCCGGGCGGCCCGGGCCGCTTCGAGCCGGGCCCGGGTCTTGCCCGCCGTACGCAGTGCATCCCAGGTCAGCAGCGCGAGCGCGGCCCAGACCAGGGAGAACCCGGCCCAGCGCTCGGGCGGCATCGCCTCGTGGAAGTACACGACGCCGAGCCCGAACTGGAACACCGGGGCCAGGTACTGGAGCAGCCCGAGCGTGGACAGCGGGACCCGGATCGCGGCCGCCCCGAAGCAGACCAGCGGGATCGCGGTGACCAGCCCGGTCGCGGCCAGCAGCGCCCCGTGCCCGAGGCCCTCTGTGGCGAAGCTCGACCGGCCCTGCGCGCCCAGCCACAGCAGATAACCGAGGGCGGGCAGGAACAGCAGTGCGGTCTCGGCGGCGAGCGACTCGACCCCGCCCATGTTGAGCTTCTTCTTGATCAGCCCGTAGGCCGCGAACGAGAAGGCCAGCACCAGCGAGATCCACGGCGGCCGCCCGTACCCGACGGCGAGCACCACCACCGCGGCGACGCCGATGCCGACCGCCGCCCACTGCGCCCGGCGCAGCCGCTCACCGAGGACCAGCACGCCGATTGCGATGGTGACGAGCGGGTTGATGAAGTAGCCCAGGCTGGCCTCGACGACCGCGCCGTTGTTCACGGCCCAGATGTACAGGCCCCAGTTCACGGAGATCACCGAGGCGGCGAGCGCGGTCAGGGCGAGCTTGCGGGGCTGGCGGAGCAGCTCCCGTATCCAGCCCCAGCGGCGCATGGCCAGCAGCAGGATCCCCACCACGCCCAGCGACCACACCATGCGGTGGGCGAGGATCTCGACGGCCCCTGAGGGCTTGAGCAGCGGCCAGAAGAGGGGTACCAGCCCCCACATTCCGTATGCGCCGAATCCGTAGAGCAAACCCGTGCGCTGCTCGTTTTCCGCCTTCACGGGGCCTCCAGTCACAATCCAGCCAACTTCACGAAGGTAGCGTCGGACGAGCCGGATGTCATGCCCGTAGGCGGGAGATACTCATGACACCTCCGAGACCTTGTGCGGCCGGGGCGGCGCGGGCTCGGGCCGCGGGCGGTGCGGCTCGGGCGTGGCCGGTGCGGCTCGGGCGTGGCCGGTCCGGCTCAGGCCAGGGCGGAGGCGATCGCGTCGGCCACCGGGGTCGTCGGGCGGCCGATGAGCCGGGACAGGTCCCCGCCGGTGTGGGCCAGCCGGCCGCGGGAGATCGCCGCGTCCACGTCGACGAGGATCGCCGCGAAGCCCTCGGGGACCCCGGCGCCGGTCAGGATCGACAGGTGCGCGTCGGCCGGGACCTCGGTGTACGCGACCTCCTTGCCGGACTGCACCGCGATCTCGGCCGCGTACTCCGCCAGGCTCCACGCGGTGTCGCCGGAGAGCTCGTACACCTGGTTCAGGTGGCCCTCGCCGGTCAGTACGGCGGCCGCCGCGGCCGCGTAGTCCGCCCGTGCGGCGGAGGCGATCCGGCCCCCGCCCGCGCTGCCCACGACCGCACCGTGCTCCAGGACGGTGGCGAGGTGGTGCGTGTAGTTCTCGTGGTACCAGCCGTTGCGCAGGAAGGTGTGGGGGAGGCCGGAGTCGAGGATGGCCTGCTCGGTGACCTTGTGCTCGGCGGCCAGGTCGAAGTCGGCCTCGGGGCCGCCGAGGATCCCGGTGTACGCGAGCTGGGCGACGCCGGCGGCCTGCGCGGCCTCGATCACCGCGGTGTGCTGCGGCACCCGGCGGCCGACCTCGTTGCCGGAGATCAGCAGGACGCGGTCGCCGGACCGGAAGGCGGCGGCCAGGGTCTCGGGGGCGTCGTAGTCCGCGATGCGGACCTCGACGCCGCGCTCGGCCAGGTCGGCGGCCTTCTCCTTGCTGCGGACGACGACGGCGACGCGCTCGGCGGGGACCCGGTTCAGCAGCTCCTCGACGACGAGGCGGCCGAGGGCTCCGGTGGCTCCGGTGACGACGATGCTCATGGGGTGCGCTCCTTGCGTTGAGGGCCGTGCCTTGCTTCGCGGCACGGCTCCGCGGTAAGCACCACACTAAAAGGGAGCGCTAACCTTTCGTAAGTACCCACTTCAGAGTAAGGTACTGGCATGAAGGTAAGTGTGAAGGCCCCGATGTGCCCGTCCCGCGGAGTGCTGGAGCACGTCACCAGCCGCTGGGGCGTACTGGTCCTGGCCGCCCTCGTCGAGCGCTCGTACCGGTTCAGCGAACTGCGCCGGGAGGTGGGCGGCGTGAGCGAGAAGATGCTGGCCCAGACCCTGCAGACGCTGGAGCGCGACGGATTCCTGCTGCGCGACGCCAAGCCCGTGATCCCGCCGCGCGTGGACTACTCGCTCACCGAGCTGGGGCGCGAGGCCGCCGAGCAGGTGTGGGCCCTCGCCCGCTGGACCGAGCGGCGCACCGCCGACGTCCAGGCGGCCCGCACCGCGTACGACGAAGCCCGGAGCTCCTGAGTCTGGAACTCCGGGCCTGGCCTGGCCGGGCCGTCGCCGGTACGGGCGTACGGCGCACCTGCGTACCGCGGGGTACGGGTCGTCGCAGGGGTCAGCCGACGACCGTCCACGTGTCGTTGCCGGCGAGCAGGGTGCTGAGGTCGCCCTTGCCCTTGTTGTCGATGGCCGTGTCGAGCTGCTCGGCCATCAGCGTGTCGTAGACCGGCCGCTCCACGCTGCGGAACACCCCGATGGGCGTCTGGTGCAGGGTGTCGGGGTCGGCCAGCCGGGACAGCGCGAACGCGGTGGTCGGGCCGGCGGTGTGCGCGTCGTGGACCAGGATCCGGGACTCGTTCTCCGGGGTCACCGCGACGACCTCCAGCTCCCCGGTCGCCTGGTTGCGTACGACGCCCTTGTGCCCGTCGACGCCGAAGCGGATCGGCTGCCCGTGCTCCAGCCGGATCACCGCCTCCTGCGCCTGCGTGCTGTCCTTCAGGACCTCGAAGGCGCCGTCGTTGAAGATGTTGCAGTTCTGGTAGATCTCCACCAGCGCCGTGCCCTGGTGGTCCGCGGCGGCCCGGAGCACCTCGGTGAGGTGCTTGCGGTCGGAGTCGACGGTCCGGGCCACGAAGGAGGCCTCGGCGCCGAGCGCCAGGGACACCGGGTTGAAGGGGGCGTCCAGCGAGCCCATCGGCGTGGACTTGGTGATCTTGCCGACCTCGGAGGTCGGCGAGTACTGGCCCTTGGTCAGCCCGTAGATCCGGTTGTTGAAGAGCAGGATCTTGAGGTTGACGTTGCGGCGCAGCGCATGGATCAGGTGGTTTCCGCCGATGGAGAGCGCGTCGCCGTCACCGGTGACCACCCACACCGACAGGTCGCGGCGCGAGGTGGCCAGGCCGGTGGCGATCGCCGGGGCGCGGCCGTGGATGGAGTGCATTCCGTACGTGTTCATGTAGTACGGGAAGCGGGAGGAGCAGCCGATGCCGGAGACGAAGACGATGTTCTCCTTCGCCAGTCCGAGCTCGGGCATGAAGCCCTGGACGGCCGCGAGCACCGCGTAGTCGCCGCAGCCGGGGCACCAGCGGACCTCCTGGTCCGACTTGAAGTCCTTCATGGACTGCTTGGCGTCGGCCTTGGGGACGAGCGAGAGCAGGTGGGGGGCGTCGGTCACCTCAGTCATTGATGGCCTCCTCGAGAACCTTCGCGAGCTGCTCAGCCTTGAACGGCATTCCGTTGACCTGGGTGTACGACTGGGCGTCGACCAGGTACTTCGCCCGGATCAGGGTGGCGAGCTGCCCGAGGTTCATCTCCGGCACCACTACCTTGTCGTAACGCTTCAGGACCTCCCCGAGATTCCTCGGGAAGGGGTTGACGTGGCGCAGATGCGCCTGTGCGACCGGGATCCCGGCGTTCCGCAGCCGGCGGACGGCGGCGGTGATCGGGCCGTACGTGGAGCCCCAGCCGATGACGAGGGTGCGGGCCTGGTCGGGGTCGTCGACCTCCAGCTCGGGGACCTCGATGCCGTCGATCTTGGCCTGGCGGGTGCGGACCATGAAGTCGTGGTTGGCCGGGTCGTACGAGATGTTGCCCGTGCCGTCCTGCTTCTCGATGCCGCCGATCCGGTGCTCCAGCCCGGGTGTCCCGGGGACCGCCCACGGGCGGGCCAGCGTCTGCGGGTCGCGCTTGTACGGCCAGAAGACCTCGGTGCCGTCCGCGAGCTCCTGGTTGGGGCTCGTCGCGAAGGGCGTCTTCAGGTCCGGAAGATCCGCGATGTCCGGGATCCGCCAGGGCTCGGAGCCGTTCGCGAGGTATCCGTCGGAGAGCAGGAACACCGGTGTCCGGTACGTCAGCGCGATCCGCGCCGCGTCCAGGGCCGCGTCGAAGCAGTCCGCCGGAGTCTTCGGGGCCACGATCGGCACCGGGGCCTCGCCGTTGCGCCCGTACATCGCCTGGAGCAGGTCCGCCTGCTCGGTCTTGGTCGGCAGGCCCGTGGAGGGGCCGCCGCGCTGGATGTCCACGATCAGCAGCGGCAGCTCGAGCGAGACCGCGAGCCCGATCGTCTCGGACTTGAGCGCGACTCCGGGGCCGGAGGTGGTGGTCACGCCGAGCGCGCCGCCGAAGGCCGCGCCGAGCGCCGCGCCGATGCCGGCGATCTCGTCCTCGGCCTGGAACGTGCGCACGCCGAAGTTCTTGTGCTTGCTCAGCTCGTGCAGGATGTCCGAGGCCGGGGTGATCGGGTACGAGCCCAGGTAGAGCGGCAGGTCGGCCTGCCGGCCCGCTGCGATCAGCCCGTAGGCGAGGGCCAGGTTCCCGGAGATGTTGCGGTACGTGCCGGTCGGGAAGGCACGGGTCGCCGGGGCCACCTCGTAGGAGACCGCGAAGTCCTCCGTCGTCTCGCCGAAGTTCCAGCCCGCCCGGAAGGCGGCCACGTTCGCCTCGGCGATGTCGGGCTTCTTCGCGAACTTCTGCCGCAGGAAGTTCTCCGTGCCCTCGGTGGGTCGGTGGTACATCCAGGACAGCAGGCCCAGCGCGAACATGTTCTTGCTGCGCTCGGCCTCCTTGCGGGAGAGCCCGAAGTCCTTCAGCGCCTCGACCGTGAGGGTCGTCAGGGGCACCGGGTGGATGTTGTAGGCGCCCAGCGAGCCGTCTTCCAGCGGTGAGGTCTCGTAGCCCACCTTGGCCATCGGGCGCTTCGTGAATTCATCGGTATTGATGATGATCTCGGCACCGCGCGGGACGTCCCCGATGTTCGCCTTCAGCGCCGCCGGATTCATCGCCACCAGCACGTTCGGGGCGTCGCCCGGCGTCAGGATGTCGTGATCGGCGAAATGCAGCTGGAACGAGGAGACGCCCGGCAGGGTGCCGGCAGGGGCGCGGATCTCGGCCGGGAAGTTCGGCAGCGTGGAGAGGTCGTTCCCGAAGGAAGCCGTCTCCGAGGTGAACCGGTCACCGGTGAGCTGCATACCGTCACCCGAGTCACCTGCGAACCGGATGATCACCCGGTCGAGGCGGCGTACTTCCTTGCCGCTCGGGCCCGGGGGCGTCCGTTGTTCGCCGACTACAGCCCCCTCGGCCCCGTCGGCCTGTTCTGCTGGGCTACTGACCTGGCTGGTCACTGAACTGGACCTCCTTCGAGGCTTGGCGTTCCCGCTCCCAAGGTCAACCCTACGTCGGTAGGAGTGGCCTCCTCGGGGGACGCTCGTATTCTGGACCGTCGTCTGCGGCGGTCTGTCGAGAGAAATCCGCGGGATTCCGCGGAATTCCGAGAGATTCCGAGATTGCGTGCCGTGCAGAAATAGTTCGAGCTCCCTGCGGCCAGGTGCGGTATCGCCGTACCTGACAGAGTGTCAGTTGATCAAGGTTTTGATCAATGCCCCCGTGTTTCGGTCAGGGGATGTGCCGATCAGGACCGCAGGTAGGTGAGGACGGCCAGGACTCGCCTGTGGTCCCCGTCGCTCGGGGACAGCCCGAGCTTCATGAAGATGTTGCTGACGTGCTTCTCCACCGCTCCGTCGCTGACCACGAGCTGCTTGGCCACCGCCGAATTGGTCCGGCCCTCGGCCATCAGGCCCAGCACCTCGCGCTCGCGCGGGGTCAGCCCCGCCAGCACGTCCTGCTTCCGGCTGCGCCCGAGCAGCTGGGCGACCACCTCGGGGTCCAGGGCGGTCCCGCCCCGGGCCACGCGCACGACGGCGTCCAGGAATTCCCGTACGTCGGCCACGCGGTCCTTGAGCAGGTACCCCACTCCGGTACTGGAACCGGCCAGCAGTTCTGTGGCGTACTGCTCCTCCACGTACTGGGACAGCACGAGCACGCCTATCCCGGGATGCTCCCTGCGCAGCCGTACGGCGGCCCGTACGCCTTCGTCGGTGTGCGTCGGCGGCATCCGTACGTCGGCCACCACCACATCCGGCAACGCGTCCTCGGCCGCCAGCTCCGCCACCGTCTTGATCAGGGCTTCCGCGTCCCCGACGCCCGCTACGACGTCATGCCCCCGGTCGGTCAGCAGCCGGGTCAGGCCCTCACGCAGCAGCACTGAATCCTCGGCGATGACCACCCGCACCCTGTCTTCCACGATCCAGCAGCTCCCGCGTTCACACGTTCCCCGATGTCCCTGACTCAGCCAAGCATCCCAGCCTCGAGGACGGATGTAGGCGAGACCGGATCAACGCGTGGCCGCGGGAGCCGGAGCGGATCGTCCGGGATCTACCTGGTACGCCAGGGGAGCTCGGCGGTGACGGTGGTGCCGCTGCCGGCCGGCGAGTCCACGACCAGCACCCCGTCCACGGCGCCCAGGCGCTCGGCGAGTCCCGGCAGCCCGGTGCCCGCGCCGTCGGTGCTCGCACCGCCGCGCCCGTCGTCCGCGACCCGGATCAGCAGCCGGTCCCCGGACTTCCACACGTCCACACCCGCGGTACGGGCCCCGGAGTGCTTGCTGATGTTCTGCAGCAGCTCCGAGACGGTGAAGTACGCGATCCCCTCGACGGCGGAGGCCGGCCGGTCCGGAAGGTCCACGGACACCCGCACCGGCACCGCGCACCGGGAGGCCACGGAGGACAGCGCCGCGTCCAGACCGCGGTCCGTCAGCACGGCCGGGTGGATCCCGCGGGCCAGGTCCCGCAGCTCCTGGAGCGCGATCTTCACCTCCCCGTGTGCCTCGTCCACCATCCGGGCGGCGGCGCGGGGGTCCTCGGCGAGCTTCTCCCTCGCCAGTCCCAGGTCCATGGCCAGTGCCACGAGGCGGGCCTGCGCGCCGTCGTGCAGGTCCCGCTCGATGCGCCGCAGGTCGGCGGCGGCGGTGTCGACCACGACCCCGCGGTCGGACTCCAGCTCCGTGACGCGGTGGTCGAGGCGCGACGGACCGAGCAGCCCGCCGACCAGGACGCGGTCGACGGTGGTGAGGGCCCGCACCACCCAGGGCGTGACCAGGGTGAGCCCGAGCCCGACCAGGCAGGTGAGGGCGATGTCGAGCGGCGTATCCAGGTACATGGTGTAGTCGTCGTTCTGGAACAGCTGCAGCCCCGGCCAGTCGGTGTAGGCCGGGAAGACCCAGAACCACACCGGGTACAGCAGGAAGGCCCATCCGTAGGCCCAGAACACCAGTGCCACGGTGAAGGCGAAGACCGCCCACGGGAGGTGGATCACCGAGTACAGCGCGTGCCGCCAGGCGCTGCCGCTCTTGAGCATCGCGCCCATGGCGGCGAGCGGACCCCGCTTCTCGGCCCGGACGGGCGCGGGCTCGGCGATCTCGACCCCGAGCAGGCCGCGCACCCGGGCCCGCTCGACCCGCCCGAACCCGCGGCACATGGCGAGCACCCCGGCCAGGACCGGGACCCCGAGGAAGGTGACCAGCAGCCCGGCGCCGAGGCTGACGCCGGTGATCGCGAGCGAGAAGTACAGCACGCTCAGCGGCAGCCCGAGCATCAGGTACCCGAACTCCCGCCAGGTCCGCCCCTCGAGGGGAGCCCGCAACGCACGCCCGAAACCCATGTCCAACCCGCCCTCTCGACACTTTGCGCAACCACCCCAACCCTCCCGCCCGGGAGCCCCCCGAACCATCGGGCGGGTAGGCGTCCCCATGGTGGGGATAACCCCACCACCGCGCAGCGAGGGGGAGGGTCCGGGGGCGGAGCCCCCGGGGGCCGGGGCGAAGCGCCGGGGCTTCCGGGTCCGGGGCGGAGCCCCCGGGGAACGGGGGAAGGGCGGGTAGGGGGCCGGCCCCGCAGGGCCCACCCCCGACGGCGGGGGCAACGTGAACGATCGGGACCCCCGCCCACACCCTGGACGGGGGTCCCGATCAAAAGGCCGCGGCCGGCGCAATCAGCCGCGCCCGCGCCACGGCAACTCGGCCGTCACCACCGTCCCCTCCCCCTCGGGGGAGTCGACGACGAACACCCCGTCCACGGCCCGCAGCCGCTCCGCCAGCCCCGCCAGCCCCGAGCCCCCCACCGCATCGGCCCCGCCCCGACCGTCATCCGACACCCGGATCAAAAGCCGCGCCCCGACCCCGACCCCGACCGCGACCCCGACCCCGACCCCGACCCCGGATCCGGCCCCCGCCCCGGGTCGGCCGTCCGCGGCCGTCGTCCGCCACACCTCCACGCTCGCGCCCCGCGCCCCCGCGTGCTTGCTCACGTTCTGCAGCAGCTCCGACACCGTGAAGTAGGCGATCCCCTCAATGGCGGCCGCAGGCCGCTCCGGCAGATCCACCGCCACCTTCACCGGCACCACGCACCGCGACGCCACCGACGACAGCGCCGCATCCAGCCCCCGGTCCGTCAGCACCGCCGGGTGGATCCCCCGCGCCAGGTCCCGCAGCTCCTGCAGCGCCAGCTTCACTTCCCCGTGCGCCTCGTCCACCATCGCCGCCGCCCCCTCGGGATCCTCCAGCAGCTTCTCCTTGGCCAGGCCCAGCCCCATCGCCAGCGCCACCAGCCGCGCCTGCGCTCCGTCGTGCAGGTCCCGCTCGATGCGCCGCAGGTCGGCCGCCGCCGTGTCGACGACCACCCCCCGGTCGGACTCCAGCTCCGCGATCCGCCGCTCCAGCTCGTCCGAGGGGGACAGCAGCCCTCGTACCATCAGCCGGTCGACGTTCGACAGCCAGCGCACCACGTACGGCAGCACCGGCCACAGCACCAGCAGCCCGACCAGCGCCACCGCGAAGGTCAGCACCCCCCACGGCAGCCGCACCAGCTCGTACAGCACGGTCCGCCAGGCCACCGGGTCCTTCACGCCCGCCCACAGCCAGGGGAAGAACCCGCCGGCCCGCCGCGGTCCCGGCAGCGGAGTCGGCTCCTCCACCCGTACGCCGAGCAGTGCGCGCGCCCTCGCCCGCTCCAGCCGTCCCAGCTGGCGGGACGCGAGCAGACCGGCTGCGAGCAGCGGAAGACCGATCGCGGTCACGGACAGGCCGCCCGCGGTCGCCACCATGGTCACGGTGTAGACGAACCCGACGAGTGCGAGCGGAAGATTGCTCAACAGATGGACGGTCTCTTTCCACGCCACGGACCCCAGGGCCGGGCGTACGGGGGGAGGCCGGTCGTTGTCGGGACCCTGGTGGGAGACTTGAATGCGCGCGGTCATGCGCCCCAGCCTGCCAATATCGCCCCGCGGGTGCCATGGGGTAGCCGGGCCGCTGTAAACGGGGGATAACCCCACCCTGTGTGAGCCAGGCCCTAGACTCCCGTCCGTACCAGATCGTCGACAGTGGCCAAGGAGCGAGGAACGGACGTGCCCGACCCAACGGTATCGACCGTAACCGTGCTCGCAGCAGACTATTTCCGGAGTTATTCGGTCGTCGGCCTGCTGGCCGTCCTCGGTGTGCTCTTCGTGGCCGTCGCGTTCGGCGCGGGCCGCCTGCTGAGACCGGTCGTCCCGACCCCTGAGAAGCTGCTGACGTACGAGTGCGGTGTGGACCCCGTCGGCGAGGGCTGGGCGCACACCCAGGTCCGCTACTACGTCTACGCGTTCCTCTACGTCATCTTCGCCGTCGACTCGATCTTCCTCTTCCCGTGGGCGACGGTGTTCGCCGCCGCCGGTTACGGCGCCACGACGCTCGTGGAGATGTTCATCTTCCTGGGCTTCCTGGCCGTCGGCCTGCTCTACGCGTACAAGAAGGGCGTCCTCGAATGGACGTGACACCGGCCGTGACGTCGGCCGAGCCCCAGCTGCTCCCGGAGCCCAAGAGACTGGGAGTCCTCTCCCGCCTCGCCCCGGAGCCCATGAAGGTGGTCCTGAACTGGGGCCGCCGCTACAGCCTGTGGGTCTTCAACTTCGGCCTCGCCTGCTGCGCGATCGAGTTCATCGCCGCGTCGATGGCCCGGCACGACTTCATCCGGCTCGGCGTCATCCCGTTCGCGCCCGGCCCGCGCCAGGCGGACCTGATGATCGTCTCGGGCACGGTGACGGACAAGATGGCCCCGGCCGTGAAGCGGCTCTACGAGCAGATGCCGGAGCCGAAGTACGTCATCTCCTTCGGCGCCTGCTCCAACTGCGGCGGGCCTTACTGGGACTCGTACTCGGTGACGAAGGGCGTCGACCAGATCATCCCCGTCGACGTCTACGTCCCCGGCTGCCCGCCGCGCCCGGAGGCGCTGCTGCAGGGCATCCTCAAGCTCCAGGAGAAGATCGCTCGGGAATCGCTGGCGGACCGCTATGCGGCGGGGCCGTCGGTCGCGCAGCTCACCAGCGGCCTGATCACGCCGCCGCCCGCACCGGGGGCCGGCGCATGAACCTCTACGACTCCCTCCCCGACGCCGCCGCGACCGTCTTCGGCGCGGAGGCGGTGGCCGAGTACGCGTACGACGTCCTGACGGTCGACGTGCCGGTCGGCAGCTGGATCCCGTCGCTCGAGATCGCCCGGGACAAGCTGGGCTGCACGTACTTCGACTGGCTGAGCGCGGTGGACGAGCCGGGCACCGGCTTCCGGATCTGCGCCCACGTCGTGTCCCTCGAGAACCACCGCGTACGCCGCCTGCTCCTGCGTACGACGGTCCCGCACGCGGCGCCCTCCCTCCCCTCCGCGGTCGCGATCTACGCGGGTGCGGAATGGCACGAACGCGAGACGTACGAGATGTTCGGGGTGGTCTTCACCGACCACCCGCACCTCGTCCCCCTCCTCCTCCCGGAGAACTTCGAGGGCCACCCGCTGCGCAAGGACTTCGTCCTGGCTGCGCGCGTCGCGAAGGCCTGGCCGGGCGCCAAGGAACCGGGCGAGGCGCACGACCCCGACGCCCCGAAGCGTCGCCAGATGCTCCCGCCGGGCGTCCCGGACCCCAACGACTGGGGCCCCCTCAAGGGCCAGCTCCCGCCGGCCCCCGCCCGCCCGGCCCGCACCGCCCGCGCCCCCCGCGAGGGCGCCCCGACCCGCCGCCCCCGCCCGGCGACGGACGCCCCGGCCGGCCAGGCGACCCCGCCGGCGCAGCCGGAGGCCGAGACCCCGCGCCCGGCGCGCCGTACCCGCACGGCATCGGACGGCTCGGCCAGCCAGGCCGTCCCGCCCGCGGAGGCAGCGGTGACGCCGGCCGTCGAGGAGGCCGCCGCCCCGGCCGAGTCCCAGCCCGAGCGCCCGCGCCCCGCGCGCCGTACCCGCACGGCATCGGACGGCTCGGCCAGCCAGGCCGTCCCGCCCGCGGAGGCAGCAGCGACGCCGGCCGCCCCGGAAGCCGCCGCCCCGGCCGAGGACGCGCCGCAGGCCGACGTCCCTCCGCGTCCGGCGCGTCGTGCCCGTTCGACAGCCGACGGCTCGGCGAGCCAGGCAGCCACGGGGCGCACGGTGGCGCCGGGCAGGCGCCCGGCTCCCCGCAGCGCGGATGCCCCCTGGCACAATCCCCAGCCCGCCTTCGCGGACCAGGACTCGGAGCCGGAACCGGAGCCGGAGCCGGAGCCCAAGCCCGGCTCCGCACCCGCGGCCGGCCCGCGCCCGAAGGCGGACCCCCGCCCGAAGGCCGAGCCGAAGGCACCCGCCCCCGGCGCGGCCGACCCCGGCCCGGAGCCCGAGGCCGGGACCGGCCACACCCCTGAATCCGAATCCGACAACGGAGGCGACGCGTGAACGACGTCCTCGACGTCGCCCTGCGACTCATCGTCGTCTTCGCCGTCTTCCTCGTGCTCCCGCTCGTCGTCGGGCAGACCGAGCACAAGGTGATGGCGCACATGCAGGGCCGCCTCGGCCCCATGTACGCCGGCGGTTTCCACGGCTGGGCCCAGCTCGTCGCCGACGGCGTGAAGTTCGCGCAGAAGGAAGACGTCGTCCCGGCCAACGCCGACCGCCGCATCTTCCAGCTCGCCCCCGCCGTCGCCCTGCTCCCGTACCTCCTCGTCCTCATCGCCATCCCCATCGGCCCGGGCGAAGGCGCGGTCGGCCAGGCCATCGACGCCGGGCTGTTCTTCGTGCTCGCCGTCATGGGCGTCGGCGTCCTCGGCAGCCTGATGGCCGGCTGGGCCTCCGCCAACAAGTTCTCCCTGCTCGGAGGCCTGCGCACCGCCGCACAGCTCCTCGCGTACGAGCTCCCCATGCTGCTCGCCGCCGCCTCCGTCGCGATGGCCGCCGGGACCGTGTCCCTGCCCGGCATCGTCGACGCCTTCCAGTGGTGGTGGCTGCCCTGGCAGATCACCGGCGCGCTCGTCTTCTTCACCGCCGGCCTCGCCGAACTCCAGCGTCCCCCCTTCGACATGCCCGTCGCCGACTCCGAGATCATCTTCGGCGCGTACACCGAGTACACCGGCCTGCGCTTCGCGCTGTTCCTGCTCGCCGAGTACGCCGGCATCGTCGTCCTCTGCGCCCTCACCACCGTCCTGTTCCTCGGCGGCTGGCACGGCCCGATCGCCGACGGCTGGGTCTGGACCCTCCTCAAGACCGCGGTCCTCGCCTTCGTCGTGATCTGGCTCCGCGTCACCTACCCGCGGCTGCGCGAGGACCAGCTCCAGAAACTCGCCTGGACCACACTCATCCCGCTCGCGCTCGCCCAGATCGCGCTCACCGGCATCGTGAAGGTGGCGATCCAGTAATGCCCATCCCCGGATCCGGCCTCGCCAAGGGTCTCGCCGTCACCCTGCGCACGATGACGAAGCGCGCGCACACCGCCCAGTACCCCGAGGTACAGCCCGAGCTCCCGCCCCGCACCCGCGGGGTCATCGGCCTGTTCGAGGAGAACTGCACGGTCTGCATGCTGTGCGCCCGCGAGTGCCCCGACTGGTGCATCTACATCGACTCCCACAAGGAGACGGTCCCGGCCGCCGCCCCCGGCGGCCGCGAGCGCAGCCGCAACGTCCTCGACCGCTTCGCCATCGACTTCTCCCTCTGCATGTACTGCGGTATCTGCATCGAGGTGTGCCCCTTCGACGCCCTCTTCTGGTCGCCGGAGTTCGAGTACGCGGAGACGGACATCCTCGAACTCACCCACGAGCGCGACAAGCTGCGCGAATGGATGTGGACCGTCCCGGCCCCGCCTGCCCTGGACCCGGCCGCCGAGGAGCCCAAGGAGATCGCCGCCGCCCGCAAGGCGGTGGAGAAGGCCGAGGCCGCCGCCGCGGCAGCCGCGGCAGCCGCCGAGCCTGCCGAGCCCGCCGCGCCTGCCGCGCCCGAGACCGATGCCCCGAACACCCCGGAGGGAGACGCGTGACCCCCGCAGCCACCGCCCTGGCCGCCGCGGCAACGGGCAACGGGTTCCTCTCCCCGACCGGCGTCGAGATCGCCTTCGTCCTCGTCGGCCTCGCCACCCTCGGCGCGGCCGCGATCACGGTCACCACCAAGCAGCTCGTGCACGCCGCCCTCTGGCTGGTCGTCGCGCTCGGCGGGATCGCCGTCGAGTACCTGCTGCTGACCGCCGAGTTCATCGCCTGGGTCCAGGTCCTGATCTATCTCGGTTCCGTGGTCGTCCTCCTCCTCTTCGGGCTGATGCTCACGAAGGCCCCCATCGGCCGCTCCCCGGACGCCGACTCGAACAACCGCTGGGTCGCCCTCGGCGTCGCCCTCGTCGCGGCCGCCGCGCTCGTCTGGGTCGTCGTCGACGCGTTCCGCACCACCTGGATCGATCTCGACGGCCCCGCCCAGGGCTCCACCCAGGTGACCGGCGAGATCCTCTTCCAGCACTGGGTGCTGCCCTTCGAAGCTCTCTCCGTCCTCCTCCTCGCGGCCCTGATCGGTGCCATCGTGCTCTCCCGCAGGGACGCCGCCGCCGGTGAGCCCGACGACCAGAAGGGGCAGCAGCGCTGATGCACCTCGCCTATCCCGCCGTGCTCGCGGCGCTCCTCTTCTGCACGGGCCTGTACGGAGTGCTCGCCCGCCGCAACGCCATCCTGGTCCTGATGTCCGTCGAGCTGATGCTCAACGCCGTCAACCTCAACCTGGTGGCCTTCGACGTCTGGCTGCGCGACACCCTTCACGCCGGCCAGGCCCTCACCCTGTTCACGATCGCCATCGCCGCCGCCGAGATCGGCATCGGCCTCGCGATCGTGCTGATGGTCTACCGCAACCGCGGCACCTCGGACGTCGACCGGCTGCGCGACACCGCCGAGGGCCACGAGCCCGCCCCGAACAACCAGAGCGAGGTCACCGCGTGAGCACCACGACCCTCGCGGTCCTCGTCCCGCTCCTGCCCTTCCTGGGCGCGGTGGCGGGACTGCTGCTCGGCCGCAGCGCACCCGGGTTCGTCCGGCCCCTCGCGGTACTGCCGGCGCTGGCCGCGGCCGTGCTGGCCGTGCTCGTCGCCGTCCGCCAGGGCGGCGGCAAGCCGATCGTCGCCTCGACGGAGCTGACCCCGACCGGCTCGGTGCCGATCGACCTCTCGCTCTACCTGGACGGCTTCGCCGTCCTGGTCGCCGTGCTGGTCGGCGTCGTCGCCACCTGCGTACAGCTCTACTCGACGGCGTACCTCCGTGAGGACCCGCGCTACCCGTCGTACGCCGCTCTGGTGTCACTGTTCACCTCCGCCATGCTGGTCGTCGTCTACTCCGGCGACCTGATGGTGCTGCTGGTCGGCTGGGAGATCATGGGCATCTGCTCGTACTTCCTCGTCGGCCACTACTGGGAGACCGAGGCGGCCCGCTCCGCCTCCCTCAAGGCCTTCCTCGTCACCAAGCTCGGCGACGTCCCCTTCCTGATCGGCCTGTTCGCGCTCGCCGCCGACGCCGGCTCGTTCGAGATCCCCAAGATCCTGGGCACCGTCGCCGCGGGCGGGCTCGACCACCCGACGCTGATCGCGCTCCTCCTGCTCGCCGGCGTCGCCGGCAAGTCCGCGCAGTTCCCGCTGCACACCTGGCTTCCGGACGCCATGGCGGGCCCCACCCCGGTCTCCGCGCTGATCCACGCCGCGACGATGGTCGCCGCCGGTATCTACTTCGTCGCCCGCCTCCTCCCGGTCTTCGCGGACTCCCGGGCCGCACTGGTGGTCATGGCCGTCATGGCGGCCGTCACGATGCTCGGTTCCGGCCTCGCCGCCCTGGCCCAGGACGACATCAAGCGGGTGCTCGCCTACTCCACGATCGGCCAGCTCGGCTACATGCTCGGGGCCCTGGCCGTCGGTGACCGCGGCGCCGCCATCTTCCACCTCCTCTCCCACGGCGCCTTCAAGGCGCTCCTGTTCCTCGGTGCGGGCGTGATCATCCACGCCGCCGGGACGAACTCCCTGGCCGCCATGTCCCGGATGGACGGCCTGGCCAAGCGCATTCCCGACGCCTTCTGGACCATGACGATCGCGCTGCTCGCGCTCGCCGCGATCCCGCCCTTCGCCGGCTTCTTCTCCAAGGAAGCCGTCCTCGTCGCCGCCGAGCACGCCGCCGGCGGGCACTCGGAGTCCGCCCCCAGCGCCGCCGGCTGGGTCGTGCTCGTCGCCGGCGTGCTGACCGCCCTGCTCACCGCCGCCTACGCCACCCGGCTGTGGCTGATGGCCTTCCGCGGCCGGGGCGCCGCCGCCCCCGACCACGGCAAGGAGCCCGTCGCCATGACCGGCGTGCTGTGGGTACTCGCGATCCCGACGGTCGGCTTCGGCCTCGCCGCCGGCCCGATCGCCGACTGGTTCGACGGCAACGAACTCACCCCGTCCCTGACCACCTCGGTCCTCGGCACGGGAGCCGCTGCCGTCGGCGCGGTGCTGACCTACGCCCTGTGGCAGCGGGCCACGGCCAAGGCCGCCGCCGTTGGCTACGGAGCCGGCGCGTCCGCGTCCGCCGCCGCCGCGGAGTCCGCCGCCGAGACCCCCGAGGTCGCCGAGGTCACCCACGACCACCCCGCCGTCCCGGCCGGAGCAGCCCCCGACCCCGGCCGGGCGCTGCTCGGCCCGCTGCACCGCCACGCGGCCGACGGCTTCCACCTCGACGCCGTCTACGACCGGCTGTTCGTCCGCCCCGTCCGCGCCGCCGCGAGCCTCGTCCGCTTCCTCGACCGCGAGGTCGTGGACACGTACGTCCGCGGCGCGGGCGCCGGCCCCCGGCTGCTCGGCGGTCTCGTACGCCGGGCCCAGACCGGCAACGTGCAGAGCTACCTGAGCGCCCTGCTCGCCGGCGCCGTGGTCCTGGCGATCGCCACCGCCGTCCTCGCCAACGTCAACGCCGGATCGTGAGCCGTGAGTCAGCCGTGATTGATATCAGCCCGTCCGTGATGCAGTTCCTTCTGGCGTTCGTCGTGGCCGCACCGCTCCTCGGCGCCGCCGCGGCCCTCCTGCCGGCCCCGCCCGGCCTCAAGGGCAAGAGCCCCGAACAGGCCGTGCTGCGCCACGGCGTGACCGTGACCGGCGTGATCCTCGCCGCGGCGATCGCCCTCGCTCTGGGCTTCGACCACGACGCCCCGGCCCGCTTCCAGGCGACCACCGACATCAGCTGGATCCCGGCGCTGGACGTCCGGATCCACCTCGGCATCGACGGCATCTCGCTCCCCCTCCTCCTGATGACCGCGCTGCTGTTCTTCCTCTGCGCGCTCTACAGCTACTTCAAGTTCCCCGACGGCCCGTCCCCGAAGGCCTTCGTCGCACTGCTCCTCGTCCTCGAGTCCGGCACCCTCGCGACCTTCGCCGTCCTCGACCTGCTGCTGTTCTTCCTCGCCTTCGAGATGGTCCTCATCCCGATGTACTTCCTCATCGCCCGCTGGGGCGGTGCTCAGCGGCAGGCCGCCGCCTGGAAGTTCATCCTCTACACCCTCCTCGGCTCCGTGGTCATGCTGCTCGGACTGCTGCTGATCGGGCTGAACAGCGGCACTTTCGACATGGTGGCCCTCGCCTCCGAAAACGGCCGCGAACTGAGCCACACCACCCAGCTCCTGGCCGTCCTCGCCATCGGCATCGGCCTCGCCGTGAAGACCCCGATGTGGCCGTTGCACAGCTGGCTGCCCGACGCCCACACCGCCGCGCCCACCGTGGGCTCCGTCCTGCTGGCCGGCGTGCTGCTCAAGATGGGCACGTACGGGTTCGTGCGCATCCTGCTCCCCATCACGCCCGACGGCATGGCCACCTTCGCCCCCTACCTGGGCGCCTTCGCCGCCATCGGCATCATCTACGGGTCCCTCGCCTGTCTCTCGCTCGCCCGCAAGGGCAACAAGGGCGACCTCAAGCGCCTCATCGCGTACTCCTCCGTCGGCCACATGGGCTTCGTCCTCCTCGGCATCGCCTCGATGACTCCCACCGGCGTGAACGGCGCGCTGTTCGCCAACATCGCGCACGGTCTGATCACCGGCCTTCTCTTCTTTCTTGTCGGTGCGCTCAAGGACCGTTACAAGACCGCCGATCTGGACACCCTCGCCGGAGCCACCGGGGCCGCCCTCTACGGCCGCGCCCCCCGGCTCGGCGCCCTCCTCGCCTTCGCCGCCGTCGCCTCCCTCGGCCTGCCCGGCCTCGCCGGCTTCTGGGGCGAGATGCTGGCCCTGTTCGGCGCGTTCGACCCGGCCGAGGGCCTGTCCCGGCCCGCGTTCCTCACCTACATGGCCTTCGGCGCGTTCGGCACCCTGCTCACCGCCGCCTACCTGCTGATCGTCGTACGGCGCATCTGCATGGGCGACCCCGCGGCCCGGCCCGAGTCCGAGCCCGCGCTCGAACTCGCGGACATCCAGCGCTACGAGTTCGCCGCCTGGACCCCGCTCGCGGCCCTCACCGTCCTCGCCGGCCTGTGGCCCGCTGTCCTCCTCGGCCTCACCGACCCGGCCGTCCAGAAGCTCCTCGCAGGAGGCAACGCATGACGGCCCTGTCCGCCCTGTCCGCGGCCGCGGCCCCGGCCGCCGAGACCGCGAGCCTCGTCCAGAGCGTCGACTGGCTCGCGATCACCCCCGTGGTGCTCCCCGCCGCCGTCGCCCTGGTCGTCCTCGTCGCCGACCTCTTCGTACCCGAACGGCTCAAGCCGCTGCTCGGCTGGCTCTCCGTCGCCGGCCTCGCCGCCGCGACCGTCACCCTGCTGCCGCTGCGCGCCGGCGACCGCGCCACCTTCTGCCTCACCACCGACCCCGGTGCGTGCAGCTACACCGCCGACCACTTCACGCTCGTCATCCAGTTCCTGGTGCTGGCCGGCGCCCTGGTCACCGCCCTGCTGTCGGTCACCACCGTCCGCGACGCGCGCATGCCGGCCGGCGAATACTGGTTCCTGCTGCTGTCCTCCGCCGCCGGCGCCGCCCTGCTGCCCGCCTCCCGCGACCTCGCCACCCTGATCGTCGCCCTCGAAGTCGCCTCGCTGCCCGCCTTCGCCCTCGTCGGCATGCGCCGCGGCGACCGGCTCTCCTCCGAAGCCGCCCTCAAGTTCTTCCTCTCCTCCGTCACCGCCACCGCCGTGTCGCTGATGGGCATCAGCTTCGTCTACGCCGCCACCGGCTCCCTGTACCTCACCCAGGTCGCCGACCGCCTCGAGGACGTCCCCGGGCAGCTCGACACCCTCGCCATGGCCGGCGTCGCGCTCACCCTCGTCGGCTTCGCCTTCAAGACCGCCGCCGTCCCCTTCCACTTCTGGGTTCCGGACACCTACATCGGTGCCCCGCTGCCCATCGCGGGCTACCTCTCCGTGATCGGCAAGGCCGTCGGCTTCACCGGCCTCATCCTCGTCACGGTGATCGCCTTCCCGGCGTACTCCGACATCTGGGGCCCGGCCCTCGCCGTCCTCGCCGCGCTCACCATGACGCTCGGCAACGCCGCCGCCCTGCGCCAGCGCGCGGACCGGCCGGGCAGCGCCGTCCGGCTGCTCGCCTGGTCCTCGGTCGGCCAGGCCGGCTACCTGCTGGTCCCGATCGCGGCCGCCGCGTACTCCGATCGCGATCAGATCGGCTCCACCGTCGCGTACGCCCTCATGTACGCCGCCGTGAACCTCGGCGCCTTCTCGGTGGCCGCCCTCGTCGCCCGTACGAAGCCGCAGAACCGGATCAGCGACTACCGCGGCCTCTACGCGGAGCGCCCCGCCGCCGCCCTCGCGCTGGCCTTCTTCCTGCTCTGCCTGGCCGGCCTGCCGCCGGGCCTCATCGGCCTCTTCGCCAAGGTCACCGTCTTCCGTTCCGCGGTCGACGCGGGCCTGGGCTGGCTCGCCGTGGTCATGGCGGTCAACGTCGTCATCGCCCTGTACTACTACCTGCGCTGGACGGCGCTGCTCTTCCGCGCCCCGGAGGGCCCCGCCGAGGCCGCCCGTACGAAGGCCCCGTGGCCGGTCACCGTCGCGATCGCGATCACGGCCGTCACCGCCGTGGTGCTCTCAGGGGCCCCGCAGCTGGTCCTGCGCTTCGCCGCCGGCAGCCTGTTCCCGCAGTAGCCCGCTCCGGCAGACCCGTACGCCGGTCCGGACGTACGCCGGTCCGGACGTACGCCGCGCCCCGTACGGAGCAACGCCCGCCGCCGCACCGCCGCCCCGGACACCGGGGCGGCGGCCCGGCACGCCCTGGGAACCAGATGCCCTCACCTCGCGTTGACCGAGAAGGGAGGGTCCACTGGACCGTAGGCCCTCAGATCCGCAGATCCTGGACGGGGGTCCCCTGCCGCACCATTTGGAGGGCGTACCGTGCACCGCCGGCACAACGGGCTGAAGACCGCCGTACTCCTCGGCGGGCTGTCCGCACTCATCATCCTCATCGGAAGCTTCTTCGGGCGGGGCGGCCTGATCATCGCCGTCCTCGTCGCCCTCGGGACGAACGCGTACGCGTACTGGAACAGCGACAAGCTGGCTCTACGCGCGATGCGCGCCCGCCCCGTCAGCGAGTTCGAGGCCCCCCAGCTCTACCGCATGGTGCGCGAGCTCTCCACCTCCGCGCGCCAGCCCATGCCACGGCTCTACATCTCGCCGACCGACGCGCCGAACGCCTTCGCCACCGGCCGCAATCCGCGCAACGCCGCGGTCTGCTGCACCGAGGGCATCCTGCGCATACTCGACGAGCGCGAGCTGCGCGGGGTGATCGGCCACGAGCTGAGCCACGTCTACAACCGCGACATCCTGATCTCCTCCGTCGCCGGAGCCCTCGCCTCCGTCATCATGTTCCTGGTGAACTTCGCGTGGCTGATCCCGATCGGCCGGTCGGACGACGACGAGGGGCCCGGCATCCTCGGCATGCTGCTGATCATGATCCTGGGCCCGCTGGCCGCGTCGGTGATCCAGCTGGCCATCAGCCGTTCGCGCGAGTACGAGGCCGACGCGTCCGGCGCCCAGCTCACCGGCGACCCGCTCGCCCTGGCCAGCGCCCTGCGCAAGCTGGACGCCGGCGTCAAGCAGCTCCCGCTGCCCCCCGAGCCCAGGCTGGAGACCGCGAGCCACATGATGATCGCCAATCCGTTCCGCCCGGGCCAGGGCCTTTCTAAGATGTTCTCCACGCACCCACCGATGGCCGAGCGCATCGCCCGGCTCGAACAGATGGCAGGCCGTAGTCAGTGAAGACCATCCTCAACATCATTTGGCTCGTCCTCAGCGGCATCTGGCTGTTCCTGGGCTACTGCCTGGCGGGCGTGCTCCTGTGCATCACCATCATCGGAATCCCGTTCGGCATCGCGGCCTTCCGTATCGCCGTGTACGCCCTCTGGCCCTTCGGCTACACCACGGTCGAGCGCCGGGACGCGGGCGCGGCATCCTGCATCGGCAACGTCCTGTGGCTGGTCCTGGCGGGCTGGTGGCTGGCCCTCAGCCACATCGTCACCGGCATCGCCCTGTGCGTCACGATCATCGGCATCCCGTTCGGCATCGCCAACTTCAAGATGGTCCCGCTCGCCCTGCTCCCGCTGGGCCGCGAGATCGTCCCGACCGACGCGCCGTTCGCCTCCCGGTAGACGGCAGGGCGGCGAGCGAACTCACGGGCAGGGAGAACCAGTGTCGGCTGCGAGCACGGCCACGACCCTGTCGGTCATCGTGCCGATGTACAACGAGGAGGAGGCCCTCCCCGCCCTGGTGAGCCGCCTGCGGCCGGTGCTCGACGACACCGGGGTCCCGTACGAGGTCCTCGCGGTCGACGACGGCAGCACCGACCGGACCGCCGAACTCCTCGAGAAGTTCCGTACGGACTGGCCCGAGCTCCGCATCGTCCGGCTGCGCGGCAACTCCGGCCACCAGGCCGCCCTGCGCGCCGGGCTGCACAGCTCGGTCGGGGCGTACGTGGCCAGCATCGACGCAGACCTCCAGGATCCGCCGGAGAAAGTACCGGAGATGCTGGACCTGGCCCGGTCCGAGAACCTCGACATCGTCTACGGCGTCCGCTCCGACCGCAGCACCGACACCGGCTTCAAGCGCCGCACCGCCGCCGCCTACTACTGGCTGATGCGCCGCATGGTCGGCAAGCAGGTGCCCGCGCAGGCCGGGGACTTCCGGCTGCTCAGCCGCGAGGCCGTGGAGGCCCTCAAGACCCTGCCCGACCAGCAGCAGGTCTACCGGCTGCTGGTGCCCTGGCTCGGTTTCCCGAGCGGGCAGGTCACGTACCGCCGGGGCGAGCGGGTGGCGGGCGAGACCAAGTACCCGCTGAGCAAGATGATCCGCCTCGCCGTGGACGGCATCACCAACTTCTCGGCCGCCCCGCTGAGGCTCGCGACCTGGCTCGGCGTCATCAGCTTCGTCACCTGCCTCTTCATGATTGCCTGGACGCTGGTGGTGTTTCTGCTCGGCAAGACCGTGCCCGGCTGGACCTCGCTGTTCGTCGGCATGCTGTTCCTCGGCGGTGTGCAGCTGATCTGCGTCGGGCTGCTCGGCGAGTACATCGGCCGGATCTACACCGCCGTACAGCGCCGGCCCACGTACTTCATCGGGTACGACTCGGCGCGCGACGACTCCGGCAAGGGGCCGGGGGAGACGCGGAACTGACGGCCGGTCCGAGGCCCTGCGCGCGATCTTCCGGGGGCGCCGGTGCAGGTCAGGGCGATTGTCAGTGGCATGGGTCACTATGAACGCATGAACGAGACCGAACAGTTGCTGGAGCAAGTCGCCCGACACGTCCGGAGCTTCGGGCCCGAGGGCGGCACCTTGGTGCCGGGGCGCCTGCCCGATCCGGTGGACCCGCGGGCGCTGCATCGGGCCGAGGGCATACTCGGCTTCGCCCTGCCCCCGCTCCTGGCCGGTCTCTACACCCGGATCGCGGACGGCGGGTTCGGCCCGGAGTACGGACTGCTCCCGCTGGAGGCCGCCGTCACGCAGTACACCGCGATGCGCGCCGCGGACTGGGGCTGGCCCGAGGGCGTCCTGCCGATAACCGACTACGGCTGCGCCATGCTGGGGTGCGTGGACTGCCGCTCCGAGACCTCCCAAGTCCTGCTGTTCGAGCCGAATCCGGGCGATCCCGACCTCGCCTGGTACGCGGACTCGCCCGCCCTCGCCGACTGGCTGCGCGGCTGGCTCGACGGCACCGCCTGGTTCTGCGACGACTCGGAGCAGGCGGGTCTGGAGATGACCCTCTGGGCGGAGTTCAGATCCCGGGTCTGAGCCGGCCGCGCACCACGTAGGCGGCGACGCCCACGGCCAGCACCGCAGCCCCCGAGACCGCCGCCACGGGGGGCAGCGCGCAGGCCAGTACGACACAGCCGGACAGCCCGACCGCTGCCACGGCCCGGCCCTTGACACCTGAATCCAGAGTCCACGCAGAAGCGTTCGCGATCGCGTAGTAGGCCAGCACTCCGAACGAGGAGAAACCGATTGCACCCCGCAGATCGGTGGTCGCCGCGAGCACGGCGACCACCGCACCCACGGCGAGCTCCGCATGGTGCGGCACCTGATGCCGGGGATGTACGGCGGCCAGCGCGCGGGGGAGATGGCCGTCCCGGGCCATCGCAAGGGTGGTCCGCGACACCCCGAGCACCAGGGCCAGCAGCGAGCCCAGCGCCGCCAGGGCCGCACCGGCCCGGACCACGGGGGTCAGTCCGGGCCGTCCGGCCGCCCGTACCGCGTCGGCCAGCGGAGCCGTCGAAGCCGCCAAGGCGTCGGCGCCCAGCACCGCCAGCGCCGCCACCGCCACCGCGGCGTACACGAGCAGGGCGATCCCCAGGGCGAGGGGCACCGCCCGCGGGATCGTGCGCTCCGGATCACGCACCTCCTCGCCCAGGGTCGTGATCCGGGCGTACCCCGCGAAGGCGAAGAACAGCAGGCCGGCCGCCTGGAGCAGGCCGCCGGCGCCGCCCCCGGCGAGGCCGCCGAGCCGTCCCGCGTCGGCCGCGCCCGAGGTCAGGCACACCACCACGACCCCGGCCAGCACGGCCAGTACCGCCGCCACGATCACCCGCGCGATCCGGGCGGACTTCTGCAGGCCTCCGTAGCTCGCAGCGGTCAGCGCCACCACCGCCGCGACGGCCACGGCATGCTGCTGCCCCGGCCACACGTACGCCCCCACGGTGAGCGCCATCGCGGCACACGATGCGGTCTTGCCGATGACGAAGCCCCAGCCGGCCAGGTATCCCCAGAACGGGCCGAGCCGTTCCCGCCCGTACACGTAGGTCCCGCCGGAGGCCGGATACCGGGCGGCCAGCCGCGCCGAGGAGTGCGCGTTGCAGTAGGCGATCAGGGCCGCCACCGCGAGGGCGGTGAGCAGCGCGCCGCCCGCGGGACCCGCCGCGCCTGCCGCCGGGGCGAGGGCGGCGAAGATACCGGCCCCGACCATGGCCCCGAGCCCGACGACCACGGCGTCGAAGACTCCCAGAGTGCGCTTCAACTCGTTGTCCACGGGCGGAGGGTAGCGCCCCTAAACGACGCCCTCGCGGCCGGTCAGCGGCGTCCGGTTCTGCTCCCACCCGTGGAGGGCGGTCAGACAGGCGTGGTCCAGGTGGCGGAGCCCGCTGAGGTCGAGGCGTACGGGCTGTCCGGCCGGCAGTGCGTCCAGCGCGTCGAGCAGCTTCGGCAGCCGCAGGAAGCTGGCGCTCCCCATGACCTGGACGCGGAGCTCCCCGCCCTCCCACACCCCCTCGATGTGCACGTGGGAGGTCTCCCAGGCCGCCTTGACCACGGCCAGCCCCAGCCCGACCAGCACCCCCTCGAAGAGGTTGGTGGCCACGATCGCGCCGGCCGTCGCAACCAACACCACCGCCTCGCCCCGGTGCGTCTGCCACAGGCCGGCGACGGCCCGGGCCGGCAGCAGCTTCCATCCGGCGTGCAGCAGCACCCCGGCCAGTGCGGCGAGCGGCACCACTTCGAGCAGTTGCGGGAGCGCGACGGCGAACAGGAGCAGCCAGCCGCCGTGCAGGACCCGGGACGCCCGGGTGCGGGCCCCTGCCTCCACATTGGCGGCGCTGCGCACGATAACGGCGGTCATCGGCAGCGCCCCGAGCAGTCCGCAGACGGTGTTGCCGACGCCCTGGGCCATGAGCTCGCGGTCGTAGTGGGTCCGGGTCCCGTCGTGCATCCGGTCCACGGCGGCCGCGCTGAACAGGGTCTCGGCGGAGGCGATCAGCGCCAGGGCGATCACGGTTCCGAGGGCCCCGGCGGAGGCCAGCAGCCCGAAGTCCCCCCAGCCGGGCGGGGCCACGGCGTCCAGGACACCGGTCACGGTCACCTTCTCGACGGGGAGCTGCAGCAGCATCGACACGGTGGTGGCGGCCGCCACGCCGACGAGCGCGCCCGGTACGAGCCGCAGCCGGGCAGGCATCCGGCGCCAGGCCACCAGGAGGGCGATGGTCCCGGCCCCGAGCGCCACGGCGGACCAGTCGGCCTGCCCGGCGAGCCCCGGCACCGCGGCCAGTTTCTCCAGGGTCGCGCCCGGGGCCTGCACGCCGGCCAGGGCGTACAGCTGCCCGACGATCAGCACGAGCCCGATCCCGGCCAGCATCCCGTGCACGACGGCGACCGAGATCGCCCGGAACCACCGCCCGAGCCGCAGCGCCCCCATGCCCAGCTGTAGCAACCCGGCGGCCAGCACCAGGACCCCGAGCGCGCGGGCACCGTGCGTGTGCACCGCCTCGTAGACGAGCACGGTGAGCCCGGCGGCCGGCCCGCTCACCTGGAGCGAACTCCCCGGGAACCACCCGGTGACCAGCCCGCCCACCACTCCGGTGACGATCCCCAGCTCGGCCGGCACACCGGAGGCGACGGCCACGCCCACACAGAGAGGCAGCGCGACGAGTGCCACGACGACGGACGCCCCGAAGTCTTCGCGAATCGTGTCGACCCCAGGCATCCGAGAACCTCCCCTGTACCGCGGTGATGATTGCCACCAGAGTGGTGGGCGCGCGCAGGGCTCCCCAAGTGCTCATCGGGGGCCATTGAGGCGCACGCGCCGCGCGCGCCGGGCTCATGATCCGTACGCCCCCGGAAACAGCCGCGGCCCGGCGGTCCTGGAAGGACCGCCGGGCCGCCGGACGGCAGGTGGGGAACCGCGATCAGCGGTAGTTCACGAACTGGATCGCGAAGTCCAGGTCCTTGCCCTTGAGCAGCGCCTGGATGGCCTGCAGGTCGTCACGGCTCTTGGAGCTGACACGCAGCTCCTCGCCCTGCACCTGGGCCTTGACGCCCTTGGGACCCTCGTCCCGGATGATCTTCGCGACCTTCTTGGCGTTCTCCTGGGAGATGCCCTCCTCGATGGAGGCGAAGATCTTGTACTCCTTGCCGGACAGCTGCGGCTCGCCGGCGTCGAGCGCCTTCAGCGAGATCCCACGCTTGACCAGCTTGGTCTCGAACACGTCGAGGACGGCCTTGACGCGCTCCTCGGAGTTCGCCTCCATCAGGATCTTCTCGCCGGACCAGGCGATGGTGGCGCCGGTGCCCTTGAAGTCGTAGCGCTGCGAGAGTTCCTTGGCGGCCTGGTTGAGGGCGTTGTCGACCTCCTGCCGCTCGACCTTCGAGACGATGTCGAAACTGGAGTCGGCCATGTGCTGTGGCTCCTTGAAGTCGGCTGTCATTGCCCCGGAGGGCGCGGCCGGACATCCCCGGCCCGCTCCGCAAAGCCTAGCCACCGCGCCCACCCGCAGCGCTGATCAATCCGGTGGCGAAGCACCCTCGCACATCGGGTATTGTTTACGTCGTTGCCACGGAGCGCCGCCGAAAGGCGGAAAGACGGCAACGACTCTTGGCGGTGTGCCCGAGTGGCCAAAGGGAGCAGACTGTAAATCTGCCGGCTCAGCCTACCCAGGTTCGAACCCTGGCGCCGCCACGCGAGTGAGACCCCCGTTACTGCGGAAACGCAGTGACGGGGGTCTTCTCGTATGCCCGGTGATCCGAACGCGGGGCTTCCGCGTCCGGATCCGGTCAGGGCCTGGGGGAAACACGCCAGGACCAGGTGGTGCGGCGGGGGCGGGCCGGGAGGGCCAGGCGGCCGGCCGACCAGAGGAGGACCTCCGGGGCCGGGCCGGACGGGGAGTCCGGGAAGAGGCGGGCCAGGACCGGGGCCGAGAGGCCGGCCGGCGGGAGCCAGGGGAGGGCGAGGCCCTGGGTGATGTCGTACGTGTGGAGCAGGATCTCCGCCACGCCCATCGCCGCGAAGCCGCCCGGATCGCAGGGGCCCCAGTGCCAGGCCCGCGCGGACTCCGGCGTCGCGTCCACGGCCGTGCCCAGCAGGCGGGCCGCCGCCGAGATCACCTGGAGGACCGCCTCGGGTGGGGTGGCCTCCCGCACGCGCAGGTCCAGCGGCAGATAGGAGTCCGAGGGCAGTGCGGCCACCTGGGCGGCGTACGCCAGCAGGTCGTGGGCGACGTGCGCCGCCGTCGTCCAGCAGGTCCAGTCGAGCGAACCGGCCTTCACCTGCCAGTCCCGTCCGGTGTGCGGGGCCAGGGCCGACGCCATTTCGGCTGCTGCCCGTTCGACGTCGGAGCCGGTCATCGGCCGCATCGTCCTGATCTCCTGTTCGTTCTCCGGTCGTGAACTTCATTTCTGACACGCGCGGGAAGGTCGGCGGCGGCGTGCTCCTCGCCCTCCTCGGGGCCGGGATCCCGGCCCTGGTCGGGGCGGCCCTGCACACCCATGTGGGCGAGTCCTACCAGGAAACCAGGCTCTACTTCGGGACCGAACGCCCCGGCGGCCGGGACCCGGTCGCGGAAGAGGAGTTCATGCGCTTCCTGGACCGCGAGATCACCCCCGCCTTCCCCGAGGGCCTCACCCTCCAGGACGGGCACGGCCAGTGGCAGCGGGACGGCAAGGTCATCCGCGAGACCTCGTACGAGGTGGTGCTGCTGTACCCGGAGAAGGAGGCCGACGAGCGCAGCGCGCGCATCGAACGGATCCGGCAGGCCTACGAGGACCAGTACCAGCAGGACTCCGTCGGGCGCTCCGACGACAAGGTGACCGCCGAGTTCTGAGGGTGCCTCAGGCGCTCCGGCTCTCCGGCGCTGAGGCGTTCAGGGCGCTCCGGGCGGTGAGTACCCCTCAGTTGCCCGCGACGTCCTTGACGGCCACCGCCACCGGAGTCGAACCCTGGACCAGCTCCAGGGTCAGGCCGGCCGTCGCCGGGGTCTCGATCAGCTCCGCCAGCACGGCCGCCACGTCGTCGCGCGTCACCGACCCGCCGCCCGTCCGCACCTCGAGCCGCACCTGCCCCGCCCCCGGGTCGTCGGTCAGCGACCCGGGCCGCAGGACCGTCCACTCCAGGCCCAGCCGCGTCCGCACGTGGTCGTCCGCCTCCCCCTTCGCCCGCAGGTAGACGTCGAAGACGTCGTCACCTTCGCGGTACGCGTCCGCACCCATCGAAGAGACCATCAGGAAGCGCCGTACCCCCGCCCGTTCGGCCGCATCCGAGAACAGCACCGCCGCGCCCCGGTCGACGGTGTCCTTGCGCCCGACACCGCTGCCGGGCCCCGCGCCGGCCGCGAACACCGCCACGTCCGCGCCCTGCAGGATGCCCGCCACATGCTCGACCGAAGCCGACTCCAGGTCGCAGAGCACCGGTTCGGCGCCCGCCTCCCGCAGGTCGTCGCCCTGAGCCCGGTCGCGGATGATGCCCGCGACCTCGTACCCGCGCGCGGCGAGCAGTCGCTCCAGCCGCAGCGCGATCTGACCGTGTCCACCCGCGATGACGATGCGCATGCCCCGACCGTACGACGAGCCGGGCGCCCCCGCCCGCGAACGCGTCCACCGGCGGGCCGGCGAACGTTCAGGGACCGGGCTCCACACGGCCCTGCCGGGGCAGGTCCAGGGCCACCGCGACCGCCGAGTCGCAGTACTCCCGGACGGCACTCGTCCGGGCTACCACCCGGCCGCGGTGGATTACGATCCGGCTGTAGGCCAGGGACAGTACGCCCGAGATCCGGTCCCCCCGTACGGCGAGCAGCTCCGCCGGGAACCCGGCCTCCACCCGGACCTCCGGCAGCCCCATGGCCTCCCGGGCGGCGCCGCTGACCGACGCGTAGGCCTCCGCTGCCCGCAGCCCGCCCTGGGAGGCCAGCAGGAACGCGGCCTCCAGCGGGTCGCCGCGGCCGACCGGGTTCCCGGCGTCCCGCAGCGCCCCGCTGCCGGCCGCGACCCGGACTCCGGCGGCGCGCAGCAGCCGTACGGGCGCGGTGCGCAGGCCGCGCCGTTCCAGGGCCGCGCAGTCGCCCTGGGGCAGGCAGGTCACCCGTACGCCGGCCGCGGCCAGCTGGTCGGCGGCCCGGTGCGCCACGTCCAGCGGGAGCCGCGACAGCCCGCCGCAGGGGCCGATCGTCACCCCCGGGCGCAGCCCGCCGGCCATCGCCGCGAGCCGGGCCAGTCGGCCGGGGTCGTCACCGTCCGTGTGCAGGTCCACGGGGCAGCCGTGCTCGGCGGCGAGTTCCAGGACGGCTTCGAGGAAGCCCGTCGGGTCGGGGTCCAGGTCCGGGCAGCCGCCGATGACGGAGGCGCCCATCTTCACGGCGTCCCGCAGCATGGCGAACCCGTCGGCGCCGGCGACCCCGGTGAGGAGGCGGGGCACGGCGACGGTGGTCAGGTCGGTGAGCCCGCGCAGCGAGCGGCGGGCCTGGAGCACGGCCTCCATGGGGCCGAGGCCGTGCACGTCGCCGATCCGGACGTGGGAGCGCACGGCCGTGGCGCCGTGCCCGAGCTGGAGCAGGGCGGCCTCGGTGGCCCGGCGCTGCACCTCGTCGGGGGTGTACGAGACGGGCCCCTCGCCGTCGGCGGTCAGGGCGGTGTCCCCGTGGGCGTGCGGCTCGGCGGGGGCGGGGAGCAGCAGATAGCCGCCGAGGTCCACCCGGGAGAGGGCGGGAGCGGGGAGGCTGCCCGCGGTGCCGACGGCCTGGATCCGGCCGCCGCCGAGCCGGACGTCGACCGTACGGCCGTCCGTGAGGCGGGCCCCGGTGAGCAGGAGGGTGGTGGACTCGGCGGCGGCCGCGTTCCCATGGCCCGCCGGGCGCTGCGACCCGTGGCCGTCGTCCTCGCCGCGGCCCTTGCGCGGGGAGGAGGACGGCTGCTGCGGCTGGCTGTCGGACATCGCGCTCCTGCGGTGGCTCGGGCGGTTCCTGGGCCGGGTGGCCGCGGCCTGCGGCCCAAGATCACGCAGCGTGCTCAGAGCCTAGGGCGCAGGGCTCTCCGCTTCACGGAGGAGCGCAATAGTCGTACCGGTGTGGTGCCCACGCGCCGTGGCGCCCGCCTGCGCGTCCCGGCGGCCGCGGGCGGCCCGTCGGGCTTCGTGTGCTTCAGGTGCCCCGGGTGGTGGGTGACTTCTGCCCCACGCGCCCCGGGTGCGTGGCCGCGTGGGGGCTGCTTCGGGCGTGACTCTCCGGGCGTGACTCCCCGAGCGTGCCGAGCCGAGCGGGGCTCCCCGGGCGTGACTCCCCGGGCGTGCCGAGCCGAGCGGGCCTCCCCGCGCGGGCCTCCCCGGGCGTGCCGAGCCGGAGCGCGCCTCCCCGCGCGGGCCTCCCCGGGCGTGCCGAGCCGGAGCGCGCCTCCCCGAGCGGGCCGAGCCGAGCGCGCCTCCCCGAACTGGCCGCGTCCAACGGGCCGCTTCGTGTGCGCTCGACGTGCCGCCGAGGGCGACGGGTTTGTGAGCCCGGACACAATCTGCCCCGAAAAGGGCTCCGGGACTGCCTGGGGGCTGATCGGGAAAGCCTGGCCCGCCGCCTCGGAGGCCAGTCCCCGCAAAGGATTTGGGCGATGGGCAGGCAACCGTGTAATGTCTTCATCGCTCGCCCCAATAGCTCAGTCGGTAGAGCGTCTCCATGGTAAGGAGAAGGTCTGCGGTTCGATTCCGCATTGGGGCTCTGGTGAGAGAGGTTCCCCACCCTCGGGTGGGGAGCTGATCACATCAAAGCGGCGTAGCTCAGTCGGTAGAGCAAGCGGCTCATAATCGCTGTGTCACCGGTTCAAGTCCGGTCGCCGCTACCCACAGTAGCCGATTGCGGGGTCGGTCTCCCGATCGGCTACTCTTTTATGCGTTCATCCGTCCCATAGTCCGTCAAGGAGCACTCACGTGGCTGCCACCGACGTCCGCCCGAAGATCACGCTGGCCTGCGTGGAGTGCAAGGAGCGGAACTACATCACCAAGAAGAACCGGCGTAACAACCCGGACCGTCTTGAGATGAAGAAGCACTGCCCGCGCTGCAACTCGCACACCGCGCACCGCGAGACCCGCTGACCCTAGCGAAGTCTCGAATAACAGGCACCGTCATGAGGTCGTCCCCTTCATCGGGGGGCGGCCTCGTGTCGTTTCCGTGATCATTTCCGTGACCGTCTTTTTCAACAGGAGGTAGGGAGCCATGGCGCTCGACCAGTCCTTCGTGGGGCGTAGCTACCCGCCCACCGATCCGTACGAGGTCGGCCGGGAGAAGATCCGCGAATTCGCGGTTGCGGTGGGTGACGCGAATCCCGTCTACACCGACCCCGAAGCGGCCAAGGCGTTCGGCCACCAGGACGTGATCGCTCCGCCGACTTTTGTGTTTGCGATCACGTTCGCGGCGGCCGGCCAGGTCGTGGAGGACCCGCAGCTGGGTCTGGACTACAGCCGCGTCGTGCACGGCGACCAGAAGTTCGCGTACGCGCGCCCCGTGCGTGCGGGTGACCGGCTCACGGTGACCTCCACGATCGAGGCGGTGAAGTCGATGGCGGGCAACGACATCATCGACATCCGCGGCGAGGTCCACGACGAGACCGGCGAGCACGTGGTGACGGCGTGGACGAAGCTCGTCTCCCGCGCCCCCGAGGAGGCCTGAGATGACTGCGCAGATCAAGTACGCCGACGTCGAGGTCGGCACCGAGCTGCCGGCGGCGTCCTTCCCCGTGACGCGGGCCACGCTCGTGAAGTACGCGGGTGCCTCGGGCGACTTCAACCCGATCCACTGGAACGAGAAGTTCGCCAAGGAGGTCGGACTGCCGGACGTGATCGCGCACGGCATGTTCACGATGGCCGAGGCGATCCGCGTGGTCACCGACTGGGTCGGCGACCCGGGGGCGGTCGTCGAGTACGGCGTGCGGTTCACGAAGCCGGTGGTGGTCCCGAACGATGACGCGGGTGCCGTGATCGAGGTCACGGCCAAGGTTGCGGCGAAGCTGGACGACAACCGCGTACGGGTCGACCTGACGGCGATGAGCGCGGGCCAGAAGGTCCTGGGCATGTCCCGAGCCCTGGTCACCCTGGCCTGACCCCCGAGCCCTGGTCACCCTGGCCTGACCCCCGGCCCGGCCCCGCCCGGACCCGGTGCCGCCGCCTGCGCCTTTGCGGCTGCGGCACCGTTGCCGGGGGCTCTGCCCCCGGTCCCTCCCCCTCGCTGCGCTGGGGGGCCCCAGCACAGCGAACGCCGCCGGGGCCGGATCCGGCGGCCGTCTCGGGGTTGACTAAGTTAGTGATTGAGTACTAACTTCGAATCATGGCAAGGATGAGTGCGGACGAGCGGCGCGAGAGCGTCATCCGGGCGGCGATGCACGAGTTCGCCCGGGGCGGCTACTACGGAACCTCCACCGAGGCGATCGCCAAGCGCGTCGGCGTCTCGCAGCCGTACCTCTTCCGGCTCTTCCCCAACAAGCCGGCCATTTTCCTCGCCGCCGCCGAGCGGTGCCTGCGGGACACCCGTGAGGTGTTCGCGGCCGCCGCCGAGGGGCTCGAGGGTGAAGAGGCCACGCAGGCCATGGCCGGCGCGTACGTCCGGCTCATCGCCGAGGATCCGGACAAGCTCCAGATGCAGCTCCAGATGTACGTCACCGTCGCCGCCGCAGAGGCGGCCGGCGACCACCAGCTCGGTGAGCTCGTCCGTAAGGGCTGGATGGACCTCTGGGACACCGTCCACGTGCCGCTCGGCGGCGACGTGAACGAGACCACGACCTTCATGGCCTACGGGATGCTGATCAACACCCTGGCCGCGATGGGCTTCCCGCCCGGGCACCGGGTCTGGGAGGCGCTGTATCCCTCCGCCCGCGTGAAGGGCCCGGACCAGCCGGGGGAGTGAGCCCCGGTCCGGCCCGCCCACCCCGCGCGTCAACACGGCACGTACTCATGCGCGTGAAAGTTAGTCAGCAATAACTAACGGTTCGGTCCTCACCCTCAGGGGGAAATCGTGAACGGCACGCAAGGCACCCACGACACGGCCCTCCGCGGCCCCGCCGTCTGGGCCCTCGTCCTCACCTCCGTGGCCGGCTTCATGGCCGCCCTCGACAACCTCGTCGTCACCACCGCCCTCCCCGCCATCCGCAAGGACCTCGGCGGTGCGCTGGAAGACCTGGAGTGGACGGTGAACGCGTACACGCTCACCTTCGCCGTCCTCCTCATGTTCGGCGCGGCCCTCGGTGACCGCTTCGGCCGGCGCCGGCTCTTCATGTCCGGCCTCGCGATATTCACCGGCGCCTCGGCCGTCGCCGCCCTCTCGCCCGGCATCGACGAGCTCATCGCCGCCCGCGCCGTCCAGGGCGTCGGCGCCGCGATCATGATGCCGCTCACCCTCACCCTGCTCACCGCCGCCGTTCCGCCCGCCCGCCGCGGCATGGCCCTCGGCATCTTCGGCGCCGTCGGCGGCCTCGCCGTCGCCAGCGGCCCGCTCATCGGCGGCACCCTCACCGAGCACATCTCCTGGCAGTGGATCTTCTGGCTGAACGTCCCGATCGGACTGGCCCTCATCCCGCTCGCCCGCCTCAAGCTGGCCGAGTCCACCGCCCCGAACGCCCGTCTCGACGTCCCGGGCACGCTCCTCATCAGCGGTGGCCTCTTCGGCATCGTCTACGGCCTCGTCAACGCCAACGCCCACGGCTGGACCAGCGCCCCCGTGCTCACCGGCCTGATCGCCGGCACCGCGCTCGTCGGCGGATTCGTCGTCCACGGCTTCCGCCACGCGAACCCGATGCTGCCCATGCGCCTCTTCCTGGGCCGCGGCTTCCTCGGGATCAACGCGGCCAGCCTGCTGATGTACCTGGGCATGTTCGGCTCGATCTTCCTGCTCAGCCAGTTCCTGCAGGGCGTCGCCGGCTACTCGCCCACCCAGGCCGGAGTGCGCATGCTCCCGTGGACCGCCATGCCGATGATCGCCGCCCCGATCGCGGGCATCCTCTCCGACCGGATCGGCGGCCGCCCCGTCGTCGCCACCGGGCTCGCCCTGCAGGCCCTCGGCCTCGGCTGGTTCGCGACGATCCTGAGCACCGACGTCTCGTACGCCGCCCAGCTCCCGGCGCTGATCCTCAGCGGCATCGGCATGGGCCTGTTCTTCGCCCCCGCCTCCAACATCCTGATGTCCACGGTGGCCCCCGCCGACCAGGGCAAGGCCTCCGGTGCCAACAACGCCCTGCGCGAGGTCGGTGGCGCCCTCGGTGTCGCGGTCCTGGCCTCGGTCTTCTCCGCCCAGGGCGGCTACGAGTCCCCGCAGGCCTTCACCGACGGGACGGTGCCCGCGCTGTGGATCGGCGCCGTCGCGGTGGCCGTGGCAGCCGCCTTCGCCCTCCTGGTCCCGGGCAAGCGCGCCGCCCAGAGCTCCACGCCCGCCCCCGCAGCCCCCGCCCCCGTCCTCGCCGACAAGGTCCCCGCCACGCGCTGACCGGCACCGGACGGCAACGGAAGGAGTGCACGTCATGCCCGACATCCCCTGGTCCACGCCCACCCCACCCGCTCCCGACACCGAGGTCTACGTCATGGCCTCCCGCTTCGAGACCGAGACCCTCGCCGGCGCCTTCCGGTTCTTCCTCAAGTCGCCGGGCATCATCCGCCAGATCCGTTCCGCCCCCGGCGCCCACGGCGTCGCCCTCCGGGCCCGGGTCTTCAGCCGGACCTTCCTGACCCTCTCCGCCTGGGAGGACCGCGACGCGCTCTACCGCTTCGCCCGCAGCGAGCCGCACCGGTCCAGCTCCCGCGCCGCCGCCGCGTTCATGCGGGAGTCGGCCTTCACCTTCTGGACCGCACCGTCCTCCGCGCTCCCGGTCACCTGGGCCGAGGCCGAGCACCGGCTGGCCGAAGGCGGACAGGAGGCCCGCTCGTGACGTACGGTCCGTGGCCCCGCAGGGATGCGAGGGGTACGGACCGTACTCTTGTCCACGTGCAGGAACTCCACGACGCCCCCCTCGCCCCCCTGACCACCTTCCGCCTCGGTGGCCCCGCCACCCGTCTGGTCACCGCGACCACCGACGCCGAGGTGGTCGACGCCGTCCGCGCCGCGGACGAGAGCGGCACCCCGCTCCTCGTCATCGGCGGTGGCAGCAACCTGGTCATCGGCGACCGCGGTTTCGAGGGCACCGCCCTGCGCATCGCGACCACCGGCTTCCATCTGGGGTCCACGACGCCGGAGGCCGCGGGAGAGACCACCACCCTGGAGCTCGCCGCCGGCGAGAACTGGAGCGACGCCGTCGCCCGTACCGTCGAGGCGGGCCTGGCCGGCATCGAGTGCCTCGCCGGAATCCCCGGCTCCGCCGGCGCCACCCCGATCCAGAACGTCGGGGCGTACGGCCAGGAGGTCTGCGACACCATCACCGAGGTCGTCGCCTACGACCGCAACCGGCGCGAGACGGTCACGCTGACCGCCGCCGAGTGCGCCTTCTCGTACCGCGACAGCCTCTTCAAGCACCAGCCCGACCGGTACGTCGTCCTCCGCGTCCGCTTCGCCCTGGAGGACGCGGGCGGCCTGTCCGCGCCGATCAAGTACCCCGAGACCGCCCGCGCCCTCGGCGTCCAGGCCGGCGACCGGGTCCCGGCCACGCAGGCCCGCGAGACCGTGCTGCGCCTGCGCGCCGGCAAGGGCATGGTCCTCGATCCCGCCGACCACGACACGTGGTCCGCCGGCTCCTTCTTCCACAACCCGATCCTGAGCGACGAGGCGTACGCCGCCTTCCTCGCCCGAGTCCAGGACCGGCTCGGCGCCGAGACCACCCCGCCCGCGTACCCCGCCGGCGACGGCCGTACGAAGACCAGCGCGGCCTGGCTGATCGACAAGGCCGGTTTCACCAAGGGCTACGGCACCGGCCCCGCCCGGATCTCCACCAAGCACACCCTGGCGCTGACCAACCGCGGCGAGGCCACCACCGAGGACCTCCTCGCCCTGGCCCGCGAGGTCGTCGCGGGTGTCCACGCGGCCTTCGGCGTCACCCTGGTCAACGAGCCGGTGACGGTCGGCGTCAGCATCTGAGGAGTCCCGGCCGCCATGCTCTGTCCACTGCACGGGGCCGGTACGGACCCCACCCGCCTGGTGGGACGCACGATCAGCAGGATCGTCGCGTCCTGGCACGTCTACGAGGGCGAACGCTCCGAGGCGCCGCTCGACGTCTGGCTGATCGACAGCGAGGGCGAGTCCACCAGGATCAGCACCGGGTCCGACCGCTGCCTCATCGTCGAGTCCGCGACGCCCCACGAGCCGTACGACATGGGGGAATGGGGCCGGATCGAGGTCGGCGAGGACCTCGGCGACCACCCCTTCCTGCGGCACCTCGGGGACACGGTGGCGACCGTGGCCGAGTTCGCGGCGCCGGAGACCGGGCGCACGCAGCTGGAGATCGGCTTCCCCGACGGCGACCGGGTACGGGCCGACTGCTGGGAGGGCGACCTGCGGCTCACGCGGTGAGCTTCAGGTGGCCAGCCAGTGGTCGATCCCGGCCAGCAGCTTGTCCTGTACGTCCTCCGGCGCCGCCGAACCGCGCACCGACTGCCGGGCCAGCTCGGCGAGCTCCGCGTCCGTGAAGGCGTGGTGGCGGCGGGCGATCTCGTACTGCGCCGCCAGCCGGGATCCGAACAGCAGCGGGTCGTCCGCGCCCAGCGCCATCGGTACCCCGGCCTCGAAGAGGGTGCGCAGCGGGACGTCCTCGGGCCGCTCGTAGACCCCGAGGGCGACGTTCGACGCCGGGCAGACCTCGCAGGTGATCTGCCGGTCCGCGAGCCGCTTCAGCAGGCGCGGGTCCTCGGCCGCCCGTACGCCGTGGCCGATGCGGGAGGCGTGCAGATCGTCCAGGCAGTCCCGGACGGAGGCGGGTCCGGTGAGCTCGCCGCCGTGCGGGGCCGCGAGCAGGCCGCCCTCGCGGGCGATGGCGAAGGCCCGGTCGAAGTCGCGGGCCATGCCGCGGCGCTCGTCGTTGGAGAGCCCGAAGCCGACGATGCCGCGGTCGGCGTAGCGGACGGCGAGGCGGGCGAGGGTACGGGCGTCGAGGGGGTGCTTCATCCGGTTGGCCGCGATGAGGACCCGCATGCCGAGCCCGGTCTCGCGGGACGCCGTGTCGACGGCGTCCAGGATGATCTCGACGGCCGGGATCATGCCGCCGAGCAGGGGGGCGTAGGAGGTGGGATCCACCTGGATCTCCAGCCAGCCGCTGCCGTCCCGTACGTCCTCCTCGGCGGCCTCGCGGACGAGGCGCCGGATGTCCTCGGGCTCGCGCAGGCAGGAGCGGGCGGCGTCGTAGAGGCGCTGGAAGCGGAACCAGCCGCGCTCGTCGGTGGCGCGGAGCTTTGGCGGCTCGCCGCCGGTGAGGGCGTCGGGGAGGCGGACGCCGTACTTGTCGGCGAGCTCCAGGAGGGTCGACGGGCGCATCGACCCCGTGAAGTGCAGGTGGAGGTGGGCTTTCGGCAGAAGCGTGAGATCGCGTACGTGCTCCATCCGGTGATCCTGCCGTACCGCTGCGCTCGGCGGGAGGGGGATTTACCGATCGGGGGCTTGCTCGAACATCTGCACGAGGCTGGAGCCGCGAGACGAGAGGCGGTGGCGGGGCCGCTGCGCGGGGCCTGCCCGGGCGCCGCCCCGACCCGCGCCTCAAACGCCGGCGGGGCTGGAAGGCCGGGCTCGGTCCGCACCGGTGCCGCGAACGGCGGTGCGGCTCCACGGCTCGGCCCCGATGTGCCTGAGCGGCGGCTCCCCGTGGGGGAACCGCCGCTCGGACCGGGCCGCGTACCGCCGGAGGCCTAGGCCTAGGCCTTGGCCTCGGCGAGGAGCTTCTGGATGCGGGACACGCCCTCGACCAGGTCCGCGTCGCCCAGGGCGTACGACAGGCGCAGGTAGCCCGGGGTGCCGAAGGCTTCGCCCGGGACGACCGCGACCTCGGCCTCGTCCAGGATCAGGGCCGCCAGCTCGACGGAGGTCTGCGGGCGCTTGCCGCGGATCTCCTTGCCGAGGAGCGCCTTGACCGACGGGTACGCGTAGAACGCGCCCTCGGGGGTCGGGCAGAGGACGCCGTCGATCTCGTTCAGCATCTTGACCATCGTCTGGCGGCGGCGGTCGAAGGCCTTGCGCATCTCGGCGACCGCTTCCAGGTCACCCGAGACGGCGGCCAGCGCGGCGACCTGGGCCACGTTGGAGACGTTGGACGTGGCGTGCGACTGCAGGTTGGTCGCGGCCTTGATGACGTCCTGCGGGGCGATGACCCAGCCCACGCGCCAGCCGGTCATCGCGTACGTCTTGGCGACGCCGTTGACGACGATGCACTTGTCGCGCAGGGCCGGGACCAGCACGGGCAGCGAGGTGAACTTCGCGTCGCCGTAGACGAGGTGCTCGTAGATCTCGTCCGTGAGGACCCACAGGCCGTGCTCGGCGGCCCACTCGCCGATAGCGCGGGCGTCGGCCTCGCTGTAGACCGCGCCGGTCGGGTTCGACGGGGAGACGAACAGGACGACCTTGGTGCGCTCGGTGCGGGCGGCCTCGAGCTGCTCGACGGACACGCGGTAGCCGGTGGTCTCGTCGGCGACGACCTCGACCGGGACACCGCCGGCGAGGCGGATCGACTCGGGGTAGGTGGTCCAGTACGGAGCCGGGACGATGACCTCGTCACCCGGGTCCAGGACGGCGGCGAACGCCTCGTAGATCGCCTGCTTGCCGCCGTTGGTCACCAGGACCTGCGACGCGTCGACCTCGTAGCCGGAGTCGCGCAGCGTCTTCGCGGCGATCGCGGTCTTCAGCTCGGGCAGGCCCCCGGCCGGCGTGTAGCGGTGGTACTTCGGGTTGCGGCAGGCCTCGACCGCCGCCTCGACGATGTAGTCCGGGGTCGGGAAGTCGGGCTCGCCCGCACCGAAGCCGATGACCGGGCGCCCGGCGGCCTTGAGGGCCTTGGCCTTGGCGTCCACGGCGAGGGTGGCGGACTCGGAAATGGCGCCGATACGGGCGGACACCCGGCGCTCGGAGGAAGGCGTTGCAGAGGTCATGCGGCCAATCGTCCCAGACGCCCCAGAGGCGCCGCACACCGTTTCAGTCATCGGACGGAGCAGCCGGAAATGTGCTCTGTTCGACGTCAGGGCCCGGACCACGTACACTCACCTGTCGTTGGACCCCGCCGATCACTCCAGAGCGCGAGCACTCCGTGCACTCGTCTGGATGCGGTAGGTTGGGGGACGCAAAGGGTCGTAGCTCAATTGGTAGAGCACTGGTCTCCAAAACCAGCGGTTGGGGGTTCGAGTCCCTCCGGCCCTGCTCCACACTCCTTCTCGGATGTGTGCGCAGGTACGTACTTCGATGCAACGCCGTGCGGCGCAACCGGGCGCGGCTACGGCCACGACCCGGATTCAGGTGAGAGACGTGACGGACGCCCTGGGCTCCATCGACATGCCTGACGCCGAGGACGACACCCGCGAGAAGAAGGCCCGAAAGGGCGGCAAGCGCGGGAAGAAGGGTCCTCTGGGCCGGCTTGCACTGTTCTACCGCCAGATCGTCGCGGAGCTCCGCAAGGTCGTCTGGCCGACGCGCAATCAGCTCACGACGTACACCACCGTGGTGATTGTCTTCGTCGTCATCATGATCGGTCTGGTGACCGTGATTGACTATGGGTTCCAGGAAGCCATCAAGTTCGTCTTCGGCTGATCCCCGCGGAGGGCGGCGCCTTGATGGGTGCCGCCCGTTTTCGCATGTTCGACCACCTTTTGTATCCAGGAAGAAGCAGCCACCGTGTCTGACCCGAACCTGAACGCGAGCCCCGACTCCGTCGAGTCCGTCGAGGACGCGCTCGACATCGTCGAGGCGGCAGACGCTGTGGACCCCGACGAGGTAGAGCTCGCCGACGCCGAGGCCGGTGTCGCCGCCGAAGAGGCCGCGCTGCACATCGAGGACGAGGTCGACGCCGAGTCCGAGGACGACGCCGAGGTCGAAGAGGCTGCCGACGAGGGCGAAGAGGCTGCCGAGGAGACCGAGGCGGTCGACGAGACCGAGGCAGTCGACGAGGTCGAGGCCGCAGACGAGGCCGAGGCCGAGCCCGCCGAGCCCGTCGACCCCATCCAGGCCCTGCGCGAGGAGCTGCGCCTCCTGCCCGGCGAGTGGTACGTGATCCACACCTACGCCGGCTACGAGAAGCGCGTGAAGGCCAACCTGGAGCAGCGTGCCGTCTCGCTGAACGTCGAGGAGTTCATCTACCAGGCCGAGGTGCCCGAGGAAGAGATCGTCCAGATCAAGAACGGCGAGCGCAAGAACGTCCGGCAGAACAAGCTGCCCGGCTACGTTCTCGTCCGCATGGATCTGACGAACGAGTCCTGGGGCGTCGTCCGCAACACCCCCGGTGTCACCGGCTTCGTCGGCAATGCGTACGACCCGTACCCGCTGACGCTGGACGAGATCGTCAAGATGCTCGCCCCGGAGGCGCAGGAGAAGGCCGCCAAGGCCGCTGCGGAAGAGGCCGGCCTGCCCGCGCCCGCCGTCAAGCGCACCATCGAGGTCCTGGACTTCGAGGTCGGCGACTCGGTCACCGTCACCGACGGCCCGTTCGCGACGCTGCAGGCGACCATCAACGAGATCAACCCCGACTCGAAGAAGGTCAAGGGCCTCGTCGAGATCTTCGGTCGCGAGACTCCGGTCGAGCTCAGCTTCGACCAGATCCAGAAGAACTGAACTGATCTTCTGAAGCAAGCTTCCGGACAGGTCAGATCGCCCCGCAAAGGGCGGTCTGACCTGCTCGGTTTTTAGCCCCGCTCCGATACCCGTTATCGTGGTGCGGTATGCCTCCATCCGGATGACCGGATCGGCGGCGAAAAACTCTCACTAGGACCCGGAGAGAGCAATGCCTCCCAAGAAGAAGAAGGTCACGGGGCTTATCAAGCTCCAGATCAAGGCCGGTGCGGCCAACCCGGCTCCGCCGGTCGGCCCCGCGCTCGGTCAGCACGGCGTCAACATCATGGAGTTCTGCAAGGCCTACAACGCCGCGACCGAGTCGCAGCGTGGCATGGTCGTGCCGGTGGAGATCACGGTCTACGAGGACCGCACCTTCACCTTCATCACCAAGACTCCGCCGGCCGCGCGCCTGATCCTGAAGGCCGCGGGCATCGAGAAGGGCTCCGGCGAGCCGCACAAGACCAAGGTCGCCAAGCTCACCGGCGCCCAGGTCCGCGAGATCGCCGAGCTGAAGATGCCCGACCTGAACGCCAACGACGTCGATGCCGCGATGAAGATCATCGCCGGCACCGCGCGCTCGATGGGCGTCACGGTCGAAGGCTGATCCAGCCACCCCAGCACCACCAGTGGTAGGACCAAGCGCTGGTCCGCACCACGACTCCATGCCTGAAGCCGAAATACAGGAGCAGAAGTGAAGCGCAGCAAGACTCTCCGCGCTGCGGACGCCAAGGTCGACCGGGAGAAGCTGTACGCCCCGCTCGAGGCCGTCCGTCTCGCCAAGGAGACCTCCACGACCAAGTTCGACGCCACCGTCGAGGTCGCCTTCCGCCTGGGTGTCGACCCGCGCAAGGCCGACCAGATGGTCCGTGGCACCGTGAACCTCCCGCACGGCACCGGTAAGACCGCCCGGGTCCTGGTCTTCGCGACCGGTGACCGTGCTGCGGCCGCGGAAGCCGCCGGCGCCGACATCGTCGGCGACGACGAGCTGATCAACGAGATCGCCAAGGGCAACCGCCTGAACGAGTTCGACGCGGTTGTCGCCACCCCGGACCTCATGGGCAAGGTCGGCCGCCTCGGCCGCGTGCTCGGTCCGCGTGGCCTGATGCCGAACCCGAAGACCGGCACCGTCACCATGGACGTTGCCAAGGCTGTCACCGAGATCAAGGGTGGCAAGATCGAGTTCCGTGTCGACAAGCACTCGAACCTGCACTTCATCATCGGCAAGGTCTCCTTCACCGATGAGCAGCTGGTCGAGAACTACGGCGCGGCCCTGGACGAGATCCTTCGTCTGAAGCCGTCCGCCGCCAAGGGCCGCTACGTCAAGAAGGCCGCCCTGAGCACCACGATGGGCCCCGGCATCCAGCTGGACTCGAACCGCACCCGGAACCTCCTCGTCGAGGAAGACCCGGCCGCTGTCTGAGCCCCACGCTGAGCCTCCGGCTCACCTGAGTGGCTGAAACGGGCCCCTCGCCCCCTCACAGGGCGGCGAGGGGCCCGTTTTCTTGCTTCCGGACGCCCCTCGGCGGCCTCGGGCGGCGCGGGACCGCTTGTGGCCCCCGGAACGGCCCGTCGAGGGCCTGGCGGTGCTGCCGGGCCGGGACCGCAGGCCTCGGGCGCTGACCGATTTGCCTGACCGGCGCAGGGTCACGTACTCTTCACGAGAAGCCAAAGACCGCTGGTCGTTGCCGTGCCCGCAAGGGTTCGGTGGCCGAAGGATCCGCTGACTGCGGACGACCCGCGTAGGTGACTGTGGAAGGTTCCCGGAATTCGTTCCGGTTGAGCCACGCCCTGGCGCCTGCGCCGGGGCGTTTCTTATTTCAGCCCCTTCTGAGCGGTCCTCATCACCCGGAAGGAGGCGAACGCACCATGCCGACGCCCAACAAGGCTGCATCGGTAGCCGAGCTCAAGGACGCGTTCCAGAGCTCGAACGCCGCCGTGCTGACCGAGTACCGGGGTCTCACCGTCGCGCAGCTCAAGACGCTGCGTCGCTCCCTTGGTGAGAACGCCCAGTACGCCGTGGTGAAGAACACGCTGACCAAGATTGCGGCCAACCAGGCCGGGATCACCGCGCTGGACGAGCACTTCGCTGGTCCGACCGCGGTCGCCTTCATCACCGGTGACCCGGTGGAGTCGGCGAAGAGCCTGCGTGACTTCGCCAAGGACAACCCGAACCTCATCATCAAGGCGGGTGTCCTTGATGGTAAGGCGCTCACCGCCGATGAGATCAAGAAGCTTGCGGACCTCGAGTCCCGCGAGGTTCTGCTCAGCAAGCTGGCCGGCGCGTTCAAGGGCAAGCAGTCTCAGGCTGCCTCGCTCTTCCAGGCGCTGCCGTCGAAGTTCGTCCGCACTGCGGAAGCGCTTCGCGTCAAGCTCGCCGAGCAGGGCGGTGCCGAGTAATTCGGCTCGCGCACTGATCCACGCCGCCTAGTGCGTGGGTCGTAGCGGGCCGTTACGCCCGCCTCTATATACATCCGGCACCTGCCGATTTAGTGGAAGGATCGCCCATCATGGCGAAGCTCTCTCAGGACGACCTCCTCGCCCAGTTCGAGGAGATGACCCTCATCGAGCTCTCCGAGTTCGTGAAGGCCTTCGAGGAGAAGTTCGACGTCACCGCCGCCGCGGCCGTCGCCGTTGCCGGCCCCGCCGGTGTCGGCCCCGCCGCCGAGGCCGAGGAGGAGAAGGACGAGTTCGACGTCATCCTCACCGGTGCGGGCGACAAGAAGATCCAGGTCATCAAGGTCGTGCGTGAGCTGACCTCCCTGGGCCTGAAGGAGGCCAAGGACCTCGTCGACGGCACCCCGAAGCCGGTCCTCGAGAAGGTCAACAAGGAGGCCGCCGAGAAGGCTGCCGAGTCCCTCAAGGCTGCCGGTGCGGCCGTCGAGGTCAAGTAACACCTCTGGGGCCTCCTGAGGCCCCAGCCAAGGGCGATCACCCGTAAGGGTGGTCGCCCTTCGGCGTATCCGCAGTGCCTGACTTGCCCTGGTCTCGTTGGGGAGTAGGGTGATCATCGTTGCCCCGCGGTCGGGTCCCGAGATGATCCGCACGGAGCAGGGGGCCTTGACGAACGGCACGCGGCGCGCAATTCTCAGACCCGTTGCGGGATCGGTCCACCCGATCCGGGATCCGGGACACGGATCCGAGATCCGAGGCATGGATCGGCTACGAAGAGGGCAGTACTGATACGCGCTCTGTAGTACGAGCCGCAATGTTGGACGCAGGGTTGCAGGGTTGCAGGGTTGGTTTAGACGACATGGGGAAGGCCTGTTGCCGGTTTCCGGAAACCTGGTCTGGACATCAGTGAGCCAAGTGGCTACACTGACCCTTTGCGCTGCCTGTTAGCTGCCCCCTGCCCGTCGCCAGGGGCATGCCCACGCTCGAGCACACTTGATTGATACGCCCTGACCAGGCCTTATCGGCCAGATCAGGCGGGCCGTCTTCTGTGTCAGCTGGGACCGGTACGCGCGTAGTGAGTCCGAGCCCTCGGAAGGACCCCCTCTTGGCCGCCTCGCGCAACGCCTCGACCAATACGAACACCGGTGCCAGCACCGCCCCGCTGCGCATCTCCTTTGCAAAGATCAAGGAGCCCCTCGAGGTTCCGAACCTCCTGGCGCTGCAAACCGAGAGCTTTGACTGGCTGCTCGGCAATGCAGCCTGGAAGTCTCGCGTCGAGTCGGCGCTCGAGAGTGGACAGGACGTCCCCACCAAGTCCGGTCTGGAAGAGATCTTCGAGGAGATCTCGCCGATCGAGGACTTCTCCGGTTCGATGTCGCTGACGTTCCGCGACCACCGGTTCGAGCCGGCGAAGAACTCCGTCGACGAGTGCAAGGAGCGCGACTTCACGTACGCGGCGCCGCTCTTCGTCACGGCCGAGTTCACGAACAACGAGACCGGTGAGATCAAGTCTCAGACGGTCTTCATGGGCGATTTCCCGCTCATGACCAACAAGGGCACCTTCGTCATCAACGGCACCGAGCGTGTCGTGGTGTCGCAGCTCGTCCGTTCCCCCGGTGTCTACTTCGACTCCTCCATCGACAAGACGTCCGACAAGGACATCTTCTCCGCCAAGATCATTCCGTCCCGGGGTGCCTGGCTGGAGATGGAGGTCGACAAGCGCGACATGGTCGGTGTCCGCATCGACCGCAAGCGCAAGCAGTCCGTCACCGTCCTCCTGAAGGCTCTCGGCTGGACCACCGAGCAGATCCTCGAGGAGTTCGGCGAGTACGAGTCCATGCGCGCCACCCTGGAGAAGGACCACACCCAGGGCCAGGACGACGCGCTGCTCGACATCTACCGCAAGCTGCGCCCGGGCGAGCCGCCGACCCGCGAGGCCGCTCAGACGCTGCTCGAGAACCTCTACTTCAACCCGAAGCGCTACGACCTCGCGAAGGTCGGCCGCTACAAGGTGAACAAGAAGCTCGGCGCCGACGAGCCGCTCGACGCCGGTGTGCTGACCACCGACGACGTCATCGCGACGATCAAGTACCTGGTCAAGCTGCACGCGGGCGAGACCGAGACGGTCGGCGAGTCGGGCCGGGAGATCGTCGTCGAGACCGACGACATCGACCACTTCGGCAACCGTCGTATCCGCAACGTCGGCGAGCTCATCCAGAACCAGGTCCGCACGGGTCTGGCTCGTATGGAGCGCGTCGTCCGCGAGCGCATGACGACTCAGGACGTCGAGGCGATCACGCCGCAGACCCTGATCAACATTCGGCCGGTCGTCGCCTCCATCAAGGAGTTCTTCGGCACCAGCCAGCTGTCGCAGTTCATGGACCAGAACAACCCGCTGTCGGGTCTGACGCACAAGCGTCGTCTCAACGCGCTCGGCCCGGGTGGTCTGTCCCGCGAGCGGGCCGGCTTCGAGGTCCGTGACGTGCACCCGTCGCACTACGGCCGCATGTGCCCGATCGAGACGCCTGAAGGCCCGAACATCGGTCTGATCGGCTCGCTGGCCTCCTACGGCCGGATCAACCCGTTCGGTTTCATCGAGACCCCGTACCGCAAGGTCGTCGACGGTGTCGTCACCGACGAGGTCGACTACCTCACGGCCGACGAGGAAGACCGCTTCGTCATCGCCCAGGCGAACGCCGCCCTGAACGATGAGATGCGCTTCACCGAGAACCGCGTCCTGGTCCGCCGTCGTGGTGGCGAGATCGACTACATCGCCGGCGGCGACGTCGACTACATGGACGTCTCGCCGCGCCAGATGGTGTCCGTCGCGACCGCGATGATCCCCTTCCTCGAGCACGACGACGCCAACCGTGCCCTCATGGGCGCGAACATGATGCGCCAGGCCGTTCCGCTCATCAAGGCGGAGGCGCCGCTCGTCGGCACCGGCATGGAGTACCGCTGTGCGGTCGACGCCGGTGACTCGATCAAGGCGGAGAAGGACGGTGTCGTCCAGGAGGTCTCGGCCGACTACATCACCGTCGCCAACGACGACGGCACGTACACCACGTACCGCGTCGCCAAGTTCTCCCGCTCGAACCAGGGCACCTCGGTCAACCAGAAGGTCATCGTCAACGAGGGCGACCGGATCGTCGAGGCCCAGGTCCTCGCCGACGGCCCGGCCACCGAAGAGGGCGAAATGGCCCTCGGCAAGAACCTGCTCGTCGCGTTCATGCCGTGGGAAGGCCACAACTACGAGGACGCGATCATCCTGTCGCAGCGCCTCGTGCAGGACGACGTCCTCTCCTCGATCCACATCGAGGAGCACGAGGTCGACGCCCGTGACACCAAGCTGGGCCCCGAGGAGATCACCCGGGACATCCCGAACGTCTCCGAGGAGGTCCTCGCCGACCTCGACGAGCGCGGCATCATCCGCATCGGTGCGGACGTCGTCGCCGGCGACATCCTGGTCGGCAAGGTCACGCCCAAGGGTGAGACCGAGCTGACCCCGGAGGAGCGACTGCTCCGCGCGATCTTCGGTGAGAAGGCCCGCGAGGTGCGCGACACCTCGCTCAAGGTGCCTCACGGTGAGATCGGCAAGGTCATCGGTGTCCGCGTCTTCGACCGCGAGGAGGGCGACGAGCTTCCTCCGGGCGTGAACCAGCTGGTCCGCGTCTACGTCGCCCAGAAGCGCAAGATCACCGACGGTGACAAGCTCGCCGGCCGCCACGGCAACAAGGGTGTCATCTCCAAGATCCTTCCGATCGAGGACATGCCCTTCCTCGAGGACGGCACCCCGGTCGACATCATCCTGAACCCGCTGGGTGTCCCGTCCCGAATGAACCCGGGACAGGTCCTGGAGATCCACCTCGGCTGGCTCGCCAGCCGCGGCTGGGACGTCTCCGGCCTCGCGGAGGACTGGGCCGAGCGTCTGAAGGTCATCGGCGCCGACCGTGTCGAGCCCGGTACCAACGTCGCCACCCCGGTGTTCGACGGTGCCCGCGAGGACGAGCTCGCCGGCCTGTTCGAGCACACCATCCCGAACCGCGACGGTGACCGCCTGGTCCTCCCGTCCGGCAAGGCGCGCCTGTTCGACGGCCGCTCCGGCGAGCCGTTCCCGGACCCGATCTCCATCGGGTACATGTACATCCTCAAGCTCCACCACCTGGTCGACGACAAGCTCCACGCCCGGTCGACCGGTCCGTACTCGATGATCACGCAGCAGCCGCTGGGTGGTAAGGCGCAGTTCGGTGGCCAGCGCTTCGGTGAGATGGAGGTGTGGGCGCTCGAGGCTTATGGCGCCGCTTACGCCCTCCAGGAGCTGCTGACCATCAAGTCCGACGACGTCACCGGCCGCGTGAAGGTCTACGAGGCCATCGTCAAGGGCGAGAACATCCCCGAGCCGGGCATTCCCGAGTCCTTCAAGGTGCTCATCAAGGAAATGCAGTCGCTCTGCCTCAACGTGGAGGTGCTGTCCTCGGACGGCATGTCCATCGAGATGCGCGACACCGACGAGGACGTCTTCCGCGCGGCGGAGGAGCTCGGTATCGACCTGTCCCGGCGCGAGCCGAGCAGCGTCGAAGAGGTCTGACGGGCCTGACGGGGGGCTCGCTCAAGAGCCCCCCGTCATCCCCGGGACCGTTCAGACCATGATTGAGACTCGACCCCGAAAGAGGGATTGACGCACAGTGCTCGACGTCAACTTCTTCGACGAGCTGCGGATCGGCCTTGCCACCGCGGACGACATCCGAACCTGGTCGCACGGCGAGGTCAAGAAGCCGGAGACCATCAACTACCGCACCCTCAAGCCCGAGAAGGACGGACTCTTCTGCGAGAAGATCTTCGGTCCTACCCGGGACTGGGAGTGCTACTGCGGCAAGTACAAGCGTGTCCGCTTCAAGGGCATCATCTGTGAGCGCTGTGGCGTCGAGGTCACGCGCGCCAAGGTGCGTCGTGAGCGGATGGGCCACATCGAGCTTGCCGCTCCCGTCACCCACATCTGGTACTTCAAGGGCGTCCCGTCGCGCCTTGGCTACCTGCTGGACCTCGCGCCGAAGGACCTCGAGAAGGTCATCTACTTCGCCGCGTACATGATCACGTTCGTCGACGACGAGCGCCGTCAGCGCGACCTGCCGTCGCTGGAGGCCCACGTCTCCGTCGAGCGCCAGCAGATCGAGAACCGCCGTGACGCGGACCTCGAAGGCCGTGCCAAGAAGCTCGAGACCGACCTGGCCGAGCTCGAGGCCGAGGGCGCCAAGGCCGACGTGCGCCGCAAGGTGCGCGAAGGCGCCGAGCGCGAGATGAAGCAGCTCCGTGACCGCGCCCAGCGCGAGATCGACCGCCTCGACGAGGTGTGGAACCGCTTCAAGAACCTCAAGGTCCAGGACCTCGAGGGCGACGAGCTGCTCTACCGCGAGCTGCGCGACCGCTTCGGTACGTACTTCGACGGTTCGATGGGTGCCGCGGCGCTGCAGAAGCGCCTGGAGTCCTTCGACCTCGAGGAGGAGGCCGAGCGCCTCCGCGAGATCATCCGTACCGGCAAGGGCCAGAAGAAGACCCGTGCGCTCAAGCGCCTCAAGGTCGTCTCCGCGTTCCTGCAGACCAGCAACAGCCCCAAGGGCATGGTGCTCGACTGCGTGCCGGTCATCCCGCCGGACCTGCGTCCGATGGTGCAGCTGGACGGTGGCCGCTTCGCGACCTCCGACCTGAACGACCTGTACCGCCGCGTGATCAACCGCAACAACCGTCTGAAGCGTCTCCTCGACCTCGGTGCCCCCGAGATCATCGTGAACAACGAGAAGCGCATGCTTCAGGAGGCCGTGGACGCCCTCTTCGACAACGGTCGTCGTGGTCGTCCGGTGACCGGTCCCGGTAACCGTCCGCTGAAGTCCCTGAGCGACATGCTCAAGGGCAAGCAGGGTCGATTCCGTCAGAACCTCCTCGGCAAGCGCGTGGACTACTCCGCGCGTTCCGTGATCGTCGTCGGTCCGCAGCTGAAGCTGCACCAGTGTGGTCTGCCCAAGGCCATGGCGCTGGAGCTCTTCAAGCCGTTCGTGATGAAGCGCCTGGTCGACCTGAACCACGCGCAGAACATCAAGTCGGCGAAGCGCATGGTCGAGCGCGGCCGCACGGTCGTGTACGACGTGCTCGAAGAGGTCATCGCCGAGCACCCGGTGCTGCTGAACCGTGCACCCACGCTGCACCGCCTCGGCATCCAGGCCTTCGAGCCGCAGCTGGTCGAAGGCAAGGCCATCCAGATCCACCCGCTCGTCTGCACCGCGTTCAACGCGGACTTCGACGGTGACCAGATGGCCGTGCACCTGCCGCTCTCCGCGGAGGCGCAGGCCGAGGCCCGCATCCTGATGCTGTCCTCGAACAACATCCTGAAGCCGGCCGACGGCCGTCCGGTCACGATGCCGACCCAGGACATGGTCCTCGGTCTGTTCTTCCTGACCACCGACGGTGAGCTCCGTGACACCAAGGGCGAGGGCCGCGCGTTCGGCTCCACGGCCGAGGCGATCATGGCGTTCGACGCCGGCGAGCTCGCGCTGCAGTCGTCCGTCGACATCCGCTTCCCGGTGGGCACCATCCCGCCGCGTGGCTGGGTGCCGCCGGTCGCCGAAGAGGGCGAGCAGGAGTTCCAGCCGGGCGACAGCTTCCGTCTGCGCACCTCCCTGGGCCGCGCGCTCTTCAACGAGCTGCTGCCCGAGGACTACCCGTTCGTCGACTACTCGGTGGGCAAGAAGCAGCTCTCCGAGATCGTCAACGACCTGGCGGAGCGCTACCCCAAGGTCATCGTGGCGGCGACGCTCGACAACCTGAAGGCGGCCGGCTTCCACTGGGCGACCCGTTCGGGCGTCACCGTGGCCATCTCCGACGTCGTCGTGCCCGAGGCCAAGAAGGCCATCGTCGCGGGCTACGAGGCGATGGACGAGAAGGTCCAGAAGCAGTACGAGCGCGGTCTGATCACCAAGGACGAGCGCACGCAGGAGCTCATCGCGATCTGGACCAAGGCGACCAACGAGGTTGCCGAGGCGATGAACGCGAACTTCCCCAAGACGAACCCCATCTTCATGATGGTTGACTCGGGTGCCCGAGGAAACATGATGCAGATGCGACAGATCGCCGGTATGCGTGGTCTGGTGTCGAACGCGAAGAACGAGACCATCCCGCGTCCGATCAAGGCGTCCTTCCGTGAGGGCCTCACCGTTCTGGAGTACTTCATCTCCACGCACGGTGCCCGTAAGGGTCTGGCGGACACCGCCCTGCGTACCGCCGACTCGGGTTACCTGACCCGTCGTCTGGTGGACGTCTCGCAGGACGTGATCATCCGCGAGGAGGACTGCGGCACCGAGCGCGGCCTGAAGCTGAAGATCGCCGTTCGCGGCGAGGACGGCGTGCTGCGCAAGGCCGACGACGTCGAGACCTCGATCTACGCCCGCATGCTGGCCGAGGACGTCGTCATCGACGGCAAGGTCATCGCGCCGGCCAACGTCGACCTCGGTGACGTCCTGATCGACGCCCTGGTCGCCAACGGCGTCGAGGAGGTCAAGACCCGCTCGGTCCTGACCTGTGAGTCCGCGGTCGGCACCTGTGCCTTCTGCTACGGACGCTCGCTCGCCACCGGCAAGCTGGTCGACATCGGTGAGGCGGTCGGCATCATCGCCGCCCAGTCCATCGGTGAGCCCGGTACCCAGCTGACGATGCGTACCTTCCACACCGGTGGTGTGGCCGGTGACGACATCACGCAGGGTCTGCCGCGTGTCGTCGAGCTCTTCGAGGCCCGTACCCCGAAGGGTGTCGCCCCGATCTCCGAGGCCGCCGGCCGCGTGCGGATCGAGGAGACCGAGAAGACGAAGAAGATCGTCATCACGCCGGACGACGGCAGCGACGAGACGGCCTTCCCGATCTCGAAGCGCGCCAAGGTCATCGTGCACGAGGGTGACCACGTCGAGGTGGGCCAGAAGCTCACCGCGGGTGCCACCAACCCGCACGACGTGCTGCGCATCCTCGGCCAGCGTGCGGTCCAGGTCCACCTGGTCGGCGAAGTCCAGAAGGTCTACAACTCGCAGGGCGTGTCGATCCACGACAAGCACATCGAGATCATCATCCGGCAGATGCTCCGCCGCGTGACGATCATCGAGTCCGGCGATGCGGAGCTCCTGCCGGGCGAGCTCGTCGAGCGCTCGCGCTTCGAGACCGAGAACCGTCGTGTGGTCACCGAGGGCGGTCACCCCGCCTCCGGCCGTCCGCAGCTGATGGGTATCACCAAGGCCTCGCTGGCGACGGAATCCTGGCTGTCGGCCGCCTCCTTCCAGGAGACGACCCGAGTCCTGACGGATGCGGCGATCAACGCCAAGTCCGACAGCCTCATCGGCCTCAAGGAGAACGTCATCATCGGTAAGCTCATCCCGGCCGGTACGGGCCTCGCCCGCTACCGCAACATCCGGGTCGAGCCCACCGAGGAGGCGAAGGCCGCGATGTACTCGGCCGTCGGCTACGACGACATCGACTACTCGCCCTTCGGCACCGGCTCCGGCCAGGCTGTCCCGCTGGAGGACTACGACTACGGCCCGTACAACGGCTAAGAGCTCGTAAGAAGAAGCCCCCCGCTGCTCCGAGAGGAGCGGCGGGGGGCTTCTTCTTGTCCGGGGAGCCCCCGGGGGCAGGGCCTCCGGGAGCCCGGGGGTTCCCCGGGCCCCGGGACGCCGTCAGGCGCGGCGGCGGCGGAGGCCGGTGACCGTGACCGACGTGAGGGCCAGGAGGGCCAGGGCGGCGGCTGCCAGGCCCGGGGTGAGGCCCTTCGGGGTGAAGGTGCAGGAGACCTTGTCCGTGCCCGGGGGCAGGGGAAGGGAGACCAGGCCGTGGAAGGGGGTCGGGGCGGTCGTGCGCGAGCCGGCCGTGCACTGCCAGCCGGGGACGTCGGTCATCGCGAAGACCGCCGTGCCCGTGGCGCCCTTCGGGAGGGTGGCCTCGATGGTGTGGCCGCCCGCCGTGACCTTCGTGGCGCCGGTGGACGTGAGGGAGCCGATCGCCGCGTCCAGGCCGGCGCGGTTCAGGCAGCCGACGGGGTGCTCGCCCGCCGTCGCGTCCTTCGTGCGGGTGTTCACCGCCACCACGACCCTGCCGTCCGCGGGGACCTTGCCCAGCTCGACCACCCCGGTCATCCGGTCCTCCAGGGGGCGGGACGTGCCGGCGAAGGCGAGGGTGCCGTAGAGCTCCGGGGAGAACCAGTACGCCTCGGAGCCGGGGGTGCACTGGGCGGCGTACGTCTGCTCCGTGGCACTGCCGCCCCGGGTGACCTGCGGGACCTGGTAGACGGTGGCGCCCAGGACGTTCTCCTGACGGGCGTAGACGCTGTCGGCCGGGTTCGGGGAGGCGTAGGCGTCGCTGCGGACCGTCACCAGCGGAGGGGCGGGGAAGCGGGTGGCCGCCCAGGTGTCCTTCGCCGGGCCGGGGTGGACCCGGGCGCCGATCGCGAAGATGGCGTCGAGCACCGGGTTGTCGGCGCCGAAGAAGGTGCGGCCGTCGTTCTTGAAGCCGTATCCGAGGGGCTCCAGGGCCTGGTACGTGGCCTCCGGGAGGTAGCTGCTGTAGTACTGCGGGCCCTCGGCCCGCAGGGCGAGGGCGTCGTTGTACGAGGTCTGCGGCGCGCCCGAATCCGTCCGGTATGCGGGCCAGCCGTCCACCTGCCGGACGGCGTCGAAGTGGGCGCTGATCGAGCGGTTCGAAGTGGCGACCGGCTTCGCCCAGCGCTCGCGGGCCCGGCGGGCGTCCGCGCCCGCGGCCGCCACCGTGGACTCCGCGAAGACCACGCCGACCATGAGGACCGCGGCCACGGGGATCAGCACCCGGTGCTTCGCGCCCAGTGCCAGCAGGGTCAGGGCGAGCAGCGAGACGCCCCCGCCGACCAGCACCGCGTGCCAGGTCCAGCCGCCGAAGTCGTCGGTGCGGCGCAGTACGAAGGTGGCCGCGACCAGCAGGGCGGCCGCCAGGGCCAGGTGGAGCGGGCGCGGGCGGTGGGCCAGCGCCAGCCAGGCCAGGATCACGACCATGCCGCTGAAGACGAAGGCCTCGCGGTACGGATTGCCGTTCGGCACCGCCAGCCCGTGCCACAGGTACTGCGTCGGAGGGAACTGGAACGAGGCGACGACGAGCAGCGTCGCCGCGGCCCACACCAGGCGGGTCTTCTTCGCGATGGCGGCGTTGAAGAGGAACGATCCGGCGAGGATCAGGCCCAGCGAGGCCACGTACAGCCGCGGCCGGCCGCCCCACAGGTGGGTGGCCGGGAGCATCCCGGCGAGGAAGACCTCGATCCGCACCGGCTCGAAGGCCCCGGCCTGGGTGGGCTGCGCGGAGCCGCTGGACAGGAACGACGGCAGCAGCAGCGGGAGGGTGAGCAGGATGCCGGTCGCGGCGGCGCTCGAGGCCCGCCACAGGGCGCGGAGCCGCTGCCGGCCGGTCATGTCCCGGGTGACCAGGCGGATGCCGAGCAGGACGCAGGCGGCCATCGTCGCCATCATCGCGGTGTAGAAGTTGCCGAACCAGGCGAGCGCGACGAACAGTGCCGCCCCCGGCCAGCGGCGCTCCTCCAGGCACCACTCGACGGCGATGCCGAGGAGGGGGAGGGCGACCAGGCCCCACAGCCACATGGGGATGTACGAGGCGTCGCTGAGCGCCCAGCCGCACAGGCCGTAGCAGGCGCCGAGGACCCCGCGCTGCCACCACGGGCCGGGGTGCAGTTTGCCGAGGTAGACCGTCATGACGGCGGCGGCGGCGCCCATCGTGACCGGGGTGACCGCGAAGACGGCGAGGTCGACGTGGGCGCGCGGGACGAGGACGGCCAGCCAGGAGAACGGGTTGCCGAGGTACGTGTAGTAGTCGGACAGGAACTGCTGGCCGAAGCCGCCGCGCCAGGTGAAGAGCACGTCACCGGCGGCCTGCCCGTGGACCAGGTCCCACAGCGCCCGGTGGAAGGGCACGTACTGGTTGGCCTGGTCGTTGAGGGCCCGGCCGGTGTTGCCGAAGGGGAAGGTGCCGCGGGCCGCCCAGGCCGCGCAGAACGCGGCCGAGGTGACGAGGAACGCCAGCAGGGGCCCGTACAGGGGGGCGGGTCGCGGGGACCGGCGGCGGGGCGACGGGTGGACCGGGCTGTCGGCGGCCGTCGGCTCCGTGGTGACCGTCCGCAATGTCCCGCTCCCTGGTGGTTGGTCGTGCCGTTTGGGGTGAATCGCTGAATTCGCTGCATCGCTGAATGCCGAGGCAGTTTAGTTCGCGGGGGAGGTTGCTCGGTCCGGCACCGCTTAGCACGCCTTTACCACAGGCGCGAGTCGGAGCGGCCACACGAGGGCCTCGCCCAAGTGGCACATGACCGGCGGCGATGTCCGGGTCGTCCCGCGCGGGCCTTTGTTTTGACCGGATGGGATGCGGTAGGTACGCTCAGACCTTGTGCCTGGGGTGTGCCTGGGCTCCTGTGCGTGTCCATCAACCGCATGAGAGCCGGATCAGCCACCGCGATCCATGCGTTTCCGTGCTTGCGCGGAGCTCCGCCGGATCCGACACACCCGACCGCGTGGGTCGGCAAAGTTCCAGGTTAGCTTCACTACACGGCACACAGAAACCGGAGAAGTAGTGCCTACGATCCAGCAGCTGGTCCGTAAGGGCCGGCAGGACAAGGTCGAGAAGACGAAGACGCCCGCGCTTGAGGCTTCGCCCCAGCGCCGCGGCGTCTGCACGCGTGTGTTCACGACCACCCCGAAGAAGCCGAACTCGGCGCTCCGTAAGGTCGCGCGTGTGCGTCTGACCTCCGGCATCGAGGTCACCGCTTACATTCCGGGTGAGGGACACAACCTGCAGGAGCACTCGATCGTGCTCGTGCGTGGTGGCCGTGTGAAGGACCTGCCGGGTGTTCGTTACAAGATCATCCGCGGTGCGCTTGACACCCAGGCTGTCAAGAACCGCAAGCAGGCCCGCAGCCGCTACGGCGCCAAGAAGGAGAAGTAAGAATGCCTCGTAAGGGCCCCGCCCCGAAGCGCCCGGTCATCATCGACCCGGTCTACGCATCTCCTCTGGTGACGTCGCTCATCAACAAGATCCTCCTGAACGGCAAGCGCTCCACCGCCGAGCGCATCGTTTACGGCGCCATGGAAGGCCTCCGCGAGAAGACCGGCAACGACCCGGTCATCACGCTGAAGCGCGCGCTGGAGAACGTCAAGCCGTCCCTCGAGGTCAAGTCCCGCCGTGTCGGTGGCGCGACCTACCAGGTCCCCGTCGAGGTCAAGCCGGGTCGCCAGTCGACCCTGGCCCTCCGCTGGCTCGTGGGCTACTCCCGCGCCCGTCGTGAGAAGACCATGACCGAGCGCCTCATGAACGAGCTGCTCGACGCCTCCAACGGTCTTGGCGCTGCCGTCAAGAAGCGCGAGGACACGCACAAGATGGCCGAGTCCAACAAGGCCTTCGCGCACTACCGCTGGTAGTCCCAACCCACATCGAGACCGAGAGAAGACTGAGCCGATATGGCTACCACTTCGCTTGACCTGGCCAAGGTGCGCAACATCGGCATCATGGCTCACATCGACGCGGGCAAGACGACCACCACCGAGCGCATCCTGTTCTACACCGGTGTGTCTTACAAGATCGGTGAAGTCCACGACGGCGCTGCCACGATGGACTGGATGGAGCAGGAGCAGGAGCGCGGCATCACGATCACGTCCGCCGCGACGACCTGCCACTGGCCGCTCGAGGACGTCGACCACACCATCAACATCATCGACACCCCGGGTCACGTTGACTTCACCGTCGAGGTGGAGCGTTCGCTCCGCGTCCTCGACGGCGCCGTCACCGTGTTCGACGGTGTCGCCGGTGTGGAGCCGCAGTCCGAGACCGTTTGGCGTCAGGCGGACCGCTACGGCGTGCCGCGCATCTGCTTCGTCAACAAGCTCGACCGTACCGGCGCCGAGTTCCACCGCTGCGTCGACATGATCAAGGACCGCCTCGGTGCGGTTCCGATCGTCATGCAGCTCCCCATCGGTGCCGAGGCCGACTTCCAGGGTGTCGTCGACCTCGTCACGATGAAGGCGTTCGTCTGGTCCGCCGAGGCGACCAAGGGCGAGATGTACGACATCGTCGACATCCCGGCCACGCACACCGAGGCTGCTGAAGAGTGGCGCGGCAAGCTGGTCGAGACCGTCGCCGAGAACGACGACGAGATCATGGAGCTCTTCCTGAACGGCGACGAGCCGTCCGTGGAGCAGCTGCACGCCGCCGTCCGTCGCATCATCCTCGGCTCCGGCAAGGGCAAGGGCGAGCCCACGATCACTGCGGTGTTCTGTGGCACGGCGTTCAAGAACAAGGGCGTTCAGCCCCTGCTCGACGCTGTCGTCCGCTACCTGCCTTCGCCCCTGGACATCGAGGCCATCGAGGGCCACGACGTCAAGGACGCCGAGGTCGTCGTGAAGCGCAAGCCGTCCGACGAGGAGCCCCTCGCGGCGTTGGCGTTCAAGATCATGAGCGACCCGCACCTCGGTAAGCTCACCTTCGTCCGGGTTTACTCGGGCCGCCTGGAGGCCGGCACCTCGGTGCTGAACTCCGTCAAGGGCAAGAAGGAGCGCATCGGCAAGATCTACCGCATGCACGCGAACAAGCGTGAGGAGATCGACGCGGTGGGCGCCGGCGACATCGTCGCCGTCATGGGCCTGAAGCAGACCACCACCGGTGAGACGCTGTGTGACGACAAGCAGCCCGTGATCCTGGAGTCCATGGACTTCCCGGCTCCGGTCATCCAGGTCGCCATCGAGCCCAAGTCCAAGGGTGACCAGGAGAAGCTGGGTGTCGCCATCCAGCGTCTCGCGGAGGAGGACCCCTCCTTCCACGTTCACTCGGACGAGGAGACCGGCCAGACCATCCTCGGCGGTATGGGCGAGCTGCACCTCGAGGTGCTGGTCGACCGTATGAAGCGCGAGTTCAAGGTCGAGGCCAACGTCGGCAAGCCGCAGGTCGCGTACCGCGAGACGATCCGTGGGACCGTCGAGCGTCACGACTACACCCACAAGAAGCAGACCGGTGGTACCGGTCAGTTCGCCAAGGTGCAGATCGCGATCGAGCCGATCACCGAGGCCGACGGCCCGGCGTACGAGTTCGTGAACAAGGTCACCGGTGGCCGCGTGCCGAAGGAGTACATCCCTTCGGTCGACGCCGGTGCGCAGGAGGCCATGCAGTTCGGCATCCTGGCCGGCTACGAGATGACGGGCGTTCGCGTCACGCTTCTCGACGGTGGCTACCACGAGGTCGACTCCTCCGAGCTCGCGTTCAAGATCGCCGGTTCGCAGGCCTTCAAGGAGGCCGCGCGCAAGGCGTCCCCCGTGCTCATGGAGCCGATGATGGCCGTAGAGGTCACCACGCCCGAGGACTACATGGGTGACGTCATCGGCGACATCAACTCCCGCCGTGGCCAGATCCAGGCCATGGAGGAGCGTCACGGCGCTCGCGTCGTGAAGGGCCTCGTGCCGCTTTCGGAGATGTTCGGCTACGTCGGCGACCTCCGCAGCAAGACCTCGGGTCGCGCCAGCTACTCGATGCAGTTCGACTCCTACGCCGAGGTTCCCCGGAACGTCGCTGAGGAGATCATCGCGAAGGCCAAGGGCGAGTAACTCTTCCGAGTACACGCTTTAGGCTTGTCACCGGCAGCCTCTGGGGCAACAGGAGCCACTCCCGTTGCCCCGGGGACCGGCCGGCTTTCCAGCAAAGATCACCTGGCGCCGATCTGTAAGGCGTACAGAACCACTCTCCAGGAGGACCCCCGTGGCGAAGGCGAAGTTCGAGCGGACTAAGCCGCACGTCAACATCGGCACCATCGGTCACATTGACCACGGTAAGACGACCCTCACGGCCGCCATTACCAAGGTGCTGCACGACGCGTACCCGGACCTGAACGAGGCCTCGGCCTTCGACCAGATCGACAAGGCTCCTGAGGAGCGCCAGCGCGGTATCACCATCTCCATCGCGCACGTCGAGTACCAGACCGAGGCGCGTCACTACGCCCACGTCGACTGCCCGGGTCACGCGGACTACATCAAGAACATGATCACCGGTGCCGCGCAGATGGACGGCGCGATCCTCGTGGTCGCCGCCACCGACGGCCCGATGCCGCAGACCAAGGAGCACGTGCTCCTGGCCCGCCAGGTCGGCGTCCCCTACATCGTCGTCGCCCTGAACAAGGCCGACATGGTGGACGACGAGGAGATCCTGGAGCTCGTCGAGCTCGAGGTCCGTGAGCTGCTCTCCGAGTACGAGTTCCCGGGCGACGACCTGCCGGTCGTCCGCGTCTCCGCGCTGAAGGCCCTCGAGGGCGACAAGGAGTGGGGCGAGAAGCTTCTCGGCCTCATGTCCGCCGTCGACGAGGCCATCCCGACCCCGCCGCGTGACACCGAGAAGCCGTTCCTCATGCCCGTCGAGGACGTCTTCACGATCACCGGTCGCGGTACCGTCGTCACCGGCCGTATCGAGCGTGGTGTCCTGAAGGTCAACGAGACCGTCGACATCATCGGTATCAAGGAGACCAAGACCACCACCACGGTCACCGGTATCGAGATGTTCCGCAAGCTCCTCGACGAGGGCCAGGCCGGTGAGAACGTCGGTCTGCTCCTCCGTGGCATCAAGCGCGAGGACGTCGAGCGCGGCCAGGTCATCATCAAGCCCGGTTCGGTCACGCCGCACACCGAGTTCGAGGCCCAGGCCTACATCCTGTCGAAGGACGAGGGTGGCCGTCACACCCCGTTCTTCAACAACTACCGCCCGCAGTTCTACTTCCGTACCACGGACGTCACGGGTGTCGTCACCCTGCCGGCCGGCACGGAGATGGTCATGCCGGGCGACAACACCGAGATGACGGTCGCGCTGATCCAGCCGGTCGCCATGGAGGAGGGCCTGAAGTTCGCCATCCGTGAGGGTGGTCGTACGGTCGGCGCCGGCCAGGTCACCAAGATCACGAAGTAATTCGTGCTCTGACCTGGTAGCTCGCGCGAGCGGGCACCATGTTTGACAGAAGGGCCCCTTCCCTTCCGCCTCGGCGGCGGGGGAGGGGCCCTTCGTCGTACGGGCGTGCCGGATTACGGCATACGAGAGAGGGCCGCACCCCTGATCGCGGGGTGCGGCCCTCTTCCGTGTGCTGCGGGGGTGCGGTCAGCCGGTCACGCGCAGGGACTCGGTGAACTCGTTGCAGACGGCGTAGTCGGGCAGCAGGCCCGACTCGATGGCCTCGGCCAGCGACGGCGCGGCCTCGTCACGGGCGGACAGCAGCGGGACGTCCGCCGGCCAGTCGATGCCCAGATCCGCATCGAGCGGGTGGACCGAGTGCTCGCCGGTCGGGTTGTACGTCTCCGAGCAGAGGTACGAAAGCGTGGCGTCGTCGCTCAGCGCGCAGAACCCGTGGCCCAGACCCTCCGGGATGTAGACCGCGCGGCGGTCCACGTCGTCCAGCCGGACACCCTCCCAGCGGCCGAAGGTCGGGGAGCCGACCCGCAGGTCCACGATGACGTCGAGCACGGCACCCCGCACGCAGGTCACGTACTTGGCCTGGCCTCGCGGTACGTCGGCGAAGTGGATGCCGCGGACCACGCCGCGCGAGGACACCGAGAGGTTCGCCTGCGCCAGGTTCAGCGGGTGGCCGACGACCTCGGACAGCTTGTCGAAGCGGTACCACTCGGTGAACATGCCGCGCGGGTCGCCGTGCAGCTGCGGGGTGATCTCGTAGGCGCCCTCTATCGAGAGCTGACGGAACTTCACCGGGAGGACTCCTCGTCGAGCAGGCTGATCAGGTAGTCGCCGTAACCGCTCTTGAGCAGCGGCTGGGCCAGCTCGCGCAGCTGCGCGGAGTCGATCAGGCCGGCCCGCCAGGCCGCCTCCTCGATGCAGCCGATCTTGAAGCCCTGGCGCTCCTCGATCACGCGGACGAACTCCGAGGCCTGGACCATGGAGACGAAGGTGCCCGTGTCCAGCCAGGCGGTGCCGCGGTCGAGGATGGTGACATTCAGCTCACCGGCCTGGAGGTACGCGTCGTTGACCGCGGTGATCTCCAGTTCGCCGCGCGCGCTGGGCTTGAGGTTGCGGGCGATCTCGACGACGCGGTTGTCGTAGAAGTACAGACCGGGCACCGCGTAGCGGGACTTGGGCTTGACCGGCTTCTCCTCGATGGAGATGGCCTGGCCGTTCTCGTCGAACTCGACCACGCCGTACGCCGTCGGGTCCGCCACCGGGTACGCGAAGACCCGGCCGCCCTTGGAATCGGTGTGCTCCGCCAGGCGGGTGCCGAGACCGCTGCCGTGGAAGATGTTGTCGCCGAGGATCAGGGCGACGGAGTCGTCGCCGATGAAGTCGGCGCCGAGCACGAAGGCCTGGGCGATGCCCTCGGGGCGCTCCTGGACCGCGTACTCCAGCCGGATGCCGAACTGGGAGCCGTCGCCGAGCAGTCGCTCGAACTGGGCACGGTCCTCCGGCGTGGTGATGACGAGAATCTCGCTGATTCCGGCCATGACCAGGGTGGAGAGCGGGTAGTAGATCATCGGCTTGTCGAAGACGGGGAGCAGCTGCTTCGAGACTGCCCGGGTCAGCGGCCAGAGTCGGGATCCGGTGCCACCGGCCAAGAGAATTCCACGCATGGGCACAACCCTATGCGAGAGCGCGGGGGCGGCGCGGTCCGGGCCCGAGCGGTGGTGTACGAGCGGCTAGACTCTTCGTATTATGCGCATCCTCGTGACCGGCGGCGCCGGCTTCATCGGTTCAGAATTCGTTCGCCAGCAGCTCGGTGCAGACGCATCGGCTCAGATCACGGTCTTCGACAAGCTGACCTACTCCGGTGTCGAAGCCAATCTCGCCCCGGTCGCGGACCACCCCGGTTACACCTTCGTCAAGGGCGACATCTGCGACGCCGAGGCCGTCGACCAGGTCATGCCCGGACACGACGTCGTGGTGCACTTCGCGGCGGAGTCCCACGTGGACCGCTCGATCGCCGGTGCCGGCCCGTTCGTGATGACCAACGTCGTGGGCACGCAGGTCCTGCTGGACGCCGCCCGCAAGCACGGCGTCGGCCGCTTCGTCCACATCTCCACCGACGAGGTGTACGGCTCGATCACCGAGGGCTCCTGGACCGAGGAGTGGCCGCTGGTCCCGAACTCCCCGTACTCCGCCTCCAAGGCCTCGTCCGACCTGCTGGCCCTCGCCTACGCCCGCACGCACGGCATGGACGTCGTCGTCACGCGCTGCTCCAACAACTACGGGCACTACCAGTTCCCGGAGAAGGTCATCCCGCTGTTCGTCTCGAACCTGATGGACGGCAAGAAGGTCCCGCTGTACGGCAACGGCGGCAACGTCCGCGACTGGCTGCACGTCTCCGACCACTGCCGGGGCATCGACCTGGCGATGCGCAAGGGCCGCGCCGGCGAGGTCTACAACATCGGCGGCGGCACCGAGCTCACCAACAAGGAGCTCACCGGCGTCCTGCTCGAGGCGGCCGGCCTCGGCTGGGACATGGTCGAGCAGGTCGAGGACCGCAAGGGCCACGACCTCCGCTACTCCATCGACATCAGCAAGATCGGTGCCGAGCTGGGCTACGCCCCGCAGGTCACCTTCGAGGACGGCATCGCCGCCACGATCGAGTGGTACCGCGAGAACCGCGCCTGGTGGGAGCCGCTGAAGACGAAGGCGGCCCTGCAGAAGTGAGGACCAACCCGCGAGCCGGGCGCTGGCTCGTCACCGGCGCCGCCGGGATGCTCGGCCAGGACGTCCTGGCCGTCCTCAAGGACGCCGGGATCGAGGCCGTGGGCCTGCGCCGCGCCGACCTCGACATCACCGACCCGGCCGCCGTCCGCGCGGCGGTCGAGGGCGTCACCGTGGTCGTGAACTGCGCGGCCTGGACCGACGTGGACGGCGCCGAGACCGCCGAGGACGCCGCCACCGCCGTCAACGGCACCGGCGTGCGCGTCCTCGCCGAGGCCTGCGCCGCCGCCCATGTGCGCCTGCTGCACGTCTCCACCGACTACGTGCTCCCCGGCGACGCCACGGAGCCGTACCGCGAGGACGCCGAGACCGGCCCGCTCAACGCGTACGGGCGCTCCAAGCTGATCGGCGAGCAGGCCGTCGCCGAACTGCTGCCGCAGGACGGCTACATCGTCCGGACCGCCTGGCTGTACGGCGAGCACGGGCCGAACTTCGTCGCCACCATGCTCAAGCTGGCCGCCCAGCGCGACACCCTCGACGTCGTCGACGACCAGCACGGCCAGCCCACCTGGTCCTACGCGCTGGCCCGCCACCTGGTCGAGCTCGGCCTGGCCGCGCTGAAGGGCTGGGCCATGGGCGGGATCTACCACGGCACCGCGAGCGGCCGCACCACCTGGATGGGGCTGGCCCGCGAGACGTACCGGCTGAGCGGGCTCGACCCGGAGCGGATCCGGCCGACCACCTCCGCCGCGTTCGTCCGCCCGGCCGCCCGCCCGGCGTTCAGCGTGCTCGCGCACGAGCGCTGGGCCGACGCGGGCCTGGCCCCGCTCGCCGACTGGCGCGAGCAGCTCGCCGAGGCGCTCGCCGCCCCCGCGTTCACCGTCCTGGCCGAGTCGGCCAGGAACGGCAGTACGGGATGAAGTCCCTGCTGAGCAGGCTCACCGCGGCGCTGCCGCCGGGCACCGTCGCGGTGGCCGGCGGCACCGTCGTGCTCGGTGCGGCCTCGTACGTCCACCTGGGCGTGGCCGGCTACAGCCTGTCCACGGACGCCGTGGCGAACGTCTCGGTGCTGTGGACGATCGTCATGGCGCTCGGGCTCGGCATCTTCTTCCCGATCGAGCAGGAGCTCACCCGGATCGTCGCCGCACGCGTGGTGCTCGGCCAGGGCGCGGCCCCCGTGCTGCGCCGGGCCACCCTGCTGACCTCGGGGATCCTCGGCACGACCCTGCTCCTCCTCGCGGTGGGCGCGGGCCCGATCGCGGACCTGCTGTTCCACGGCGACCGCGGCCTGGTGGCGGCCCTCGGCGGTGCCTTCACCGGCATGGCCGTCTGCTACCTGACCCGCGGTGTCCTGGCCGGTCTCGGCCGGTTCGGCGCGTACGGCACCCAGTTGGCCGTCGACGGCGGGCTGCGCATCGCCCTCGCCTTCGGCTGCGCGGTGTCCGGGCTGCACTCGGCGCTCGCCTTCAGCCTGGTCCTGGCCGTGGCGCCCGTCGCCGCGACGCTGATCACCCTGCCTGCGCTGCTGCGCGCGGTGGAGCCCGGCGAGGAGATCGCCTGGCGGGAGCTGACCGGCGGGCTGGGCCTGCTGATCTGCTCGACCCTGCTGTCCCAGGTCGTCGTCAACGCGGCGGTGATGAGCACCAAGCTGCTCGCCCCCACCGACAGCGTGCTGATCGCGGCACTGCTGAACGCACTGGTCCTGGCCCGGGTGCCGCTGTTCGTCTTCGGCTCGCTCCAGGCCTCTCTGCTGGGCGGGCTCACTGCCGCCTACACGGCCGGCGACCGGGCGGCGTTCTCCGCGATGCTGCGCCGGATCGCCGTGGTGGTCGGGCTGTTGGGGCTGCTCGGCGGCGTGCCCGCGACCGCCCTCGGCCCCTGGCTGATCGAGGTCCTCTTCCACGCCAAACCGGCGCTGGGATGCCTCGACTTCTTCCTTTTGTCCGCAGGCACCGTGGCGTACATGTTCGCGATGGTGCTCGGACAGGCGCTGATGGTATTCAAGCGGCACAACCTGCAACTGCTCTGCTGGGCCATCGGCACGGTCGTCCTGATCGGCATCACTTTCGCTCCGGGCGACGTTGCCGTGCGCGTCACCCTGGCCTACGCTCTCGGATCCCTCGCCACCGTGCTCGGTATGCTGGCCGTGCTGAGGCTGAGGTTCCCCGGAGCTGCTCCGGGCGTGACCGAAGGACCCGGGCACAAGGTCGCCGCAAGCCCACTGGGCGCCGGAGCGGTCGGGGAGTGACCATGCCGGCTTCCGACGTCCCACCGATCACCGAGCACGCGCACGTGCCACATTCCGCTGGAGCTACCGTGTCCCAATACGACGATGTCTGGCTGGTCATCCCGGCCTATAACGAGGGCCAGGTGATCGCCGATGTGGTCGAGGGGGCTCGTGCGACCTTCCCGAACATAGTCGTCGTCGACGACGGCAGCTCCGACAACTCGGCCGAGCACATCGCGACGACCGGTGCCCACCTGGTGCGGCACCCGGTCAACCTCGGTCAGGGCGCTGCCCTGCAGACGGGCCTCAAGTACGCCCTCGCCCAGCCCGGCGCCCGCTACTTCGCGACCTTCGACGCGGACGGCCAGCACCAGACGCACGACGTCGAGAAGATGGTCCGGGTGCTGCGCGACGACGAGGCCGACGTGGTCCTCGGCTCGCGCTTCATCGAGCAGAACGGCCAGGTGCCGTGGATCAAGCGCGTCGTGCTGCGTACGGCTGCATCGGTCAGCCCGACCGCCCGCAAGCTGAAGCTCACCGACTCGCACAACGGCCTGCGCGTGCTCAGCCGCAAGGCCGCCGAGCAGCTGAACATCACCATGAACGGCATGGCGCACGCGTCGGAGATCGTCGGTTTCCTGGCCGGGTCCGGTCTGCGCGTCACCGAGGTCCCCGTGGACATCCTCTACACCGAGTACTCGCGCGCCAAGGGCCAGTCCCTGATCAACGGCGTCAACATCATCTTTGACATCACGATGCGGGAGCGAAGCCGCTGATGAAGTACTTCTGGATCCAGCTGCTGCTCATCGCGGGCTCGGTGTCGATGGCACTGATGTTCATACGTACGTGGGGCCAGGCGAAGAACCGCGCCTGGAAGCGCATCGCGTTCTCGCTGTTCGTCATCGTCAACGTGTACGCCGTGCTCCGCCCCACGGACGTCACGTGGGTGGCCCACCAGCTCGGCGTCGGCCGCGGCACCGACCTCGTGCTGTACGTGATGGTGCTGGCGATGGGCTTCCTGACCCTCAACACCTTCCTGCGCTTCCGCTCGTTGGAGAAGAAGCTCACCGACCTGGCCCGGACGGTGGCCCTGAGCGAGGGTGCACGGCACAACGACGCGCGCCTCGGCTCGACCGCCACCGCTGCGGCCGACCCGGAGCCGGTGCCGGCCGCCGTCGCGTCCGGCGCCGGTCCGAACGCCGACTCGCCCGCCGACTCCGACACCGTGAAGGCCTGACTTCCCGTGGTGACCTTCGACTTCATGCTCCCCTACTACGGGGACGTGCAGCTGATGCAGGACGCTGTGCGCAGCGTCCTGGCCCAGACGGACCCGGACTTCCGCCTCGTCGTCGTCGACGACGGCAAGGAGCCGGACGTCCCGGGCTGGTTCGAGGCACTCGGCGACGAGCGGGTGCACTACACCCGCAACGAGCAGAACCTCGGCATCACCAAGAACTTCCAGAAGTGCGTACGGCTCTCCGAGGCCGACTACGTCGTCATCATGGGCTGCGACGACCTGCTGCACCCGCACTACCTGGAGACCGTCCGCGGCCTCATAGCGGCCAACCCGGGCATCGGCATGGTCCAGCCCGGCGTCGAGGTGATCGACGGTGACGGGCAGCTGACGTCCGGGCTCGCCGACCAGACCAAGCGGCGGCTGTACGCCCCGCAGGTCAAGGGCCGGCGCCTGATGGGCGGCGAAGAACTGGCCACCAGCGTGCTGCGCGGGAACTGGCTGTACTTCCCGTCGATCAGCTGGCGCGGCGAAGCCCTGCGCGGGGTCAACTTCCGCGACGAGTACTCGGTGATCCAGGACCTGGCCCTGGTGGTCGACCTCCTCGAGCTCGGCGAGCAGATGCTGATCGACGAGACCACCACGGTCTTCCAGTACCGCCGCCACGCGGTCAGCGAGTCTTCGGTGCAGGCGTTCTCCGGCACCCGGTTCACCGAGGCCGAGCGGTACTTCTCCGCGGTGGCCGCCCGGATGGACGCCCGGGGCTGGCCCAAGGCCGCCCGCGCGGCCCGCTTCCACAGCGCCTCCCGGTTCCACGCCATCACCATGCTCCCCGGCGCCCTGCTCCGCGGACACCGCGAGGGCGTCCGCACGCTGGCGAAGCACGCCTTCACCGCCGGTCAGCGCGCCGACTGAACCCGGAGCACAAGAAGCAGCGGCCGTCGGGCCCCACCCCGCGGTGACACCCGCGACGGAATTGGACTGAGATGACACACCTGGCCCCCGAGGTCGTCGGAGCATCCGGCACGGCGCCCAGCCGGACCGGTACCGGGACCGCGGACCCCGGGCCGGCCCCGTCCAGATCGGCGGCCCGCCGCCCGTGGACCTCGCGGCGCTGGGTGCTCGGCCTCGCCGAGGCCGTCGTCAGCCTGACGGCGGCCCTCGGCTACATGCTGCTGAGCCGGAACATCAGCGTGAACCCGATCGTCCGCCTCGGCCAGGTCAGCGGCCTCGCCACGCTCCAGCAGTACGCCGCGGTCATCGGCCTGCCGCTGCTCGCGCTGCTCCTGTACACCGCCCACCGGGGCGCCGCCCGGCGCCACCAGCTCGTCAAGCGCCTGGTCTGCGCCGCCCTCGCGGGCCTGGCCACCGGCGTGATCGCCGGCGGTGTCGTCGTCGCCCTGCGCGGTACGCCGCACCCGCTCGGCGGCCAGGAGGCCGACCCGGGCGTCCTCATCGACATGGCCAACTCGTTCCTGCACCACGAGGGGATGTCGGGCATCTACCCGCCCGCCTTCCCGGCCCTCATGGCCCTCTGGGCGAAGATCCGCTACAACGGCCGCGGCGAGACCGGCTTCGCCCTGCACGACCTGCAGATCTTCTTCACCGCCGTGGCCGGCCCGATGGCCTACCTAGCCTGGCGGATACTGCTGAGGCCCTTCTGGGCGCTGCTGATCGCGGTTCCGGCCGCCGTGCTCTTCCTCGACCCGATCCGCCCGTACAGCCACATCGTCATGATCGTGCTGCTGCCGCTGCTCGGCTACTGGCTGCGCGAGATGGGCCGGGCCGGGCGGTGCACCACGCGGCACCTGCTGTTGCGCGCCGCCGTCCTCGGCCTGATCTTCGGCGCGCTGTTCCTCTGGTACTCCGGCTGGTACATCTGGGCCGCGCCCGGCGCGGTCGTCGCCGCGCTGTTCTTCTTCCCGTGGCGCCAGGGCGCCAGGACGGCCAAGAAGGCGGGCCTGTACCTCGCGGTCACGCTGCTGTCGGCAGGCGTCGTCGGCGCCCCGCTGCTCTACCAGATGGTCCGGCTGGGCGCGGACAACCCCGACCGTTACGCCTTCCTCGCCGTCTACGCAGACCCCGCATACGTCCTCGGCTGGGTCTCGGACCGGTCCTCGACCTTGACGTACCAGACCTGGCCCGTGGCCGGCGAGATGGCCGGCCAGAGCGGGTTCGCCCTGTTGCTGCTGTTCGGGGTGGGCCTCGGCATCGGCCTCGGCCTGCGCAACGTCATGGTCCGCACCGCGGCGGCGATCCTGGCGGGCGCCTGGCTCGCCCGCTTCTGGTTCGCCGGGCACATGGCCCACGACAAGGCAATCCAGCTCTACCCGCGCACCACGTGGATCATCATGTACTGCCTGATGATCCTGGCCGTGCTCGGCATGATGGCGGTGGTCAACCGGGGCTCCGGGTGGATCGAGCGCACGCTGCGCCCGACCGGGGCGGGGGCCGGTTCCGGGGCCGGGCCGGCCCGGGTCGTTCCGCCGCGGGTGATCCGCCAGCTCGCCGCCGGCATGGTGTGCGTGGTCGCCCTGTTCGCGGCCATGGGCGCGTCCTGGTCGGTCAACCGCTACATGCCCTCCTCCGACGTCGACTCGATGGGCATCGACGCGTACCGCGCACACGTCATCAAGACGCGGGACGGCAGCTGCCCGCGCTTCTCGCCCCGCAAGGACTGCTGGGACATCGAGAAGGACGACTGGAAGCCGGGCCCGATCCAGGACTACATCTGGTGCGCCGGCATCGTGGCCGACGACTGGCCCAGCGTCTGTGGGATGAAGGCGCCCAAGCGCGTGCGGTCGAGGGCGGACATCGAGCGGGACGCCGAGGCCGAAAAGCAGGCCCGGAAGGACGCAGGCGACTCCGTGAAGGACGCAGGGAAGAAGTAGAGCCCGCGCGGTCCGGCCACCCGGGGCGCTCCCCGGGCGACCCCCTGCCCCACCCGTGAAACCGGCCAGTAACATCCGCCCAGTGGTGTCGTACGGCGCCATCGCCGAAGGGGTGCGGGAACCGACTTGAGAGGGACACGCGTGCGCGGTAGCGCGCTGGCGGCGGCGCTCGGTGCCGCAGCGGTCCTGGGCCTTCAGGGACTGGCCGGGGGAGCCGAACCGGACTCGTCGGGCGGCAGGGGAGCGGCGGGCGCGCACGGCGCCGGCGCCGAGGAGACCGGTCCGGTCGAGGCCGCGCTGCACCGGCTCGCGATCACGCCCGGGGGCAGCGGCCAAGCCGTGCTCTCGCAGCAGGACACCGGGCCCTTCGGCCTGCTGGGCGTCTCCTGGACGGACCCCGCCGCAGAGGTGAAGGGGACCGTCGAGGCCCGCGCCCGTGACGCGAAGACCGGCAAGTGGTCGCACTGGATCGCCCTCGAGCCGGTCAAGCCCGGTCTCGACGGCGTACGCTCCGGCGCGCACGGCTCCACGGAGCCCGTCTGGGTCGGCGCGTCGGACGGTGCCGAGGTACGGATCAGCGGCGGCGGTGCACTGCCCGCCGGCCTGGAACTGAACCTGGTCGACCCGGGCGGCTCCGGCAGCTCGGCGAAGAAGGACGGCGCCCGGAAGAGCGGCTCCCCGAACGCCGGCCTGGCCGCGTTCGCCGCGCCGGCGGCTGACCCCGTCCCGACGGACCCGCCCACCACTGCGCCGTCCGTCCCCGGACCCGTCTCCACGGCCCCGCAGCCGGACGTGGTCTCGCGCCTCGCCTGGGGCGCCGACGAGACGCTGAACGACGAGGGCCCGGTCTACCTGCCCGGCGGGAAGGTCAAGGCGGTCTTCGTCCACCACACCGCCGACACCCAGCCGTACGACTGCTCGCAGTCCGCAGCGATCGTCCGCGGCATCCACGTCTACCACGTGAAGACCAACGGGTGGCGGGACCTCGGCTACAACTTCCTCGTCGACAAGTGCGGCACGATCTTCGAGGGCCGGCGGGGCGGTACCGACCAGCCCGTCCTCGGTGCGCACACGTACGGCTGGAACAACGAGTCGGCGGGCATCGCCGTCCTCGGCGACTACAACACCGGGGGCGCCCCGGCCGCCGCCCGGGACGCCGTCTCCAGGATCGCGGCCTACAAGCTCGGCCAGTACGACGGAGACCTGAACGGCACGACGACGCTGACCGCAAGTGCCACGGGGAGCAACTTCTTCGGGACGGCGTTCGAGGCCGGCAAGCCGTACACGTTCAGGTCGCTCTCGGGACACCGGGACGGCTTCAACACCGAGTGCCCGGGCGACCGGCTCTACCGGCAGCTCGGCGCGCTCCGCACCTCCGGCCCCGCGGCGCAGGGGCTACTTCGGCAAGTGAACTGAGCGGTGACGGCGGGGCCCCCAGGACCTCGTCCCGGGGGCCCCGGACATTTCAGGGGTGGGACATGGGAACGAACAGCGAAAACGACAGACCGGCGGTCTCCGACGAGGAGTGGGCCCGCTTCATGGAGCAGGCCCAGGCGGGTGCGGGCCAGGCCCCCCGGGAGCCGTCCGCCCGGGCGCGCATGGTCACCGCGCGGCTGCAGGGCGAGTCCGCCGAGCCGCCCGGCTGGCGCACCGGTCCGGCCTGGCAGGAGCGGGAAGGGCGGGGGAGGGGCAAGCGACGGCTCAAGGCCGCCGGGGCGATCGTCTTCATCGCCGCCCTCGCGCTGATAGCCATCCGCCCGGAGCTGGTCATCGACCGGGTCACCGGCAAGGCCGCACAGAACGGCAAGGCCGCCGAGCCGCTGCCCGCCGAGACCGCCCGGCCCAGCGCCCCGCCCTCCGCCCTGTACCCGGACCGGCCCACCCTCAAGGAGCCCTTCAAGGGGTCCCCGGCCGTGCAGTGGGCCGACGGGGCGGCCGGGATCGAGGTCCCGGTGGCCGAGGCCGTCGGCGGGATGAGCAAGGAACAGGTCGCCGACGCGCTGGAGAAGGCCAAGCAGTTCCTGGTCACGGCCAACCTGGACCCGGCGACCCTGCGCGGGGAGCGGCCCGCGGCGGCGCTGGCTCTGCTCGACCCGAAGCTCGAGAAGGAACTGAGCCGGGTGGAGGAGTCGCTGACGGCTCCGACGAAGGAGAACGACCCGCTGCACCTGTTCAGCCGGGTCAAGCCGGCCGAGCTGAAGCCCGCGGGCGACGTGGTCAAGGTCCGCGGCCGGATGTGGGTGGAGCCCGGCAAGGAGGCGGGCCAGGCCAACGTGCTGGCCGACTACACCTTCGTCTACCCGTTCGTGAAGGCGAAGCCGGGCTCCGAGCAGGTGGAGCGCACCGTCGTGCGGCGCGAGATCACCTTCTCGATCGCCGACCCGCGCAAGTGGCAGGCCACCGCCGGCAAGATCTGGCTCGAGAAGGCCGACGTCGACACGGCCAACAGCGCCTGCAACGTCTACGACGGATTCCTGCACCCCGTCTTCGACGAGGACACACCGACCGGGCCCACGCCCTCCGGGACGCCCGTGGACCCGTACGACCGCAGCAAGAGCATGGAGACCGGCGGACAGGAGGGCTGCGGCACCGTCTCGCGTACCTGAGCGCAGGCCCCGGCGGGGCGGCGCGGCAGGGCAGCGGAAAGACGCTCCGAGGCCGGTGGGCGGGCCCGGGCGGACCCCAAGGGGCGCCCGGGCAACCCCACTGCGTGGCGCGGTTTGACCGATCACCGTGGAGGGGTATTCTCTTCGGCCCGATTGGCGCAGTACGTGTCTTGTATGGCAGACTACTCAAGTTGCTCGGCTGAGTGCCGATGCTGCGCGCCTCCCGCCGGGAGGACCGGAAGCGAGTCCCACAGTACTCGTCGCCTTTATCTGCCTCTCGGGGCAGCAATGGGGCGGACGTACGGGAATCTTCTGGGAAGCGTCAGCACGGTGCCGGCCAGGCGCTCGGTGGGTGTTTCTCCCCCGAACCGCGGTCCTGGGACCGCACCCCCTTGGACGAGGGAATTTCCGTATGGGAATTTTCTGTGGAGGGAGTGCGACACGCCCGACCGCGTGGGTCGGAGAGAAGCGGTGGAGAGATCCACAGCCGACCGAGAGCCAGAGCGTTTCCACAACAGACAGGACTACGGAGTAGCCATGGCGGGACAGAAGATCCGCATCCGGCTCAAGGCCTACGACCACGAGGTCATCGACTCCTCGGCGAAGAAGATCGTCGAGACGGTGACCCGCACTGGTGCGTCGGTCGCAGGCCCGGTGCCGCTGCCCACTGAGAAGAACGTGTACTGCGTCATCAAGTCGCCGCACAAGTACAAGGACTCGCGCGAGCACTTCGAGATGCGCACGCACAAGCGCCTGATCGACATCCTCGACCCGACGCCCAAGACCGTTGACTCGCTGATGCGCCTGGACCTTCCGGCCGGCGTTGACATCGAGATCAAGCTCTGAGAGGCGTCGAGAAGATGGCAAAGCAGATCAAGGGCGTCCTGGGCGAGAAGCTCGGCATGACCCAGGTCTGGGACGAGAACAACCGTGTCGTCCCGGTGACCGTCGTCAAGGCCGGGCCCTGCGTCGTTACCCAGGTCCGTACGAACGACATCGACGGCTACGAGTCGGTCCAGATCGCCTTCGGCGAGATCGACCCGCGCAAGGTGAACAAGCCCCTCAAGGGCCACTTCGCCAAGGCCGACGTGACCCCCCGCCGCCACCTGGTGGAGCTCCGCACCTCCGACGCCAGCGAGTACACGCTCGGCCAGGAGATCACTGCTGAGGTGTTCGAGTCCGGCGTCAAGGTTGACGTCACGGGCAACAGCAAGGGCAAGGGCTTCGCCGGTGTCATGAAGCGGCACAACTTCCGGGGCCTCGGCGCCGGTCACGGTGTGCAGCGCAAGCACCGCTCCCCCGGTTCGATCGGTGGCTGCGCCACCCCTGGGCGTGTCTTCAAGGGCATGCGCATGGCTGGTCGTATGGGCAACGAGCGCGTCACCACCCAGAACCTGACCATCCACGCGGTAGACGCGGAGAAGGGTCTGCTCCTCATCAAGGGTGCAGTCCCCGGTCCGAACGGCGGCCTCGTCCTGGTCCGTACCGCGGCCAAGGGGGCTTGAGGTTAATGAGCACCATTGACATCCTTTCGCCGGCAGGCGACAAGGCCGGTACCGTCGAGCTCCCCGCGGAGATCTTCGACGCGAAGACCAGCGTTCCGCTGATCCACCAGGTCGTCGTCGCACAGCTGGCTGCTGCCCGTCAGGGCACGCACAAGACGAAGACCCGTGGCGAAGTCCGTGGTGGTGGCCGCAAGCCGTACCGCCAGAAGGGCACCGGCCGCGCCCGTCAGGGTTCGACCCGCGCTCCGCAGTTCGCCGGCGGTGGCGTCGTCCACGGCCCGCAGCCGCGTGACTACTCGCAGCGGACCCCCAAGAAGATGAAGGTCGCCGCCCTCCGCGGTGCCCTCTCGGACCGTGCGCGTCACTCCCGCATCCACGTCGTCACCGGCGTGGTCGAGGGTGCCGTCTCCACGAAGGCCGCCAAGACGCTGTTCGGCAAGATCTCGGAGCGCAAGAACCTGCTCCTGGTCGTCGAGCGTGCCGACGAGGCCGCGTGGCTGTCCGCCCGCAACCTGCCCCAGGTTCACATCCTGGAGCCGGGCCAGCTGAACACGTACGACGTGATCGTCTCTGACGACGTGGTCTTCACCCAGGCCGCGCTCGAGTCCTTCGTGTCTGGCCCCAAGGCCGATGAGACCGAAGGGAGCGACGCCTGATGTCCGAGGCGACCGTTACCAGCAAGACCTTCACTGACCCGCGCGACCTGCTGATCAAGCCGGTTGTCTCGGAGAAGAGCTACGCGCTGCTGGACGAGAACAAGTACACGTTCATCGTCGCGCCCGGCTCCAACAAGACCCAGATCAAGCAGGCCGTCGAGGCGGTCTTCGGGGTCAAGGTCACCGGGGTCAACACGATCAACCGTCAGGGTAAGCGCAAGCGCACCAAGACCGGTTTCGGCAAGCGCGCTGACACCAAGCGCGCCATCGTGACCCTCGCTGAGGGCGACCGAATCGACATCTTCGGCGGCCAGGCCTCCTAACGGAGGTCTAGTCGTCCGGAATCGGACGAGGACTGAGAAATGGGTATCCGCAAGTACAAGCCGACGACCCCGGGCCGTCGTGGCTCCAGCGTCGCCGACTTTGTCGAGATCACGCGGTCCACGCCGGAGAAGTCGCTGGTTCGCCCGCTGCACAGCAAGGGCGGCCGTAACAACACCGGTCGGATCACCGTTCGCCACCAGGGTGGTGGACACAAGCGCGCCTACCGCGTGATCGACTTCCGTCGTCACGACAAGGACGGCGTGCCGGCCAAGGTCGCGCACATCGAGTACGACCCCAACCGCACTGCGCGCATCGCGCTCCTGCACTACGCGGACGGCGAGAAGCGCTACATCATCGCTCCCCGCGGTCTGAACCAGGGCGACCGGATTGAGAACGGCCCCACGGCCGACATCAAGCCGGGCAACAACCTGGCCCTCCGCAACATCCCGGTCGGTACCACGATCCACGCGATCGAGCTCCGTCCCGGTGGTGGCGCCAAGTTCGCCCGTTCCGCGGGTGCCTCCGTGCAGCTGCTGGCGAAGGAGGGCACGATGGCCCACCTTCGTATGCCGTCCGGTGAGATCCGTCTGGTCGACGCGCGCTGCCGCGCGACGGTCGGCGAGGTCGGCAACGCCGAGCAGTCGAACATCAACTGGGGCAAGGCCGGCCGCATGCGCTGGAAGGGCGTTCGCCCCTCCGTCCGCGGTGTCGCGATGAACCCGGTTGACCACCCGCACGGTGGTGGTGAGGGCAAGACCAGCGGTGGTCGTCACCCGGTCTCCCCGTGGGGTCAGAAGGAGGGTCGTACTCGCTCGCCGAAGAAGGCTTCGAGCAAGTACATCGTCCGCCGCCGCAAGACGAACAAGAAGCGCTAGGAGCGGGTTTAGATGCCGCGCAGTCTCAAGAAGGGACCCTTCGTCGACGGACACCTCGTGAAGAAGGTGGACGCTCAGAACGAAGCTGGTACCAAGAACGTCATCAAGACCTGGTCCCGTCGCTCGATGATCATCCCGGCCATGCTGGGTCACACCATCGCGGTGCACAACGGCAAGACCCACGTCCCGGTGTTCGTCACCGAGTCGATGGTCGGCCACAAGCTCGGCGAGTTCTCGCCGACTCGCACCTTCCGCGGCCACGTCAAGGACGACCGGAAGTCGAAGCGCCGCTAAAGGCGGGGTGGTAACGACTATGACTTACACCGAAGGGACAACCATGGAAGCCAGGGCCCAGGCGCGGTACATCCGCGTCACGCCCATGAAGGCCCGCCGCGTGGTGGACCTTATCCGTGGCATGGATGCCACGGAGGCTCAGGCGGTCCTGCGTTTCGCCCCGCAGGCCGCGAGCGTGCCGGTCGGCAAGGTGCTGGACAGCGCCATTGCCAACGCCGCACACAACTACAACCACCCGGACGCCTCCACGCTGGTCATCAGCGAGGCGTACGTGGACGAGGGCCCGACCCTGAAGCGGTTCCGTCCGCGTGCCCAGGGCCGTGCCTACCGGATCCGCAAGCGGACCAGCCACATCACCGTGGTCGTCAGCAGCAAGGAAGGTTCCCGGTAATGGGCCAGAAGGTAAACCCGCACGGGTTCCGGCTCGGCATCACCACCGACTTCAAGTCGCGTTGGTACGCCGACAAGCTGTACAAGGACTACGTCAAGGAAGACGTCGCCATCCGTCGGATGATGACGTCCGGCATGGAGCGCGCCGGCATCTCGAAGGTTGAGATCGAGCGCACCCGTGACCGCGTGCGTGTGGACATCCACACCGCTCGTCCGGGCATCGTCATCGGCCGCCGTGGCGCCGAGGCCGACCGCATCCGCGGTGACCTCGAGAAGCTCACGGGCAAGCAGGTCCAGCTGAACATCCTCGAGGTCAAGAACCCCGAGCTCGATGCCCAGCTGGTTGCCCAGGCCGTTGCCGAGCAGCTCTCCTCCCGCGTCTCCTTCCGTCGCGCCATGCGTAAGAGCATGCAGGGCACGATGAAGGCCGGCGCCAAGGGCATCAAGATCCAGTGTGGCGGCCGTCTCGGCGGCGCCGAGATGTCCCGCTCCGAGTTCTACCGCGAGGGTCGTGTGCCGCTGCACACGCTGCGCGCGAACGTGGACTACGGCTTCTTCGAGGCCAAGACCACCTTCGGCCGTATCGGTGTGAAGGTCTGGATCTACAAGGGCGACGTCAAGAACATCGCCGAGGTTCGCGCCGAGAACGCTGCGGCCCGTGCGGGTAACCGCCCGGCCCGTGGCGCCGGCGCTGGCGACCGTCCCGCCGGCCGTGGTGGCCGTGGTGGCGAGCGCGGCGGCCGTGGTGGCCGCAAGCCGCAGCAGGCTGCTGGTGCCGAGGCCCCCAAGGCCGACGCTCCCGCCGCCGCTCCGGCCGAGAGCACCGGAACGGAGGCCTGACCGACATGCTGATCCCTCGTAGGGTCAAGCACCGCAAGCAGCACCACCCGAAGCGCCGCGGTATGGCCAAGGGCGGTACTGAGGTCTCGTTCGGCGAGTACGGCATCCAGGCGCTGACCCCGGCGTACGTGACGAACCGCCAGATCGAGGCGGCTCGTATCGCGATGACCCGCCACATCAAGCGTGGCGGCAAGGTCTGGATCAACATCTACCCGGACCGTCCGCTGACGAAGAAGCCGGCCGAGACCCGCATGGGTTCCGGTAAGGGTTCTCCCGAGTGGTGGATCGCGAACGTGCACCCGGGCCGGGTCATGTTCGAGCTGTCCTACCCGAACGAGAAGATTGCTCGTGAGGCGCTCACCCGCGCTGCTCACAAGCTTCCGATGAAGTGCCGGATTGTTCGGCGCGAGGCAGGTGAGTCGTGATGGCGACGGGAACCAAGGCGTCCGAGCTGCGTGAGCTCGGCAACGAGGAGCTCGTTGGCAAGCTGCGCGAGGCCAAGGAGGAGCTGTTCAAGCTCCGCTTCCAGGCGGCCACGGGTCAGCTGGAGAACAACGGCCGGCTCAAGTCCGTCCGTAAGGACATCGCTCGCATCTACACCCTGATGCACGAGCGTGAGCTCGGTATCGAGACGGTGGAGAGCGCCTGATGAGCGAGAAGAACGTGACTGAGACGAACGAGCGCGGCTTCCGCAAGACCCGTGAGGGTCTCGTCGTCAGCGACAAGATGGACAAGACCGTCGTCGTCGCCGTCGAGGACCGCGTCAAGCACGCGCTGTACGGCAAGGTCATCCGCCGTACGAACAAGCTCAAGGCTCACGACGAGCAGAACGCTGCCGGCGTCGGCGACCGCGTCCTCATCATGGAGACGCGTCCGCTGTCGGCGAGCAAGCGCTGGCGCATCGTCGAGATCCTCGAGAAGGCCAAGTAATCACCTGAGGGGTTTCCCTCAGGTCAGTTCCGCCAGGCTCGGCGAGGGGTTCCGGTAACGGACCCCTCGCCGGGAACCGGCAGACAAATCAGGAGATAGACGTGATCCAGCAGGAGTCGCGACTGCGTGTCGCCGACAACACTGGTGCCAAGGAGATCCTTTGCATCCGTGTTCTCGGTGGTTCGGGTCGCCGCTACGCGGGCATCGGTGACGTCATCGTCGCCACCGTCAAGGACGCGATCCCCGGTGGCAACGTGAAGAAGGGTGACGTCGTCAAGGCGGTCATCGTTCGCACCGTCAAGGAGCGCCGCCGCCAGGACGGCTCGTACATCCGCTTCGACGAGAACGCCGCTGTCATTCTCAAGAACGACGGCGACCCTCGTGGCACCCGTATCTTCGGCCCCGTGGGCCGTGAGCTGCGCGAGAAGAAGTTCATGAAGATCATCTCGCTCGCGCCGGAGGTGCTGTAAGCATGAAGATCAAGAAGGGCGACCTGGTCCAGGTCATCACCGGTAAGGACAAGGGCAAGCAGGGCAAGGTCATCGCGGCCATGCCCAGCGAGAACCGCGTCCTCGTCGAGGGTGTCAACCGGGTCAAGAAGCACACCAAGGCCGGTCAGACCGCTGGTGGTTCGCAGGCCGGTGGCATCGTGATCACCGAGGCCCCGATCCACGTCAGCAACGTTCAGCTGGTTGTGGAGAAGGACGGCCAGAAGGTCGTTACCCGCGTCGGTTTCCGCTTCGACGACGAGGGCAACAAGATCCGCGTTGCCAAGCGGACGGGTGAGGACATCTGATGGCTACCACTCCGCGTCTCAAGACGAAGTACCGCGAGGACATCGCGGGCAAGCTGCGTGAGGAGTTCTCGTACGAGAACGTCATGCAGATCCCCGGCCTCGTGAAGATCGTGGTCAACATGGGTGTGGGCGACGCCGCCCGCGACTCCAAGCTGATCGACGGCGCCATCCGCGACCTGACGACGATCACCGGTCAGAAGCCGGCCGTCACGAAGGCCCGCAAGTCCATCGCGCAGTTCAAGCTGCGTGAGGGTCAGCCGATCGGCTGCCACGTCACCCTCCGTGGTGACCGCATGTGGGAGTTCCTGGACCGTACGCTGTCGCTCGCGCTGCCGCGTATCCGTGACTTCCGTGGTCTGTCGCCGAAGCAGTTCGACGGCCGTGGTAACTACACCTTCGGTCTCACGGAGCAGGTCATGTTCCACGAGATCGACCAGGACAAGATCGACCGTACCCGGGGTATGGACATCACCGTGGTCACCACGGCGACCAACGACGCTGAGGGCCGCGCGCTCCTTCGTCACCTCGGCTTCCCCTTCAAGGAGGCGTAAGCGAGATGGCGAAGAAGGCTCTCATCGCGAAGGCTGCCCGCAAGCCCAAGTTCGGTGTGCGTGCGTACACCCGCTGCCAGCGCTGCGGTCGTCCCCACTCCGTGTACCGCAAGTTCGGCCTGTGCCGCGTCTGCCTTCGTGAGATGGCTCACCGTGGCGAGCTGCCGGGCGTGACCAAGAGCTCCTGGTAATTCCCTCCCGTCCGCAAGGACTTGGGAAGTTCCAGAGACTCTCGGTAAGCATCTGGTCGGTGGGTGCCCTGCTCCGCATGCCGTAGGCTTGTGGGGTTGGGCGTCCGCCGTCCATAACGACTTACTACGCCGTAGGTCCCCGCACCGCACCCGTCCCGCCACTGAGTGGGGAGAGGGATGGCGCATACAGGAAACCCCGGCGAGAGAGGCCGAAGGCCACTTCATGACCATGACTGACCCGATCGCAGACATGCTCACGCGTCTGCGTAACGCTAACTCGGCGTACCACGACACCGTCGTGATGCCGCACAGCAAGATCAAGTCGCACATCGCAGAGATCCTCAAGCAGGAGGGTTTCATCACCGGCTGGAAGGTCGAGGACGCCGAGGTCGGCAAGAACCTCGTCCTCGAGCTGAAGTTCGGGCCGAACCGTGAGCGCTCCATCGCGGGCATCAAGCGGATCTCGAAGCCCGGTCTGCGCGTGTACGCGAAGTCCACCAACCTGCCGAAGGTGCTCGGCGGCCTGGGCGTGGCGATCATCTCCACGTCCCACGGTCTCCTCACCGGCCAGCAGGCAGGCAAGAAGGGCGTAGGTGGGGAAGTCCTCGCCTACGTCTGGTAGTCGGGAACGGAGGAAAAGCAATGTCGCGAATCGGCAAGCTCCCCATCCAGGTTCCCGCCGGTGTGGACGTCACCATCGATGGCCGCACGGTCGCGGTGAAGGGCCCCAAGGGTCTCCTCTCGCACACCGTCGCCGCGCCGATCGAGATCGTCAAGGGTGAGGACGGCGTTCTGAACGTCACCCGCCCCAACGACGAGCGTCAGAACAAGGCCCTGCACGGCCTGTCCCGCACGCTGGTGGCGAACATGATCACCGGCGTGACCACGGGATACGTCAAGGCTCTCGAGATCAGCGGTGTCGGTTACCGCGTCGCCGCGAAGGGCTCCGCTCTGGAGTTCCAGCTTGGTTACAGCCACCCGATCCTGATCGAGGCGCCCGAGGGCATCTCCTTCAAGGTCGAGTCGCCCACCAAGTTCACGGTCGAGGGCATCGACAAGCAGAAGGTCGGCGAGGTCGCCGCCAACATCCGCAAGCTGCGGAAGCCCGACCCGTACAAGGCCAAGGGTGTCAAGTACGCCGGCGAAGTCATCCGCCGCAAGGTCGGAAAGGCTGGTAAGTAGCCATGGCATACGGTGTGAAGATCGCCAAGGGCGACGCGTACAAGCGCGCTGCCAAGGCTCGCCGCCACATCCGCATCCGCAAGAACGTCTCGGGTACGGCGGAGCGTCCGCGCCTCGTCGTGACGCGTTCCAACCGCAACATCGTTGCTCAGGTCATCGACGACCTCCAGGGTCACACCCTGGCGTCGGCGTCGACCCTGGACGCTTCGATCCGCGGTGGCGAAGGCGACAAGAGCTCGCAGGCCCAGGCTGTCGGCGCGCTCGTCGCCGAGCGTGCCAAGGCTGCGGGTGTCGAGACCGTCGTGTTCGACCGCGGTGGCAACCGATACGCCGGGCGCATTGCCGCTCTGGCTGACGCCGCCCGCGAAGCCGGGCTGAAGTTCTAAGCCCCGGTTCCGGGACTCACGGACGTAACAGAGAGAGGTAATCCAATGGCTGGACCCCAGCGCCGCGGAAGCGGTGCCGGTGGCGGCGAGCGGCGGGACCGGAAGGGTCGCGACGGTGGCCCTGCCGCCGAGAAGACCGCTTACGTTGAGCGCGTTGTCGCGATCAACCGCGTCGCCAAGGTTGTCAAGGGTGGTCGCCGCTTCAGCTTCACCGCGCTGGTCGTGGTGGGCGACGGTGACGGCACTGTAGGTGTCGGTTACGGCAAGGCCAAGGAAGTTCCCGCGGCCATCGCCAAGGGTGTCGAGGAAGCCAAGAAGAACTTCTTCAAGGTTCCCCGTATCCAGGGCACCATCCCGCACCCGATCCAGGGCGAGAAGGCGGCCGGCGTTGTCCTGCTGAAGCCTGCTTCCCCCGGTACCGGTGTTATCGCCGGTGGCCCGGTGCGCGCCGTTCTGGAGTGCGCCGGCGTTCACGACATCCTGTCGAAGTCGCTCGGCTCCGACAACGCGATCAACATCGTGCACGCGACCGTGGCGGCCCTCAAGGGCCTGCAGCGTCCCGAGGAGATCGCGGCTCGCCGTGGTCTGCCCCTCGAGGACGTCGCCCCCGCGGCCCTGCTCCGTGCGCGTGCTGGGGCGGGTGCGTAATGGCTCGCCTCAAGATCACGCAGACGAAGTCGTACATCGGCAGCAAGCAGAACCACCGCGACACGCTGCGTTCGCTCGGGCTCAAGCGCCTGAACGACGTCGTCGTCAAGGAGGACCGCCCCGAGTTCCGCGGAATGGTTCACACCGTCCGCCACCTCGTGACGGTTGAGGAGGTTGACTAATCATGGCTGAGAACAGCCCGCTGAAGGCCCACAACCTCCGTCCCGCCCCCGGCGCCAAGACCGCGAAGACCCGTGTCGGTCGTGGTGAGGCGTCGAAGGGTAAGACGGCCGGTCGTGGTACGAAGGGCCAGAAGGCCCGTTACCAGATCCCGCAGCGCTTCGAGGGTGGGCAGATGCCCCTCCACATGCGCCTGCCGAAGCTCAAGGGCTTCAAGAACCCGTTCCGCACCGAGTTCCAGGTCGTGAACCTGGACAAGCTCGGCGCTCTCTACCCCGAGGGTGGAGAGGTCACGGTGGCCGACCTGGTCGCCAAGGGCGCGGTTCGCAAGAACAGCCTCGTCAAGGTCCTGGGCCAGGGCGAGATCTCCGTGGCGCTGACGGTTTCGGTTGACGCCGTTTCCGCCTCCGCCAAGGAGAAGATTGCCGCTGCCGGCGGCACCGTCACCGAGCTCGTCTAAGACGAACTCTTGTGACAAATAGCTAGAAACCCGACCGGGGATGCCTCACATATGGGGCATCCCCGGTTGGTCGTTCCACGGGGGGCGCAGTCGCCGGTAAGGTGGCCTGCACCTTTGCTTGTACGTATTCACCGATCCCTCAGACCGTCACCTCTGACGCAGTAGCGCGGGGGTCGCAGGAGGCACCGTGCTCACCGCGTTCGCCCGGGCGTTCAAGACGCCCGACCTGCGCAAGAAGCTGCTCTTCACGCTCGGCATCATCGTGCTGTTCCGGCTCGGGTCCCATATCCCGGTACCCGGCGTGAGCTACAAGAACGTTCAGATCTGTGTCGACCAGGCCGGAAGCAGCAACAGCCTCTTCGGTCTCGTCAACATGTTCAGCGGCGGTGCGCTGCTGCAGATCACGATCTTCGCGCTCGGCATCATGCCGTACATCACGGCGAGCATCATCCTGCAGCTGCTGACCGTGGTCATCCCGAAGCTGGAGAACCTCAAAAAAGAGGGTCAGTCCGGCACCGCGAAGATCACTCAGTACACGCGCTATCTGACGGTCGCACTCGCGATCCTGCAGGGCACCGGCCTCGTCGCCACTGCCCGCACTGGCGCCCTGTTCCAGGGCTGCCAGGTCGCCAGCCAGATCGTCCCGAACCGGTCGATCTTCACCACCATCGTCATGGTCGTCACCATGACCGCGGGTACCTGCGTCGTCATGTGGCTCGGTGAGCTCGTGACCGACCGCGGCATCGGCAACGGCATGTCGATCCTGATGTTCATCTCCATCGCCGCCGGCTTCATCGGCGCCCTGTGGCAGATCAAGCTCCAGGGCAAGATCGCCGACGGCTGGGTCGAATTCGGCGTGGTCATCCTCGTCGGTCTGGCCATGGTCGCCCTGGTGGTCTTCGTCGAGCAGGCGCAGCGACGGATTCCGGTCCAGTACGCGAAGCGCATGATCGGCCGCCGTGCGTACGGGGGCACCTCGACGTACATCCCGCTCAAGGTGAACCAGGCCGGTGTCATCCCGGTCATCTTCGCCTCGTCGCTGCTGTACATCCCGGCGCTGATCGTGCAGTTCAGCGGTTCGACCGCCGGCTGGGCCGTCTGGATCCAGAAGCACTTCGTCAAGGGCGACCACCCGTACTACATCGCCGCCTACTTCCTCCTGATCGTCTTCTTCGCGTTCTTCTACGTGGCGATTTCGTTCAACCCCGAGGAAGTTGCAGACAACATGAAGAAGTATGGTGGGTTCATCCCGGGTATCCGTGCCGGCCGACCCACCGCCGAGTACCTGAGCTACGTGCTCAACCGGATCACCTGGCCGGGGTCGCTGTACCTGGGTCTCATCGCTCTTGTGCCGACGATGGCGTTGGCCGGCTTCGGAGCGAACCAGAACTTCCCGTTCGGCGGGACGAGCATCCTCATCATCGTGGGTGTGGGTCTGGAAACCGTGAAGCAGATCGAGAGCCAGCTCCAGCAGCGCAATTACGAAGGGTTCCTCCGCTGATGCGAATCGTCCTCGTCGGACCGCCCGGTGCGGGCAAGGGAACGCAGGCTGCGTTCCTTGCGAAGAACCTGTCGATCCCGCACATCTCCACGGGCGACCTCTTCCGCGCCAACATCAGCCAGAACACCGAGCTGGGCCAGCGTGCGAAGGCGTTCATGGACGCCGGTGACCTCGTCCCCGACGAGATCACCATCGGCATGGCCAAGGACCGGATGGAGCAGCCGGACGCCGTGAACGGCTTCCTGCTGGACGGCTTCCCGCGCAACGTCTCGCAGGCCGAGGCGCTGGACGAGATGCTGCAGGCGGCCCGCATGAAGCTCGACGCCGTCCTCGACCTCGAGGTCGAGGAGGACGAGGTGGTCAAGCGCATCGCCGGCCGCCGGATCTGCCGCAACGACTCTGCGCACGTCTTCCACGTCGTGTACGCGGCGCCGAAGGCCGAGGGCGTCTGCGACGCCTGTGGTGGCGAGCTGTACCAGCGTGACGACGACTCCGAGGCCACGGTCCGCAACCGGCTCGAGGTCTACCACACGCAGACCGAGCCGATCATCGACTACTACAAGGCCCAGGGCCTGCTGGTGACCATCCCGGCCCTCGGTGAGGTCGCGGACGTCACGCAGCGCGCGATGGACGCCCTGAAGAAGTAGTACCCCCTGCTCGAGCAGTACGGCCGCGGTGTCCCCAGGGGCGCCGCGGCCGTCCGCATGAGGCGGGTTCGTGAGACGTCAGCCAATAATTGAGGAACCACAGCGGAGAGTAACCACCTCCGCGAGAGCGGCGGCGGTTTAGCCGCACAAAGACGCGGAAGGCACTTCCCATGGTCCAGATCAAGACCCCCGAGCAGATCGCGAAAATGCGCGAGGCGGGGCTGGTCGTCGCCGCGATCCACGCGGCGACCCGCGAGGCGGCCGTGCCGGGCGCCACGACGCGGGATCTGGACATGGTGGCCCGCAAGGTCATCGCGGATGCCGGGGCCAAGTCGAACTTCCTCGGCTACGGCGGCTTCCCCGCGACGATCTGCACCTCGGTGAACGAGGTCGTCGTCCACGGCATCCCGGACGACAAGACGGTCCTCAAGGACGGCGACATCATCTCGATCGACGCCGGCGCGATCATCGACGGCTGGCACGGCGACGCCGCGTACACGGCCTTCGTGGGCACCGGTCACGCTCCGGAGCTCGTCGAGCTCTCCCGGGTGACCGAGGAGTCGATGTGGGCCGGCATCGCCGCCATGAAGCTCGGCAACCGCCTCGTGGACATCTCCAAGGCGATCGAGACGTACATCAAGCGGCAGCCCCGCCCCGCCACCGGTGACCACAGCCTCGGCAAGTTCGGGATCATCGAGGACTACGGCGGCCACGGCATCGGGTCCGAGATGCACATGGACCCCCACCTGCTGAACTACGTCTCGCGCAAGCGGGGCAAGGGCATCAAGCTGGTCCCGGGCGTCTGCCTGGCGATCGAGCCCATGGTCTCCCTGGGCACGCCCCAGACGGAGGTCCTGGCGGACGACTGGACGGTCATCACGACGGACGGCACCTGGTCCTCGCACTGGGAGCACTCCATCGCCCTGACGGAGGCCGGGCCCATCGTCCTGACCAGCCCGGACTGCGGCAAGGCGAAGCTGGCGGAGTACGGCGTCACGACGGCTCCCGACCCGCTCGCTTAATGATCTACGCTGTGGGGCAAACTTTCCGGATTCGTCTTTCTGGGTGCCCTGACGTAGACTGACTCGTCGGCTCCTTTGCACCCGCATGTCCTCATGTGAAGCAGGGAGCTGATCAAGGTAGCCGATTCGAAGGGCGAAGCGTGGCCAAGAAGCAAGGTGCCATCGAAATCGAGGGCACCGTGATCGAGTCCCTCCCGAACGCGATGTTCAAGGTGGAACTGCAGAACGGTCACAAGGTCCTCGCGCACATCAGCGGCAAGATGCGTATGCACTACATCCGCATCCTCCCGGATGACCGGGTCGTTGTGGAGCTGTCTCCGTACGACCTGACGCGTGGCCGGATCGTCTACCGATACAAGTAGATCTTGTCCTCACTCCTGCCTGGGCGCACGTCCCGGTGCGGGTGGTGGCACTGACCCGGAGAACCTCACCAACATGAAGGTCAAGCCGAGCGTCAAGAAGATCTGCGACAAGTGCAAGGTGATCCGCCGTCACGGTCGGGTCATGGTCATCTGCGACAACCTGCGCCACAAGCAGCGCCAGGGCTGACGCACGCCGACCGACCTGCACTACGCAGTTCTTCGCGCGACGTAAGAAAACGTAAATACGCAGAACCCGCCCAGCCCTGAGAAGGGCCGGCGGCACCTCCGGCGGGGGCCGGGGACCCGGACGTACCACCACCCATCAGGTGTGGTCGGCGGTCGGGAGTGGTTCTGCGGAAGACCCCCGAACACACAGGAGCCATTGAATGGCACGCGTTTCCGGTGTTGACATCCCGCGCGAAAAGCGTGTGGAGATCGCACTCACCTACGTCTTCGGTATCGGGCGCACCCGGTCCAAGGAGATCCTCGCCTCCACCGGCGTGAACCCGAACACCCGCGTTCGTGACCTGGCCGAAGAGGACCTCGTCAAGATCCGCGAGTACGTGGACGCCAACCTCCGTACCGAGGGTGACCTCCGCCGCGAGATCCAGGGCGACATCCGCCGCAAGATCGAGATCCAGTGCTACCAGGGCATCCGCCACCGTCGTGGCCTGCCGGTGCACGGTCAGCGCACCAGCACGAACGCGCGTACCCGCAAGGGCCCGCGTCGCGCGATCGCCGGTAAGAAGAAGCCGGGCAAGAAGTAGTCCTGTTCAGCGGTCTTGCGCTGTAGGACCGACCACCTCCCGTAGGAGATTTAGATGCCCCCCAAGGGTCGTCAGGGCGCTGCCAAGAAGGTGCGCCGCAAGGAAAAGAAGAACGTCGCTCACGGGCACGCCCACATCAAGAGCACGTTCAACAACACGATCGTCTCGATCACGGACCCCTCGGGCAACGTGATCTCCTGGGCCTCCGCCGGCCACGTCGGCTTCAAGGGCTCGCGCAAGTCCACCCCCTTCGCCGCGCAGATGGCCGCCGAGTCGGCCGCCCGCCGCGCGCAGGAGCACGGCATGCGCAAGGTTGACGTCTTCGTCAAGGGTCCCGGCTCCGGCCGCGAGACCGCGATCCGCTCCCTCCAGGCCACCGGCCTCGAGGTCGGCTCGATCCAGGACGTCACCCCCACCCCGCACAACGGCTGCCGCCCGCCGAAGCGCCGCCGCGTCTGACGCAGCGACGCCTGTGCGTCTTTGAGTGTCCGGGCGGTACGACCCCTTCGGGGGCCGTGCCGCCCGTACCCTTGCAGTACCCAGCAGTACATGTCGGGCGTCAAATAGTGGGCGTCCACGACTGAAGGAACACAGACATGCTTATCGCTCAGCGTCCTTCGCTGACCGAAGAGGTCGTCGACGAGTACCGCTCGCGGTTCGTGATCGAGCCGCTCGAGCCGGGCTTCGGCTACACCCTCGGCAACTCGCTGCGCCGCACGCTCCTGTCCTCGATCCCGGGTGCCGCTGTCACCAGCATCCGCGTGGACGGCGTCCTGCACGAGTTCACCACCGTGCCCGGTGTCAAGGAAGACGTCACCGACATCATCCTCAACATCAAGCAGCTGGTCGTCTCCTCGGAGCACGACGAGCCGGTCGTGATGTACCTGCGCAAGCAGGGTCCCGGCCTGGTCACCGCTGCCGACATCGCGCCCCCGGCCGGTGTCGAGGTGCACAACCCGGACCTGGTCCTCGCCACGCTCAACGGCAAGGGCAAGCTGGAGATGGAGCTGACCGTCGAGCGCGGTCGCGGCTACGTCTCCGCCGTCCAGAACAAGCAGCTGGGCCAGGAGATCGGTCGCATCCCGATCGACTCCATCTACAGCCCGGTCCTCAAGGTCACCTACAAGGTCGAGGCGACCCGAGTCGAGCAGCGCACCGACTTCGACAAGCTGATCGTCGACGTCGAGACCAAGCAGGCCATGCGCCCGCGCGACGCCATGGCGTCCGCCGGCAAGACCCTGGTCGAGCTGTTCGGTCTGGCCCGCGAGCTCAACATCGACGCCGAGGGCATCGACATGGGCCCGTCCCCGACGGACGCCGCCCTGGCCGCCGACCTGGCGCTGCCGATCGAGGAGCTCGAGCTCACCGTTCGGTCGTACAACTGCCTCAAGCGCGAGGGCATCCACTCCGTGGGTGAGCTCGTCGCCCGCTCCGAGGCCGACCTGCTCGACATCCGCAACTTCGGTGCGAAGTCGATCGACGAGGTCAAGGCGAAGCTGGCCGGCATGGGCCTGGCCCTCAAGGACAGCCCGCCCGGATTCGACCCGACCGCCGCCGCCGACGCCTTCGGCGCCGACGACGACGCGGACGCCGGTTTCGTCGAGACCGAGCAGTACTGAGACTTTCCCGGGGCAGCCGCCCCGGGGGAACTGACACCGGTACCTGACACGGCCGGTGCAGATATGAAGGAGTAACACCATGCCGCGTCCCGCAAAGGGTGCCCGTCTGGGCGGCTCCGCCGCGCACGAGAAGCACCTTCTCGCGAACCTCGCGAAGGCGCTCTTCGAGCACGGCCGCATCACCACCACCGAGGCCAAGGCCCGTCGCCTGCGTCCCTACGCCGAGCGTCTGGTCACCAAGGCCAAGAAGGGCGACATCCACAACCGTCGCCTGGTGCTGCAGACGATCACGGACAAGAGCATCGTGCACACGCTGTTCACCGAGATCGCCCCGCGCTACGAGAACCGCCCCGGTGGTTACACGCGCATCACCAAGATCGGCAACCGTCGTGGCGACAACGCCCCGATGGCCGTGATCGAGCTGGTCGAGGCCCTTACGGTCGCCCAGCAGGCCACCGGTGAGGCCGAGGCCGCCACCAAGCGTGCGGTCAAGGAGGCGGAGGCTGTCGAGACCCCCGCCGAGGAGACCAAGGAGGCCTGATCCCCCGGGATCACGCTTGCTTGATCGGCTCTGAACGGGCCCGCCCCTTCCCGGGGCGGGCCCGTTCTGCGTTTTCTGACGTTCTGCAGCTTCTGAGAGGATCTGTCACGTGAGTGACGAGGTGGAGCCCGGGCACGTCCGGGTGCGGCTGGACCTGTCGTACGACGGCAAGGACTTCTCCGGCTGGGCGAAGCAGCGCGTGCTGCGGACCGTGCAGGGCGAGCTGGAGTCGGCCCTGCAGACCGTGATGCGGCTGCCGGACCCGGTCGAGCTGACCGTGGCCGGGCGGACCGACGCCGGCGTGCACGCGCGCGGGCAGGTCGCCCAGTTCGACCTGGCCGAGGAGGTGTGGGCCGAGCACCACGACAAGCTGCTGCGCCGTCTCGCGGGCCGGCTGCCGCACGACGTACGGGTGTGGAAGGCCGCCGAGGCCCCGGTGGGCTTCAACGCCCGGTTCTCCGCCATCTGGCGCCGCTACGCCTACCGCGTCGGCGACCACCAGGGCGGCGTCGACCCGCTGCGCCGCGGGCACGTGCTGTGGCACCAGTGGCCGCTCGACGTGGACGCCATGAACGAGGCCGCCGCCCCGCTGCTCGGCGAGCACGACTTCGCCGCGTACTGCAAGAAGCGCGAGGGCGCCACGACCATCCGCACCCTCCAGCAGCTCAGCTGGGAGCGGGCCGAGGACGGGATCATCACGGCGACCGTCCGCGCCGACGCCTTCTGCCACAACATGGTCCGCTCGCTGGTCGGCGCCCTGCTGCACGTCGGGGACGGGCACCGGCCGGCCGACTGGCCCGGCAAGGTCCTGCGGGCCGCCGTACGGGACTCCTCGGTGCACGTCGTGAAGCCGCACGGGCTCACCCTGGAGGAGGTCGGCTACCCGGCGGACGAGCTGCTGGCCGCCCGCAGCAAGGAAGCGCGCAACATGCGCATCCTCCCGGGCGCCGGCTGCTGCTGACCGGCTCCGGCCCCTCCGCCCCCGACCGGTCCCAATCCGTTTGGGCGGATCGGCGCCGGGCCTGGACAATGCCCGGCATGGGACATCTCGAAGCCAGCCACCTGGAGTACTACCTTCCCGACGGGCGGGTGCTGCTCCCCGACGTCTCCTTCCGCGTGGGGGAGGGGTCGGTCGTCGCCCTCGTAGGGGCGAACGGGGCCGGCAAGACCACCCTGCTGAAGCTGATCTCCGGTGACCTCCAGCCGCACGGCGGCGGGGTCACCGTCAGCGGCGGCCTCGGCGTGATGTCGCAGTTCGTGGGCTCCGTACGGGACGAGACGACCGTACGGGACCTGCTGGTCTCGGTGGCCCAGCCCCGGATCCGGGCCGCCGCGAAGGCCGTCGACCACGCCGAGCACCTGATCATGACGGTGGACGACGAAGCCGCCCAGATGGCGTACGCGCAGGCGCTCAGCGACTGGGCCGACGTACAGGGCTACGAGGCGGAGACCCTGTGGGACGTCTGCACCATGGCCGCGCTGGCCATCCCGTACGACACGGCGCAGTTCCGCGAGGTGCGCACGCTCTCGGGCGGTGAGCAGAAGCGGCTGGTCCTGGAGGCCCTGCTGCGCGGGCCGGACGAGGTGCTGCTGCTCGACGAGCCGGACAACTACCTGGACGTCCCGGGCAAGCGGTGGCTGGAGGAGCAGCTGAAGGCCACCCGCAAGACCGTGCTCTTCGTGTCGCACGACCGGGAGCTGCTGTCCACCGCCGCCGAGAAGATCATCAGCCTGGAGCCGAGCCCGATGGGCACGGACGTCTGGGTGCACGGCTCGGGCTTCGGCACGTACCACGAGGCCCGCAAGGAGCGCTTCGCGCGCTTCGAGGAGCTCAAGCGCCGCTGGGACGAGGAGCACGCCCGCCTGAAGGCGCTGGTGCTGCGGCTGCGCAACCAGGCGGCGAGCAGCCCCGACATGGCCTCGCGCTACCGGGCGATGCAGACGCGCTTCCAGAAGTTCGAGGAGGCGGGCCCGCCGCCCGAGCCGCCGCGCGAGCAGGACATCCGGATGCGCCTGAAGGGCGGCCGGACCGGCGTGCGCGCGCTGACCGTGGAGAACCTCGAGCTCACGGGCCTGATGAAGCCGTTCTCGCTGGAGGTCTTCTACGGGGAGCGGGTCGCGGTGCTCGGCTCGAACGGCTCCGGGAAGTCGCACTTCCTGCGGATGCTGGCGGGCGAGGACGTCAAGCACACGGGCGACTGGAAGCTGGGCGCCCGGGTGGTTCCCGGACACTTCGCGCAGACCCACGCGCACCCCGAGCTGTTCGGCCGCACGCTGGTCGACATCCTGTGGACGGAGGCCGCGAAGCCGCTCGGCGCCGCGATGGGCGTCCTGCGCCGGTACGAGCTCGAGCGCCAGGGGGAGCAGCCGTTCGAGAAGCTGTCGGGCGGCCAGCAGGCACGTTTCCAGATCCTGCTGCTGGAGCTGGCGGGCACCACGGCGCTGCTGCTGGACGAGCCGACGGACAACCTGGACCTGGAGTCCGCGGAGGCGCTGCAGGACGGCCTGGAGTCGTACGAGGGCACTGTGCTGTGCGTCACGCACGACCGCTGGTTCGCGCGCACATTTGACCGTTTCCTGGTCTTCGGCTCGGACGGTGTTGTACGAGAGACTCAGGAACCCGTTTGGGACGAACGTAGGGTCGAGCGGAAGCGCTGAACGGGCTTCGGCCCTCGTTCGACGGACGGAGTCCGGCGCAGCCGTGCGAAGCCCTTGAGGCCCCCTGGGGCCGAGGGGTGCGAGGGCGGCGGTGGGAACGGGTCTCAGGAACCCGTTTGGGACGAACGTAGGGTCGAGCGGAAGCGCTAGGGGGAGCCCCCCCGGCGGGTCGATCGGGAGGCGTTGTGCGGCTGCGGCCTGGCACCTGGCTCAGGGGATGGGACACCGTAAGGGATCCGGCGTTCGGGCACCGGCTGGTGGTCTGGCTGCTGCGGCCGGCGTCGGGGCCCTGGCAGGCCGTGGCCCTGGCCGTGGTGCTCGGCATCGCGGTCTCCACCAGCCTGCGGGAGAACTGGGGCTCGGACAACGCCTTCGTGGTCAAGGCCGCGCGGACGCTGCTGGACGGCGGCTCCCCGTACGAGGACAAGCGATTCCTGTACCTGCCGAGCGCCGTGCTGATGGCGGTGCCGGAGGCGCTGCTGCCGCAGACGGCGCTGCGCTGGCTGCTTCCGGTGGGGATGTCCGCCCTGCTGGCCATCGGGTGGTGGGCCGCGCTGCGGCTGTTCTCGGTGCCGGCGCGCTCCCGCTTCGCGGTCGGCGGGTTCGCGGCGCTGGCCCTGGCCTACAAGCCGTACGTGAACCTCGTGCTGATCGGCAACTGGACCGCCATCTCGGCGGCTGCGCTGCCCGTGGCGCTGCTGCTGGCGCAGCGGCGGTCCTGGGCGGCCGCCGGGCTGGTGGTGGGGCTGGCCATCGCCTGCAAGCCCATGCTGGTGCCGGTCGGACTGCTCTTCGTACTGGCCCGGCAGTGGCGGGGACTGGCCGTGGCCGTGCTGGTGCCGCTCGGGGTGTCGCTGCTCGGGGCGCTGATGATGCCGAGCCCGACGCTGTTCTTCACCAAGACGCTGCCGTTCCTGCTCCGGGGGCAGGATGCGTACGCGTTGCCCTGGGACGCCTCGCCGATCGCGGTGCTGCCGCGGCTGGGGCTGCCGGAGCCGGTGGCGGTGCTGCTCGCGGGGGCGGGGGCGCTGGGCGGGCTGGCCGCGGCGTGGCGGAGGTGGCGTCGTACGGACGGTCCGGGGGATGCGGACGGCGGTGAGCTGCGCCTCGCGGAGACGGCCTGCTTGGTGATGCTCGCCGCATTCCTGGTCTCCCGTCCCTCCTTCGACCACTACCTCCTGGTGGTGCTGCCGCTGCTGCTGGCCTCGGGGGTGCGGCCCGGCTCGATGCCCCGCTCGCCCTGGTTCTGGCTGGCCCTGACGCCCCAGGTGGCCCTGGTCCCGTGGCCTTCGGAGCTGGCCCACAAGCGGCGCGCCTTCAAGGACTGCGCCACCCTGTGCGGGCTCGCGATTCTGCTGGTGCGTCGTGCGCTGCGCTCCGGTCGGGTTACTCTGGAGCCTGTAACAACTGCGGGGTCCCCACCCAGGACCGAACCGGAGTGCGCCGCGACGCCAGCAGAATCGGCATCGCGGACCGCGTTTTGACCCGTACGGGTCTGCTTGGGTATCCTGCTGGTTTGTTATGCGTATTGGCTTGCTCATTCTCACGTGAAAGGGCCTTACGCCGGTCCACCGGACCGATGACCAGCGGTTCACACGGGTTGCGTCCCTGATGTGAACGAGGGCTGTCGTGATCGTCCGTGGTGACCCTGTCAGGACCTTCCCGTGGGGCTTGCGCCCGTGGGATACCACCACTGAAGAAGCGAAGGCATACGCGTGCGTACGTTCAGCCCCAAGCCCGGCGACATCTCGCGCCAGTGGCTCGTCATCGACGCCCAGGACGTTGTCCTCGGCCGTCTGGCGACCCAGGCCGCTGCCCTCCTGCGGGGCAAGCACAAGCCGACCTATGCGCCTCACATGGACATGGGTGACTTCGTCGTCATCATCAACGCCGACAAGGTTCACCTGTCCGGCAACAAGGCGACCCAGAAGATGGCGTACCGCCACTCCGGTTTCCCGGGCGGTCTGCGTTCCGTGCGCTACGACGACCTCCTGGCGAACAACCCGGAGAAGGCCGTCGAGAAGGCCGTCAAGGGCATGCTCCCCAAGAACACCCTGGGCCGTCAGATGCTCTCGAAGCTGAAGGTCTACTCGGGCGACCAGCACCCCCACGCTGCCCAGCAGCCGGTGCCGTTCGAGATCACCCAGGTCGCGCAGTAGTTCCGGCCACCCCCTAAGACGTAGAAAATTCTGAGGAGCATCGTGGCCGAGACCACCGCCGAGACCCCCGTCGAAGAGTTCGAGGGCGTCGAGGAGTACACCACCGAGTCTGAGGTCGTCGTCGAGGGCGACTACACCTCCGAGTCCCTTGCCGGCCGCTTCGGCGACCCGCAGCCGGCCGCCGGCCTGGGCCGTCGCAAGAACGCCATCGCCCGCGTCAGGATCGTTCCGGGCACCGGCAAGTGGAAGATCAACGGTCGCACCCTTGAGGACTACTTCCCCAACAAGGTGCACCAGCAGGAAGTCAACGAGCCGTTCAAGCTGCTCGAGCTCGACGGTCGCTACGACGTCATCGCCCGCATCGCGGGTGGCGGCGTCTCCGGTCAGGCCGGCGCCCTGCGCCTCGGTGTGGCCCGCGCCCTGAACGAGGCCGACGTCGACAACAACCGCCCGGCGCTGAAGAAGGCCGGCTTCCTCTCCCGCGACGACCGTGCGGTCGAGCGCAAGAAGGCCGGTCTCAAGAAGGCCCGTAAGGCCCCGCAGTACAGCAAGCGTTAATCTGCGCCTGCTGTTCAGCAACAACCGCCCCGGCAGCACTCTCCGTGCTGCCGGGGCGGTTCGTTTACCGCCACAAGCGGCAAATACATGTCACAAGCGGTCACAAACGAAGCGTGAACTCGGGAGGACAACAGTGGGACAACTCTTCGGGACGGACGGTGTACGCGGCGTCGCCAACGCGGATCTGACGGCTGAGCTCGCGCTCGGTCTCTCCGTGGCAGCTGCCCACGTACTCGCCGAGGCGGGCACCTTCGCGGGCCACCGGGCGACCGCGGTCGTCGGCCGCGACCCCCGCGCCTCCGGCGAATTCCTGGAGGCCGCGGTCGTCGCGGGCCTCGCGAGCGCGGGCGTGGACGTCCTGCGCGTCGGTGTGCTGCCCACCCCGGCGGTGGCGTATCTCACCGGTGCGCTGGGTGCCGACCTCGGCGTGATGCTCTCCGCCAGCCACAATGCGATGCCGGACAACGGCATCAAGTTCTTCGCCCGCGGCGGCCACAAGCTCGCCGACGAGCTCGAGGACCGCATCGAGGCCGTGTACGACGAGCACCGCACCGGTGCTCCCTGGGACCGGCCCACCGGCTCCGGCGTCGGCCGCGTCTCCGACTACGACGAGGGCTTCGACAAGTACGTCGCGCACCTCATCGCAGTCCTCCCCAACCGCCTGGACGGGCTCAAGATCGTCCTGGACGAGGCGCACGGCGCCGCCGCCCGCGTCTCGCCCGAGGCCTTCACCCGGGCGGGTGCCGAGGTCGTCACCATCGGCGCCGAGCCGGACGGCCTCAACATCAACGACGGCTGCGGCTCCACCCACCTGGGTCTCCTCAAGCAGGCCGTGGTCGAGCACGGCGCCGCCTTCGGCATCGCGCACGACGGCGACGCGGACCGCTGCCTCGCGGTCGACGGCTCCGGCGCGGAGATCGACGGCGACCAGATCCTCGCGGTGCTGGCGCTGGCCATGCGCGAGGCCGGCCAGCTGCGCGGCAACACCGTCGTCGGCACCGTGATGTCCAACCTCGGCTTCAAGCTGGCCATGGAGGGCGAGGGCATCCAGGTCGTGCAGACCGGCGTAGGCGACCGGTACGTGCTCGAGTCGATGAAGGAGCACGGCTACGCCCTCGGCGGCGAGCAGTCCGGCCACGTGATCATCCTCGACCACGCCACGACCGGCGACGGCACGCTGACCGGCCTGATGCTGGCGGCGCGCGTCGCGGCCACCGGCCGGTCGCTGGCCGACCTGGCGGGCGTCATGCAGCGGCTGCCGCAGGTGCTGATCAACGTCCCCGACGTGGACAAGTCCCGGGTCGGGACCTCCGCCGAGCTGGCCGCGGCCGTCGCCGACGCCGAGCGCGAGCTGGGCACCACCGGCCGGGTGCTGCTCCGTCCGTCGGGCACCGAACCGCTCGTCCGGGTGATGGTCGAGGCCGCCGACATCGAGCAGGCCCGCGCGGTCGCCGGGCGGCTCGCGGACGTCGTGAAGTCGGCGCTCGGCTAGGAAGTCCGGCTCGTACGTCGGCCCCGTCCTCCCGTGGATCGCGGAGGGCGGGGCCGACGGCGTCAGAGCTTGCGGAGGCTGAGCTTCTGCACCTTGTGGTCCGGGCCCTTGCGCACGACGAGGGTCGCGCGGCCGCGGGTGGGGGCCACGTTCTCCAGGAGGTTGGGCTTGTTGATGGTGCGCCACATGGTCTGCGCGTACTCCATGGCCTCCTCCTCGGAGACCTGGGTGTACTTGCGGAAGTAGGAGAAAGGATTCTGGAAGGCGGTCTCGCGCAGCTTCCGGAACCGGTTGAGGTACCAGCGCTCGATGTCCTCGGGGCGGGCGTCCACGTACACGCTGAAGTCGAAGTAGTCGGCGAGGCCGACGCGCGTGCGGCCGTCCTTGCCGGGCAGGGCCGGCTGGAGGACGTTGAGCCCCTCGACGATCAGGATGTCCGGGCGGCGTACGACGAGCTGCTCGCCCGGGACGATGTCGTAGATCAGGTGCGAGTAGACGGGGGCCGTCACCTCGTCCTTGCCCGCCTTGATGTCCGCGACGAAGCGGGTGAGCGCGCGGCGGTCGTACGACTCCGGAAAGCCCTTGCGGGAGGTGAGCCCGCGGCGCTGGAGCTCCTTCATGGGGTACAGGAAGCCGTCGGTGGTGACCAGCTCGACGCGGGGGTGCTCGGGCCAGCGGGCCAGCAGGGCCTGGAGCAGACGGGCCACGGTGGACTTGCCGACGGCGACGGAGCCGGCGACCCCTATGACGAACGGGGTGCCCTGCTGTGCGCCGTGGCCGTTGCCGGCGTCGCCGAGGAAGGTGTTGAGGGTGCCGCGGAGGTTGCTCGTGGCGCCGACGTAGAGGTTGAGGAGGCGGGAGAGCGGGAGGTAGACGTCCCGGACCTCGTCGAGGTCGATGACGTCGCCGAGACCGCGCAGTCGCTCGACCTCGTCGGCGGTGAGGGGGAGCGGGGTGCGCTCGCGCAGCGCGCTCCACTCGTCCCGGGTGAGGTCGACGTACGGAGAGACCTCGGCCCGGCGGTGAGGTCGCTCGGGACGGTCGGGGCGCTCCATCGCGCTGTCCGGCGTGCTTCGTGGCGGCGAAGTGATCACAGGGCCATTGTCGTGGTTCGGGGGCGGTTGTGGGTGGTGTGGTCGGTCACGTGCCGGGTGCCCGGGGCCGTCGCAGCGGTGTCTGCGGGGTGTCGTGCAGTGGTTCCCGTGCCGGTCTCGAGCCGGCTGCGAGCCGGGCTGGGCCGGGGCTAGGGCTGGAGCGGGGCCGGCGCCGGGGTACTGGATCTCGGCCCGGTCACGATTGGCCGCATACGGCGGAAAATGGACTGGCCATGATCGGACCGCCCCGTAGATTTGCTGATCACCGCGGCTCTCTTTCTGCTGCCGCTGTTGTCGTTGTTGTGTGTTCTGGGGGAGATCCTTCGTGCGTAGCACCCTTGTCCGTCGTACCGTCCTGACCGCCTCCGCGGTGTCCCTGGCCCTGCTGTCCACCGCCTGCGGTTCCGACAAGGCGGACGACAAGAAGCCGGACGCCAAGCCGTCCGCCGCCGCGTCGTCCGCGGCTCCGGCGGCGAAGGGCAAGACGGACACCGAGCTGGCCGCCGTGATCGTCGCTCAGGCCGATCTGCCCGACCACCAGTTCAAGGCGGCCACGCCGGCCGAGGCTGCGGCGGGGGCCTCGGCCACCAGTGACAAGCCCCAGTGCGTGCCGCTGGTCAAGGCTCAGGCCATGGGGGCCGTCGGCACGTCCACCGGCACCGCGCGGACCAAGGTCGTCGCGAAGCCGAAGGAGCAGGCGGCGAGCCAGAGCCCCGAGGACAAGCTGAAGGGCTTGATGGACGCCCTCGGTACCACCGCCACCGCCGTCACCCTCGCCTCGTACGACGGCAAGGGCGCCGAGGAGGCCTTCGCCAGCCTGAAGACCGCGGGCACCGCGTGCGCCGCCGGCTACACGGCGAGCGGGGAGGGCCAGGCCGGCAAGGTCACCAAGGTCGGCGCCGGCGCTCCCGTCACCGCGGGCGACGAGGCGCTCGCCTACACGGTGGAGGGCGACGCGGAGGGCGAGAAGTTCACGACGCAGCTCGTCGTCGTGCGCAAGGGCAACACGCTCGCGACCTTCTCGGCCCTGAGCCTGAGCGGTGCGGCTGAACAGCCGAAGGCCGTCGTCGACGCGCAGGCGAAGAAGCTCGGCTGACAGCCCGGCCGACCCCGGGCCCGCAGGGCCTTCGAACAACGTGACTCCCGCCCCGGCGCATTCGCCGGGGCGGGTTTTTCGTCTTGTTCAGGTACGGGGCAGGCGGCCGGGTTCCGCGTACGCTGCGCCGTATGTGCGGAATTGTGGGTTACGTGGGAGCGCAGTCGGCGCTCGATGTGGTCATTGCCGGACTCAAGCGGCTCGAGTACCGCGGCTACGACTCGGCGGGCGTCGCCGTGCTCGCGGACGGGGGGCTCGTCGCGGCCAAGAAGGCCGGGAAGCTGGTCAATCTGGAGAAGGAGCTGGTCGGGCACCCGCTGCCGACCGGTTCCACGGGACTCGGGCACACCCGCTGGGCCACCCACGGCGGGCCCACCGACGCCAACGCCCACCCGCACCTGGACAACGCGGGCCGGGTGGCCGTCGTGCACAACGGCATCATCGAGAACTTCGCCGCGCTGCGCGCCGAACTGGCCGAGCGAGGGCACCGGCTGGAGTCCGAGACGGACACCGAGGTCGTCGCGCACCTCCTGGCGGAGCGGTTCGGCGCCTGCGGGGATCTCGCGGAGGCCATGCGGCAGGTGTGCCGGCGGCTGGAGGGCGCGTTCACGCTGGTCGCGGTGCACGCCGATGCGCCGGACGTGGTGGTCGGGGCGCGCCGGAACTCCCCTCTGGTGGTGGGCGTTGGGGAAGGTGAGAACTTCCTCGCCTCGGACGTGGCCGCGTTCATCGCCCACACCCGGTCCGCGATCGAGCTGGGGCAGGACCAGGTCGTCGAGCTCCGCCGCGACGGGGTCACGGTGACCGACTTCGCCGGTGCGCCCGCGTCCGTGCGGGCGTACCACGTCGACTGGGACGCCTCGGCGGCCGAGAAGGGGGGGTACGACTACTTCATGCTCAAGGAGATCGCCGAGCAGCCGAAGGCCGTCGCCGACACCCTCCTGGGCAGGATCGACGCGAGCGGCTCGCTGACCCTGGACGAGGTACGCATCCCCGTCTCGGTGCTCAGGGAGGTCGACAAGGTCGTGATCGTGGCGTGCGGTACGGCGTACCACGCGGGCATGATCGCGAAGCTGGCCATCGAGCACTGGACCCGCATCCCGTGCGAGACGGAGCTGGCGAGCGAGTTCCGCTACCGCGACCCGATCCTGGACCAGCGGACGCTGGTGGTCGCGATCTCGCAGAGCGGCGAGACCATGGACACCCTGATGGCGCTGCGCCACGCGCGCGAGCAGGGGGCCAGGGTGCTGGCCATCTGCAATACGAACGGGTCGACGATCCCGCGCGAATCGGATGCGGTGCTGTACACGCACGCCGGTCCCGAGGTGGCCGTCGCCTCGACCAAGGCGTTCCTGACGCAGCTGGTGGCCTGCTATCTGGTCGCGCTGTACCTCGGGCAGGTCCGGGGTACGAAGTGGGGCGACGAGATCGAGGTGGTGATCCGCGAGCTGTCCGACATCGCCGCGGCTGTCGACACCGTACTGGAGACCATGGAGCCGGTCCGGGCGCTGGCGCGGTCCCTCGCCGACAAGAACACCGTGCTGTTCCTCGGGAGGCACGTCGGGTACCCGGTGGCCCTGGAGGGCGCGCTCAAGCTCAAGGAGCTGGCGTACATGCACGCCGAGGGCTTCGCGGCGGGCGAGCTCAAGCACGGCCCGATCGCACTGATCGAGAACGACCTGCCGGTGGTGGTGGTCGTGCCGTCGCCGCGCGGGCGCTCCGTACTGCACGACAAGATCGTGTCGAACATCCAGGAGATCCGGGCGCGCGGGGCGCGGACCATCGTGATCGCGGAGGAGGGCGACGAGGCGGTCGTCCCGTACGCCGACCACCTGATCCGGATCCCGGCGACGCCGACGCTGCTGCAGCCGCTGGTGGCGACGGTGCCGCTGCAGGTCTTCGCGTGCGAGCTCGCGACGGCGCGGGGGAACGAGGTGGACCAGCCGCGTAATCTCGCGAAGTCGGTGACGGTGGAGTGAGCGCAGCGAGCGGAGCCGGTCGCCGACGATGAGGCGCAGTGGTGACGGTGGAGTGAGCGCAGCGAGCGGAGCCGGTCGCCGACAATCAGGCGCAGTGGTGACGGTGGAGTGAGCGAAGCGAGTTGGCGTTGTGATTATCGGTGTGGGGATCGACGTTGCCGAGATCGAACGGTTTGGTGAGGCGCTGGAGCGGACGCCGAACATGGCCGGGCGGCTGTTCGTCGAGTCCGAGTTGACGCTGCCGAGCGGCGAGCGGCGCGGGATCGCCTCGCTCGCCGCCCGGTTCGCGGCCAAGGAGGCCCTCGCCAAGGCGCTCGGCGCGCCCGGCGGGATGCTGTGGACCGACGCCGAGGTGTACGTCGAGGAGACCGGGCAGCCGCGGCTGCGGGTGTCGGGGACGGTCGAGGCCAGGGCGCTGGCGCTGGGCGTGAAGTCCTGGCACATCTCCCTGAGCCACGACGCGGGTGTCGCCTCCGCCGTGGTGATCGCCGAAGGATAGGGCCGGCCCTTCGGGGTTTCGGGCACGCTGGTGCCATGCGTACTGCTTACAGCGTGGAGACCGTACGGGCCGCCGAGCGGGAGTCGATGGCCAGGCTGCCGGAGGGCGCCCTGATGCAGCGTGCGGCGGCCGGGCTGGCCGCCGTGTGCGCGGGCCTGCTGCGCCGGGTGTACGGGGCGCGTGTCGTCCTGCTCGTCGGGCCCGGGGACAACGGCGGCGACGCCCTGTACGCGGGCACCCGGCTGGCCCGGCGCGGCGCCGCGGTGACGGCGGTGCCGATGGATCCGGAGCGGGTGCACGCGGGCGGGCTGCGGGCGCTGCTGGCCGCGGGGGGCCGGGTCGCACCGGGCGTTCCCGGCCGGGCGGACCTCGTACTGGACGGGCTCGTCGGCATCGGCGGGCGCGGCGGGCTGCGGCCGGCCGCGGCCGAGCTGGTGGAGCAGATCCCGGCCGGTGCGGTCGTGGTCGCGGTGGACCTGCCGAGCGGGGTCGACGCGGACACCGGGGAGGTGGCCGGGCCGGCCGTCCGGGCCGATGTCACGGTGACCTTCGGGGCGTACAAGCCGGGGCTGCTCATCGACCCGGGGGCTTCGCGCACGGGCGCGCTGCGCCTGGTGGACATCGGGCTCTCGCTGCCGGAGCCGGACGCGGAGGCGTTGCAGCACGCCGATGTCGCGGCGCTGCTGCCGGCTCCGACGGCGTCGAGCGACAAGTACCGGCGGGGCGTGGTCGGCATCGTCGCCGGGTCGGTCCAGTACCCGGGCGCGGCGGTGCTCGCCGTCGCCGGGGCGCTGCGGGGCGGCGCGGGCGCCGTGCGGTACGTCGGGCCGGCGGCGGACGCGGTGCTGGCGCGGTACCCCGAGACGCTGATCGGGCGGGGCCGGGTGCAGGCGTGGGTGGTCGGTCCGGGGCTGGGGGAGGGCCGGGCGGCGGAGGTCGCGGAGGTCCTGGCCGACCCGGTCCCGGTGCTGGTGGACGCGGACGGGCTGCGCGGGCTGGACCCGGAGGTGCTGCGGGCCCGGCCGGCCGAGACGCTGCTGACCCCGCACGCGGGGGAGGCGGCGGCGCTGCTGGGGGTGCCCCGGGAGGCGGTGGAGTCGGCCAGGCTGTCGTCCGTACGGTCGCTGGCGGCGCGGTACGGGGCGACGGCCTTGCTGAAGGGCTCGACGACGCTGGTGTCCCGCGGCGGCGGCCCGGTCCGGGTCAACCCGACGGGAACCGCTTGGCTGGCGACGGCCGGCAGCGGTGACGTCCTGTCGGGCCTGGCCGGTTCTCTGCTGGCCTCGGGCCTCCCGGCGGTCGACGCCGCTTCCGTCGCGGCGTACCTCCACGGGCTGGCGGGGCGCCGGGCCGCCTCCGGAGCCCCGCTCCTCGCCCAGCAGATCGCGGAATCGCTCCCGGAGGCCTGGCGTGGCATCCGGAACCCGTGACTGCCCCCGAGTGGTCCCAACGGGGGTGAAATATCCCGGTATGCAGGGTCGGGACGGCGGTCGCGCAGGCCAGGGCCGGGCTCTGAGAGACTGGGGGCGATGAACGAGACACCGACGCGCGTGTACGCCGAGATCGATCTGGACGCCGTACGGGCGAACGTGCGCGCACTGCGCGAGCGGGCGCCCGGGGCCGAGTTGATGGCCGTCGTCAAGGCGGACGCCTACGGCCACGGCGCGATCCCCTGCGCCCGCGCGGCTCAGGAGGCCGGTGCCACCTGGCTCGGAACCGCCACCCCCGAGGAGGCGCTCGCCCTGCGCGCCGCCGGGATCAGCGGGCCGGTCATGTGCTGGCTGTGGACCCCCGGCGGGCCCTGGCAGGCGGCCGTCGAGGCCGACCTGGACATCTCCGTCAGCGGGATGTGGGCCCTCGACGAGGTACGCAAGGCCGCGCACGCCGCCGGCCGCCGGGCCAGGATCCAGCTCAAGGCCGACACCGGCCTCGGCCGCAACGGCTGCCAGCCCGCCGACTGGGCGGAGCTCGTCGGCGCGGCCGTCGCCGCCCAGGCCGAGGGCACCGTCAAGATCACCGGCGTCTGGTCCCACTTCGCCTGCGCCGACGAACCCGGCCACCCCTCCATCGCGCTCCAGCTGACGGCGTTCCGCGACATGCTGGCGTACGCCGAGAAGGAGGGCGTGGAGCCTGAGGTCCGGCACATCGCCAACTCGCCCGCGACGCTGACGCTGCCCGAGAGCCACTACGACCTCGTGCGCTGCGGCATCGCCGTCTACGGCGTGTCCCCGGCCCCCGAGCTCGGCACCTCCCAGGAGCTGGGCCTGCGGCCCGCCATGACCCTCAAGGCCTCCGTGGCGCTGGTCAAGGCCGTGCCCCCGGGCCACGGGGTGAGCTACGGGCACCACTACGTCACCGAGGCCGAGACGAACCTCGCCCTCATCCCCGCCGGATACGCCGACGGCATCCCCCGGCACGCCTCCGGCCGCGGGCCGGTCTCCGTCGGCGGGAAGGTCCGCCGCGTCGCCGGGCGCGTCGCCATGGACCAGTTCGTCGTCGACCTGGGCAGTGACCTGGTACGGGCCGGGGACGAGGCCGTCATCTTCGGCAGCGGCGAGCACGGCGGGCCCACCGCCGAGGACTGGGCTCGAGCGGCAGACACCATCGCCTATGAGATCGTCACCCGTATCGGGGTGCGCGTTCCCCGGGTCTACCTGGGCGGCTGAGGGCTGAGTGAGGACGGCGTGAGCGAGAACTGGCGCAAAGCCGGCTGGGCCGGCGCCGCGATCGGCGTGATAGCCGCAGGCGCGGCCGCCGGCGTCGCGGTCGAACGGATCACGGTCGGGCGCGGCATGCGCCGCAAGGCGCGCCTCGCGCTCGACGCCACCGGGGACTACGGCTCCCTGCGCGGCACCGCCGGAGCCTGCTACGCGGAGGACGGCACCGAGATCTACTACGAGGTCGACGAGCTGCCCGAGGGCCCGAAGAAGCGGCCCCGGCTGCGCCGCAAGGGCCCGGCCGCCCCGACCGTCGTGTTCTGTCACGGCTACTGCCTCGGCCAGGACTCCTGGCACTTCCAGCGCTCCGCCCTGCGCGGACTGGTCCGCGCCGTCTACTGGGACCAGCGCAGCCACGGCCGCAGCGCGCGCGGGTTCTCCCAGGCCGACGGCGAGCGCGTGACCATCGACCAGCTCGGCCGCGACCTGAAGGCCGTCATCGACGCCGCCGCGCCCGAGGGCCCGCTGATCCTCGTGGGCCACTCGATGGGCGGCATGACGATCATGGCGCTGGCCGAGCAGTTCCCCGAGCTGATCCGCGACCGGGTGATCGGCGTGGGCCTCGTCGGCACCTCCAGCGGGCACCTCGACCAGGTGACGTACGGGCTGCCCTCGGTGGGCATGGGCGCCGTGCGCCGCATCCTGCCGCCCGTGCTCAGGGCGCTCGGCTCGCAGGTGGAGCTGGTGGAGAAGGGACGCCGGGCCACCGCCGACCTCTTCGCGGGCATGATCAAGATGTACTCGTTCGGCGCCCCCCGAGAGGTGGACCCGGGCGTCGCGCGCTTCGCCGAGCGGCTCATCGAGGCCACCCCGATCGACGTGGTCGCCGAGTTCTACCCGGCCTTCCAGATCCACGACAAGAGCGCCGCCCTCCAGCGGTTCGCCGACATCCCGGTCACCGTCATCGCCGGCGACCGCGACATGGTCACCCCGGCCGCGCACAGCCAGGCCATCAAGGACGCGCTGCCGGCCGCGGAGCTCGTGGTCCTGGAGTCCGCGGGGCACCTGATGATGCTGGAGTACCCCGAGACGGTGACCGGGCTGCTCACCGACCTGCTGGCGCGCACCGGTGCGGTGCCCGCAGCGGCTAACGTTGGCGGGCATGGAAGAAGTACCGCTGGAAGCGCGAGCGCCGCGCAGTCAGACACCGCAGCGTCAGGCACCGCAGCAGGCAGCTGAGGCGGCCGGCGCCGAGGCGCGCATCACCGTCGACTCGCCCGAGGCCATGCAGGAGCTGGGCCGCACCCTCGCCGGCCTGCTCCGCCCCGGCGACCTCGTCCTGCTGACCGGGGAGCTCGGCGCGGGCAAGACAACGCTGACCCGGGGCCTGGGCGAGGGGCTGGGCGTACGGGGCGCCGTGACCTCGCCGACCTTCGTGATCGCCCGGGTGCACCCCTCGCTGCGCGGCGGGCCGGCGCTGGTGCACGTGGACGCGTACCGGCTCGGCGGCGGGCTGGACGAGATGGAGGACCTGGACCTCGACGTCTCGCTGCCCGAGTCCGTGGTCGTCGTGGAGTGGGGCGACGGCAAGGTCGAGGAGCTCTCCGAGGACCGGCTGCACGTGGTGATCGCCCGGGCGGTCGGCCACGAGGAGGTCCTGGACGACGTACGGCAGGTCTCGGTGCGCGGGATCGGGTCGCGCTGGTCCGGGCCGGGGGCACTGGCGGCGCTGGCCCCGGTGCGCTAGGGCCCAGGGGCGCCGCGGGGGCGACCGTGGTGGGCACCGCGGGAAAACGTACCGACAACTCGTCGGCAAGATATTGCGCCGATGGAGTCGCGCGTGGTGACATGGTACGGAGGGCTGGTTAGGCCTGCCTAAGTACGGGCCGGCCCGGGCCAGGAGGCAGCCATGTCCGCAGCAGGAGTGCAGCGCGACCCCCGCTCGTCCGTCGTGTCCATGGGGGCGTTGCTCGCCGCGGGCGCGGCCGCCACCGCGGTCTCGACGCCACCCGCGCGGGAGCACGCCCCGGACGCGCCCGAAGGCACCGGGGCCGACGTACGCGAACAGGCCGCCCCGGAGTCCGAGGCGGCCTGAGAGGCCCGCAATACGCGGTGGCCCGCACGTCCGGTAGCCCGTTTGTAGCCCGTTCGGGTGAATCCGCAGCGGGCCCGCCGGTCAGGCGCGGGGCGTCAGGGGAGGACGACGACCTTCGAGTTGATCGTCGCGAAGGCCCACATCGCGTCGCCGTCGGTCCGCGTCATGCGGATGCCGCCGGTCTTCTTGTTCGGGTCGGGCTCCGGCATCTGGCCGTCCACCCGGGAGCTGAACCCGACCACGACGCCGTCCGCCGTGGCGAACCGTACGACGTGCTCGATCGGCACCCCGTCCGAGCCGGTGACCGCGCCGGAGCGCGAGTTCACCAGGTACGTGCCCGGCTTCGGGTGCGCCGTGCTCGGCTTGACCGGGAACGACTTCGGCTCCTGCCCGCTCTCGCCGACCAGCCACACCCGCTTCAGGCTCACCGAATACACGACGCGCGAGCCCGTACCCGATTCGGCCGGCACGGCCACCGGCTTCGCCGCGTCGGCCGCGTGGGCGGACGGGACGGGGGAGGGCGCCGCCGAGGCCGGCGGGGCAGCCTGCGGGGGGTGCGCGGGCGCGGTCGCAGAGGCCTGGTAGCCGAGGAAGCCGACGGCGGCCAGTGCCGCCACGGTGAGCCCGGCCACGATTCCCGAGCTGCTGCGTGCCACCTTGCTCCACCTCTCCCGTGCTTCCCCTTGCCGCAGCGCCGGCCGGGCACACCGTGCCCCGGCTCGGACCTCGGCCGATACCTGGGTCGAAGGTAGCAGCCGGGGTGCCCCGCGACCGGCCGCGAGGGCCCGGGGCCCGGGAGTCGTAGGCTGTTCGCGTGCTCTTGCTCGCTGTAGATACCGCCACGCCCGCCGTCACCGTCGCCCTGCACGACGGCGAGTCCGTCCTCGCCGAGTCGAACCAGGTCGACGCCCGCCGCCACGGGGAGCTCCTGCTGCCCTCCGTCGACAAGGTCCTTGCCGAGGCCGGGCTGAAGCTCGACGCCCTCACGGGCATCGTCGTCGGCGTCGGACCCGGCCCCTACACCGGGCTGCGCGTCGGTCTCGTCACCGCCTCCACCTTCGCCACCGTGCTCGGCATCCCCGTGCACGGCCTGTGCACCCTCGACGGCCTCGCGTACGCCGCGGGCGCCGCCGGGATCGAAGGCCCCTTCACCGTGGCCACCGACGCGCGGCGCAAGGAGGTCTACTGGGCCCGGTACGAGGACCCGCGCACGCGCGTCGGCGAACCCGCGGTGGACCGCCCGGCCGACATCGCCGAGCAGGTCGCCGGCCTGCCCGCGGTGGGCCAGGGCGCGCTGCTGTACCCGGACGTCTTCACCGACGCCCGCGCCCCCGAGCACCAGAGCGCCGCCGCCCTCGCCGCCCTGGCGGTGGAACGGCTCGCGGCCGGCGAGCCCTTCGAGAACGGCGAGGGCCTGCCTCCGACGCCGCTCTACCTGCGCCGGCCCGACGCACAGGTGCCCAAGAACTACAAGGTGGTCACCCCGCAGTGACGGCAGTGACCGCAGTACTGCGCGAGATGCGCTGGTGGGACATCGAGCCGGTGCTGGAACTGGAGCACGAGCTGTTCCCCGAGGACGCCTGGTCCGCGGGGATGTTCTGGTCCGAGCTCGCCCACGCCCGAGGCCCGCACGCCACCCGCCGCTACGTGGTCGCCGAAGTCCCTTCCGACAGCGGCTCCGCCGCGGGGCGGACCGGCCGCATCGTCGGCTACGCCGGGCTGGCCGCCGCCGGTGACCTGGCCGACGTACAGACCATCGCGGCCGCACGCGACCAGTGGGGGACCGGGCTCGGCGCCCGGCTCCTCACCGACCTGCTGCGCGCCGCCACCGCGTTCGAGTGCGCCGAGGTGCTGCTGGAGGTACGGGTGGACAACACCCGGGCCCAGAAGCTCTACGAGCGCTTCGGCTTCGAGCCGATCGGCTTCCGCCGGGGCTACTACCAGCCCGGCAACGTGGACGCGCTCGTGATGCGCCTGACCGACCCCGCACAAGCAACGACTGAGAGCACTGAGAGCAGTGAGAGCAATGGCTGACGAACCGCTCGTCCTCGGCATCGAGACCTCCTGCGACGAGACCGGCGTCGGCGTCGTCCGCGGCACCACCCTGCTGGCGGACGCGATCGCGTCCAGCGTCGACGAGCACGCGCGCTTCGGCGGCGTCGTGCCCGAGGTCGCCTCCCGGGCGCACCTGGAGGCGATGGTCCCCACCATCGAGCGCGCCCTGAAGGAAGCCGGGGTCAGCGCCCGCGACCTCGACGGCATCGCCGTCACCGCGGGCCCCGGCCTCGCGGGGGCGCTGCTGGTGGGCGTCTCGGCGGCCAAGGCGTACGCGTACGCGCTCGGCAAGCCGCTGTACGGGGTGAACCACCTGGCCTCGCACATCTGCGTCGACCAGCTGGAGCACGGGCCGCTGCCGGAGCCGACGATGGCGCTGCTGGTGTCCGGCGGGCACTCCTCGCTGCTGCTCGCCCCGGACATCACCTCCGACGTACGGCCGCTGGGCGCGACCATCGACGACGCGGCGGGCGAGGCCTTCGACAAGATCGCGCGCGTGCTGCAGCTGGGCTTCCCCGGCGGTCCGGTCATCGACCGGCTCGCGCGGGAGGGCGACCCGAAGGCGATCAACTTCCCGCGCGGGCTGACGGGGCCGCGCGACGCGGCGTACGACTTCTCCTTCTCCGGGCTCAAGACGGCGGTCGCCCGCTGGATCGAGGCGAAGCGGAACGCGGGCGAGGAGGTGCCGGTGCGCGATGTGGCGGCGTCCTTCCAGGAGGCGGTGGTGGACGTGCTGACCCGCAAGGCGATCCGCGCGTGCAAGGACGAGGGCGTCGACCACCTGATGATCGGCGGCGGCGTGGCGGCCAATTCCCGGCTGCGGTCGCTGGCGCAGGAGCGGTGCGACGACGCGGGGATCATCCTGCGCGTGCCGCGGCCGAAGCTGTGCACGGACAACGGTGCGATGGTGGCGGCGCTGGGCGCGGAGATGGTCAAGCGCAACCGGCCGGCCTCGGACTGGGACCTGTCGGCGGACTCCTCGCTGCCGGTGACGGACCCGCACGTCCCGGGCGCCGCTCACACGCACTCCCACTCCCACGCCCACGACCACGACCACGTGCACGAGTTGAGCAAGGACAACCTGTACTGATGGGCACCGTCGCGCTGATGTGGGAGGCCCGGGCCGCCGCCGGGCGGGGCAACGAGCTGCTGGAGTGGGCCCGTTCGCAGGTGCTGGCGCGCGAGCCGGTGCGCCGCGAGCTCCTGCGGGCCCCGCAGGACCGGGTGCTGGTCGTCACGTGGTGGGAGGCCGCCGAGGGCCTGTCGGAGGAGCTCCCCGAACTCCCTGAGCCCGCCGCCGATCTGATCACCCGTCCGGTGCACCGCTGGCGGTTCGAGTCGGTGGAGACCACCGGCGGCTGACACGCAGGGGGCTCCGGCGGATCATGGCCGGGCCCGCCCGCCGGCCCGCCCGGCCCTCTCGAGCGGCTCCGGACCGGACTTGTGGCCCGATGCCGATATCGTCATGTGCATGCCTCGTCGTGACCTGCCGCCCCCGCCGCCTCCCGCCCACCTGCGCGCCTGGCTGGACGAGGGCACCGTACGGGCGGACCGGGCGCGGTTCCTGCAGGACCTGCGCCGGCGCAGCCTGGGCCTGGGGCGGTTGCTGCTGCTCTGGACCGTCGCCGCGGTCTTCGCGCTCGGCTGGTCCTTCGTCGGCATGGCCCTGATGTCCTTCGAGGTGCCCGGCGACCCGTTCGCGTACGTTTTCGGCCTCATCTTCGCCCTGCTCGGTGCGGGCGTGCTGATCCCCGCCGGGTTCTGGTTCGCCTGGGGCGCCAAGCGGGACCGCCGGGTGCGCCAACTGCTGTGCGCATGGGCGGAGTCGGACCGGGATCCGGCCGCCGACGCCCGGCTCCGCGCCCCCGGGCTGAGCCTGACCTGGCTGCTGGCCTCCTTCGCGCTGGGCGCGTTCGGGCTGTACGTGACCTTCGGGTCCGCGGCATCGGCCCGCCCGGGCGAGGCGACGTACGGCGAGGTCACGTACTTCATGGGCCTCGGCATGATCCTGTGGATCACGGGCCTGCTGGGTCTCGGCAAGGCGGGCGCGCACTACCGGTGGGCGGTGCGCGCCTTCCGCGGCGGCGCTACTGCGGCGCGCTGACGGGCGAGCCGATCAGCATCGAGGGGGCGCCCGCGACCCGGGTCAGGAAGACGGTCGCGGAGTGCGGCCCCTGCGGCTTGACCTTCCTGCGCAGCTCCTCGGGCTCGATGGCCGAACCGCGCTTCTTCACGGTCAGGATGCCCACCTCGCGCTCGCGCAGCAGCGCCTTGAGCTTCTTGAGGCCGAAGGGCAGCACGTCGGTGATCTCGTACGCGGTGGCGTACGGCGTCGCGCGCAGCTCGTCGGCGGTGACGTACGCGATGGTCGGGTCGATGAGCCGGCCGGCCAGCTGCTCGGCGACCTCGGCGACGAGGTGGGCGCGGATCACGGCGCCGTCGGGCTCGTAGAGGTAGCGGCCGACCGGCCCGGCCTCGGGATCGGGCAGCGGGTCGGCGGTGTGCAGGGTGCGCGGGCCGGGCAGCAGGGTGGCGCGGACGGTGCCGGGCGCGGTCCCGAACCACAGCACGGCCTCCTTCACGTCGCCCTGGTCCGAGATCCACTCGGCCTCGGCCTCCTGCGGCACGGCCTCGTGCGGGATCCCGGGGGCGATCTTGACGGCGGCGTACTTGGCCGTACGGGCGGCCTCGACGGCCCACGACAGCGGCGGCGAGTAGCTCTCGGGGTCGAACGTCCGGCCGCGGCCGGATCGCCGGGCGGGGTCGAGGAAGACGGCGTCGTACCCGGAGGTGTCGATGCCGGTCACGTCCGCCTCGCGGACCTCGATCAGCTCCGCCAGCCCCAGGGCCCCGGCGTTGGCGCGGGCGACGGCGACGGTCAGCGGGTCGCGGTCCACGGCCAGCACGCGGATGCCGAGCCGGGCCAGGGCGAGGGCGTCCCCGCCGATGCCGCAGCACAGGTCGGCGACGCTGCGTACGCCGAGTTCCGCGAGCCGCCCGGCGCGGTACGAGGCCACCGAGGCGCGGGTGGCCATCTCGCCGCCGCCGGGCGTGAAGTACATCCGGAACGCGTCCTCGGCGCCGAACTTCGCCACCGCGCGCTGCCGCAGCCGGGCCTGTCCGAGCGCGGCGGAGACCAGTGCGGCGGGGTGATCGCGGCGCAGCCGGGTGGCGACGGCGAGCTCCTGGGACGGGTCGTAGTCGCGCAGCGAGTCGAGGAGGGCGCGGCCCTCGGGGGTGAGGAGCGCGGCGAAGTCTTCGGGGGTCACCGGTTCATTGTCGGTCAGTGTGGGCCACTCGATGGAAGGTCGTCTTCCGTTCGCGGTGTCGGCGGGGCGGCGTGCGTGTCGGATGCCAGGATGCGCTGCTATGCAGCTAGTCAGACAAAAGGAACATAAGACGCTCCATGGTCACCGGTCCGCGGCGGGTCCGCGCGGCCGAGTCGGGGTGGCACTGGCCGCACTGCTGGTCGCCGCCCTCGGAACCGGCTGCGGCTCCTCCGCGGACTCCGGAGCACCCGCCAAGACCAAGGCCGGCAAGGGCGCCGAGGCGGCGGGCGCTGCGGGCGCGGTCGCGGGCTCGGCCGAGCAGCTGAAGGCCGCCCAGCAGGCCCGGATCGTCGCGGCGAAGAAGTGGAAGCTGGCCAAGCCGCCGCTGACCGCGCCGGCCGCCCCGAAGACGAAGCCGGAGATCAGTACCCGCGAGGGCTTCGAGGTCGAGGGCGGCGACGAACTCCCGCCGGTCTTCACCACCGTCCCCACGGAGGACAAGGTCGTCTTCCTGACGATCGACGACGGCGCGGAGAAGGACCCCGAGTTCCTGAAGATGATGCAGGAGCTGAAGATCCCGTACACGGCGTTCCTCAGCGACTACCTCGTCCGCGACAACTACCCCTACTTCAAGGAGATGCAGGCCGCCGGCGTCACCCTGAACAACCACACGCTCAACCACCGGTACATGCCGGCCCTCTCGTACGAGGAACAGCACGAGGAGATCTGCGGCCAGCAGGACACGATCCAGAAGCAGTTCGGCAAACGGCCGACGCTCTTCCGGCCGCCGTACGGCAACTACAACGAGGACACGCTGCGCGCGGCGAAGTCCTGCGGCATCAAGGCGGTCCCGCTGTGGAACGCCGAGGCCTTCCCGAACCGCATGGACTGGCGGGAATGGGACCGCGACCTCCACCCCGGGGACATCATCCTGACTCATTTCCGAGGGCGGGAGGACTGGAAGGGGTCGATGCCTGACATGATCCGTCATGTCATGAAGACCGTCACGGACAAGGGGTACGCCGTGGCTCGCCTGGAGGACTACTTGTGAGGTACGCGCGCCGGTTGACAGCCGGAACGCTGGCGGCCGGCGCGCTCGCGCTGTCCCTGACGGGGTGCGGGAACAGCGTGGACCCGATCGAAAGACTGGGCCGCAGGACGACGGAGGCGCAGCAGTCGCCGACGGCGACTCCGTCGCAGTCGGCGACTGCTGTCGTGCCCGGGGACGAGGCGTACAGGAAATGGGGCTTGAAGTCCCCCCTGGAGTTCGCCCCGAAGCCGGCCCAGAAGCCCGTCCTCACGCCGGCGGCCCCGGGCAAGGCCCAGGTGGTGGACCGAATACCCGTGCCGCCCACGGACAAGGTCGTCTTCCTGACCTTCGACGACGGCGCGGAGAAGGACCCCGAGTTCCTGAAGATGGCGGCCGACCTCAAGCTGCCGATCAGCATGTTCCTGACGGACAACATCGCCTCGTCGGACTACGGGCACTTCGAGAAGCTCCGCGACAACGGCTCCGGCAGCACGATCAACAACCACACCCTGACGCACCCGAACCTCCGGACCCTGCCCTTCGCGGCGCAGAAGAAGGAGATCTGCGGCCAGCAGGAACGCCTGGAGAAACGATTCGGCACGAAGCCGGTCCGCTTCCGCCCGCCGTACGGCAACTACAACGACGACACCCTCAAGGCCGCCGCCGAATGCGGTATCTCGCAGGTGGTCCTGTGGCGCGTGTCGATGCAGATCAACAACTTCCAGTACGCCGAGGGCTCCGCCCTCAAACCGGGCGACATCATCCTGGCCCACTTCCGCGGCCCGTCGGAACTCAAGGGCGCGACGGAGGTCCAGATGACGACCCGCATGCTCCAGCGCATCCAGGAACAGGGCTACAAGGTGGGGCGGCTGGAGGACTACCTGTAGGGGCGGCCGCTGCGCCCTGACGCCTGCTCGGACGCCTGCCCGGACGCCTACTTGGTGTGCTCGGCGTGGTGCCGCTGGAGCTCCAGCGCGAGGTCGCCGCGCTCCCTGCGGGCGGCGTCCGCCTCCTCGCGCACCTTGTCGAGACGCTCCTCGAGCTGGCCGACCCGCTCGCGGTAGCGCTCGAGCTCGGCACGCACGAACTCCACGTCCGACACCTGCTGCGCGGCCTCCGTGCGGATCTTCTCCGCCTCCTCCTCGAAGCGCTGCGTGGCCCCGTCCAGCTCGGCGATGGCCATCTCCGCGGCCTCCTCCGCCAGCGCGGTGCGCTGCTCGGCCGCCAGGGTCCGCTGCGCAGCAGCCTTGGTCACGGTCTCGATGCGCGCCTCGGCGGCGACCGAGTCCGTGATGATGGCCAGCTCTTCGATGTAGGCGGGCAGGTCCGTGGCCAGTCGGGACACGAGCCCGATGAGATCGTCACGAGCCGCGGCCCCGTCCTGTACGGCAACGGCTTCCATCGCCTCCTCGGCCTGGGGAAGGGCCGAGTCGGGCGCGTGGGCGACGGGCATCTGGACGCCGCCCGCCGCCTTGGCCGCCTTCTTGGCCTCGGCCGCCTGACGCTTCTCTTCCTTGCGCTGCTGCCGCGAGGCGCGGAACTTCCGGAAGGCGCCCAGCGCGTTGTGGTCGGGGTGAGCGCAGTAACGAGGCGCCGGGGTGCCGGGCGTCGGCGCTTCGACGTGGTTGGTGCACTCGGGGTAGGTGCAGATCGTCGGAAGCGTCTCAACAGTCATTTCTTCTCCGCCTTCTGGCCGGTCGCATACGGGGGACGTGCTGATCACGCTAGATGCGCAACGGCCCCTGCGGACGCCCCGGAGGCTCCACGTCACCAATCGGTAAGATCGCCCGCCCGGAGGGTTCCCGCCTCGGCGGACCAGCCGGGATCCCGCCCCCGAGGCCCCCTCAGCGGGTCGCGGCCACCACCGGCGTGATCGTCGTCTCCGCCGGTCCGCGGGCGTCCGCCTCGCGTTGGCGTTCCGCGCTGTCGCTGATGCGGAGGAGGAGGGCGATCATGATCCAGTTGGCCAGGAGGGAGGAGCCGCCCTTCGCCAGGAACGGCAGCGCCTTGCCGGTCAGCGGGATCAGGCCCGTCACGCCGCCCGCCACCACGAAGACCTGGAGCGCCAGCGCCGCCGACAGGCCCACCGCCAGCAGCTTCCCGAACGGGTCGCGGGCGCCCAGCGCCATCCGCAGCCCCCGCTGGACCAGCAGTGCGTACAGGATCAGCACCGCCATGACCCCGGCCAGCCCGAGCTCCTCGCCCACCGTGGTCAGGATGAAGTCGCTGCGCCCTGCGAAGCCGATCAGCTCGGGATGGCCCTTCCCCAGCCCCGTGCCCGACATGCCGCCGGTGCCGAAGCTGAACAGCGCCTGCGCGGACTGGTCCGAGATGACCCCCGGCGGCCGCTCCTTCCAGTAGTACGACAGCGGCTCCAGCCAGGCGGCCACACGCCCCTTGACGTGCGGTTCCGTCGAGCCCACCACGAAGGCGCCCGCCGCCGCCATGAGCAGCCCGGTCACGATCCAGCTGGTGCGCTCGGTGGCGACGTACAGCATCACCACGAACACGCCGAAGAAGATCAGCGACGTACCCAGGTCGCGCTCGAAGACCAGCACCAGCAGCGACACGATCCACACCGTGATGATCGGCCCGAGCTGCCGCATCGGCGGCAGCCGCATGCCCAGGAACTTCCGCCCCGTCAGGGCCAGCGAGTCACGGTGGATGACCAGGTACCCCGCGAAGAAGACCGAGATCATGATCTTCACGAACTCGCCCGGCTGCAGCGAGAATCCGAACAGGATGATCCAGCGCTTCGCCCCGTACGTGTCCGCGCCGAAGAACGCCGGCGCGATCAGCAGCACCAGCGCGACGGCCATCGTGATGTAGATGAACCGCTGCAGCAGGCGGTGGTCGCGCAGCAGCGCCACCACCGCCAGGCACGCGGCCACGCCGATGACCGTCCACTGCAGCTGCCCCGGCGCGTTCGCCTCGCCGCCGTACCGGGCGATGTACGACTGGTCGAGCCGGTGCAGCAGCACCAGCCCCAGCCCGGACAGCAGCATGGCGAGCGGGAAGATCAGCGGATCCGCGTACGCCGCGAACCGGCGCACGCCCAGGTGCCCCACCAGGGCCAGCAGCGTCATGCTGATCGTGAAACCCGTGAGGCTGCCGGGCAGCTCGCCGTTCATCGCCAGGCCGGCGCTCGCATGCCCGAAGACGGTGAGGGCGACGACGAAGACGAGGAGCAGCGCCTCGGTACGGCGGCGCGCGCCCGCCGTCGTGAGGGGCCTCAGTCCACGCACGGGATGCCGCCACCGTCGATGGCGGGGCTGCCGCTCGCGGCCGGAGCCGGGGCGGCGGAAGCCGGTCCCGGAGGCGCCCCCGGTGCGTCGCTCGGGCTCGGAGCGGCCGCAGAGGCGGAAGCCTCCGGTCCGATCTGCTCGGCAATGAGGCGCTTTATCTTCATATCGTCTACGACGTTTATGTCCTCGCCATGGTTCCTTCCGAACCGCTCGACGGGCAGTGTCGTGAACGCCACCTTCCCGCCGGACAGGTTCTTCGCCTGCTTCACGAACGACAGCAGGTCCCAGCCCTCGTCCGTCACCACGTCCTGTTTCGCGGCGTCGATCAGCTTCATCAGCCTGACCGGATCGGTGAAGGTCCCGGCCGAGTTCAGCTTCTGCGTGGCGCCCGCCAGAAAGGCCTGCTGCCGCTTCGTCCGGTCCAGATCGCCCATGTCCAGGCCGTGCCGCTGGCGTACGAAGGCCAGGGACTGCTGACCGTTCAGGGTCTGGCGGCCCGCCGGGAAGTCGGCGCCCGAGTACTTGTCCTGCACCGGCTTCTTCAGGCACACCGGTACGCCGCCCAGCGCGTCCGCCAGGTGATGGAAACCGGCCAGGTTCAGTTCGGCGAAGTGATCGACCGGGACGCCCAGGAAGTTGCGTACCGTCTCGATCTGGGCCTTGCGCCCGGCCTCCCGCCCCTCGCGCTCCAGTTGGCGCCGGTCCTTGACCCCCTGGCCCGAGAGCCGCTCCTCCTCCTTCGCCTTCGCCAGCCCGTACGCCTTCTTGATCTTGTCCTTGCCCTGGCCCGGTATGCCGACGAAGTCGTCGCGCGGGACCGAGAAGGCCTTCGCCCGGCTGCCGTCGCCGGGGACGTGGAGCAGGATCAGGGTGTTCGCGTTGTAGCCGCCGATGTCGGAGCTGCCGGCGTGCAGTTTGCCGAGGACCTCCTCCGGCAGCTCCTCGCCGTTCTGGTCGCGGCGGCTGTCCAGGCCGATCAGCAGGATGTTGGTGTCCCCGTACTGCGACTTCTCGGCGCCCTCCAGGGCCTTGGAGCTGCCGATGCTGCCGGCGAGGTCCCGGTACGCGTACCAGGCGCCGGCGGCGGCCATGACGGCCAGGGCGCAGGCGGTGACGAGCAGGGTGCGGGCGATGCGGCGGGGGCGGCGTCGTGCCGGTTGCCGACGGGGCCGGCGGGCGGGGTGGCTGGTCTTCCTCCGGTGCGCGCTCATGCCAGTCGATGGTGGGGGAGGGGCGCTGAAGGATTCCTGAGAGTCCTGAAATGACGTTCAGGACGTTCAGGACTCTGAGGACCCGGACCCGGACCGCGTCGCCGGTCCGGGCCCGCCCGCCGGCAGGCGCAGGACCACGCGGATGCCGGGGCCGCCCGCGCGCGCGGGCAGGGCGCGCGCCTCGCCGCCGTGGGCGCGGGCGATCTCGCGGACGATGGACAGGCCGAGGCCCGTACCGCCGCCGGCCCGGCCGCGGTCCGCGTCGAGCCGGACGAACCGCTCGAAGACCCGGTCCCGGTCCGCCTCCGGGATGCCCGGGCCGTCGTCCTCGACCTCCAGCACCGTCCAGCCGGCGCCGTCCGGGGACCGTGCGGACTCGGCGGCCGCCCGTACGACGACCTCCGTACGGGCGTGCCGCAGCGCGTTGTCCACGAGGTTGGCCAGCGCCCGCTCGAGGCGCGCCGGGTCCCCGGCCGCCGGTACGGGCGCCGGCGCGTCCAGCCGGAGCGGAACCCGCGGGGAGGGGCGCCGGGCCAGGTCCTCCGCGGCCAGCAGCGCCAGGTCCACGGGCTCGGTCCGAGGTGCCGGCACCGGGCCGCCGTCCAGGCGGGCCAGCAGCAAGAGGTCGGCGGCGATGCGCTGGAGCCGCTCGGTATCGGCCAGCGCGGCCGCGACCGACTCCCGGTCGGGGCGGTCCAGGGCCACCTCCAGCCGGGACCGGACCGCGGCCAGCGGATTGCGCAGCTCGTGCGAGGCGTCGGCGGTGAACTGCCGCTGCCGGGCGTCGGACCGCTCCAGCCGGTCGAGCGTGTCGTTGACGGTCCGGGCCAGCTCGGCGATCTCGTCCGCCCCGCCCGGATCCGGAACCCGCCGGTCCAGCTCGCTGGCGGTGACCGCCGCCAGCCCGGTCCGGATCGCGGTGACCGGCCGCAGCGCGTGGCCTGTCACCCACCGGGCCAGGGCCGCCGCGAAGCCGATCAGCGGGGGCGCGCCGGCCAGCAGGCCGAGGGCGATGGCCCGGGTCGCGTCGTCCACGTCGCCGAGCACGGTGACGGCGTACACCTGGTGCGCGCCCGGCGCATCCACCACGACCACGGCGCGCCGTTCCGCGCCGGGGCGCGCGGGCGGCAGCACAGCCGACCGCGAGTCCTCGCCGGATGCGCCCGGTGCACCGGAAGCCCCCGGTGCCGGCGGGCCCAGGCCGCCGAGGTCGGGGGCGTCCCCGAGGTCCCCGGTGGAAGCGACGGTCCGCCCCTGCGCGTCCCGTACGAGGACCAGGTCCACCCCGCTCTCCGGCGCGGGCAGCCGGCCGCCGGGCGGGAGGGCGCGGCCGTCGAGCTGGGCGGCGACCTTGCGGGCGGCCAGCTCGGTGCGGTTGGTGGTGTTGTCGAGGAGGTTGGTCCGCAGCAGCGCGTACAGCCACAGCCCGCCGACGCCCAGGACCGCGGTCATCGCGAGGGCGGCGGCCACGGCGGCGCGGCGCCGGAGCGGCCCGGCGCCGGTCCTGCGGACCGGGCCGGACCCATCGCCACGGCACGGGCCCTCTCCTCGGCCTTGCGACCGGTCCGATCCGGCCGTTTTCGACCGGCCGGTCCTAGCCACCGTCCGGGGCCATCCGGTAGCCGGTGCCGTGGACGGTGCGGATCGAGCGGCGGCCGAAAGGGGCGTCGACCTTCTTGCGCAGCGAGGAGACGTACACCTCGACGATGTTGGGGTCGATGCCGTGGGGGACGTCCCAGACCTCGTCGAGGATGTCCTGTTTGGCGACGGCCCGGCCGGGGCGCTCCATCAGGCAGGCGAGCACGCCGAGCTCGCGCGCGGTGAGCTCGATGTCGTGGGTGCCGCGGCGGCAGCGGCGGTCCTGCGGGTCCAGGACCAGGTCGCCGGCCCGCAGCACGGCGGGCTCGGGGGCGGCGGCGCGGCGGGCGAGGGCGCGCAGCCGGGCGCCGAGCACGACGAAGGAGAAGGGCTTGGTGAGGTAGTCGTCGGCGCCCGCGTCCAGGCCCTCGGCCTCGTCGTGCTCGCCGTCCTTGGCGGTCAGGATCAGGACGGGCGTGGGGTCGCCGTGGGCGCGCATCCGGGCGCAGATCCCGGCGCCGCCGAGGCCGGGGAGCATCAGGTCCAGCAGGACGGCGTCGTACGGGCCGCCGGTGAGGGCCAGTTCGAGGCCGCGGTGGCCGTCGTGGGCGACCTCGACGCGGTGGCCGTCGGCGGACAGGCCCTGGCGGAGGGACTCGGCCAGGTTCTCTTCGTCTTCCACCACGAGGATGCGCACGGCTCAACTGTCACATACCGGCCACATCACCCGGCCGGGCACTCGTGGTTGTCGCCGCCGCTGAAGCACTGCCCGTACGTGCCGTTGTACGGGGACGAGGGCGCGGGCGGATCCGGCCGCAGCTCGGCGCGGCCCTGGTAGGCCAGGGCGGCGGCGCCCACGAGCACGGCCGCGCACACCAGTGCCTGGACGCATCCGGTGACGGGCGCGCTGCGGCGGAAGGCGCGGCCCGAGACGACCCCGATGGCCAGCGCGGCCAGGATGAGTCCGCCCAGCAGCAGGGTCAGGACCGTACGGCCGTCGCCGCCGGTGCCCTCGGCGTCCCAGGCGGCCATCATCGCCACGTAGAGGCCGACGGTGAGGACGAAGGCCTCCAGTACGGTCAGCAGCAGGGCCGTGGCGATGTCCGCGCCCCAGTCGGATCCGGTGCGCCTGCCGTGTGCGGGTGTCGTCATGGCCGCAGTGTCGCCCCGGGGGCGCCGCCCGCACCTGAGTACGGGTACTCATGCCCGGGCCCTGCGTCTCGCGGCGCGCCGCCGCGGCCCGGCCGGACGGTGACGCCGCGCGGAGGCTGAATTGGCACTCCGCTTGACCGAGTGCTAATCGCCGGAATAGTCTCGCACCTGGCACTCGCCACCGGTGAGTGCCAACACAGCGACGGGCAGGTCCGGCACCCGCGACGACGGATCCACCTGGTCGCCACCTAGACAGTTAGCCCCGTGAGATCTCCGAAGGGGGAGGTCGGATCGTGACGACCACCAGCTCCAAGGTTGCCATCAAGCCGCTCGAGGACCGCATCGTGGTCCAGCCGCTCGACGCCGAGCAGACCACGGCTTCCGGCCTGGTCATCCCGGACACCGCGAAGGAGAAGCCCCAGGAGGGCGTCGTCCTCGCCGTGGGCCCGGGTCGCTTCGAGGACGGCCAGCGTCTCCCGCTGGACGTCAGCGTCGGCGACATCGTGCTGTACAGCAAGTACGGCGGCACCGAAGTGAAGTACAGCGGCGAGGAGTACCTCGTCCTCTCGGCTCGCGACGTGCTCGCGATCATCGAGAAGTAAGACGCACCGGTATTTCGCTTCACCTGTATTGCTGAGCTGCGCCCCTGGTCACCCCGCTGATTGCCGGGCGGCAAGGGGCGCAGTTCGTTAAACCCGAGTTTTCGAGAGGGCTGAACCGCTCCCATGGCGAAGATCCTGAAGTTCGACGAGGACGCCCGTCGCGCCCTCGAGCGCGGCGTCAACAAGCTTGCCGACACGGTCAAGGTGACGATCGGCCCCAAGGGCCGCAACGTCGTCATCGACAAGAAGTTCGGCGCCCCCACCATCACCAACGACGGTGTCACCATCGCCCGCGAGGTCGAGCTGGACGACCCGTACGAGAACCTGGGCGCGCAGCTCGTGAAGGAGGTGGCGACCAAGACCAACGACATCGCGGGTGACGGCACCACCACCGCCACCGTGCTGGCCCAGGCGCTGGTCCGCGAGGGTCTGCGCAACGTCGCCGCGGGTGCCTCCCCGGCCGCCCTGAAGAAGGGCATCGACGCCGCGGTCAAGGCCGTGTCCGAGGAGCTCCTCGCGACCGCCCGCCCGATCGAGGACAAGTCCGACATCGCCGCCGTGGCCGCGCTCTCCGCGCAGGACCAGCAGGTCGGCGAGCTCATCGCCGAGGCGATGGACAAGGTCGGCAAGGACGGTGTCATCACCGTCGAGGAGTCCAACGCCTTCGGCCTGGAGCTGGAGTTCACCGAGGGCATGGCCTTCGACAAGGGCTACCTCTCGCCGTACATGGTCACCGACCAGGAGCGTATGGAGGCCGTCCTCGACGACCCGTACATCCTGATCAACCAGGGCAAGATCTCCTCCATCCAGGACCTCCTGCCGCTGCTCGAGAAGGTCATCCAGGCCGGCGCCTCGAAGCCGCTGCTGATCATCGCCGAGGACGTCGAGGGCGAGGCGCTCTCCACCCTCGTCGTCAACAAGATCCGCGGCACCTTCAACGCGGTCGCCGTCAAGGCCCCCGGCTTCGGCGACCGCCGCAAGGCGATGCTCCAGGACATGGCCACCCTCACCGGTGCCACCGTCATCGCCGAGGAGGTCGGCCTCAAGCTCGACCAGGCCGGTCTGGACGTACTGGGCTCCGCCCGCCGCGTGACCATCTCCAAGGACGACACCACCATCGTCGACGGTGGCGGCAGCCACGACGAGGTCCTCGGCCGCGTCAACCAGATCAAGGCCGAGATCGAGTCGACCGACTCGGACTGGGACCGCGAGAAGCTGCAGGAGCGCCTGGCGAAGCTCGCCGGCGGCGTCTGCGTCATCAAGGTCGGCGCCGCCACCGAGGTGGAGCTCAAGGAGAAGAAGCACCGCCTCGAGGACGCCATCTCGGCGACCCGCGCCGCGGTCGAGGAGGGCATCGTCTCCGGCGGTGGCTCCGCGCTCGTCCACGCCGTGAAGGTGCTGGAAGGCAACCTGGGCCTGTCCGGCGACGAGGCCACCGGTGTCGCGGTCGTGCGCCGCGCCGCCGTCGAGCCGCTGCGCTGGATCGCCGAGAACGCCGGCCTCGAGGGCTACGTCATCACCTCGAAGGTCGCCGAGCTCGACAAGGGCCAGGGCTTCAACGCCGCCACCGGCGAGTACGGCGACCTGGTCAAGGCCGGTGTCATCGACCCGGTCAAGGTCACCCGCTCCGCGCTGGAGAACGCCGCTTCCATCGCCTCCCTGCTGCTCACGACCGAAACCCTGGTCGTCGAGAAGCCGGCCGAGGAAGAGGGCGACGCCCACGGTCACGGCCACGGTCACGGCCACAGCCACTGACCCGCCGAGTAGCTGAACAGGCCCCGGCCGCCATCGTCAACGCGGTGGTGACCGGGGCCTTTTCCCTGCTCAGGGCCTTCCCTTGAGCAGGGTCTTCCCCGTGCCGGGGAGCACTACATCGCGCCGAGTTCCTTCATCAGGCGCATGGCGTCGTAGTGCCACCAGCCTTCCTTGATCTTCCCGTCCTCGCAGCGGAAGACCGTCGTGCCGGTCATCGTGCAGGTCTTGCCGGTCGGGGCGATCCCCATGAACTCGCCCTTGTGCTTGCCGGTCCAGGTCCACAGGGTGGTGATGTAGTCGTCCTGCGCCATCTGGGCGTCCCGCGTGAAGGTGAAGTCGAAGGCGCTGCGCCACATCTGCACGTCCTCGCGCATGCCTTCGGGGCCCATCTTGTCCGTGGGGTTGGAGATGTCGTGGTCGCGGTAGTCCGACGCGAAGATCTCGTCGGCGGCGGACATGTCGCCCTTCATCGCCAGCTCGTCGAACATGCGGTTCGCGAGCAGCGTGTTGAGGTGCTCGTCGCGGATGACGTCCAGGTTGGTGAACCGGGGCATCCCGTCGCAGAGGGCCACCATCTCCTGGAACATCTTGTCCGTCTCCGGGAGATGAGAGTTCTTCATGGCGTCTTCGTACGACGGGAATTCGACGACGTCGACGAAGTGCCGTTCGGATTCGCGGTCCCTGCCCACCATGGTGTGGGACACGGTGCGCTTGCCCTGCGTCTGTGCCAGGTACCGGTCGAAGACCTCGTTGACGGCCTCGGGCCTACTGGTCTCATAATCGACTATTTGTACGAATGTCATGGCGTCTCCCGGGCTGGATCGGACACGTCCAGTTTAGGGAGATTTCACCCGGTCGGCCGGTTTTCGGGACCGGCCTACCCGTAGGTCACTTCGCGGTCACCCGGGCTACTGGGGGCCGTACTTGCGGCCCGTACGCGAGGACACCCCGCCCAGCAGCCCGCGCGGCGTCAGCTTCACCACGCCCATCAGCGCCTTGTACCGCGGATCCGGGATCGAGACCGTCTTGCCCCGCGCCAGGTCGTCCAGGGCTGCGGCCACCAGCTTGTCCGCGTCCAGCCACATCCAGTTGGGGATGTTGTCCGTGCCCATGCCGGCGCGCTGGTGGAACTCCGTCCGCACGAAGCCGGGGCACAGCGCCATCAGCCGTACGCCGGATCCCGCCAGGTCCTTCGCCGCGCCCTGGGTGAACTGCACGACCCAGGCCTTGCTCGCCCCGTACGTGCCGCGCGGCACGAAGGCCGCCACCGAGGCCACGTTGACGACGCCGCCGCGGCCGCGCGAGCGCATCGATCCGGTGGCTGCCGAGGTCAGCCGCAGGACCGCCTCGATGTGCACCTTCAGCATGGTGAGCTCGTCGGCCATGGAGACCTCGAGGTAGCGGCCCTTGTTGCCGAAGCCCGCGTTGTTGACCAGCAGGTCCACCGGGTGCGTACGGTCGCCGAGGCGCTGCTCGACCGCCGCGATGCCCTCGTCGGTGGACAGGTCGGCGGCCAGCACCTCGGCCTCGATGCCGTGCCGGTCGTGCAGCTCGGTGGCCTGCTCGCCGAGCCGCTTGGTGTCGCGGGCCACCAGTACGAGGTTGTGGCCCTGGGCGGCGAGTCGCCGGGCGAATGCGGCGCCGATGCCCGCCGTGGATCCCGTAATCAACGCAGTCGTCATAGGCGCAACCTAGCCGTCCTGGGTGACAGCTCAAGGGGAGCCCGCCGGGCGGTACCCCTTCGTGACGCTTCCTGCCGTCCGTCGTCGCTTGCCGCTGCGGAACCGCTACTTCCGGCTACATTCGCCCTGTTCGAGGGCCCCTTGCCGGGTTGCTCGCCGGGCTACTTCCCGTACTGCGTCCCGTACTTCTCCATGTACGCGCGGGCCGTCTCGTGGGCCTGCGGCTCCATCGCCGCGCCCGCCGCCAGCGTGCGCGGGAGCAGCGACCGGTCCGTGGTGAAGGCCCGGAACCAGAGTTCCACCGTCACGTCGTGGTCCGGGCGGTGGATGACCTCGATGCCGTCGCCGGGGGAGACCGTGCCCTCCTGGACCACGCGCAGGTACGCACCCGGCCGCGCGGCCTGCGTGTACCGCTTGACCCAGGCCGGCTCGCCGAGGGCGCCCTGGAAGGTCCGGCACGGAATGCGGGCCGAGGCCACCTCGAGGACGAGGCCCGCGCCGATCCGCCAGCGCTCCCCGAGCAGCGCCCCGGTCACGTCGAGGCCGGAGGTGGTGAGGTTCTCGCCGAAGAGCCCGGCGGGCAGTTCGCGGTCCAGCTCGCCCTCCCACCAGTCCAGGTCCTCGCGCGCGTAGGCGTAGACGGCCTGGTGGTCCCCGCCGTGGTGGCGCAGGTCGCAGACGGCGTCGCCCTCGAGGCCGCTGCCGCCGGTGCCCTTGGGCCCCGGGGCGGACACCCGGACCGGGCCGGGGGAGGGGCGCTTGCCGATGCCGGTGACTCCGACCGCCGCGTCGGTGTAGTCGACGGCCGTCGCGCGGCCGAGGTTCACGGAGAGGACGTGCAGGGGGGCGAGGGGGGCGATGAAGGCCATGGAGACCACGGTAGTCCAGCTTCCTCAAAGGGGCACGGGAGTATTCGCGCTGTGCTCAAAGCTGGGCTTATGCTCGGAGAATGATCGAGGCACGTCATCTCCGGGTGCTGCGCGCCGTGGCCGGCACCGGGTCCTTCTCCGCCGCCGCCCGCGAGCTCGGGTGCACCCAGCCCGCCGTCTCCCAGCAGATGAAGGCGCTGGAACAGTCGGCCGGCACCCCGCTGCTCATCCGGGCCGGCCGCGAGATGCGGCTGACCCAGGCCGGTACGGCCCTGGTGCGGCACGCCGCCGGGATCCTCGCCGGGCTGACCGCCGCCGAGGAGGAGGTCGCTGCGATCGCCGGGCTGCGCGCGGGCCGGGTCCGGCTGGTGTCCTTCCCCAGCGGGAGCTCCACGCTGGTGCCGACCGCGCTGGCCGCGATGCGCGCCGAGCACCCCGGTACGCGGATCTCGCTGGTCGAGGCGGAGCCGCCGCGGTCGGTGGAGATGCTGCGCGAGGGCGACTGCGACCTGGCGCTGGCCTTCCGGTACGGCGGGGCCGCCGGATCGGCCGCCGAGTGGGAGGACCTCGTGGTGCGGCCGCTGCTGACGGACCGGCTCGTCGGGCTGGTGCCGGACGGGCACCGGCTGGCCGGGGCCGAGCGGGTGGGCATGGCGGAACTCGCCGACGAGCCCTGGATCGCGGGCTGTCCGCGCTGCCGCCGCCACCTGGTGGAGGTGTGCGAGGAGGTGGGCTTCACCCCGCGCATCGACTTCGCGACCGACGACTACCCGGCCGTGGTCGGCCTGGTCGGCGCCGGGCTGGGCGTCGCGGTGCTGCCGGAGCTCGCGGTGGAGTCCGTACGGGCCAAGGGCGTGAGCACGGTGGCCGTGGAACCGGCCGTGGAGCGGGAGGTCGTGGCGCTGACGCTGCCCGACCTGGCGCGGGTGCCGGCCGTGGCGGCCACCCTGGCCGAACTGGAGCGGGCCGCCACGCGCTGACCGTTGACCGTACGGCGGTACGGCGATACGGCCGAACGCGTGGCGTTCCGGTCCGCGTACGGGGTGAGGAAACGTTCCTTCGTACGTTTCCGCGAACCCGTGGATCAGTGCGGGGGGACGGGGCCGATCGTGCTCGATGCGGGGATCAGGCGATGGCGTGCGCGCCCCATGAGCTCTTCGCGTTCGTCTTCGGTGAGCCCGCCCCACACCCCGTAGGGCTCGCGGACGGCCAGTGCGTGCGCGGCGCATTCCGAGCGCACCGGGCATCTCATGCAGACCTCTTTAGCCGAGGCCTCGCGCGCACTCCTCGCCGCGCCCCGCTCGCCTTCCGGGTGGAAGAAGAGGGAGCTGTCGACCCCTCGGCAGGCGGCCAGCAGCTGCCAGTCCCAGAGGTCGGCGTTCGGTCCGGGGAGGCGGGAGAAATCTGCCATGGGTAGTCCTCTTGGTGCCGGTACTGAGACGGATACGGTCCAAGTCTCCACACCTACTGTCGGAGTAGATGTAAATATGACTCATTGGGAATCTAGCCTCAGACACGTGCCAAACGGAAGGAAAGCCGCCAAATAGGGCATAGCTCCAGATGGAGGACATGCAGCGAGTGGCACCCACGTCGTGATCGCTTCCTCACGTAGAGTGCCGAAGGTGTCCGTCCGACCCGTAACTCTTTCGAGTGACCATCGTTGAGAGTGCGAAGGCGGTTGAACCAAGAAGTTCCCGGACAGGTGTCCGAGGGCATCGACCGCACAGGTGACGATACGTACCAGCCTGGAGGCTCAAGGTGACGCGCATCAGCAGCTGCGGAGGGCGGTCATGACTTCCGTCCTCGTCTGCGACGACTCCCCGCTTGCCCGAGAGGCGCTCCGTCGCGCGGTTGCCACCGTGCCCGGCGTCGAGCGTGTGACGACGGCTGCCAACGGCGAGGAAGTCCTCCGCCGCTGGGGTGCCGACCGCTCCGACCTGATTCTGATGGATGTACGGATGCCCGGGCTCGGCGGTGTGGAGACGGTACGCCGGCTGCTCTCGGCCGATCCGGGCGCCCGCATCATCATGCTGACGGTGGCCGAGGACCTGGACGGCGTGGCCCTCGCGGTCGCCGCCGGCGCCCGGGGCTATCTGCACAAGGACGCCTCGCGCGCCGAACTGCGGGCCACGGTCACCCAGGCGCTCGCCGACCCGACCTGGCGGCTGGCCCCGCGCCGGCTCCGCTCGGCCGAGATGGGCGCCGCGCCCACGCTCACCGCGCGCGAGATCCAGGTCCTGGAGGGCATGAGCCACGGCCGGTCCAACGCGGAGATCGGGCGCGAGCTCTTCCTCTCCGAGGACACGGTCAAGACGCACGCCCGCCGGCTGTTCAAGAAGCTGGGCGCCTCGGACCGGGCGCACGCCGTGGCGCTCGGGTTCCGCTGGGGCCTGGTCCGCTGACCGCGAGCCCGCAGGCCGGACGCTGAGAGCGGTCCCGTCCGCCACCGGCGGGCGGGGCGGCACGCCGCGTGCCGCCGATCGGGCCCGACCACGTCCGGTCCGGTCCTGTCCGGTCCCGTGTCCCGTACGGTCCGTCCGGAGGACCGTCCCGCCTGTTTCCGTCCCGTCGCACCCGGTGCGTACCCGGGGATCGGCGGGGCACAATCCGGGGGACGTGTCGCTTCGCGCGCGATGCCGCATGCTTGAGGTGTGGCGCATTTTCTGGGATGGGGCCTCGGGGAGTACTCGGTCGAGCGGGAGGGGAGGGCGCAGTGATGGGTTCAGGCGCACCCGCTCATAACGCTTCGACGCACAACACGGGCCGTGGCGGCGCGAATGCTCCGGCGCCAAGGCACCATGGATTGATGCGCGACGACGAGGCCCTGGGGTCACCCGCGGCCACAGGCTCCACCGGCGCCGCCAAGAGCGGCAGCGCCGGGGCCGTCAGCGCGCTCGTACGCCGTGCGGTGGAGGGTGACGAGCAGGCGACGCACGACCTGCTCGCCTTCGTGCACCCGCTGGCCATCCGCTACTGCCGCGCCCGGCTCTCGCGCCTTCCGGGCGACGCCCGCCACTTCGTGGAGGACCTGGCGCAGGAGGTGTGCGTCGCCGTCCTGATGGCGCTCCCGCGGTACCGGGACACCGGGCGTCCCTTCGAGGCCTTCGTCTTCGCCATCGCCGCGCACAAAGTCGCCGACCTGCAGCGGGCCGCCATGCGGCACCCGGGCAGCACGGCCGTGCCCTCCGACGAGATGCCCGAGCGGCCGGACGACTCCCTGGGCCCGGAGGAGCGGGCGCTGCTGAGCAGCGACGCCGCCTGGGCCAAGAAGCTGCTGGCCAACCTTCCGGAGAACCAGCGCGAGCTCCTCGTACTGCGGGTGGCGGTCGGGCTGACGGCCGAGGAGACCGGGCAGATGCTCGGGATGTCCCCCGGTGCGGTGCGGGTGGCCCAGCACCGTGCGCTCAGCCGGCTGCGTGCGCTCGCCGAGCAATAGCCGGGCAACCGCCGGGCTCCGGCCGAATCCTGTGGACGGTCGATAGGTCGGCGATCAATAGGAGGAAGCCACGAAACTTGGGCTTGACCCGGCTCGTGGAATGAGACGCGTCGCGATCCCGTTAGCATGGAGATCCGCGCTGAGCAAGACCATTGGGAAGGTGTCATGACTGTGAACGCCGACGGAGTGCCCGACAAATTCGCCACACTCGGCCTCACCTATGACGACGTCCTGCTGCTGCCGGGCGCGTCCGACATGGCCCCGGACGAGATCGACACCTCCTCCCTCATCTCCCGGAACGTGCGCGTCAACGTTCCGCTGCTGTCCGCCGCCATGGACAAGGTCACCGAGGCCCGCATGGCCATCGCGATGGCCCGCCAGGGCGGCGTCGGCGTACTGCACCGCAACCTGTCGATCGCCGACCAGGCGAACCAGGTGGACCTGGTCAAGCGCTCCGAGTCCGGCATGGTCACCGACCCGATCACGGTGCACCCCGACGCGACGCTGCGCGAGGCCGACGAGCTCTGCGCGAAGTTCCGCATCTCCGGCGTCCCGGTCACCGACCCGGCGGGCAAGCTGCTCGGTATCGTCACCAACCGCGACATGGCCTTCGAGTCGGACCGCAGCCGCCAGGTGCGCGAGGTCATGACCCCGATGCCGCTGGTCACGGGCAAGGTCGGCATCTCGGGCGTCGACGCCATGGAGCTGCTGCGCCGCCACAAGATCGAGAAGCTCCCGCTGGTCGACGACGCGGGCATCCTCAAGGGCCTCATCACGGTCAAGGACTTCGTCAAGGCCGAGAAGTACCCGAACGCAGCCAAGGACAAGGACGGCCGCCTCCTGGTCGGCGCCGCGGTCGGCGTCGCCGGCGACGCGTACGACCGCGCCCAGGCCCTGATCGAGGCGGGCGCCGACTTCATCGTCGTCGACACCGCCCACGGCCACTCCCGCCTGGTCGGCGACATGGTCGCCAAGATCAAGTCGAACTCCTCCGTCGACGTCATCGGCGGCAACGTCGCCACCCGCGACGGCGCCCAGGCGCTGATCGACGCCGGCTGCGACGGCATCAAGGTCGGCGTCGGCCCCGGCTCCATCTGCACCACCCGCGTCGTCGCCGGCATCGGCGTCCCGCAGGTCACCGCCATCTACGAGGCCTCGCTCGCCGCGAAGGCGGCCGGCGTCCCGGTCATCGGCGACGGCGGCCTGCAGTACTCCGGCGACATCGCGAAGGCGCTCGTCGCGGGCGCCGACACGGTGATGCTCGGCTCGCTGCTCGCGGGCTGCGAGGAGTCCCCGGGCGAGCTGCTCTTCATCAACGGCAAGCAGTTCAAGTCGTACCGCGGTATGGGCTCGCTCGGCGCGATGCAGTCCCGCGGCGACCAGCGCTCCTTCTCCAAGGACCGCTACTTCCAGGAGGGCGTGGGCGGCGACGACAAGCTCATCCCCGAGGGCATCGAGGGGCAGGTCCCGTACCGCGGCCCGCTCTCCGCGGTCGTGCACCAGCTCGTCGGCGGCCTGCGCCAGTCGATGTTCTACGTCGGCGGCCGTACGGTGCCGGAGCTGCAGGACCGCGGCCGCTTCGTCCGCATCACCTCGGCGGGCCTCAAGGAGAGCCACCCGCACGACATCCAGATGACGGTCGAGGCGCCGAACTACTCCCGTAAGGGGTAACAGGGGTCAGCGCAGGAGGCGGGTCCGGGTTTCCGGGCCCGCCTCTCGCCGTTGCCGGGGGCTCTGCCCCCAGACCCTCCCCCCAGACTCCGCCCAGGGGACCCCCAACGCCTCGAACGCCGGCGGGGCCGGGTGGTGGCGGGGCTGAACACGGCGTCCGTACAGCGGTCACCGGAACGCGGGGCGCCGGGGTTCGGGGATACTGGACGGGCAGACCCAGAGGAAAGGCCACCACACGTGACTGAGATCGAGATCGGGCGCGGCAAGCGCGGCCGCAGGGCGTACGCGTTCGACGACATCGCCATCGTCCCGAGCCGGCGGACGCGGGACCCGAAGGAGGTCTCGATCGCCTGGCAGATCGACGCCTACCGCTTCGAGCTCCCGTTCCTGGCCGCCCCCATGGACTCGGTCGTCTCCCCGCAGACCGCCATCCGCATCGGCGAGCTCGGCGGCCTCGGCGTGCTGAACCTCGAAGGCCTGTGGACCCGGTACGAGGACCCGCAGCCCCTGCTCGACGAGATCACGGAGCTGGACGAGGAGTCCGCCACCCGTCGTCTCCAGGAGATCTACTCCGCCCCGATCCAGGCGGACCTGATCCGGCAGCGCATCAAGGAGGTCCGCGACTCCGGTGTCGTCACCGCCGCCGCGCTCTCCCCGCAGCGCACCGCCGAGTTCTCCAAGGCCGTCGTCGAAGCCGGCGTGGACATCTTCGTGATCCGCGGCACCACCGTGTCGGCGGAGCACGTCTCCGGCGCCGCCGAGCCGCTGAACCTGAAGCAGTTCATCTACGAGCTCGACGTCCCGGTCATCGTCGGCGGCTGCGCCACGTACACCGCGGCCCTGCACCTGATGCGCACCGGCGCCGCGGGCGTCCTGGTCGGCTTCGGCGGCGGCGCCGCGCACACCACGCGCAACGTGCTCGGCATCCAGGTCCCGATGGCCACCGCCGTCGCGGACGTGGCCGCGGCCCGCCGCGACTACATGGACGAGTCGGGCGGCCGCTACGTGCACGTCATCGCCGACGGCGGCGTGGGCTGGTCCGGCGACATCCCGAAGGCCGTCGCCTGCGGCGCCGACGCCGTGATGATGGGCTCCCCGCTGGCCCGGGCCACCGACGCGCCCGGCAAGGGCCACCACTGGGGCATGGAGGCCGTCCACGAGGACGTGCCGCGCGGCAAGAAGGTCGACCTGGGCACGGTCGGCACCACCGAGGAGATCCTCACCGGCCCGTCGCACATCTCGGACGGCTCGATGAACATCTTCGGCGCGCTGCGCCGCTCGATGGCCACCACCGGCTACAGCGAACTCAAGGAGTTCCAGCGGGTCGAGGTCACGGTCGCTGACTCGCAGCACCGCCGCTGACCCGTACGCACCGAGGGCCGGCTCTCCGCAGGGAGAGCCGGCCCTCCGGCGTCAGGGGGTGCCCGGCCGTGAACCGCCGGACACCCCCTGAGCCGGTCAGTTCTTGCCCTTGAACCGGCGATCCAGACAGACGCCCCACGGGATCAGGAAGACGCCCGCGAGGATCAGCCACTTGAGCAGGTCCTGCGCGGTGTCCTGGGGTATGTGGTCGTGATCGTCGCCCAGGGCGAGGGCCAGCAGGAGCGCCGACCCGCCGATGAGCAGGCCGGGCACACCGAGCACCCACAGCAGCGCGGTGAACCAGACGGCGCGCACGGGGGGCGCGGCCGCCGGTCCGGGCCCGGCCGGCTGCGGGATCCGTGACGGGTGGCGGGGCGGCATCGCGACCACCACCGAGGGCGGGACGGCCGCGTCGATCACCGCCAGTTCGGCGGGGGTGATCCGGTCGTAGAGGGTCGGCTCGACGGTGACGGTGAAGCCGTCGTGGCCGACCAGGTGGCGGGCGCCGTCCGGGTAGACCTGCATCAGGGAGCATTCGGCATACCGGACGCTGACCCGCTGGCCCGGCGAGACCCGGCTGACGCCGTCTTCCGCCAGGCGCAGGAAGACGCCCCGGTCCGCCACCGCCGGGTGGCGCCGGCCGCTGACGATCTCCGGGGAATCGGTGGGCGCGGCCGCCAGGCCCGCCCAGTCCACGCCCCGGCCGGGCACCTGCATCAGGGCGTCGTCCCACACGGCGCGGGCGACCCGGTGGAGGTCGGCGACGGTGACCGCCTCGATCTCGGCCCTGGCCTCGGCGACGGTGAGGTTGCGGTGGCCCAGCAGCAGGTTCACGGCATGCCCGGGGAGCATGCAGCCGGCGAGCTCCGGCGTGTCGAACTGCGCCAGCGCGGATCCTCGTACGGAGTCCAGGTCGGCCTGTTCGATCCGGCCGGCCCGGAGCTTCGCGAAGACGTCGACGAAGGCGCCGACCACGGCGTCCTGCTTCTGCGGGAGGGTGTCGGCGTACGCGGTGACGGTCGCGGAGCCGGCGTCGCGCGGGGAGTAGTCGCCGATCGCGGTGTAGGAGTAGCCGCCCTTCTGGCGCAGCTCGCGGAACAGCTCCTTGCCCAGGACCTCGGCGAACAGGCCCGCTTCGGTGGAACGGGGCACGACGGCGGTCAGGACGACGCCGCGCTCGTCGCCCCGGAAGTAGGCGGGGGTGGCGGGCAGCGCGGAGGTGGCCGCCGGGGCCGGGTGCCACTCGCCGCTCGGGAGCGCGAGGTCGAGGCCTTCGGGGACGGTGTCGCCGGTGATCCACAGGACGGCGTTCTCGGCGGTGAACCGGGTCTGCGCCCACGCGCGGACGTCGTCCGCGGTCAGGCGGTACAGGCCCGTCTCGGCGTAGCCGGTGAGTCCGTACGAGCGGGAGCCGTAGCGCCACAGGGTGGCGGCGTGGGCCGGGCCGTGGCCCTTGCGTGCCGCCTCGGTGCGCAGGATCTCCTTCTCGGTCTCCAGCCGGTCCATCGGGAGGTCGCGCAGCGCCGCGCACACGCCGTTGAGGTACTCGACCACGTCGGCAGGAGAGCCGGTGACGTGGAAGTGGGTGTACGCGGCGGCGGTGGCGCCGTTGTAGTGCAGGTCGCCGAGGCCGTGCCGGTGCAGGGCGAGGTGCTCGACCAGATGGGTGATGCCGCTGGTGGCGAGGGTCTCGTCGGCGCGTCCGACGCGGAAGAGGAGCCCGGCGGTGAGGAGACCCGAGCGGGGGGCGAGGACGGTGCGGATGCCGTCCACGGTGGTGGTGGTGATGCCGTCCGCGCCGGTCGTGGCCTTGGTGTCGGCTTCTGGTTCGGCGTCGGCGTCGGCTTCGGCGTCGGCCTCGGTCACGGGTGCGGTGGTGTCTGTGTCCATGGTGTCCCCCTCAGCCCTTCGCCAGGGCGGTCTTGCGGTGGCGGGTGAACTCGGCCTCGTGGCCGGAGCCGCCGATGTAGCCCCACGGGAACTCGCTCGCGCGGTCGCCGAGGGCGCGGAAGTGCGGGGCCGCCTCGGCGTGCCGGCCGGCCGCGCAGTGCGCGGCGGCGAAGGCGCTGTGCGCGCCGACGAGCTGGTACGCCTCGGCGCGGGCCGCGGGGTGCAGGACCGAGTGCGCGGCGGCGTCGAGGAGGGCCTGCCGGGTCCCGGCGCCGCGCAGATACGTTTCTGCAGTCCGGTCGCCCGCCCGCTCCCGCAGCTCCAGGTACTGCTCCATCTGCGCGATCGCGACCAGGGCGCCGTTCGGGCTCCCGGGCGGCGCGGCCTTCGCGCACTCCTCGGCGAAGCCGTGCGCGGACTCCCAGGTTCCGCCCCACTTGGGGCAGATCTGCTGGAGCAGCTGCTGCTGGCCGGGGTAGTGGTGCGGGTGGTGCTCGGCGAGCCGGTCGTACCGGCGCCGGGTCTCGCCCGGGCCGAGTTCGAGGCCGCGCGAGGTGATGACGCGCAGGTACCAGGCGAGCGCGTACTGAGGGTGCTCGGCGCAGACGTCGATGAGCAGGACCTCCGCGCGCCGCAGGTGGGCGTGGAACTCGTCGAACTGCTGCCGTGTCACGTGCTGGGCGCGGTACCCGGAACGGATGGCCCAGCCGGCCTGGATCAGCCGGTCGGCGAGCAGGGACCGGGCCAGCGGGCCGTGCGGGTCGCGGTCCACGGCCTGCCGCAGGAACCCGTCGTGGTCGGGGATCTCTGCGACGACCCGGCAGGCGAGGGCTCGGTCGTCCTCGTCGGGGTGCGCCTCGAAGGCGGCGGACACGGCGTCCCAGTCGTGGCGCAGGACGGCGTCGCGCAGGGCGCCGAGGGCGGGGATGCGGTCGGCGGGTTCGAAGACGGGCCGGCCGGGCGGGGGGTGAGCGGACACGCGCGGATCATATGGCCGCCGGACGGGCCGTCAACAGGGATTTCTGCCGAACGTGCCTGCTCAGAAGCGCCCTTGGATCAGTCGTTGATCTTCCGGGCCGTGCCGAAGGCCACGAAGCCGCCGACGACGAGGAAGACGTAGTCCATCGCCTCCGCACCCTTCTGCCAGATGTCGCCCAGGCCGCTGACGCCCTCGTGGTCCAGGACGTCGCCGAGGCCGACGTTGCCGTAGTCGGCCAGTTGCAGCGCGATGTAGAACAGCTGGCCGAGGTAGACGGCGCCGAGCGAGAGGATCGCGCCGACCACGGGGAGCACGGGGTTCCTGCCGCCGAGCTTTCCGGCGGCGAAGCCGACCAGGATGCCGACGCCGACCGCCGCGTAGCCGATCTGGCGGTCGATCGCGTTCATGATCCCGCCGTACGCGGCGGCCGCGACCAGGGCGGCGACCACGGCAGCGGCGATGCCGAGGCCGATGTTGCCGGTCCGGGCGGGCTCGGCCGGGTACGGGACGGCCGGGGTCGCGGAGTCGGGCGCGGGCGGCTGGAATGGCTGGCTCATGAGAAATCCCCCCCAGGGATTCGGGCATACGCGTGGGCGTGTGCAGGAGGCACAGGGAGCCCAGGACGTATGTGCGAGATAAGTCGCCGCAGGCTAGCAGCCGGATCCGGCATCCGGAGAAGGGATTTGCGGCGTGGTCAGAGCCGGTGTGCCGCGCCCGCCGGGCTGGCGCCGCGGGTGTCCAGCAGCAACTGCGCCTTCACCGCCAGACCTTGGAGGTCGTACGTGCGGTGGTGCTGGAGCAGGATCGTCAGGTCGGCGTTCGCGGCCGCCTCGTACAGGGATTCGGCACGGGGGACGGGCTGGTCCCTGACGCGCCATCCGGCGATGTACGGGTCGTGGTAGCTGATCAGCGCGCCGAGGTCGAGGAGGCGGCTGGCGATCTCGCAGGCGGGCGAGCCCTCCTGGTCGCCCAGATCGGGCTTGTACGTGACGCCGAGCAGCAGGACCCGGGCCCCGCGGGCCGATTTCCCGTGCTCGTTCAGCAAGGTGGCGGAACGCTGGATGACGTACTGGGGCATCCGGCTGTTGATCTCCTGCGCCAGCCCGACCATGCGCAGGGGGTGGCCCGGGGTGCGGGTGGTGTGGGGCAGGTAGTTGGGGTCGAGGGGGACGCCGTGGCCGCCGACTCCCGGACCGGGCCGGAAGGCCTGGAATCCGTACGGCTTCGTCTCGGCGCAGCGGATGACGTCCCACAGGTCGACGCCGAGGTCGTGGCAGAGCACCGCCATCTCGTTCATGAGGGCGATGTTGACGTGCCGGTAGTTGGTCTCCAGGAGCTGCACGGTCTCGGCTTCGCGCAGACCGCGCGCGCGGACCACCTTCTCGGTGAGCCGGGCGTAGAAGGCGTGCGCGGACTCGGTGCAGGCGGGGGTGAGGCCGCCGATCACCTTGGGGGTGTTGGCGATGCCGTGGGTGCGGTTGCCCGGGTCGAGGCGGCTGGGGGAGTAGGCCAGGTGGAAGTCCCGGCCGGCGCGCAGTCCGGAGCCGGTCTCGAGGATCGGGCGCAGGTAGTCCTCGGTGACGCCCGGGTGGGCGGCGGATTCGAGGATGACGGTGGTGTGCGGGCGCAGCCGGGCGGCGAGCGTGCGGCCCGCCTCGCCGACGGCGGAGAGGTCGAGTGCGCGGTCGGCGCCGAGCTGGGTGGGGGCGCAGATGACGGCGGTGCGGACCCTGCCGAGTTCGGCGGGGTTGGTCGTGACCCGGAAGCCGGCGGCCGACATGCGGCGGACCTCGGCGGCGGTGAGGGTGGAGTCCGTGGCCGGACCGCTGTCGTAGCCGACCGTCTCGATTCCGGCGGCGACGGCCGCCTGGGCCAGCGGGAGGCCGAGGTGGCCGAGTCCGATGACGGCGAGATCTGCGGGCATGGGGTGCCGTCCCTTCCCTGGCATGCATGAGGGGGCTGGGTGCGCAAGCCCTGTGGACCGTGCGGGTCCAGGTGTGAAGCTGGCGCGATGTCAGACTAGGCGTATATATGACCGATCTGTCGTATTACGGGGTGATGGTCGCCGTTGTGTTGTCCACAGGCGGTGGCTGATGTGGGTGCGGCGGGTCAGAATCGAGGGCGGGGGATGTGAGCGGGATCACCCGCACCGAGCGGGGAAACACCCGCACCGAACGGGAGGCAGCCGTGAGGACAGCGACACTGGGGCCGGTCCAGCGCGAAGAGGCGCTCGCCCGGATGGCCGAGCGGGAACTGGACGTGCTGGTGGTGGGCGCGGGCGTGGTGGGCGCCGGCACCGCCCTCGACGCCGCGACCAGAGGCCTCTCGACGGGGCTGGTGGAGGCCCGGGACTGGGCGTCCGGCACCTCCAGCCGGTCGAGCAAGCTGATCCACGGCGGCCTGCGGTACCTGGAGATGCTGGACTTCGCCCTCGTACGGGAGGCCCTGAAGGAGCGCGGCCTGCTGCTGGAGCGGCTGGCCCCGCACCTGGTGAAGCCCGTGCCGTTCCTGTACCCGCTGCAGCACAAGGGCTGGGAGCGGTTCTACGCCGGCTCCGGCGTCGCGCTGTACGACGCGATGTCGGTGTCCAGCGGGCACGGGCGGGGGCTGCCGTTGCACCGGCACCTGTCGCGGGGGCGCGCGCTGCGGGTCGCTCCGGCGCTGCGCAAGGACGCGCTGGTGGGGGCCCTGCAGTACTACGACGCCCAGATGGACGATGCGCGGTACGTGGCGACGCTGGTCCGGACGGCCGCGGCGTACGGGGCGCAGTGCGCCAATCGGGCGAGGGTGGTCGGCTTCCTGCGCGAGGGGGAGCGGGTCGTCGGCGCGCGGGTGCAGGACGTGGAGGGCGGCGGGGAGTACGAGATCCGCACGCGGCAGGTGGTGAACGCGACGGGGGTGTGGACGGACGACACGCAGGCCCTGATCGGGGAGCGGGGGCAGTTCCACGTCCGGGCGTCGAAGGGCATCCACCTGGTCGTCCCGAAGGACCGGATCCACTCCTCGACGGGCCTGATCCTCCGGACGGAGAAGTCGGTCCTGTTCGTCATCCCGTGGGGGCGGAGCTGGATCGTGGGGACGACGGACACGGACTGGGACCTGGACAAGGCGCATCCGGCGGCGTCCAGCGCGGACATCGACTACCTGCTGGAGCACGTGAACTCGGTGCTGGCGGTGCCGCTGACGCGCGACGACGTGCAGGGGGTGTACGCGGGCCTGCGGCCGCTGCTGGCCGGGGAGTCGGACGCGACGAGCAAGCTCTCGCGCGAGCACACGGTGGCGCATCCCGTACCGGGGCTGGTGGTGGTCGCGGGCGGCAAGTACACGACGTACCGGGTCATGGCGAAGGACGCCGTGGACGAGGCGGTGCACGGGCTGGACCAGCGGGTCGCGGAGTGCGTGACGGAGGACGTGCCGCTGGTGGGGGCGGAGGGGTACCGGGCGCTGTGGAACGGGCGGGTCCGGATGGCGGCCCGGACGGGCCTTCATGTGGTGCGGGTGGAGCACCTGTTGAACCGGTACGGCTCGCTGACGGACGAACTGCTGGACCTGATCGCGGCGGACCCCGGGCTGGGCCGGCCGCTGGGCGGGGCGGACGACTACCTGCGGGCGGAGGTGGTGTACGCGGCCTCGCACGAGGGGGCGCGGCACCTGGACGACGTGCTGACGCGGCGGACGCGGATCTCGATCGAGACGTTCGACCGGGGGACGCGGTCGGCCAGGGAGTGCGCGGAACTGATGGCTCCGGTCCTGGGGTGGGACAAGCAGCAGATCGAGAAGGAAGTGGAACACTACGAGAAGCGGGTGCAGGCGGAACGGGAATCGCAGCGTCAGCCGGACGACCAGACGGCGGATGCGGCGCGGTTGGGGGCTCCCGACATCGTTCCGTTGTAACTCCGGGATGCGGAGGGGGGAACCGCGGACCCGGGGCGCCCGTCCGTTGCGGAGTGAGGAACAATGAGGGTTCTGCCGGGGCGGGTTACCGCACGGGTTCTCCCGGGGCGGGCCACCGGGGAGCCCGGAGGCTGCCGGAGCAGCCGGAGCAGGCGGCACGATCGCAGAGGGGACGCATGTCGAAGCCGGAGCACACCGAGTCGCCCGCCGAGTCGCCTGCGGCGAAGCAGGACCGGGCGAAGCCTGTGTCGGCGGAGCCAAAGTCGCCTACGGCGGACCAGGACGGCCACCCGACTCCTGCCACGCCGCCTGCGGCGAAGCCGGACCTGAGCAAGCCTGCGGCTGCCGCCGGGTCGGCGAACGCTGCGGCTGGTGCCGCCGGGGACGGGAAGCCGGCCCCGGGCGGGGCCGGTGGTGGCGCGTCCGAGGATGCGAAGCCTGCCCGCACGCCTGCGGCGAAGGCTGCTGCGGTGTCCGCCGAGTCGGCGGAGCCGAAGGACAAGGCACCTGCTGCGGCGAAGGCCGATCTGAGCAAGCCCGCGGCCGGCGCCGGGCCGGCGAAGGCTGCGGCGGGGGCCGGTGGTGGTGCGTCCGAGGGCGCCAAGCCTGCCGGCACGCCTGCGGCGAAGGCCGACCTGGGCAAGGCTGCCGCGCCGTCTGCCGCGCCGTCTGCCGGGGCGGCGAAGCCGGCGGGCGCGGTGGCGGAGTCCGAGGACAAGAAGCCTGCTGCGGCGAAGCCCGTTGCAGGGGGGAATCCCGTCGTCGAGAAGGCCGATGCCGTTGCGGCTGCCGTCAAGGCCGCTGCCGCCAAGGCCGCCGAGGGCGCGGGAGCCGAGGGGCGGCTGCTCGCACGCCGCTACCGGCTGCGTGAAGTGCTCGGCAAGGGCGGCATGGGCACCGTCTGGCGCGCCGAGGACGAGACCCTCGGCCGGACGGTCGCCGTCAAGGAACTCCGTTTCAGCACTGGCGTCGACGAGGACGAGAAGCGCCGCCTCATCACCCGCACCCTGCGCGAAGCCAAGGCCATTGCCCGGATCCGCAGCGGCGGCGCCGTCACCGTCTTCGACGTCGTGGACGAGGATGAGCGCCCGTGGATCGTCATGGAGCTCATCGAGGGCCCTTCGCTCGCCGAGTTCATCCGTGAACAGGGCCCGCTGACTCCGCACCGCGCCGCCGAGGTCGGCCTCGCCGTGCTCGACGTGCTCCGCGCCGCGCACGGCCAGGGCATCCTGCACCGGGACGTGAAGCCGTCCAACGTGCTCATCGCCCGCACCGGCCGTGTCGTCCTCACCGACTTCGGCATCGCCCAGGTCGAGGGGGACCCCTCCGTCACCTCCACCGGCATGCTCGTCGGCGCCCCCTCCTACATTTCCCCCGAGCGCGCCCGCGGCCAGAAGCCCGGCCCGCCGGCCGACATGTGGTCCCTCGGCGGACTGCTCTACGCCGCCGTCGAGGGCGTGCCCCCGTACGACAAGGGGTCCGCGCTCGCCACCCTCACCGCTGTGATGACCGAGCCGGTGGATCCGCCCAAGAACGCGGGTCCGCTGACCGAGGTCATCTACGGCCTGCTGGCCAAGGATCCGGCCCGCCGCCTCGACGAAGAGCGCGCCCGGGCGATGCTCACCGCCGTCATCAACGCGCCGGAGCCGGCCCCCGCCCCGGTCCTTGCCCCGGCCGTCGAGGAGACCCGGCAGATCTCGCTGGCCGACGCCAAGGAGGCCGCGGCCAAGGTCACCGCCGAAAGGGCTGCCGAGAAGGCCGCCGAGAAGGCGGAGAAGAAGGAGCGCGAGCGGCTCGAGCGCGAGCAGCGCGAACGGACCCGCGCTGCGCTGAAGGCGACCCGCAAGGCCGCAGCAGCAGCCGCAGCCGCAGCGGCGACGACGGCGGCCTCGGCTGCCGAGCCCCCGGTGACGGGCAAGCCGTCGCCGGTCGCGGCACCGCTCACCGACGTCATGTCCCGCCGCACCATCGCCTTCGCGATAGTGGGCGTGGTCGTCGTGCTCGCCGTCATCGGATCCCTGATCGCGTACGCGATCAGCGGTGACGACCCGTCCGACAAGAAGGAAGAGGGCAAGGGCGGTCCGGGTACGACGGCTTCCGGCACGCCGAACCCCAGCGCGTCCGCCAAGAACGGCGAGACCAACGCCACCGCAGGCAAGGGCGGCAGCGGCAGCACCGCCGGCACCGGCGCCGGCACCGGCGGCACCGCGCCGAGCCAGGGGCAGTCCCCTGGCGGGCAGCAGGGACAGAGTCAGGGCCAGGGGCAGAGCCAGGGCCAAGGCGCCTCGCCGGGCGGTCCCGGAGGCGCACTCCCCGAGGGATACGCCAAGGTGACGGACCCCGGGTTCCACTTCTCCATGGTGATGCCCTCGGGCTTCCACGTGACGGGCATAGCCGGCAAGAACTCCGGCGCGATATACAGCCGCGACGGCGGCTTCCCGCGCATCCAGGTCGACCACACCTCCAGCCCCGGCAACGACGCCCGCGCCGCATGGGCGGAGGCGGTCGCCGGAACGGCGAGCTCCAGCACGAACTACCGGACGATCCGGATCGACGCGACGGAGTACAACGGCTACCCGACCGTCGCCGACTGGGAGTTCGAGCGGGAGCAGAACGGCATCAAGGTCCGGGTGCTCAACCGCGGTTTCAAGGTGGACGGGAAGAACGGCTACGCCATCATGATCAGCTGCGCGGCGGACCAGTGGGACGGCGCGGAGTGCACGACGATGCGCAACACGGCGTTCCAGACCTTCCAGCCGCTCGGCTGAGCAGCCGCTCGCCACGAGCCTTCCCAGGCCCGGGACGCGGGCGCCCTGCGCGACGTATCGTGGCAGCGGGGCCATGGGACACGTGCGCCCCCAGCACTCGGGGGAGGCGAAGTGGAGGACTACGCCGGCCGGATCCTGGCCGACCGCTACCGTCTGCCGCTGCCGCCGTCGGACGAGTACGAGCTGGTCGAGACCCGCGCCTTCGACACGCGCAGCGGGCAGGAAGTCCTGGTACGGCAGGTGCCGTTGCCGGAGCTCGTGGATGCCGAGCTGCTGGACGGGGACGCGGCGGCCGGGGCCGGGGCGCGGGCCCCGATGGCGCCCGGGCGCCGGGCGGCGGGGGATCTGCCGGCCGTGCGCAGGGCCATCGCCGCTGCGCAGGCGGCCGCGTCCGTGCCGGACCATCCGCGGCTGGACCAGGTCTTCGACGTGTTCGCCGAGGGCGGTTCGCTGTGGATAGTGAGCGAGTTGGTGCCGGCGCGTCCGCTGGCCGCGCTCATCGCCGATGAACCGCTGAGCCCGTACCGGGCGGCGGAGGTCGCTGCGGACGTGCTGACTGCGCTGCGGGTGCTGCACGCGCACGGCTGGACGCACCGGAACATCACCGTCCGGACCGTGTTGATATGCGAGGACGGGAGGGTCGTGCTGACGGGGCTGGCGGCGGGTGCCGCCGAGGACGCCCTGTGCGGCTACGACCCGGTCCCGCCGAACCCCGGCGGGTCCGACGCATGGGCCCCGCCCGCCGCGACGCCGGCCCCTGCCCCGGCCCGGGGCTGGGGCACGCCCCCGGCGGCCTCCCCGAACCCCGGCGCCGGACCCGGCCGGAACTCCGCCGCCCAGGCCCGGAGTGCACCGCCCCCGGCATCACCGGAGCCGGGTACGGATGCCTTAGCCGCCGGTCCGGGCCGGGCCGCGGCGCCGGACCCCGACGGGGAGCAGGGCTGGGGGACACCGCCCGGTACGGGGGCGAACTCCGCGGGCGTCCGGCCCGGTGCGGGGCTCGCCGTACGGGGCGGCCGAGGCGGGGAAGGGGACGAGCCGGCGGGCGGCGGGCGGGATGCCGGTCCGGGCGCCGGCGGTTACGCGCCCCTCGTGGCGCCCGGGTACGACACCGGACCGCGGTACTCCGACCACATCACCCCCGGGGCTGCCGAGGAGCGGCCCGACCTCAAGGCGGCCGCCCGCGCCGGGGCCATCGCCGCGTACCGGGCGGGGGCACAGGCCGCCGCCGCGCGGGTCACCGAGCAGCGCAAGGGCGGATCCGAGCTCGCGCCGGAGCCGAGGCCGCAGGGGTCGAACCTCCCGCAGGGGTACTCGTACCCGTACGGCGGCCCGGAGACCGGTACGAGCGCGCCGTGGCACGGGGCCACCCCGCGTCGGCAGGCCGCCCTTCCGTCCGCCGAGCAGCCGGAGCCCGAGCCGCAGTCCGAACCGGCGCCGGCCCGTCCCCCGCTGCCCGCGCAACTCGCCCTGCCCCAGGGCTACCACCAGGCCGACCCCCCGCCCCCGGCCGCCCATCCCCACCCGGGCCGGCCGCAGGGCGCCGAGGGCCCGGACATGGCCTCGTACTTGCCCCCGGGCGAGCCCGGCCCCGTTCGGCAGAACGGGTCCGAGGGCCCGGACACGGGCTCGTACGTACTCCCCGGCGAGCCGGCCGCCCTGCTCCCGCCCGGCCGGTCTCGCCGGCAACAGGACGAGGTTGCGGATGCGGGCTTGAACCCGTACCCCGCCCAGTCCGCCCAGCCGGCCGGTGGCCCGTTCCCGCCCGGCCCGCCCGGCCCGGCCGGGCCGCAGGGGACCGGGGGTTCGGATGCCGCGGCCGCGCACCCGCTCCCCGGCCGGCCCAGCCCGCCCGGCCACGGCGGGGGTTGGGGTGGCGGCGGGATTCGGAGCGGGCTGGATGCCGAGCGGGCCCGGCAGACGCGGATGGCCGTCGTCGGGGCCGTCACCGAGCGGTGGGCCCCCGAGCAGGCCGGGCCCGTCACGGGGCCCTGGCAGCTGGCCGCCCCCGTCGGGCCCGCCACCGACCTCTGGGCGCTCGGCGCGCTGCTGTACCGCGCCGTCCAGGGCCACGCCCCGTACCCCGAGGACAGCGTCACCGAGCTCGTCGAGATGGTCTGCGCCGAATCCCCGGCCTTCGCCGAGGAATGCGGCCCGCTGCGCCCGGTCGTGGAGTCGCTGCTGCGCCAGGACCCCACCGAGCGCCCCGACTTCGAGGAGCTCCGCGGCTGGCTGCGCTCGCTCGTACGGTCCGCCCCCGAACCGGACGGCGGCCTCGGCGCGCTCCCGGTGCCGGAGCCGGATCCCGCGCGGCTGCCCGTCGTACGCCGGCGTGGCGAACTGCACGGCAGGCACCGCAATCCCGCACCCTCGCGGGGGCCGCGCTCCCTCGGACGGATCCTGCTCATCGGCATCCTCGCCCTGCTCGCCGGGGCGGTGGCCTACGCCATGCTCTTCCTGCCCCGGGAGGCAGACCGGCAGGACGCCGCCGCCAAGACCCCCGTGTCGTCCTCGGGCTCCCCCACCCCGCCCACCTCCGCTTCGCCCTCGCCGAAGCAGAGCCAGACGCCCCAGACCCCCCAGACCGGGGCCCCCGCCCCCGCCCCGCCCGGCTACACCACCCAGCAGGACCCCGAGCACTTCGAGATCGCCGTCCCGGGCGGCTGGGAGCGGCGCGGCATGAACGAGGCCGGGCAGGTCCGCTACACCGACGGGGAGTACGTCCTGACGGTCGTCCCCGGCCGCGACAAGGTCGACGGCAATCCGGACCCGGCGACGTACCAGAAGGACAAGGAGCCGGAGCTGGCCCCGTACCGGTCCTCCACCTGGGCCAGCGGCGGCGACGTCAAGACCACGAAGGTCGGCAACCAGCTCCGCGTCACCGGCCGGTACACGTGGATCGACGGCAACGGCCGCAGCGTCGTTGCCCGGAATTTCGTCGTGGCACTCGGCGGCAGTTACCACGTCGTCATGGTCACCGGTCCGCAGGACGGGGAGGGCAAGGTCACCGAGGTCTTCGAAAAGGCCACGGGGAGTTACAAATCGGGGGGCTGAAGCCGACTGACGGTGACTCAGTACGGCGATTGCGTCACAGTGCTGCCGGAACCGAGCCTTCACGGTTCCGGCAGCCCCGAGGGCTCCGTAATCTGGCCCGAAGTGCACAGAGTGGCGGGGTTTCGTGGAACAGCAGACAGGTGCGGGTGCGGTGCTCGCTGGCCGGTACCGGCTCGTGGAGCCCATCGGCAGCGGCGGCATGGGCAAGGTGTGGCGCGCGCATGACGAGCTGCTGCACAGGACCGTCGCCGTCAAGGAACTGACGGCGGGTCTGTACGTCGCCCAGGCCGACCGGGAGGTCCTGCACGCCCGGACGCAGAAAGAGGCCCGGGCCGCGGCCCGGATCCAGCACCCGGCGGTCGTCGTCGTCCACGACGTGCTGGAGCACGACGACCGGCCGTGGATCGTCATGGAGTACATCGACGGCCCCTCCCTCGCGGAAGCGGCCAAGGCGGCCGGCCGGATCGAGCCCACCGAGGCGGCCCGGATCGGGCTGCACGTACTGGGTGCGCTGCGCGCCGCGCACGCGGTCGGCGTCCTGCACCGGGACGTGAAGCCCGGCAACGTGCTGCTCGCCAAGGACGGGCGGGTCCTGCTCACGGACTTCGGGATCGCCGCGATCGAGGGCGACTCCTCCATCACGCGGACCGGCGAGATTGTCGGCTCCATCGACTACCTGGCCCCGGAGCGGGTCACCGGCGGCACCCCCGGTACGGCCTCCGACCTGTGGTCGCTGGGCGCGACCCTCTACACGGCAGTCGAGGCCCGTTCGCCCTTCCGCCGCACCTCGCCCATCTCCAGCCTGCAGGCCGTGGTCAACGACGAGCCGCCGGCGCTGCGGCAGTCGGGGGCCCTGGGACCGGTCATCACCGCCCTGCTGCGCAAGGATCCGGCCGAGCGGCCCTCGGCCCAGGAGACCGAGCGGATGCTGATCGAGGCGATGGAGGGCCGGGAGCCGAAGGCGGCGCACGCGTACGTGCCCACCCGCGCGGTGACTCCGGAGGAACTCACCGACGCCCAGGAGCCCGACAGCGGCACCGGCACCGGCAGCGCGACCGAGCCCGTCCCGCCCACCGGCCCGGCGCCCGATCAGGGGCGCACGGCGGCCCTGCCCGAACAGGACGGGCCCGCGCCCGCAGCGGGGAGCCAGGCCACGGGCCGGATCAAGCGGGCCGCGGCCGTCGCCCTCGTGGCGGCACTGGTCGGCGGCGGTGCCGTGTTCGGCGTGCTGAAGTTCACCGACGACACGGATGGGGGCGGCGGCTCCGACAAGAACGCGAGCGCCCCCGACCAGCAGGGTGACGACGAGGACGCCGGCCCTCCGGCGGGCTACAAGGAGGTCACCGACCCCATCGCCGGCTTCACCCTGTTCGTCCCGGAAGGCTGGAAGCGCCAGGCGAACGGCGATCAGATCGACTACACGCCGGACGACGGAAAGCACTTCATCCGGATCGCCTCCGATTCCACCCCGGACTACCAGGACCCGTACGCGCACCTGCTCGACCTGGAGAAGCAGGTGGCGAAGCGGACCGACTACAAGAAGGTGCGGCTGAACCAGAACACGTTCCGGGACAGCACCCGGGCCGCGCTCTGGGACTTCAGCTGGACGGAGAAGCAGAACCACCCCGGTCCGCGCAGGGCCAAGGAGCAGATGTACGTCGCCCCGGACGGGACGGAGTACGCCATCTACATGTCGAGCCCGGTCGCCGACTGGGCCACGACCGAGCAGCAGTTCGACATCGTGCTCAGCGGCTGGGAACCGCCTGCCAAGAAGCCCTGATCCCGTCACCCTGCCAGCGATCACTGGCGGAAATGGCAAAATCCGGTTACCGGCGGGTACCCAAAGGCTGTCCGGCGCAATACGCTCACCGGCATGACGGACTCGCAGGCCCCGGCCCCCCTCCGCACCGCACCGGCACCCACCAATCCGGTCGCCCCGGCCCCGGCCGGTGCCCGCACCGCCGCCGACGTGGTGACCCCCGACCTGGTCGCCCGGCTCACCCGCGGAGTGATCGGCTCCGGCCGGACCGCCAACCACACCCCGTTCACCGGGGCCAAGCTGGCGGACCTGCCCGAGGCCACCCCCGAGGACGTGGCCGAGGCCTTCGACCGGGCCCGCGCGGCCCAGAGCGCCTGGGCCGCGGCCCCCGTACGCAAGCGGGCCGCCGTACTGCTGCGCTTCCACGACCTGGTCCTGGCCCGCCAGGCCGAGGTGCTCGACCTCATCCAGCTGGAGACCGGCAAGGCGCGCCTGCACGCCCACGAGGAGGTGCAGGCCGTCGCCGTCGCCGCCCGGCACTACGGCCGCAAGGCCCCCGCGTACCTGCGCCCCAAGGGCCACACGGGCGCCATGCCCACCCTCACCAAGGTCACCGAGCTGCGCCAGCCGCGCGGGGTCGTCGGCCAGATCGCCCCCTGGAACTACCCCCTCGAGCTGTCCGTCGGCGACGCGCTGCCCGCGTTCGTCTCCGGCAACGCCGTCGTCATGAAGCCCGACACCGAGACCGCGCTCACCGCCCTGTGGGCCCGTGACCTGCTGATCGAGGCCGGACTGCCCGCCGAGGTCTTCCAGATCGTCCTCGGTGACGGACCCGTCGTCGGCCCCGAGGTGGTCCGCCACGCCGACTACGTCTCCTTCACCGGCTCCACCCGCACCGGCCGCGAGGTCGCCCAGGGCGCGGCCGCCCGCCTCGTCGGGGTCTCGCTCGAGCTCGGCGGAAAGAACGCCATGCTCGTGCTGCACGACGCCGACATCGAGAAGGCCGCCGCGGGCGCCGTCCGCGCCTGCTTCTCCTCCGCCGGCCAGCTCTGCATCTCCATCGAGCGGCTGTACGTCCACGCCTCGATCGCCGACGCGTTCGTCGAGCGCTTCGCCGCCCGTACGAAGGCCATGCGGCTCGGCGCCTCCCTCGCGTACGGCGCGGACATGGGCTCGCTGGTCGGCGAGCGCCAGCTGGAGACCGTGCAGCGGCACGTGGACGAGGCCGTCGCCAAGGGCGCCACCCTCGTCGCGGGCGGCACCGCCCGCCCCGACATCGGGCCGCTCTTCTACGAGCCCACCATCCTCGACGGCGTCGAGGCGCCGATGGCGGTCTGCGGCGAGGAAACGTTCGGCCCTGTCGTGTCCGTCTACCGGTTCACCGACGAGGACGAGGCGATCGCGCAGGCCAACTCCACCGCGTACGGGCTCAACTCCAGCGTCTGGACCAAGGACGCCCGCCGCGGCCACGCCGTCGCCGCCCGCCTGCGCACCGGCACCGTCAACATCAACGAGGGCTACGCCCCCGCCTACGGCAGCGCCCAGGCGCCCATGGGCGGCATGAAGGACTCCGGCCTCGGCCGCCGCCACGGCTCCGAGGGCATCCTCAAGTACACCGAGGCCCAGACTGTCGCCCACCAGCGGCTGCTCCCGATGGCGCCCTCGCTGGGCATGGACGACGAGAAGTACGCGGCGTTCATGACCCGCAGCCTCAAGGTCATGAAGGCTCTCCGTCTGCGCTAGGCACGCCAGGACCCAACCGGGAGGCACAAGCAGTGTCGTACGACCACGATTACGACTACGACGTCATCGTCATCGGATCGGGCTTCGGAGGGTCGGTCTCGGCGCTGCGACTGACCGAGAAGGGGTACCGGGTCGGCGTCCTGGAGGCGGGGCGCCGGTTCAGCCGCGAGAGCCTGCCCCGCAACAGCTGGGACCTGCGCAACTACCTGTGGGCCCCGGCCCTCGGGCTGTACGGGATCCAGCGGATCCACCTGCTCGGCAACGTGATGGTGCTCGCCGGCGCCGGGGTGGGCGGCGGCTCGCTCAACTACGCCAACACCCTGTACGTGCCGCCCGCCGCCTTCTTCGAGGACCGGCAGTGGGCGTCCATCACCGACTGGCGCGAGGAACTCGCCCCGTACTACGACCAGGCCAAGCGGATGCTCGGCGTACGCCTCAACCCGACGCTGACCCCCTCCGACGTCCACCTGAAGGCCGCCGCCGAGAAGATGGGCGTCGGGGACTCCTTCCACATGGCGCCGGTGGGCGTCTTCTTCGGCGACGGCGCGGACGCCGATGGCGGCTCCGGGGCCCGCCCCGGCCAGGAGGTCCCCGACCCGTACTTCGGGGGCGCCGGCCCGGCCCGCAAGGCCTGCACCGAATGCGGCGAGTGCATGACCGGCTGCCGGCACGGCGCGAAGAACACCCTGAACGAGAACTACCTGCACCTCGCCGAGCGCGCCGGCGCCGTCATCCACCCGATGACCACCGTCACCGCGCTCGCCGAGCACCCCGACGGCGGCTACCGCATCCGCGCCGTCCCCACCGACGCGCGCCGCCGGGGCATCGCCAAGGAGCTGCGCGCACGGTACGTGGTCGTCGCGGCGGGCACGTACGGCACCCAGACCCTGCTGCACACCATGAAGGACAACGGGCTGCTCCCGCGGATCTCGGACCGGCTCGGCGAGCTGACGCGGACCAACTCGGAGGGCCTGGTCGGAGCGCAGACCGACGACCGCCGCTACCGCCGACGCCGCGGCGCGGGCCCCGGCAAGGAGCAGCGCGCCGACTTCACCCGGGGCGTGGCGATCACCTCGTCCGTGCACCCCGACGCCGACACCCACATCGAGCCCGTCCGCTACGGCAAGGGCTCCAACGCCATGGGGTTCATGACCGTCCTCCAGGTGCCGTTCGGCAAGCACCGGGTCCGGGCCTGGTTCGCCCGGACCGCGAAGCACCCGGTGCAGCTGGCGCGCTCGCTGTCCAACCGGCGCTGGTCGGAGCGGACGATCATCGGACTGGTCATGCAGTCGCTGGACAACTCGCTCACGACGTACCGCAAGCCCGGCGGCCTCGGGAAGGGCCTGCTCACCGCCCGCCAGGGGCACGGCGCGCCGAACCCGGTGCAGATCAAGGAGGCCACCGAGGCGGCCACCCTGCTGGCCGAGGAGATCAACGGCTTCCCGGGCAGCAACATCGGCGAGCTGATGGGCACCCCGCTGACGGCGCACTTCCTCGGCGGGTGCCCGATCGGCGCCTCGGCCGAGGAGGGCGTGGTGGACCCGTACCACCGGCTGTACGGGCACCCGGGCATCTCGGTGGTGGACGGCTCGGCGGTCTCCGCGAACCTCGGGGTGAACCCGTCGCTGACGATCACGGCGCAGGCGGAGCGGGCGATGTCGTACTGGCCGAACAAGGGCGAGCAGGATCCGCGGCCGGAGCAGGGCGGGGCCTACACCCGGCTGGCGGCGGTGGAACCGGCCCGTCCGGCTGTCCCGAAGGAGGCGTTCGGCGCGTTGCGGCTGCCTTTGCTGCTGCCGGTGCCGGAGGTCCCGAAGAAGGCGTGACACGTGTAGCGGCGGCAGGGTCTGCGCTCCCCCTCCGAGCGCAGAACCCGCCGCCGCGTACATAAGTGACAGGTGATCAGTCCGGATGGTTGCATGTGATGCCCGTCACGCCGCGAAGTGTGCAACTGTGACCCGCCCTCAGGGGTCTCGGTCTTCATGGACAAGCGCATCTCCCTTTTGGCAGCTACGGGGTTGGCGACGCTGAGCCTCGGCGTGGCCGCCCCCGCGCTCGCCGCGGAACCCGCCTTCCCGCTCGGTGGCCCCTCCGCCCAGGTGCTCCAGCCGTACCCGGACTCGGGCGCCCCGAAGGAGCGGAGCCTTCGCTACAACCTGAGCTATGTGGGCCCCGGGAACAGCTTCCCGGGCGAGTTCACCATCAGCGTCGACCTGAGCAAGGTCGCCGGGGTGGCGTCGGTCCGGCTCGACCCGGCCAAGCCCAACCCGAACTGCACCGTGAGCGCCACCGCGATCGTCTGCAAGCAGCAGGGCCTGTCCGTCGGGAACCCGGGCGGCAACACGTTCGACCTGCTCGTCTCGGCCGCGCAGGGCAGCAAGAACGGTGTGAGCGGTGAGATCGCCGTCACCGGCAAGGTGGCGGGCGCGAGCGTCACGCCCGTCACCACCAAGCTGACCGTCGGCGGCCCCGACCTGCACCTGGGGGAGCTGAAGCTCAAGGCCGACGTGACGGCGGGCGAGCAGCAGGACCTGCCGCTCGCCTTCGCGAACCGGGGCACGCTGCCCGCCAAGTCGGTGGCGCTGGAGCTGGACGGCTCGGCCGGCCTGGAGCCGGCGGAGACGTACGACAACTGCCGGCGGCAGGACCACGGCGGCATGGGCGCCACCACGGTGTGCCTCGTCGAGGGCGAGTTCCTGCCGGGCGAGTCCTACCAGCTCGCCCCCGACTCCCCGCTGCACCTCAAGACGACCGAGCGGGCCTACCAGGACCGGCTGAGGTACGGGGTCGTCCCCGACCCGGCGCCGAGCAAGGACGCGCCCGAGGGCAAGCCGCCCACCGGCAAGAAGCTGAAGCTGGTCAAGGCATCGGCCGCGGTGCCGGTCACGGAGTCCAACCTGGCCGAGCGGGACGCCCAGCGGGCCCGGGACACCGACCTGAACCCGCGCGACAACGAGCGCGCGTTCGAGTTCACCGCCAAGGGCGCCCGGGCCGACTTCGAGGCGGTCACCGCCTCGCCCTCCGGCAAGGTGGGCGACACGGTCGTGGCCGAGCTCGGCTTCCGCAACAAGGGCCCGGCCGTGATCAGCCATCTGCGCTCGGGCCAGAGCGTGGCCCGTGCCGACATCGTGATGCCGGCCGGCGTGCAGGTCACGGACGTGCCCCGGAACTGCCGCGCGGTCAACGCCGACGGCAGCGACCGCGCGGAGCAGCTGGGCGCGCCGCGCTACTTCTGTGACGGCGGGCAGTTCGCGGACGTTCCCGGTACGTACGCCAGCCGGTTCGCGATGAAGATCGAGAAGGCGGTGGCGAACGCCAAGGGCTCGGTCACCGTCGGCGAGCCCGTCGCGGGCGGCACCAAGCCGCTCGCCTTCGACCCGGTCGCGGGCAACGCCCAGGCCGCGTTCGTGGTCGAGGTCAAGGGCGGTACGAGCCCGAGCCCGAGCACCTCGGCCTCCGCCTCGCCGTCGCCGTCCGCGTCCGCCTCGGCGTCGGCCACGCCGTCCTCCACCACCGCTGCCGGCGCCACGGGCGGCAACCTGGCCTCGACCGGCAGCTCGGTCGGCCCGGTCGCGCTGGGCGCGCTGGCCGCCGTGGTCGTCGGCGGTGCGCTGTACGTGGGGGTGCGCCGCCGGTCCGGCGGGCACGCGTAGGCGCAGGAACGGAGAACGGCCGGCCCGGGGCGTCCCCTGGGCCGGCCGTCCTTTTCCGGGGTGACCGGGCTGCTGTCCCCTGCCGTCCGGTCACGCGAAGGAGCGAGGTCCCACGGCGCACGTCCCCGACGGGCCGTACGTCTCATCGCTCCGGCGGTGCCACGCGTGGTGCTCGGTCCCGCGCCTGGCTGACGCGGCCATCCACACCAACGAAGCCCGTCGGGGCCGGTCACGGTCCGGACGAGTGACGAACAGGCGTAAGAGGCGCGGGCGCACGGGGCGGGGCGGCGTCAGACGCGGCCGCGGCACAGCTCCAGCAGGGTCATGGCGAGCGCGGTCCCGGGCTTGCCGAGGGCGTCGCGCCAGTGCTCGAGCACCTCCATCTCGCGCGAGAGGTTCACCCGGCGGCCGCCCGAGGAGATCCGGGCCTCCTGGATGACGGTCGAGACGGCCATCCGCTCCTGGATCAGGCCGATGATCCGGTCGTCGATGGCGTCGATGCGCTGGCGGGACTCGGCGATCAGCTGCGCGTGGGTGGTGGTCACGGTCATGTTCTTACTCCTGTGGGTAGTTCCGGCAGGAGCGGAAACGCCAGAGCGCCCCGGTCCTGTCGGACCGGGGCGCTCTGGGAAGTCAGCGGCTCAAGCGAGCATCACGAGGACCCATGGCGACCGGACCGGCCGGTGCCATAGGTAAAGAGGAAGCTCAGCTGCTTGCGCATGGAGTGGATTATGGCCGCCCACCCCCTCCCGGGCCAACCCGGCCCGGATCGTGAGACGGCCCGTCCGCGCGCGTGACGCGCGCATGGTCGGTGAACACCCGGCGGAACAGCTCGTGCCCGGTCCGCCCCGTGTGCCGCAGGGCCCAGTCCTGGGCGGCCTCCTGCGCGTCCTGCGGCCCGGACTCGGCCCCGCAGCGGTACGCCGAGCAGAACACCTCGTAGGTGACCCCGCCCTCGGGCGCGTGCCGGATGGTGTGCGCCGCGTACCGGAACACGGCCCGCCGGCTCAGCACCGGCTGCGCCCGCGGTGCGCGACGATCTCGACGTTGCAGTCCGACACCGCCGAGCGGTCCCCCCGCCGGTACGCATCCGACCGCTGCCCGGCCAGCGCCGCGCACACATCGCAGCCGGGGGCCGGTCTCGGGGCCTCGGCGGGCAGGGAGAGGTGGACGGGCGGGCTCATGGTGGTCTGCGATGCCATGAACTGGACGCTAGGGCTGGCTTGTTGGGTGGTGCCATCCGATGTTCTCGACTGTTCTCGCACACCGGTCAGGTGTTCTCGCATGTTCTCGGATGGTCTCGGGTAGGGGCTATCGCGGCGATCGCAGTCCCCTGAATGCTGGGGCGACCAGTTTCCGGCGGAAAGGGTGTGACCATGGCGCGTCGACTGCGCTTCAACGGCACGGGATCGGTTGGTGGCGGTTGCCCGGCCGTGCACGAAGACCTGGACAGCGGAGAGGTCATCGTTCACGGAACCCCGCTCAGCGACCCGGAGGACATCGCGCAGCTCCAGCACCTGGGCGAGGGGGAAATCCCGATCGTGGTCCCACGAGAGCTGCTGGTCGACTTCGGCCCCAAGGAAGTCACGCGCGTGCCGCGCATCCTCGATCTGGACGAGTTCGGGCGGCTCTTCGAAACCTTCGAGCACACCGCCTGGCGGCTGGAGACGCGGCGCCGTTTCGCCTCCGACGAAGCTGCCGAGACCTACGCCCAGTTCGTAGCGGGCCTGCCCGTCGAGTGGGACTACGACGACGAGTGGTCCCGCACCATCCGGTCGCAGAGTTCCCAGGGGAAGCGGGTCGAGCGCGTGCGGCTCGTCGACGACCCGCCGACGCCCGGGCAGCTGTACCTGCTCGACAACGCCAAGCGCAACTGCGCGGTGGGGGAGGACATCCGCAACCTCTCGCGTGCGGAGGCGAACCGCCTGCGCCTGCCGGCTGAGGACTTCTGGATCTTCGACTCCCGATTCGCCGTTCTGCTCAACTTCGACGATGACGACAACCTGCTCGACGTCGAGCTGATCACCGAGCCGGCGGAGGTCAACCGCTACGCCCAGATCCGGGACGTTGCCTGGCACTACGCGGTGCGGTACGAGGAGTTCGCCGCGGGCCTGACCGAATGAGCAGACCGCGAAGTAGCGTGTGCCGGTGAGCACAGACTTCCAGGCGGCGCGAGCCGCCCTCGGTGCCAGGCTCCGGGACCTGCGGGTCTCGGCGCCTGGCGGCAAGCTCACCGGGACACAGCTCGCGGACCGGCTCGGCTGGGCGCACTCCAAGGTCTACAAGCTGGAGAACGGCCGCCAGACCGCGAGCGCGGAAGACCTGCGGGCGTGGGCCGAGGCGACCGGTCAACCCGGTGCCGCCGACGAACTGCACGCACGTCTCGGCGGGCTCGAATCCCACATCCGCTCCTGGCGCCGACAACTTGCTTCGGGCCACCGCGCGGTGCAGGACGCGATCACCGCCGAACATGCCCGAACCAGCATCTTGCGGATCTGGGAGAACTGCGTCGTCGCAGGCATGCTCCAGACAGCCGACTATGCCCGCGCGGTCTTCACCCGGCACGCCGAACTCATGCAGTCGCCTCGGGACACCGAGGACGCCGTGCGTGCACGGGTCCGCCGTCAGGAAGCGCTGTACGACTCCGACAAGCGGCACCAGATCATGATGTGGGAAGGGGCGCTGCACGCCCGGGTCTGCCCGCCGTCGGTCCTGGCGGCGCAGCTCGACCGGCTGCTGAGCATCATCGGCCTTGACACGGTCGAGCTGGGTGTCATCCCCTTCACCGCGCCGTTGAAGATCCACGCCGGGAACGGGTTCTGGATTTACGACGAGCGGCTGGTGATCGTTGAGGACTGGCATGCCGAGCTCTGGATCGACGACGCGGGCGGCGTCGCGACGTACCTCCGGGTCTGGAACACCCTGCGCGAGTCCGCCGTGTACGGCGCCGAGGCTCAGCGCGTGATCAGCGAGGCGCGGCGGGCGCTGTGATCGGGGTGTCGCGGGGTGTCACGGTGACGTGCGCCTCGGATGGTGCGACAAAGTGGCGGCCGGCGCCACCGGTAGAATCGACAAAACAGCCACCTCTTCCGCCGGAAGGCCGCCCCGTGCCAGAAGCACCCTCCGCCGCCCACGACAGCGCCCCGGACACGGTTCTCGTCGTCGACTTCGGCGCCCAGTACGCCCAGCTCATCGCCCGCCGCGTCCGCGAGGCTCGGGTCTACAGCGAGATCGTGCCCAGCACGATGCCCGTGGCCGAGATGCTGGCCAAGAACCCCAAGGCGATCATCCTCTCCGGCGGCCCGTCCTCCGTGTACGAGGAGGGCGCCCCGCGTCTGGACGAGGCCCGCGCCCTCTTCGAGTCCGGGGTCCCGGTCTTCGGCATGTGCTACGGCTTCCAGCTGATGGCGACCACCCTCGGCGGCACCGTCGACAACACCGGCGCCCGCGAGTACGGCCGTACGCCGCTCGCGGTCTCCAAGGCCGGCTCGACCCTCTTCGAGGGCACCCCCGTGAACCAGTCGGTGTGGATGTCGCACGGCGACGCCTGCTCCGCCGCCCCCGAGGGCTTCACCGTCACCGCGTCGACGAACGTCGTCCCGGTCGCGGCCTTCGAGAACGACGAGAAGAAGCTGTACGGCGTGCAGTACCACCCCGAGGTGATGCACTCCACGCACGGCCAGCTGGTGCTGGAGCACTTCCTCTACCGCGGCGCCGGCCTCGAGCCCACCTGGACCACCGGCAACATCGTCGAGGAGCAGATCGCGGCCATCCGCGAGCAGGTCGGCGACAAGCGCGCCATCTGCGGCCTCTCCGGCGGCGTGGACTCCGCGGTCGCCGCGGCCCTCGTCCAGAAGGCCATCGGCTCCCAGCTGACCTGCGTGTACGTCGACCACGGTCTGATGCGCAAGGGCGAGACCGAGCAGGTCGAGAAGGACTTCGTCGCCGCGACCGGCGTGCAGCTGAAGGTCGTCGACGCGCAGGAGCGCTTCCTGACCGCGCTCGCCGGAGTCTCCGACCCGGAGACCAAGCGCAAGATCATCGGCCGCGAGTTCATCCGCGTCTTCGAGCAGGCCCAGCTGGAGATCCTCCAGGAGGACGGCCCGGCGGTGGCCTTCCTGGTCCAGGGCACCCTGTACCCGGACGTCGTCGAGTCCGGCGGCGGCACCGGCACCGCGAACATCAAGTCGCACCACAACGTGGGCGGCCTGCCCGACGACATCGAGTTCGAGCTCGTCGAGCCGCTGCGCCAGCTGTTCAAGGACGAGGTCCGGATGGTCGGCCAGGAGCTCGGCCTGCCCGACGAGATCGTCCAGCGCCAGCCCTTCCCGGGCCCCGGCCTCGGCATCCGCATCGTCGGCGAGGTCACCAAGGACCGCCTGGACCTGCTCCGCGAGGCCGACGCCATCGCCCGCCACGAGCTGACCGCGGCCGGCCTGGACCGCGAGATCTGGCAGTGCCCGGTCGTCCTGCTCGCGGACGTCCGCAGCGTCGGCGTCCAGGGCGACGGCCGTACCTACGGCCACCCGATCGTGCTGCGCCCCGTCTCGTCCGAGGACGCCATGACCGCGGACTGGACGCGCATGCCGTACGAGGTGCTCGCGCGGATCTCCACCCGCATCACCAACGAGGTGCCGGACGTGAACCGCGTGGTCCTCGACTGCACGAGCAAGCCCCCGGGCACCATCGAGTGGGAGTAGTCCCCGCTCGACGCCCGTGACGAAGCCGCCGTTCCCCCCGGGGAGCGGCGGCTTCGCCGTTGGTATGGCCTGTTGCGGGAGCCGCCGGTACCTTGCGCCGCGAGCCGAGCCGTCGAAGGAGCGCCCATGGCCCAGCAGCCCCCACCCGCACCCCCACCCGCACCCGCACCCGTGCCCGTGCCCGTGGACCGGCTGCGGTTCTCGATGCCGCCCGTGCACACCGGGGCGGCCGAGGAGCGCGCGTACCGCAAGGAGCGGCTGGCCGGGGCGCTGCGGCTGTTCGGGCGGCTCGGGTACGAGGACGGGGTCGCCGGCCATGCCAGCGCGCGGGACCCGGAGTTCGAGGACTGCTACTGGGTGAACCCGTTCGGGCGGGCCCTGGCCGCACTCACCGCCGACGACCTGCTCCTCGTCGACGGGGACGGGCGCGTGCGCCGGGGGGACCGGCGGGTCAACGAGCTGGCCTTCGCGGTGCACGCGGCCGTGCACCGGGCCCGCCCCGAGGCGGTCGCCGTGGTGCACACGCACGCCCCGTACGGCAGGGCGCTGGCCGCGCTCGGGGAGCTGCTCGCCCCGATCAGCGAGGAGGCCTGCGCCTTCTACGAGGACCACGCACTCCTGGACGGGTTCGCGGGTCCGCAGGACTCGGGGAGGATCGCCCGCGCCCTGGGCCCGTACAAGGCGCTGGTCCTGCGCAACCGCGGGCTGCTGACGGTCGGGGACTCGGTGGACGCGGCGGCCTGGTGGTTCGTCGCGGCGGAGCGCGCGGCGCAGGTGCAGCTGATCGCGCGGGCCGCCGGGAAGCCGGTGCCGATCGACCACCGCAGCGCGCTCGCGGCGCGGGAGCGGTTCGGCACGGATCTCGCCGCCTGGGTCAGCTACCAGCCCCTCTGGCAGACCGTCGCCCCGTGACGCCGGGACTGGGCCGGGCGGGTGACGTCAACATCATGAACGGTTAATCACCTGCTCTGACATCGTGCGCAATCCGGAGCACTGCCGCAGTGGTGCACAATTCGCTGGCATTGCACCGTAGTTCAGAGAGGCGGCACGCACGTGGCTGTCCAAGAGATGTCCCGAAGCACCCACGGCGGCACCTGCACCTGCGACGACTGCCCGCACGGCGCGCAGGAGGGGCACCGGCGCGCGGTCGTCGCGTTCACGGAGAAGAGGGACGAGTTCGCCGCCGGCCAGGGCCTGCCCGCGGCGGTGGCCCGCTCCGCCGGGGCGTCCCGGCAGTGGGTCTCCGACGAGCTGACCCTGTCGGCCCGTACGGTCGCCGACCGGGGCCGGGAGGCCGGCAACTCCTGGCTGTACCTGTTCTCGCGGCGGGCCGTGCTCGCCGTGTGGATCGCCGCCGGGGTGCTGCTGCTGGTGCAGGTCGGCACCGCGCTCGGCACCGGCTGGTCCACGGCGCGCACCGCCGGGCTGCTCGCGGCGGTGGTCCTGGCCGGGCTGCTCACGGTCGCCGCCCGGGCACAGTCGCTGCGGGGCGGGCTGCTCGCCCCGCTGGTCGGCGAGGACAACCGGCTGTCCACCTCGAAGGCGGTGCCGAGCGCGTGGGTGGTGCTGACGGCGTTCGCCGCGCTGCTGCCCGCGCTGCGGCTGGCGGCCTCCTCGCCCGGGCCGGAGCGGCAGGCACTGTACGCGGGGCTCGCGCTGGGGCGGGCGCTGCCGCTGCTGGCGGTGGTCGCGCTGACCTCGGCCGTGGCGGTGCTGGTGCGCCGGGTGGTCACCGTACGGATCATGGGCCAGCGGATGCAGAAGCTGCCGGCGGACCGGCCGCGCGGGGTCGACCTGCTGACGGACGACGCGGGCCGCGGGAGCTTCCCGGACGCGCAGTACGTGCTGGTCTCCACCGTGGTGCTGGCCTTCGCGGCGGTGTCGATGGCCCGGTTCCCGGACCGGCTGCCGCGGCTGCCGTGGGCGCTGGCCATGCTGGTGGCCCTGTCGGCGGCGGTGTACCTGGCGGCGAAGTACGCGGAGGTGACCCGTCCGCTCGTGCTGTCGGTGGTCCGCAGACGGGAGCCCGGCGACCTCGACGCGGCCATCCGGCCGGGCGACGACATCGAGATCCGCGGCGTGGGCTTCGTACCGCCGGGGGCGCAGACTCCGGAGATGCTGGCCCGGCTGGTCGTACGGGTCGGCGCGGTGCACGTGCACGTGCCGCTGGTGCCGGTCGCGGGCGGGTTCACCAACCCCTCGGACTCGGTCCTGACGGTGCCGGTCCCGGCGGAAGTGGAACCCGGGCGCATCGAGGTCCAGGTGGTCACGGCCGCCGGAGTGGAATCCAACCGTTGCACCATCGACGTGGCCGAGTGAACGGGGTACACATGGGGCGTGACCCGAACTGATGTCCCTTCCGCCGCCCCGGCCGGACTGCGGGAACAGGCCGCCCGGTACGCCCTGCTGCCGCTGCGGATCTTCCTCGGCGTGACCTTCGTCTACGCGGGCCTGGACAAGCTGACCGACTCCGCTTTCCTGTCCGCCTCCGGCCCCGGCTCCATCGGCGAGCTGATGCACGGCGTGCGCGACACCTCCGCGATCCCCGCCCTGGTGGACTGGGCCCTGCTCTCGCCCGTCGGCTTCGCCGTGGTGCTCGCCATCGGGGAGCTCCTCGTGGGCCTCGGCGTCCTGGCCGGCCTGCTGACCCGGATCGCCGCCACCGGCGGAGCGCTGATCTCGCTCAGCCTGTGGCTCACGGTGTCCTGGCAGGTGTCCCCGTACTACTACGGCAACGACCTGATCTACCTCATGGCCTGGATCCCGATGATCCTGGCCGGTGCGCCCTACCTGTCGCTGGACTCGGTGATCCGGTCGCGCCGGTCCCGGCGTACGGCGTAGGTCACCACCCCGACCAGTGCGGCCAGGCAGAGCCCGCCCATGGTCATCGGGATGACCAGGAACCAGGGCAGGTCGGCCTCGCCGGTCGCGTCGAGCAGGTACAGCACGCCCGCGGCCACCAGGACCAGGCCGGCCAGCAGCCGTCCGGGCTGGAACTCATGACGCGGCACGGGCCACCTCCACCTGTCCGACACCTGCGTTCAGGTGCAGCTCGATCGTTCCCCCGGCCTCGGTGCCGGCGGGCGGCTTCAGGGTCGCCTGCTGGGTTTCGCCGCCGCTCTTGATGCGTACGTCCTGACCGGTCTCCCCGGGCATGTGGATGTCGCCCAGCTTCACCGAGACGTCGGCCTGCGCGGTGACCTCGCGGGGCACGATCACCTTGAGCCGGCCCGCCTCCGCGGTGGCGCGGACGGACAGGGTGGTGCCCTTCGGCACGTCCAGCCGGCTCAGGTCCAGCGTGGCCAGCCCGGTGCCCGCCGTGTAGACGGGCTTGACGTCGGCCACCGCGGCCGGCCGCCATTCCACGGCCTTCCAGTCGGTGCCGATCTCGCGGGGCAGCGCAGAGGCCCCGGCGAGCAGCCCGGCGGTGATCATCGCGAGCAGGACGGTGCCGAAGCCGGTGCGGCCCTTGACCGAGCTGACCGCGAGGCCGAGACCGAAGACCGCCAGGGCCGAGGCGAGCCCGATCTGGAGGGCGTGCGAGAGGGTGCTGCCCTGCCAGACCGAAGCGGTGGCGGCGCCCCCGGCCAGCAGGGCCAGCACGAACACCCGGCCGCCGATGCCGCCGCGCGGGACCCTCGGGGCGGCGGCCCGCTCGGGCACCGCCGCGGCCCTGCCGCCCGCGGTGTCCGCCGCGGCCTCGGCGGAGTCGTCCGGGCCCCACAGGTATCCGGTGGAACCGACGGGGCCGGTGGTGCCGTCCTTGACCAGCGGGTCCCGCCACCAGGAGGGGGTGCCGGGCACGGGCGGAGCCTGGGTCTCCGGCGGGCCCGGGCGGTGGGCCGCCTGGGGCTCCGCCTCGGGGGCGGCGGCGGCGCGGCGGCGCTGCGACCAGTACGAGGCCCCGCCGAGGGCCAGGATGACCAGCACGGAGAACACGGCCAGTCCGCCGTTGTCCAGCATCGACAGGAACAGCGCGCAGCCGACCAGGGCCGCGAACACCGCGGCCAGGGTGGCGCCTTCGACCCGGCCCGTCAGCAGCTTCTTCGCCTCGCTGTCGTCCTCGCCCTCCACCGGCAGCAGCAGCCAGGCGAAGCCGTAGAAGATCAGGCCGACGCCGCCGGTGACCGCGAGGACGCCGAGCACGATCCGGAAGATCGCCGGGTCCAGGTCGAAATACCGGCCGAGGCCGCCGCACACGCCCGCGAGAACCTTGTCGCGCTTGCTGCGGCGCAGGGGCGGACGGTCGGCGGCGCGATCGGCGGGCCGGTCGGCGGGCCGGTCTGCGGACCGGTCGCCCGGCGGCGGTGCCGCGCCGGCACCGGCCGGCGACGGCGGGGAGTCGTGCTTGGTCATGGATCCATGGTGACGGGCCGCCGCGCCCCGCGGCACCGGGCCCGACCCTGGCACAACCCTGATATCCCCCCTACAGAACTGGGGGGATGCCCTGATGCCCCGCGTGCCGCGCGCGTGTGACCATCAGGAACATGCCCGTTTCCGCCGCCCCCCGTCCCCCGCACGCAGCAGAAGCCGACGAACCGCCGCAGCGCAAGCTCTACCGCAGTGCCGACGGCCGGATGCTCGGCGGTGTCGCGCGCGGTCTCGCCGGGCACCTCGGGCTGCCCGTCATCTGGGTCCGGCTCGCCTTCCTCGGCCTGTTCATGTGGGGCGACGGGCTGGGCGTGCTGCTGTACGCCGCCTTCTGGGTCTTCGTACCGCTGGGCGTCGGCGGGCGCACCGGCCACCGCTCCTTCTTCGAGACCCTCCCCGACGGCAGCCGGCGCCTGCGCAAGCCCGACAAGGGGCAGATCACCGCGCTCATCGCGCTGTGCATCGGCGCCGGGATCTTCATCGCCAAGGTCCAGGGCGGGGGCGCGTCCGGGCGCTACGTGTGGCCGACGCTGCTGGTCGGCGCCGGCGTGGTCCTCGTATGGCGGCAGGCCGACAACGCCCGCCGCGCCCACTGGGGCGCCGCCGCCGGACGCAACGCCCGACTCCTGCAGATGGCCCGGGGGTTCGCCGGGGTCGCGCTGGTCGGCGTGGGCCTGACCGTGTTCATCGTCGTACGCGGCTCCGCGGCGCAGCTCGGCAACGTGCTCACCGCGGCCCTCGCCGTCCTCGTCGGCATCGCCCTGCTGGCCGGGCCCTGGCTGATCCGGATGACGCAGGACCTCTCCGAGGAGCGCCTGATGCGCATCCGGGCCCAGGAGCGCGCCGAGGTCGCCGCCCACGTGCACGACTCGGTGCTGCACACGCTCACCCTGATCCAGCGCAACGCGGAGGACGTGGGCGAGGTGCGCCGCCTCGCCCGCGCCCAGGAGCGGGAGCTGCGGAACTGGCTGTACAAGCCGGAGGGCACCGGCAAGGACGAGGCCGAGGAGCCGGCCACCCTCGCGGAGGCCGTCAAGAAGACGGCCGCCGAGGTGGAGGACCACCACGGGGTCCCGATCGAGGTGGTCGTGGTCGGCGACTGCCCGCTGGACGAGAAGCTCTCCGCACAGATCCAGGCCGCGCGCGAGGCGATGGTCAACGCCGCCAAGTACGGTGGCGAGGGAGGGCCGGTGCAGGTGTACGCCGAGGTGGAGGGGCAGACGGTGTTCGTGTCCGTACGGGACCGGGGACCGGGCTTCGACATCGACGCGGTACCGGACGACCGCATGGGCGTACGAGAATCGATCATCGGCCGGATGCAGCGCAACGGCGGGACCGCACGGCTGCGGTCCGCGCCCGACGGCGGCACGGAAGTCGAGCTGGAGATGGAGAGGGCGGCGAACGCAGCATGACCGAAGAGACCGGCAGCGGGGGAGTGGCCAGGAACGTCCGGGTGGTGCTCGTCGACGACCACCGGATGTTCCGTACGGGCGTGCAGGCCGAGATCGGCGAGACCGCCCGGACCGGCGTCGAGGTCGTCGGCGAGGCGGCCGACGTCGACCAGGCCGTCACCGTCATCACCGCCACCCGGCCCGAGGTGGTCCTGCTCGACGTGCACCTGCCCGGCGGCGGCGGCGTCGAGGTGCTGCGGCGCTGCGCCCCGCTGATGTCGGCGGCCGAGGACCCGGTTCGGTTCCTGGCCCTGTCGGTGTCGGACGCGGCCGAGGACGTCATCGGGGTCATCCGGGGCGGCGCCCGCGGGTACGTCACCAAGACCATCACCGGGACCGACCTGGTGGACTCGATCTTCCGGGTGCAGGAGGGCGACGCGGTGTTCTCGCCGCGGCTCGCGGGCTTCGTGCTCGACGCCTTCGCCTCGACGGACGCGCCGCCGGTCGACGAGGACCTGGACCGCCTCACGCAGCGCGAGCGCGAGGTGCTGCGGCTGATCGCGCGCGGGTACGCGTACAAGGAGATCGCCAAGCAGCTCTTCATCTCGGTGAAGACCGTCGAATCGCACGTCTCGGCGGTGCTCAGGAAGCTCCAGCTCTCCAACCGGCACGAGCTGACCCGCTGGGCGACGGCGCGCCGCCTGGTCTGATCCGGGGTCCGGGGATCCGGGCACGGCGCACGCGCCGGGCGGGCTGGGCAGGCCGGGCGGGCTGGGCACGCCGGGCGGGAACCCTTGGCCTGTGATTTACGCCGCAGCCACCTGCGGGAACCCGCGCGTACGGCGCGGCACTCTTGGGTGGCGTGATGAGCTTGACGGGGATCCCCCTCTTCGCGACGGTGATCGCCCTCACGGCGATCGCCGTCGTCCTGCCGCTGGCCGTGTGGAGCAAGGTGCGCGGCCCCGCCGTCGTACGCGTGTCGACCCGTGCCCTGATGGTGCTGTTCGCCCAGGTCACCGCCGTTGCGCTGGTGTTCATCGCGGTGAACCGGCAGGAGACCTTCTACAACTCCTGGGGCGATCTGCTCGGCACCGGCAAGTACGTCACCGCCGCCCCCGACCTGGGCCCTGACGGGCTCGGCGGGAAGAAGGCCACGGAGGTCAAGGCGGAGCCGAAGGTGCTCCAGGAGTTCCAGCCGGTCGACGGCCTCGGCGGCCGGGTCAAGAAGACCGAGCTCAACGGCAAGATCTCCGGTGTCAAGGGCGAGGTCATGGTGTGGCTCCCGCCGCAGTACGACGACCCGGCGTTCAAGAACAAGAAGTTCCCCGTGGTCGAGCTGATCCCGGGCATACCGGGGACGGGCAAGTCCTGGTTCCAGGGGCTCAAGGCGCACGAAGTGCTGGAGCCGCTCATGAAGAGCGGCAAGGTACAGCCGTTCATCCTGGTCTCGCCGCGCGCCATGCTGCTGGGCAACGGCGACACCGGCTGCGCGAACATCGCCGGCAAGGTCAACGCGGACAGCTGGTTCAGCGTCGACGTCCGCAAGATGGTCACCGACAACTTCCGGGCGTCGGACGAGGCCCGCACCTGGGGTGTCGCCGGGTACTCGGCGGGCGCGTACTGCGCCGCCAAGCTGGGCATCCTCCACCCCGACCGCTACAGCGCGGCCGTCTCCCTGTCCGGCTACAACGACCCGGGCCAGGAGCCCACCTCGCTGGTCGCCCAGGACCCGGAGATGCGGCGCACCCACAACCTGAAGGCCCTGCTCAAGGCCGCGCCCACGCCGCCGGCGGTCGCGCTGTGGATGTCGGGAGCCGAGCAGGACGGCTACCTGTCCGGCACGGACCTCAAGGCCATCGCGCAGAACCCGACCACGGTGCACGCGGAGAAGGTGGTCGGCGGCCACAACCTCGACTCGTGGTCGAAGCAGATCCCGCAGACCTTCGGCTGGCTGAGCACGCAGGTCAAGGCGCCGTAGGCGGGAGTGACCGGGTCCCGACTGGCCGGGGCGAGGGGAATCGGCGACGATGGAATGGTCCCGGAACGCATGCCGTTGGTGCCGTGCCGCTTCACTGGCCGCCAGCATGGAGGGACATGATGGGTATCGTCGTAGTACTTGCCATCCTCGTGGTCCTCTTCGTCTATCTCGTATGGCAGCTGCGCGGACACGCCAAGGGGAGCAGCAGCCCGCCAGCCAACGAGCAGAGCAGCAGCCCGCCGGTCCACGAGCAGAGCATTCCACCGTTCCAGATCGTGGCCCTGGGCGTTCAGGGTTCGGGGAAGACGCTGCTGCTGGCCAGCATGTATCACCGGCTCCGGACGCCGACAGGCCAGAGCTATTTCCTCACCACATCGCACGCAGATGCGTTGCAGCTCAATCATTGGTTCAGTCAGATGGCAGACACCGCCTGTGCGGACGGCTGGCCACCCGGAACGGCAAAAGGCGAATCGCGGCATTTTTCGTTCACGGTGAAAACGCGCACCGCAGACGGAGCTCTCCCCGTTCTCCGGCTGAATTACCTGGAATACGCGGGAGAACTCCTGACCGAGCCTCAGGCGCCCGGATCGAGAGTGCAGGAAGAGCTGCTCGCCCACATCGAGGAAGCCGACGCACTGATCGGGATCATTGACGGCAACCACATCCGGCAGCATCTGGATGGTGTCGCCGGGGGGCTGATGCGTCTGGAGAAGACCCTCGACGCCTTGGTGCCGATCATGATTGAGGCGACGTGTCCCGTCAGCTTCGTCATCACCAAGTGGGACCTTCTCAGGGATCTGCACCCTGATGAGAGCACCCGGCTGGAACTCGTCCAGGACCTGCTGACGTCCAACGACCAGTTCCAGTCGCTGGTGAAAATCCACGGAGCCGCCCGGGTGGTCCGGCTCATCCCCGTCAGCGCGGTGGGTCCCGGGTTCGCGACGGTCGACTCCACAGGGAGGATCGTCAAGGTGCCCGAAGGCAAAGTACATCCCACGCGCGTGGACGTTCCGCTGTCGGCCGTGGTTCCCGACCTCTTCGACCAGGTCGAGGGCCGGCTCGACAGGGACGTCCGCTCGGCTCTCTACGCCGGGGCGCGTCGACGCAACCAACTGGGCCCTAGGGAGGCGCTTGCCTTCGTGTCCGCTTTCGCCGGCAAGGTGGCAGGCCAGGCACTGCTCGCGGCGTTCGGTGCCTCGGCGGCAACGCTGGCATGGACTGCCCTGCTCGATCTCTTCTTCGACTCCAACGTCAATGCGCGCGAGCAGTCGCAGACGCGTCTGGACCAGGACCTGAGCCAGGCCGAGAAGCGCCTCGAAGACGTTCGGGAAGCGCGGCGGCGGGTCATCGAGGACATGCGCCGCAAAGTGGGAGTCCTGGAAGACCAGTTGCCGCACTCCAGGCTGTCCTGACATGACCGGCCCCTGGTCCCCGCATCAGGCGTGGCCGTTCCTCGTCGCGCGCGGACGCCACCACGGCTACCGGACACTCCTCGCCCCCGACTTCCTCCTCGCCGAGCGCGACTACGGAGTGCTCGACGACTCCGTGATGCCGAGCGCGGTGGACGATCAGGCACAGGTCATGCCCGTGGTCACCAAGGCCGGACGTCCTCTGACGGTCGTGCACGCGACGCACCGGGTCACCGCGGCCGACATCGCGGAGCCGGGAGCGGCCCCCCCGGACCAGCCGCCGCGGGACGAGTACGGCCGCCCCCTCCAGTTGATGTACGGATTCGTCCGCGTAGACGGCGGTGGCGGCGAACCGCACGCGGACGATGTGAACGGAAGCCGTGAGACCGCGCTCCGTGTCTACCGACGGTTCCTCGCTGACGAGGAGGGCTTCACGGTCGAGCCTGGGCGGGCGTTCCCACTGCGCTCGGCCGGCACCCGCCAGCCGTATCCGCGACCGCCCGACGACGGGCCGACCTCAGCCCCACGCCCCTTGCCGAGTCGCACGACCTGGCCGATCCGCGCTGCGATCCTGGTGATCGTCGGGATTCTGATCCTCGTGCTGGCGAAAGGGTGCGGTTGCGGCCCGTTTCGAGAGGATGAGGATGCCGATCCGGACTGTACGTCGGTCAGCGTCGTCGAGCCCACGTGTCGACCCTTCATAGAAGCCCCGCGGTAGCACGCCGGCGGCGGCCCGGGGAGGGCTATGCCGGGCGGGAGGCGCCGGCCCAGGGCATCGAGTCGATCGGGGCCACGCGGACCGTCGAGCCGGGGCGGGGGGCGTGGACCATCTGGCCGTTGCCGATGTACATGCCGACGTGGGTGACCCCGGAGTAGAAGAACACCAGGTCGCCGGGGGCCAGCTGATCGTGCGAGACGCGCTGTCCGGCGTTGATCTGCGTGTAGGTGGTGCGCGGGAGGGAGACCCCGGCCGAGCGCCAGGCCGCCTGGGTCAGCCCGGAGCAGTCGAACGAGCCCGGTCCCGTCGCACCCCACACGTACGGCTTGCCGATCGCCCCGTACGCGAAGGCCACTGCGCGGGCGGCGCGCGTACCGTCCGCGACGGGCGCCGGCGGGGTCGTGGCGCGCGGACCGGCCGGGGCCGCGCCGGCCGATCGGGCCTCGTACGCGGCCCGCTCCTCGGCGGTGAGCTTGGCCAGCAGCCGCTTGGCGGTGCCGAGCTTGCCCTCGATGGTCGCCTTGTACTCGGCGAGTTCGCCCTCGCGGGCCCGCAGGTCGGCGAGCCGCCCGGCGGCCTGGTCCCTGAGCTGTCCGACCTCGTCGAGCCGGCGCCGTACCGAGGAGATCTCGGCGGCGCTGCGGTCGCCGGTCCGGGTGAGGAACGCGGCCCGGTCCAGGTACTCCTGCGGGTCCGCGGCCAGTGCCAGCTGCATGGCGGGTCCCAGGCCGCCGCTGCGGTACTGGCCGGCGGCCAGGGAGCCGAGCGCCCTGCGGGCGGTGTTGAGGCGGTCGGTCTTGCGGGCGGTCTCGTCGCGCAGCCCGTCGAGCGCGCGCTGGGCCTCGTCGGCCTTCACCTTCGCCCCGTTGTACCGCTCGGTCGCAGCCTCGGCCTCCTCGTAGAGCCGGTCCACCTCGGCCTTCACCTGGGAGGGCGTCTGCTGGGGGTCGGCCTGCGAGGTGCCTTCGAAGGCGGTGGCGGTGGCAGCGCCCGCGAGGGCGAGCGTGGCGGCGGTCCGCACGGTGCCGCGGGAGAGCGGGTGGAGCGGGCGCTGCCTGGGCTTTCGGTGACTGGCCACGAGGGCCTCACGTCCTTCCTCGCTCGGGAGCTCGGTGCTTGGAGGAGGACGCTAGACCTGAAGGTAACGGTCGGATGACGAGATGATCGTAAGTGCCCCGACGTGACCCGATGTGACCGGATGTGGCGCTTGCGGATCAGCGCCAGAGGACCGCGATGAAGATATTGACCACGGTCAGTCCGCCGACCGCGCCGAACAGCGCCTTCTCCACCCGCTCCTCGTCGCGCTTCACGTAGACGAGGGCGAGGATCACGAAGAGGACGGCGAGCTTCACGCCGATCTTGATGTTGTTGACATGGCCGCCGTCCATCTCGCGGAAGCCGACCAGCAGGACGCCGGTGACGAGCATCGTCAGCGCGCCGTGCAGCATCGCGGGCACGAAGCGGGCGGTGCCGGCGCTCATCGCCTTCATCTGGGTCAGGAAGCCGCCCAGGAGGGCGGCGATACCGATGATGTGCAGGCCCACGAAGACATTGATGAGTACGTCCATGGCGCCGAGCGTACGGGGGCTCCCGACCGGCCCGGGAAGCGGGTCGGCTCGCGACGGCCAACCTCCGGGAGCTCCTCCGGGAGGGTCCGTTCCGGGGGGTGTCCGTACGAGATCTGCGTACAGTGGCGGCATGCCTGCCGCCGCCGAGCCGACCCACCCCTGCGCCGAGGATCTCGACCTGGCCGAGGTGCTCGCGGCCCTCGGGCACCCCGCCCGCCTCGAGATCGTCCGCAAGCTCGCCTCCGGCGAGGAGACGTTCTGCGGCGAGGTCGTGCCCGACCTGCCCAGGTCCAGCGTCACGCACCACCTCAAGACGCTCCGCGAGGGCGGGGTGATCTGCCAGCGCCCGCAGGGGCGCAGGCTCTGCCTCACGCTGCGCCGGGACGACCTGGAGCTGCGCTTCCCGGGCCTGCTGGAGCTCGTACTCAGGTGACGTGAGGGGGACCACAGGGGCGGGTGCGGTCGATTTTCCGCGGCCGGGGCCGGGTGTCCGTCCCGACCCCTAGACTCGGAAAGCGATGAGCAGCCTCTTTGACGACAGTTTCCTGGCGGACCTCACCCCCTCCGACGAGGTCCCTCCGCCGCCCGAGGAGCACGCCGCCCCGGAGCCGGATGCGGACGATCTCTTCGGGGGCCGCTTCGACGCGCCCATGAGTGGTGACGCGTACTACCGGGACGGCTCCCCGAAGCCCGTCATCGACCCCGCGACCCTCCTGGACGGGCTGAACGAGCAGCAGGCCGCGGCCGTGGTGCACGCGGGATCCCCGCTGCTCATCGTGGCCGGCGCCGGCTCCGGCAAGACCCGGGTGCTGACCCACCGCATCGGCCACCTGCTGGCCGCGCGGGGCGTCCACCCCGGCCAGATCCTGGCGATCACCTTCACCAACAAGGCCGCCGGCGAGATGAAGGAGCGCGTCGAGGGCCTGGTCGGCCCGCGCGCCAACGCCATGTGGGTGTCCACCTTCCACAGCGCGTGCGTGCGCATACTGCGCCGCGAGTCGAAGCGGCTCGGCTTCACCTCGTCCTTCTCGATCTACGACGCCGCCGACTCGAAGCGCCTGATGGCGCTCGTCTGCCGCGACCTGGACCTGGACCCGAAGAAGTTCCCGCCCAAGGCCTTCAACGCCAAGATCTCGAACCTCAAGAACGAGCTCATCGACGAGGACGCCTTCGCCGGCCAGGCCGCCGACGGCTTCGAGAAGACGCTCGCCCAGGCGTACGCGATGTACCAGGGGCGGCTGCGCGAGGCCAACGCGCTCGACTTCGACGACATCATCATGACCACGGTGCACCTGCTCCAGGCGTTCCCGGACGTCGCCGAGCACTACCGGCGCCGCTTCCGCCACGTACTGGTGGACGAGTACCAGGACACCAACCACGCCCAGTACACGCTGGTGCGCGAGCTCGTCGGCACCGGCTACCCGGACCTGCCGCCGGCCGAACTGTGCGTCGTGGGCGACGCCGACCAGTCGATCTACGCCTTCCGCGGCGCGACCATCCGCAACATCCTCCAGTTCGAGGAGGACTACAAGGACGCCACGACGATCCTGCTGGAGCAGAACTACCGCTCGACGCAGACGATCCTCTCCGCCGCCAACGCGGTCATCGAGCGCAACGAGAACCGCCGCGCCAAGAACCTGTGGACCCAGGCCGGCACCGGCGCCGTCATCACCGGCTACGTCGCGGACACCGAGCACGACGAGGCGCAGTTCGTCGCCGACGAGATCGACCGGCTGACGGACGCGGGCGACGCCAAGGCGGGCGACGTGGCGATCTTCTACCGGACCAACGCGCAGTCCCGTGTGTTCGAGGAGATCTTCATCCGGGTCGGACTCCCGTACAAGGTCGTCGGCGGCGTCCGCTTCTACGAGCGCAAGGAGGTCCGCGACGTCCTGGCGTACCTGCGCGTCCTCGCGAACCCGGAGGACAACGTCCCGCTGCGCCGGATCCTGAACGTGCCCAAGCGCGGTATCGGCGAGCGCGCCGAAGCGATGATCGACGCCCTCGCGATGCGCGAGAAGATCACCTTCCCGCAGGCGCTGCGGCGCGTGGACGAGGCGTTCGGCATGGCCGCGCGTTCGACCAACGCGGTGAAGCGGTTCAACGTGCTGATGGAGGAGCTCCGCACGATCGTCGACTCGGGCGCGGGCCCGGCGGTGGTCCTGGAGGCGGTGCTGGAGCGTACGGGCTACCTCGCCGAGCTCCAGGCCTCGACCGACCCGCAGGACGAGACGCGCATCGAGAACCTCCAGGAACTCGCGGCCGTAGCCCTGGAGTTCGAGCAGGCCCGCGGGGAAGACAACCCTGGCACGCTCGCGGAGTTCCTGGAGCAGGTCGCCCTCGTCGCCGACTCCGACCAGATCCCGGACGAGGACGAGGACGGCTCGGGCGTCATCACGCTGATGACCCTGCACACCGCCAAGGGACTCGAGTTCCCGGTGGTCTTCCTGACCGGCATGGAGGACGGGGTCTTCCCGCACATGCGGGCGCTGGGCCAGACCAAGGAGCTGGAGGAGGAGCGCCGCCTCGCGTACGTGGGCATCACCCGGGCGCGCGAGCGGCTGTACCTGACCCGCTCCAGCATGCGCAGCGCATGGGGCACCCCCTCGTACAACCCGCCGTCGCGGTTCCTCGAGGAGATCCCTGCCGAGTACCTGCAGTGGAAGCGCACGGGCGCGGCGCAGAAGCCGGCGGGCCCGATGCGGAGTTCGGGCTCCGGGTACGGGTCGTCGGGCTCGGGCGGCGGCAAGGCCACGTTCGGGACCTCCCCGGAGGCGTTCCTGTCCTCGTCGCGTACGAAGTCGGGGCCGTCCGGGTTCGCGACGCGCCGGGCCGCCGACAAGCCGGTCATCGCGCTGGCGGTCGGGGACCGGGTCACGCACGACCAGTTCGGGCTGGGCACGGTCATGGAGGTCAGGGGCGCCGGCGCGGACGCGCAGGCCACCGTCGACTTCGGGGACGACAAGCCGAAGCGCCTGCTGCTGCGCTACGCGCCGGTGCAGAAGCTGTAACGGGGGGCGGGGGGCCGGGGGATCGGTTCCCCGGCCGGCCGGGCTTAGGTCGGGTCCAGGCCGTGGCTGCGGAGCCAGGGCAGGGGGTCGATCGCCGAGCCGCCGCCGGGCCGTACCTCGAAGTGGAGGTGCGGGCCAGTGGAGTTGCCGGAGTTGCCCGAGTAGGCGATGACGTCGCCCGCCTTGACCTTGCCGGACCGGATCTTGGTGCTGCTGAGGTGGCAGTACCAGGTCTCGGTGCCGTCGGGCGAGGTCACTATGGCCATGTTGCCGTAGGCGCTGTTCCACTGGGTGCGCACGGTGCCGTCGGTGGCGGCCATGACCGGGGTGCCGTAGGAGACCGGGAAGTCGATGCCGGTGTGCACGGACATCCACATGCCGCCGGCCTGGCCGAAGCTGGCGCTGAGGCCGTGCTGCTCGACCGGGATCGCGAACTTGGGGCGGGCCGCCTCCTTGGCCGCCTCCTCCTCCGCCTTCTTCTTCTTTTCCTCTTCCTGGCGCTGGCGCAGGTCGATGCGCTCCTGCGTGCGGCTCGCGCGGTCCGCGAAGTCGCCCGCGTCGGCGCTGAGCGCCGTCAGCTGGGTGTCGAGCTTGCTGTTCGCCGCGACGGGCTTCACCGAGGCCGGGTCGGGCGCGGCCATCGTGGTGGTTTCCTCGGCGGGCTTGTCCGCGGCGGTGAGTCCGCCGACGGAGGCTGCCGCGACACCGGCGACGCCCATCACGCAGGCGGAGGGCACGGCCACGGTCAGCAGGGCGGAACGCTTCGCCGGGGTACGGCGCCGGCTGCTGCCGCCGCTTCCGGACGGGGAAGCGGCCGCGGACGCCGACTTGGTCTTGGCGCCGGCGCGACGCGAGCCGCGCGGCACGGGCGCGGCGGCCGGGGTGACCGGCATGGCCTGGGTGGGCAGGTCGTGCACCGGGGCGGCCGCGAGGTCGGCATCGAGATCGAGCCCGAAGTCGTGGTCGAGGCCGAGGTCGGGTCCGTGCTCGAGGCCGAGGTCGTGGTCCGGCTCGGGGGCTTCGCCGCCGAGGACCTCGAAGACGGCGGTCTCGCTGTAGCCGTCGGCGGCGGGTGTGGCCGGCGCCTCGTAGGCGTAGGCCGTGTCCTGCTGCTGCGGCTGTGCCTCGTGCTGCTGCTGGTACTCGTACTGGTAGTCGTACGAGAAGGTCTGGGTCTGCTGCTCGTGCTGCGGGACGGTGTTCCAGGCGGTGGCGTCGTACGCGCCGGTCTCGGTGCCCGTGGTGCCGTAACCCGGCATCGCCCACTGCCCGGTCTGCGCGGCCTGCCCGGTCTGTTCGTAGCCGAAGGCGGTGGCCTGGTAGTCCGTGCTGCCCGGCTGGTTCCAGGCGCTCGCATCCCACTGTCCGGTGCCGGCGTCACCGGTGACGCCGGCCTGGGCGGGGATGGTCGACAGATAGCCGCCGTCCTGCGGGTAACTGCCCTGGGCGGACCAGGCGGTGGAGTCGTACGCGCCGGTCTCGTACGAGGCGTAAGAGGCGTAGTCGTACCCCTGGCCCTGCGTTTCGTAGGAAACATAGGCCGAGTCACCAGCGAAAGTGGTGTCGGAAAGGCCGTCGTACCCGGAATCGGGGTACAGGCCCGACGAGGGGCGGTCGTTCACCAACTTCTCTTTCGCCTCGGCAGTGGGGGCCTGGGTGGCCAGGGAACTCGAGGTTCCCTGGGGAGAGCAGTGGCGTGACTGTACCCGGCGGTTACTGGCAACGACAATCTTCGAGAGGCTCCGAGCTTTCCGGAACCGGGCATTCGGCCGTCTTTCGGTCGCGGCAAGGCCGAGCCTTGGCCTTGAGTTCGAAATCCGTTCGAGTCCGGGTGGGTTGGTGTTCACGCGACGGAAGCGGCGTCTCCCAGGCTCTCGACCGCGGCCGGACCGGATCCGTCCAGCGTGCGCCGGACCGCCGCCGTCACGGCGGGATGGGCGGGCAGGGCGAGGTGCCCGATACCGGTGACCTGCACGTTCTCCACGCGAAGATCCGGATGCTCGATGCGGGCCGTCTCGGTCGGATCCATCAGCTCGTCGAACTCGCTCCAGAACGCGACGCATCGGGTCCGGCAGCCGGGCGCGGGTGCCCGCAGTTCGGCCATCACCTCGGAATCCGGGCGCATCTGCCGGACCAGCGGGTGGGCGTCCATGAAGGGGGCGACCCGCGTGCCGGAATGCGGGGTGCCGAGCGTGACGAGCGTGCGCACGCGGGCCTCGCCGCCGAGGCGCTGGACGTAGTACCGCCCGACCAGTCCGCCCAGGCTGTGCCCGACCAGGTCCACCTGCTCCTGTCCCGTGCGCTCGCACAGCTCCTCGACGCGCCGGGCGAGGTGGCGGGCGGTGACGCGCAGGTCGCGGGTGAAGGGGGAGTAGTTGTACGTCTCCACCTGTCGGCGTCCGCCCGCGGCGAGCGTGCGGCGCAGCAGGACGAAGACGGACCGGTTGTCGGTGAACCCGTGCAGCAGGAGTGCGGGTGTCTGTCCGAGGTGTTTTCTGCCGATTTCGGCGGGCTTCTCCTGGCGTATCCCGGTCGGGTAGAGGAGCAGGTGGCCGCCGAGGACCACCGCCTCGAGCACGCCGGCCCGCAGCGCGGCCCCGGACACGGGTACGGGTATGGACACCCCCATGGACGGCCCCCCTAAGCCTTGTGGGACAGCGCCTCTTGGGGCTGCGGCCGGCCGCGCCACCGTGCCGTGCGGCTGTCGGTACGGTGGCGCGGCGCCCCCGGTGCGGCTCCCCTGGCGGTGAATCAACGCCGTCCCACGTGTGATTTCCCCCTCGTGGTTGACCGCGAAACGGGGGTGTGCGCGATGCTGTACTTAACGTTCGTTCACTCGGGAGGCAGTGCGATGGGTGTGACCGGTCCGATCCGTGTGGTGGTGGCCAAGCCGGGTCTCGACGGCCACGACCGCGGGGCCAAAGTGATCGCGCGTGCGCTGCGGGACGCCGGCATGGAGGTCATCTACACCGGCCTCCACCAGACCCCCGAGCAGATCGTGGACACCGCGATCCAGGAGGACGCCGACGCGATCGGCCTCTCGATCCTCTCCGGCGCCCACAACACGCTGTTCGCGCGCGTCCTCGAACTCCTCAAGGAGCGCGACGCGGAGGACATCAAGGTCTTCGGCGGCGGCATCATCCCGGACGACGACATCGCCCCCCTGAAGGAAAAGGGCGTGGCCGAAATCTTCACCCCGGGCGCAACGACGACGTCGATCGTGGACTGGGTCCGCGCCAACGTCCGAACCGCGTAGCCGCCGGGCCACCGCTGCGCGGAGTCGAATGCCGCGCAGCGGGTACCCCCCGGGCAGGTCAGGGCCGCGGGGCCAGCTCCGCGAGCATCGTGGCGCGCAGGCGCAGCGTGGCGACCAGCCGCTGGAAGGCCTCCGACCAGTACGCCGCCGCGCCCGGAGACGTGTCCGGCGGGCCGTCCGACGCCGTCGTCAGGGACTCCAGATGGTCGGCCGCCGCGGGATCCAGGCAGCGCTCCGCCAGGCCCATCACCCCGCTGAAGCTCCACGGGTAGCTGCCCGCCTCCCGCGCGGCGTCCAGCGCGTCCACCACCGCCCGTCCCAGCGTCCCCGCCCACGGCACCACGCACACGCCGAGCAGCTGGAAGGCCTCCGAAAGGCCGTGGGCCCGTATGAACTCCGCGACCCACTCCGCCCGTTCCCCGTCCGGCAGGATCGACAGCAGCTTCGCCCGCTCCGCGAGCGACGCCGTGCCGGGGGCCGTCGCGGGCGGCGCCGAGGCTGCGCCGAGCAGGGCCTTGGACCAGTCCGGATCACGCTGGCGAACGGCCGCCCGGCACCAGGCCGCGTGCAGTTCCTCCCGCCAGCTCTCGCCCTCGGCCACCGGCAGCGCCACGATCTCCGCCGGGCCGAGCCCGCCGAACCGCTCCCGCCAGCAGGACAGCGGCGCCGCCTCCACCAGCTGGCCCAGCCACCAGGCCCGCTCCCCGCGCCCGGCCGGCGGCCGTTTGACCACCCCGTCCCGGAGCATCCCCGCATCGCACTCGGCCGGCGGGGCAACCCCCTCGGGCCCCACGCAGGCCAGCGCCCGCTCCGCCATCCGCCCGGCCAGCGCGGACTCCGGGAGAGCGGACAGCAGCTCGGCGGCCGTCGCCCGGACGTTGCGGCTCCGGTCACCCAGGGCCGCCTCCAGGAACGGCTCGTCCCCCGCCGTCAGCCCCACCCGTAGCGAATCGAGGAACATCAGCCGGTCCTCGGCCCGTTCCGTGGCCCAGGTCGTCGACAGCAGCCGCCTCGCAGCCGCCGCCTCGTGCGCCCGTACGGCCCCCAGTAGGGCCACGCGCTCCGCGAACAGCCCCTCCTGCCACAGTCGTTCCACCCCGGCCCGGTCCTCGGGGCCGGGCAGTTCCCCCGCGCCGCCCGCCCCGCCGCGCAGGGCGAACCGCCAGTCCGGGTTCAGCCGGGCCAGCCACAGCCCCCGCGCCCCGGCCAGGGCCAGCGCCTGCGGGCGCAGGTCCGTACGGGCCCGGGCCGCGTCCAGCAGCGCCGGCACCAGCGCGGCCGGCGCCCGGTAGCCGTACCGCCCGGCGGCGGCCAGCCACTGCGGCAGCAGCTCCGTCAGATCCGGGGCGGCCCCGCGCCGCCCGCCGCCGCTGCCCGCGCCGGTCCGGCCGGCCAGCAGCTGGGCGAGCCGCCGCCGGGCCGGCTCCGGCGGGGCCGGGCGCGGATCCCGTGGCGCGGGATCCGGCCGCGGACCCGCCTCGGCGGGCCGCAGCCCGGCCCGGCGCCGTACGGTCTGCACGGCCGCCGCGTCGAGCAGCGCCGCCGGACTCCCCTGCCGCCGTCCCGTCCCCAGCAGCGCGGCCCCGACCAGCTCCTCCCACTCCCCGTAACCCGCGTCCGCGGTGGCACCCGTAGTCGTAGTCGTAGTCGTGGTTGTCGTCGTGCCCGTGGTCGTCTTGGCCGTCACCGCGTCCCTCCCTCTCGTCGTGCAGTGCTCCGGTCCCGCCCCCTCCGCGGGACCGGAGCAGCTTTCGTGTCCCGTCCGCCGACCCTTCAGCTTGCGTGGTTGTCGTTCACAAAAGCCCCCCGGCTTCGTCGTTTGTGCACGTCAGCGCCCCCGCGCCAACGCTCCCTCCCCTACACCGCCCCCGGCGCCGTCACACCAGGGCGACCGGTTCCGGGCAGCCCGGATGCCACGCCGTCAATGGAGTGAATCCGCGGTGTCCGCATTCGCCGAACACCGTGACCGGGCCGCCGCCCGAGAGCGCGGCCAGCTGCCACAGCCCGGACCGCGACCCGCCGCCGGCGAGCGTGACCGGCAGCGCGGAGTCGCCCTCCGCATCCGCCAGTTGCCAGCCCGGTTCCCCCGGAATCGGGATCACCGGGCCCAGCACCACCGGCCACGAGTCGAGCCACGGGTCCTCCCGCAGCGCCGCCCCGTACGCCTCCAGTGCCGCCCCCGTACCGACCCCGGCCGGGATCCGGTCGCACGGCGCGGCCGCCGCGGATCTCTCCCCGAGATCCGCCCGCAGCCCCGCCGAACCGGGCCGGAAGCGGGCCTCCGCCTCCAGCACCAGCCCCACGGGCAGTGCCAGCCCCGGAGGCCGCCCGGGCGGACCGAAGTCCAGTACCAGGGCCGGGCGCCCGCTCCCCAGCCCGTGCAGCCAAGTCCGCCGGGTGGTGAGCCGGCCGTCCGGTGACACCGAGTCGTACTGGGACAGCACCAGCCAGCGGTCCCGTACGGCCTCCCCCTCCGCGGCGGTACCCGGAAGCCCCACCCTGCTCCGGACCGTCGCGGCGAGCGGCTCCGGCAGACCTGCCAGCCCGAGCCAACCCCGGTTCAGCAGGTGCAGCAGCGCGCCCTCCTCCAGCATCCGGGCGGGCCATCCTGGACCGCAACTGGGTATCGTCCCCAACTCCCGTACCCGCGCCGCCAGTCCGGGCGCCTGGGCGTCGACCATCCGTGCGGCCGTCTCCTCCCAGGGCGCGTACCCCGCCTGCTGCTGGCCGGCCAGGCCGCCGCGCAGCACGTCCTCGAGCCGCTGTTCCAGCTCGCCGACGCCCGCGCTGATCCGGGCCGCCCTCCGTTCGGCCCGGCGCTTCGCCGCCTCCTCGTCCGCCGGTCTGCCCGCCGCGGCCGCGGGGCGCCCGGCCTTCGCCACCCGCTCCGCCAGCCATCCGGCGGCCCAGTCCGGCGCCTCACCGGGCTCGCCGAACCCCTCCGCCGCCCAGAGCAGCAGCAGCCCGAGCGCGTGCTTGCACGGAAACTTCCGGCTCGGGCAGGAGCACGTGTACGCCGGGCCCCTCAGGTCCACGACCGTCCGGTACGGCGTACTGCCGCTGCCCTTGCACAAACCCCACACCGAACCGGAAGCGGAATCTCCGGTCTGCGACCACGGACCCGCCCCGCCCAGCTTGGCCCCCGCCTTGCGTGATGCATCGTCAGGGGCCAGGGCCAGTACCTGTTCCGCCGTCCAGCGGACCGCCTGCTCAGTCATGTGTCCCACCGTAGAGACCCCCACTGACAATCGCTCTGACCTGCAACAACGGTATGAGGGAAGGGCGTTGTCAGTGGCGTGGTGCACGGTTGTTCCAGCAGTCGGGAGCGGCTGCCGAGCATTGGAGGGGGACCATGACCATGCCCGGGAACGGCAAGGGCGCCGAGGCGCTGCGGCCGCACGCCGAAGACGCCTTCGCAGACGAACTGAAAGCCCTCGCGGCCGCCGACGACCGGCCCCGCCCGACGCGCTGGAAGCTCTCCCCGTGGGCCGTCGCGACCTACCTCCTCGGCGGCACCCTCGACGACGGCACGGTCATCACGCCCAAGTACGTCGGCCCGCGCCGCATCGTCGAGGTCGCCGTCACCACCCTCGCCACCGACCGCGCCCTGCTCCTGCTCGGCGTGCCCGGCACCGCCAAGACCTGGGTGTCCGAACACCTGGCCGCCGCCGTCAGCGGAGACTCCACCCTCCTCGTCCAGGGCACCGCCGGCACCCCCGAGGAGGCGATCCGGTACGGCTGGAACTACGCCCGCCTCCTCGCCCACGGACCCAGCCGCGAAGCCCTCGTACCGAGCCCCGTGATGCGGGCCATGGCCGAGGGCATGACCGCCCGCGTCGAGGAGCTCACCCGCATCCCGGCCGACGTCCAGGACACCCTCATCACCGTCCTGTCCGAGAAGACGCTCCCCATACCGGAGCTCGGCCAGGAGGTGCAGGCCGTGCGCGGCTTCAACCTCATCGCCACCGCCAACGACCGCGACCGCGGGGTCAACGAGCTCTCCAGCGCGCTGCGCCGCCGCTTCAACACCGTCGTGCTGCCGCTGCCGGCCACCGCCGACGCCGAGGTCGACATCGTCGCCCGCCGCGTCGACCAGATGGGCCGCGCCCTCGACCTGCCGGCCGTGCCCGAGGGCCTGGAGGAGATCCGCCGCGTCGTCACCGTCTTCCGCGAGCTGCGCGACGGGGTCACCGGAGACGGCCGTACGAAGGTGAAGTCGCCCAGCGGCACCCTGTCCACCGCCGAGGCCATATCGGTCGTCACCGGCGGCCTGGCCCTGGCCGCCCACTTCGGCGACGGCGTCCTGCGTCCGTCCGACGTGGCCGCCGGGATCCTCGGTGCCGTGGTCCGCGACCCGGCCGCCGACAAGATCGTCTGGCAGGAGTACCTCGAGGCCGTGGTGCGCGAGCGGGACGGCTGGAAGGACTTCTACCGCGCCTGCCGGGAGGTGACGGCATGAACGGTACGAGCGGCCGGGCCGCCGAGCGGCGGGGGCCGCTGCTGCTGGGCGTACGGCACCACGGGCCCGGCTCGGCCCGCGCGGTGCGGGCCGCCCTCGACGCGGCCCGCCCGGCGGCCGTGCTGATCGAGGGCCCGCCGGAGGGGGACGCGCTGCTGCCGCTGGCCGCCGACCCGGGGATGCGGCCGCCCGTCGCCCTGCTCGCGCACGCCTCCGACGATCCGGGCAGGGCCGCGTTCTGGCCGCTGGCCGCGTTCTCGCCGGAGTGGGTCGCCATCCGCTGGGCGCAGGAGCAGGAGGTGCCGGTTCCGGTGCGGTTCATCGACCTCCCGGCCGCGCACACGCTGGCCGCGCAGACCGACACCGACCCGGACGCGGCCGAGTCCGTACGGCCGGACCCCCTCGCGGTGCTGGCCGAGACCGCCGGGTACGACGATCCCGAGCGCTGGTGGGAGGACGTGGTCGAGCACCGCGGCGCCGTCCGGGAGGACCCGCTCGCCGCGTTCGAGGCTCTGGGGGAGGCCATGGGGGCGCTGCGCGAGGCTTACGGGGACGGCGGCCACGTGCGTGACCTGGTGCGCGAGGCGTACATGCGGCAGCGGATGCGGGCCGCCCGCCGGGAGTTCGGCGATGCGTACGCCGTCGTGTGCGGGGCCTGGCACGTGCCGGCGCTGCGCGCGAAGACCACGGCCGCCGCGGACCGGGCGCTGCTCACGGGGCTCCCCAAGGTCAAGGTGGAGACCACCTGGGTGCCCTGGACCCACCGGCGGCTCGCCCGGGCCGGCGGGTACGGCGCGGGCATCACCTCGCCCGGCTGGTACGCGCACCTCTTCGCGGCCCGGGACCGGCCGGTGGAGCGGTGGCTGACCAAGGTCGCCGGGCTGCTGCGGGAGGAGGACCGGCAGGTCTCCCCGGCGCACGTCATCGAGGCGGTCCGGCTGGCGGGGACGCTGGCCGCGGTGCGCGGGCGGCCGGTGGCCGGGCTGACGGAGACCCTCGAGGCGGTGCGGGCCGTGATGTGCGACGGCTCCGACATACCGCTCGCGCTCGTCGAGGACCGCCTGGTCGTCGGCGACGTGCTCGGCGAGGTCCCCGACGGGGCGCCCGTCGTACCCCTGCAGCGGGACCTGACCCGGCAGCAGCGCTCGTTGCGGCTCAAGGCCGAGGCGCAGGAGCGCGAGCTGGAGCTCGACCTGCGCAAGGACAGCGACGCGGCCAAGTCCCTGCTGCTGCACCGGCTGCGGCTGCTCGGCATCGACTGGGGCACGCCGGCCGTCTCGCGGGGGAGCACGGGGACGTTCCGCGAGACGTGGCGGCTGCGCTGGGAGCCGGAGCTGTCGGTGCGGGTCGCCGAGGCCGGGATCTGGGGCACCACCGTCGTGGCGGCCGCCACCGCCAAGGCCGAGGCGGACGCGTCCGGGGCGGCGGAGCTCGGCGAGGTGACGGCGCTGGCCGAGCGGTGCCTGCTGGCCGGGCTGTCCGAGGCCCTGCCCGCCGTCCTGCGGGCCCTCGCGGACCGGGCCGCGCTGGACACCGACGTGGCGCGGCTGGCCAAGGCCCTGCCGGCGCTGGCCCGTTCGCTGCGGTACGGGGACGTACGGGGGACGGACGCGTCGGCCCTGGGCACGGTCGCGGGCGGGCTCGCGGAGCGGATATGCGTGGCGCTGCCGCCCGCGTGCGCGGCGGGCCTGGACGGGGACGCGGCAGCGGAACTGCGGGGGCATGTGGACGGGGTCCACGCCGCGATCGGACTCCTGGAGGCGGACGGCCTGCGGGATCGCTGGTCGGCGGTACTGCGGGCGCTGGCCGGGCGGGACACGGTGCCGGGGGTGATCCGCGGGCGGGCGGCCAGGCTGCTCCTGGACGACGGGCGGCTGCCGGCGCAGGAGACGGCGCGGCTGATGGGTCTCGCGCTGTCCCCGGCGGCGTCGCCGGCGGACGCGGCGGGCTGGATCGACGGCTTCGCGGGAGGCGGGGGCACGTTGCTGGTCCACGACGAGCGGCTGCTGGGGCTGGTCGACGCGTGGCTCACCGGGGTGCCGGAGCGGGCCTTCACCGACGTACTGCCGCTGCTGCGCAGGACGTTCGGGGCGTACGAGGCGGGCGTGAAGCGGAGCCTGGGCGAGCTGGTCCGCCGCGGCCCGTCGGCGAAGCAGGTGCCGTCCCGGGCCCCAGCGGGCTTCGCCCCCACCCTGGACGCCGCCCGCGCGGACGCGGTCCTCCCCGTCCTCCGCCTCCTCCTCCCCGCCCCGGGATGACCACCGACGCCCCGGCGGGCTCACCGGGCCCCGCGCCTCGATCGCCGGCGGGGCCGGATGTGCCGGCGTCGGGCCGGATGCGCGCGGGTCCGGGCGGAGCTCCGGGGAACGGGGGAAGCGCGCGGCGGGGACGGCTCCGCGCAGCGATGGGGCGGGGCGGGGCGCTTGGCACCGGCGGGTACGGGGGCTCGGTGCGTCGGAGACGGAACGGATACGCGCCGTCGGCACGGGCCGGTGGCCGGGACGAGCACAGGGGGACGGGCAGATGAGCAGTACGGGGATCCCGGCAGTGGGCGACGCCGCCGCGCAGGCGCGGCTGCGCAGGTGGCGGATGGTGCTCGGGGGGGACGGGGACGGGACCGGGTGTGCCTTGAGCGGGCGCGACGCCGGGATGGATGCCGCGCTCTCGGCGCTGTACGGCGGAGGCGGGGCCCCGAAGAGCGGCGGGGAGCGCAGTGGGGGGCTCGGGGGGTCCGCGCCCAACGTGGCCCGCTGGCTCGGGGACATCCGTACGTACTTCCCCAGCTCGGTCGTCCAGGTCATGCAGCGGGACGCCATCGAGCGGCTCGGCCTGTCCACCCTCCTCCTGGAGCCCGAGATGCTGGAGGCCGTCGAGCCCGACGTCCATCTCGTGGGGACGCTGCTCTCTCTCAACAAGGCCATGCCCGAGACGACCCGTGAGACGGCCCGGGCCGTCGTCCGCAAGGTGGTCGAGCAGTTGGAGGAGCGGCTCGCGTCCCGCACCCGAGCCACCCTCGCCGGCGCCCTCGACCGCTCCGCCCGGACCAGCCGCCCCCGGCACGCCGACATCGACTGGGACCGGACCATCCGGGCGAATCTGAAGAACTACCTGCCGGAGTACAAGACCGTCGTCCCCGAACGGCTCGTCGGGTACGGGCGCGCCGCCCGGGCGGTGAAGAAGGAGGTGGTCCTCTGCATCGACCAGTCCGGATCGATGGCCGCCTCCGTCGTCTACGCCTCCGTCTTCGGCGCGGTGCTCGCCTCGATGCGTTCGATCGCGACCCGGCTCGTCGTCTTCGACACCGCCGTCGTGGACTTGACGGATCAGCTCGACGATCCGGTCGACGTCCTGTTCGGCACGCAGCTCGGCGGCGGCACCGACATCAACCGCGCCCTCGCCTACTGCCAGTCGAAGATCACCCGCCCTGCCGACACCGTCGTGGTCCTGATCAGTGATCTCTACGAGGGCGGCATACGCAACGAGATGCTGGGCCGCGTCGCGGCGATGAAGGCGTCGGGAGTCGAGTTCGTGACCCTCCTGGCCCTGTCCGACGAGGGTGCTCCCGCCTACGACCGCGAGCACGCCGCGGCCCTTGCGGCACTGGGCTCTCCGGCCTTCGCCTGCACCCCCGACCTCTTCCCGGAGGTCATGGCCGCGGCCCTGGAGAAGCGCCCCCTGCCCGTCCCCTGACGCGTCCCCGGACCCGCCACCGCCCGCGTCCCGAACCGGCCCCCGCCCGTCCCCCGACCCGCCGCCGCGCCGCTCCCCGAACCGTCCCCGATCGGCGCGGCCGGGCCTGGCGGATCACACGAACTTCCAGTTCAACCGTGAGGCGATCTGTGACAGGTATCACCGCTCAGGTGTGATCTGCGATTTAGGGACCCACGTCCCACGGGGATAACCTGCGGGACGGACATGCCGCGTCCACGGTCACCGTGTGCGCCTCCCTAGTGACAGCGCCGTCACGTTGCCCTCCGCGGCACGCCCACGCAGACAACCGCGAATCACTGCGAATCTTTGAAGACAAGGGACGGACGCGCGTGGACCTGTTCGAGTACCAGGCGAGGGACCTCTTCGCCAAGCACGGTGTACCGGTGCTGGCCGGTGAAGTCATCGACACGCCTGAGGCGGCTCGCGAGGCCACCGAGCGGCTGGGCGGCAAGTCGGTCGTCAAGGCGCAGGTGAAGGTCGGCGGCCGCGGCAAGGCCGGCGGCGTCAAGCTCGCCGCCACCCCGGACGAGGCCGTCGCCCGCGCGACGGACATCCTGGGCATGGACATCAAGGGCCACACGGTCCACAAGGTGATGATCGCCGAGACCGCTCCCGAGATCCTCGAGGAGTACTACGTCTCGTACCTGCTGGACCGCACCAACCGCACCTTCCTGGCCATGGCCTCGGTCGCGGGTGGCATGGACATCGAGCAGGTCGCCGAGGAGACCCCGGAGAAGCTCGCCAAGGTCCCGGTGAACGCCAACGAGGGCGTGACCATCGAGAAGGCCCGCGAGATCGTCGCGCTGGCGCAGTTCCCGGCCGAGGTCGCCGAGAAGGTCGCCGAGGTCCTCGTGACCCTGTGGGACACCTTCATCGCCGAGGACGCGCTCCTCGTCGAGGTCAACCCGCTCGCGAAGGTCGCCTCCGGCGACGTCATCGCGCTCGACGGCAAGGTCTCGCTCGACGAGAACGCCGAGTTCCGCCAGCCGGGCCACGAGGAGTTCGTGGACCACGCGGCCGCGAACCCGCTCGAGGCCGCCGCCAAGGCGAAGAACCTCAACTACGTCAAGCTCGACGGCGAGGTCGGCATCATCGGCAACGGCGCGGGTCTCGTCATGAGCACCCTCGACGTCGTCGCGTACGCCGGTGAGAACCACGGCGGCGTCAAGCCCGCCAACTTCCTGGACATCGGCGGTGGCGCCTCCGCCGCCGTCATGGCCAACGGTCTCGAGATCATCCTCGGCGACCCGGACGTCAAGTCCGTCTTCGTCAACGTCTTCGGTGGCATCACCGCCTGTGACGAGGTCGCCAACGGCATCGTCCAGGCGCTGGCCCTGCTGGAGGAGAAGGGCGAGGCGGTCACCAAGCCGCTCGTCGTCCGTCTCGACGGCAACAACGCCGAGCTGGGTCGCAAGATCCTCTCGGACGCCAACCACCCGCTGGTGCAGCGCGTGGACACCATGGACGGCGCGGCCGACAAGGCCGCCGAGCTCGCGGCTGCGAAGTAAGGGCAGAGGTCACAGACTCACATGGCTATCTTCCTCAACAAGGACAGCAAGGTCATCGTCCAGGGCATGACCGGTGCCACGGGCATGAAGCACACCAAGCTGATGCTGGCTGACGGCACCAACATCGTCGGTGGCGTGAACCCGCGCAAGGCCGGCACGACCGTCGACTTCGACGGCACCGAGGTCCCGGTCTTCGGCTCCGTCGCCGAGGCGATGGAGAAGACGGGCGCCAACGTCTCCGTCCTCTTCGTCCCGCCGGCCTTCGCCAAGGCCGCCGTCGTCGAGGCCATCGACGCCGAGATCCCGCTGGCCGTCGTCATCACCGAGGGCATCGCGGTGCACGACTCCGCCGCCTTCTGGGCGTACGCGACCGCCAAGGGCAACAAGACCCGGATCATCGGCCCGAACTGCCCGGGTCTGATCACCCCCGGCCAGTCCAACGCCGGCATCATCCCGGGCGACATCACCAAGCCCGGCAAGATCGGTCTCGTGTCCAAGTCCGGCACGCTGACCTACCAGATGATGTACGAGCTCCGTGACATCGGCTTCACCTCCGCCGTCGGCATCGGTGGCGACCCGGTCATCGGCACCACGCACATCGACGCCCTGGAGGCCTTCGAGGCCGACCCGGAGACCGAGCTGATCGTCATGATCGGCGAGATCGGCGGCGACGCCGAGGAGCGTGCGGCGGACTTCATCGCGAAGAACGTCACCAAGCCGGTCGTCGGTTACGTCGCGGGCTTCACCGCCCCCGAGGGCAAGACCATGGGCCACGCCGGCGCCATCGTCTCCGGCTCCTCCGGCACCGCGCAGGCCAAGAAGGAGGCCCTCGAGGCCGCCGGCGTCAAGGTCGGCAAGACGCCGACCGAGACGGCGAAGCTCGCGCGCGAGATCCTGAACGCCGCGCAGTAACGCTTGCCGCTGCTGTACTCGTGTACGGCTGTACGGGCGTGGCCCGCATCCCGAACGGGGTGCGGGCCACGCCCGTTTCTGCTCCCGCCCTACTCCAGGCCGGGGGCGAGCCGCTCGGGTCTGTGCGCCGGATGCGCGCGCAGCTTCTCGCGCAGCTGCCGGGTCTCGTCGGTGAGCCGCTGGGGGCCGCCGAGCGGGGGGACCCCGGAGACGCTCGCGCCGGGCGCGATGGGGGGCTCGTACTGCCGGGGCGCGGTCGCGGTGGTGTACGCGGTCGCGACGGCGATCACGGCGCTCAGGCCGAGGACCGCGCGGGTCAGCCGCTTGACGCGGTGCTCGGCGGCGACGCGTACGGCGGCTGCGGCGCGGGGCTCCAGCCGGACGGCCGGCTTGACCGCGCCGAGCCGCTCGCGCAGCAGCGCGGACCGTTTCCCGGGCGGCGCGGCGGCCAGTTCCGGGATCCGGTCGGCGAGGGCGGCGTGCGCGTGCAGCAGGCGGCCGCCGGCGGTGGGGGTGCTGGCCTCGGTCTCGGCGGCGGTGTCGGGGAGGTCGAGGCCGACGCCGTCGTAGAGCAGGACGGTACGGCGGTGGGCCGGCGGGAGCGCCAGCATGGCGTCCATCAGGATCCGGTCGGCGGGGGCGGCCGGGGCCTTGTCGGGGTGCTTGTGGGCGCGGCGGAACCGGTGCCAGGGGGAGAGGGCGTACTCGTACGCGGCTGCGCGCACCCAGCCGACGGGGTCGGGATCGGTGGCCACCTCGGGCCACCGCGCCCAGGCGAGCTGGAACGCCCGCTCGACGGCCTCTTGGGAGAGGCGTCGGCGGCCGGTGAGCAGGTACGCCTGCCGCGTGAGGGCGGGGGCGGCGTACCCGTACAGCGCATCGAACACCTCCCTGGGCCCCAACGGCCCATCCGCAGCCCCACCGTCCGGAACCTCCTGATCCGCCTCCGGCCCGTCCGGTGTCTGCTCCGGCCCCTCGGGCTGGGCCGCGGCGGGCGACGACGCCCCGGGCTGCTCGGTGGCGTCGTCCGGTGCCTGCGGGTGCCCCTCCGGCCCGGCCGGCGGGGCACCCGGGTGGGGTGCAGTGGCCCCTTCGGGCGTGGGCCGGTGCCCCTCCGGGGCGGCGGGGTCCTGTCCCGGCCCCTCCGGGTGGGACGTGGCGGGCGGCTGCCCGGGCTGCTCCGTGGCAGCGGCCTGGACCTGCCGGGACCCTTCCGGGTGGGGGGAGTCCTCGGGGGCGGTTTCTGACGGTGCGTGGGGCGGGTCCTGCTCGGACGCGGGTGCGTGGTCGTCGTGATGCGGGAGCTCCGGGGGGCGGCCGGACGGGCCGGGGGTCGTCCGGCCGGGCGTGCCGATGCCGCGGGCAGTGGCCCTGACGTTGACCTTGGCATCGTGCCGGGGCATGGCCGCCGCGCCCGACCCGGCGGCCACCGCGTCCTGCGCACGCGCGTCCGGGGGCTGGAGGGCCGTCAGGAAGCCCGCGTACGCCTCGCGTTTGCGGCCCCGGGGGTCCGTGCGGCCCGTCTCCCAGGAGCGGACCGTGCCGACCGTGACGCCCACCGCCGTCGCGACGTCCTCGTACGTCAGGCCCGCCGCCTCGCGCAGTCTGCGGCGTTCCTTGGGCGAGGGGAGCCTCGGCTCCTCGACGCTCTCTGTCATGCCACACTCCCCGTGACCTGCCGGCAGCCCTGGGCGTAAAAGTACATAAAACGTATATTGAGCGACACCACGGACATTCGCCTGTTACACGCCCATAGCGCGTGTCGTTGGCACCATGGCGGGGTGACCCAAGTGACCGAACGCGGCACCTCGTTGCCGACGGTGCTGCCGCCCGCCCCGCGGGCCGCCGCCGGGCGGCGCCGTTCGCCGGCCGCCGCGGCCTGTGTGCTGGGCGGGGCCGTGGCCGCCGGGCTGGGGCTCGGCTTCCTCGCCGTGCTCGTCATCGTGCTGTGGATCAGCTCCCCCTACCCCGACAGCGGCCCCGGCGGCGCCCTGCACCTGGCCGCCGGGCTCTGGCTGCTCGCCCACGGGACCGAGCTCATCCGGTACGAGACCCTCTCCGGGGTCCCGGCCCCCGTCGGGGTGACCCCGCTGCTGCTCGTCGCGCTGCCCGCCCTGCTCATGCGCCGAGCCGCCCGCCTCGGCAGCGCCTCGGGCGACGGCAGCGACGGGGACGAGGTCCTGCCTGCCGGCGCCGTCTTCTCCGCCGTGACCTGCGGATACCTCTCCGTCGGATCGCTGGCCACCGTCTACGCGGCCGGCGGCCCCATGCCCGCCGACCCCCTCAGCGCCGCCTGGCACGTCCCGCTGGTCGCCGTGCTCGCCGCCGCCGGCGGGGTGTGGGCGGCCAAGGGGCGTCCGGTCGGGCCGCTGCCGGAGTGGGTGCCGGGGGGCGTACGGAGGGCCGTCGCGCGCCCCCGCTACGCCGTCGCGCTCCGCGCCGGAGCCGCCGGGGCCCTCGTCCTCCTGGGCGGCGGCGCGCTGCTCGTCGGGGCCTCGCTCGCCTGGCACGCCGCGGAGGTCCAGGGGTCCTTCCTGGCGCTGACCGGGGTCTGGTCCGGCCGCTTCGCGGTCCTGCTCCTCGCCCTCGCGCTGCTCCCGAACGCCGTGGTGTGGGGCGCGGCCTACGCCCTGGGGCCCGGCTTCGCCCTCGGCACCGGCGCGACCGCGACCCCGCTCGGCTTCGCCGGATCGCCCGCGCTGCCGAGGTTCCCGCTGCTGGCGGCACTGCCGCCGGAGGGGCCCGGGACGCTGCTGACCTGTGCGACCGCCGGGGTGCCGCTGCTGGCCGGGCTGGCAGTCGGGTGGTTCGCGGTACGCCGGGCGCGTGAAGTCTCGTACAGGGAAACCGCTCTGACGGCGGCTCTGGGCGCGCTCGTGTGCGCGCTGGTGCTGGCCGGGCTCGCGGCGGCCTCGTCGGGGCCGCTCGGCTCGCGGGGGCTGGCGAGCTTCGGCCCGGTGTGGTGGGCGACCGGCGCGGCGGCCTTCGCGTGGACGCTGCTGCCGGCGGTGCCGGTGGCGGTGGCCGTGCACTCCTGGCGGACCCGGCCCGCACGGCAGGCGGACGCGATCGCCGTGGAGGGGGAGGACGAGTGGCACGACAGCGGCGAACGGGAGCGGCGCTGGGAGGCCCTGCGGCGTGCCGCGGGCGCCCTGATCCCCGACCTGGCCCAGGACGCGCCGCAGGCCCCCGCCGAGCGGATCCCCGCCACCCCGCCACCCGGCGCACCCGCCACACCCGCCACGCCCGTCAAACCATCGCGCCGGTTCACCGTCATGACGGGACTTCACCTGGACCTGACACCGACTCCGGTCCCGGCGGAGCGGGCCGCGCCACGGGAACCCAAGCCGTCCGGGTCGCTCGTACCGCCCGTGACCGGCGCCCGCGTACTGCCCCGCCGCAGGCCCCCGGCCTGAGCCGGCGCGACCGCCACCGACGGCCGCTGCTGCTGCCTGCCGCTACTGCTGGACCTTGAGGATCTTGCCCAGCACGTTGTCCGGCAGCAGCGTGTTGCACTGCAGCTCCGCCGACTTGGTGAGGGCGTCCTCTCGGCAGATGTAGAAGTCCTTGTACGCCAGCTGCAAGCCGTACGAGCTCAGGGCCAGCAGGATCGCCAGCGAGGCCGTGACCAGCCCGCCGATCGCCGCCGTCCGCTGGGGGCGGGCGGCCGGCCCGAGGGCCGCCAGGCCCCCCTGGGCGGCAGGGCCCGCCACGGCGTCGGCCCCCGCGCCCGACGGGGATCCGGCCGCAGGCTTCCCGCGCAGCCCGCTGATCCCCCAGTACAGGGCGAGCGCACCCAGCAGCAGCCCGACCGACGGGATCCCGAAGATCCCGAAGAAGAAGCCCCACATGCCGGCCAGCAGCGCGTACCGGGCGCGCCGCTGGACCGGGTCCGTCGGGTCCCAGCGCACGGGGCCGCTCGGGCCGGTGCCGGGGTCCTCGCCGGGGCGGCCGCCACCGCCGTCGCCACCGCTGCGCGGCTGCCACGGCTGGTCGGGCCGGCCCTCCGGGGGAGCCGCGAAGGGGTTGTCGTCGGTGGAGGAGTCGGGCTGGCGGCGATCCGGCATCGAGTGCGTTTCTTCCCCTGTGTCGTGGCCCTGTGCGGCTTGTATGCCAGACGCTACCGCCCGCCCGTCCCCCCGTCCCTCGGGGGCTGTCCGGTGTGCCGGTATCGTTGCAGGCGGTCGGCGGCTTCGTAGGGTCCCCCGTATTTCGGGATACCGAAGTTTTGTCTGATCACACAAGATGTATGGAAGCATTCCCGCAGAAAGGGCCTCCCATGGCCGCCTCCCGCCTGGTCGTGCTGGTCTCCGGTTCCGGCACCAACCTCCAGGCCCTGCTCGACGCCATCGACGCCCACCCGGGCGGATCCGAGGGCTTCGGCGCCGACGTCGTCGCCGTGGGGGCCGACCGCGAGAACATCGTCGGCCTGGAGCGGGCCGAGAAGGCGGGGATCCCCACCTTCGTGTGCCCGGTCAAGGCGTACGGGACCCGTGAGGAGTGGGACACCGCCCTCACCGAGGCGACCGCCGCCCACGCGCCGGACCTCGTCGTGTCCGCCGGGTTCATGAAGATCGTGGGCGCGTCGTTCATCGGCCGCTTCGGCGGCCGCTTCATCAACACGCATCCCGCCCTCCTCCCGGCCTTCCCGGGCGCCCACGGTGTACGGGACGCCCTCGCCTACGGCGCGAAGGTCACCGGCTGCACGGTCCACTTCGTGGACGCCGGCGTGGACACCGGTCCGATCATCGCCCAGGGTGTGGTCGAGGTCCGGGACGAGGACGACGAAGCCGCTCTGCACGAGCGCATCAAGGAAGTCGAGCGCCAGCTGCTCGTCGACGTCGTGGGGCGCCTGGCCCGGCACGGCTACCGCATTGAGGGACGAAAGGTAACAATCCAGTGACCGCCGTAGAGAGCAGCACCACCTCGTCGAGCTCGTCGAAGCGACCGATCCGGCGCGCGCTCGTCAGTGTCTACGACAAGACGGGACTGGAGGAGCTGGCCCGCGGCCTGCACGAGGCGGGCGTCGCGCTCGTCTCCACCGGCTCCACCGCCTCCAAGATCGCCGCGACCGGCGTGCCCGTCACCAAGGTCGAGGAGCTCACCGGCTTCCCCGAGTGCCTGGACGGCCGGGTCAAGACCCTGCACCCGCGCGTGCACGCCGGCATCCTCGCCGACCTGCGCCTGGAGGACCACCGGAACCAGCTCGCCGAGCTCGGCATCGAGCCCTTCGACCTGGTGATCGTCAACCTCTACCCGTTCCGGGAGACCGTCGCCTCGGGCGCCACCCCCGACGAGTGCGTCGAGCAGATCGACATTGGCGGCCCGTCGATGGTCCGCGCCGCCGCCAAGAACCACCCCTCGGTCGCCGTCGTCACCAGCCCCGCCCGGTACGCCGACGTCCTCGCCGCGGCCCAGGGCGGCGGCTTCGACCTCACCGCGCGCAAGCGGCTGGCGGCCGAGGCCTTCCAGCACACCGCCGCGTACGACGTCGCCGTGGCCTCCTGGTTCACGAATGCGTACGCCCCGGAGCCGGAGGCCGTACTGCCCGAGTTCCTGGCCGGCGCGTGGGACCGCAAGTCCACCCTCCGCTACGGCGAGAACCCGCACCAGGCCGCCGCGCTGTACACGGACGGCCGGCCGGGCGGGCTCGCCAACGCCGAGCAGCTGCACGGCAAGGAGATGTCCTTCAACAACTACGTGGACACCGAGGCCGCCCGCCGCGCCGCGTACGACCACGACGAGCCCTGCGTCGCGATCATCAAGCACGCCAACCCGTGCGGCATCGCCGTCGGCGCGGACGTCGCCGGCGCGCACCGCAAGGCGCACGCCTGCGACCCGCTGTCGGCCTTCGGCGGCGTCATCGCCGTCAACCGCCCGGTGACCGTCGAGCTCGCCGAGCAGGTCGCGGAGATCTTCACCGAGGTCATCGCCGCCCCGGCGTACGAGGACGGCGCGGTCGAGATCCTGGCCAAGAAGAAGAACATCCGCGTCCTGAAGGTCGACGGCACCCCGCACCAGCCCGGTGACCTGAAGCCGATCTCCGGCGGCGCGCTGCTCCAGCAGTCCGACCTCTTCCAGGCCGAGGGCGACGACCCGGCGAACTGGACCCTCGCCACCGGCGACGCCCTCTCCCCGGAGGAGCTCGCCGAGCTCGCCTTCGCGTGGAAGGCCTGCCGGGCCGTCAAGTCCAACGCGATCCTGCTCGCCAAGGACGGCGCCTCGGTCGGCGTCGGCATGGGCCAGGTCAACCGCGTCGACTCGGCGAAGCTCGCCGTCGAGCGGGCGGGCGCCGAGCGCGCGCAGGGCTCGTACGCGGCCTCCGACGCGTTCTTCCCCTTCCCGGACGGGCTGGAGATCCTGACCGCCGCGGGCATCAAGGCCGTGGTCCAGCCGGGCGGTTCGGTCCGTGACGAGCAGGTCGTCGAGGCTGCGAAGGCGGCCGGCGTGACCATGTACTTCACCGGCACCCGGCACTTCTTCCACTGAGCACCGGTCACTGGCCACCGGGCACCGAGTACGGCGAAGGCCGCCACCCGCAGCACTGCGGGTGGCGGCCTTCGCCGTACCGTACTGGCAGGGTCGTGTGCCGCGTCCTGGGTCGTGTCGTCAAAGTCCCTCCCCCAGCTACCGCTGGGAGGTGCCCCCAGGCTGGCGGGGTCTGGCACGCACGCTCGCCGCGTTGTCGTCGGTCAACGACGCTCCGCGTCGCTTCCCTCCTCCGCCTTGCGATCGCACGCACCA